>CANGLW010000015.1 GCA_947454955.1 Comamonadaceae bacterium
GCAGCGTACACACCGGTCACCTTTTGCGTATCCGCACGATGGCGGCCAAACACTTTTTCCAGCGCATCGCTCACCTCGCCCACCGTGGCGCGCAAGCGCACCGCCTGGATGGACAGGTCCAGCAAATTGCCCGAGTTATTTTCAGCGGCAGTGGTGAGTGCGTCCAGCGCGGCTTGTACCTTGGCGTTGTCGCGCGTGGCCTTGATGTGATTCAAACGCTCGATCTGGCCGTCGCGCACCTTCACGTTGTCGATGGCCAAGATGTCGATGGGGTCTTCTTTGGCCAGCTTGTATTTGTTGACACCCACAATCACGTCTTTGCCCGAGTCGATACGGGCTTGTTTTTCAGCTGCAGCGGCTTCAATCTTGAGCTTGGCCCAGCCCGAATCCACCGCGCGGGTCATGCCGCCCATGGCTTCGACTTCTTCAATGATGGCCCAGGCCGCATCGGCCATGTCCTGGGTGAGTTTTTCCATCATGTAGCTGCCCGCCCAAGGGTCAATCACGTTGGTGATGTGGGTTTCTTCTTGGATGATGAGCTGGGTGTTGCGCGCAATGCGCGAGCTGAATTCGGTAGGCAGTGCGATGGCTTCGTCAAAGCTGTTGGTGTGCAAGCTTTGGGTGCCGCCAAACACCGCGGCCATGGCCTCGATGGTGGTGCGCACCACGTTGTTGTAGGGGTCTTGCTCGGTGAGCGACCAGCCCGAGGTCTGGCTGTGGGTGCGCAGCATCAGGCTCTTGGGGTTCTTGGCGTTGAAGCCCTTCATGATGCGGCACCACAGCAAGCGGGCTGCGCGCATCTTGGCAATTTCCAAGTAAAAGTTCATGCCCACCGCCCAGAAAAAGCTCAGGCGGCCGGCGAAATCGTCCACGTCCATGCCCTTGGCAATCGCGGTCTTCACATACTCTTTACCATCGGCCAGGGTGAAGGCCATCTCCAGGGCCTGGTTGGCCCCGGCTTCTTGCATGTGGTAGCCCGAGATCGAGATCGAGTTGAACTTGGGCATGTTCTTGCTCGTGTACTCGATGATGTCGCCGATGATGCGCATGCTCGGCTCGGGCGGGTAGATGTAGGTGTTGCGCACCATGAACTCTTTGAGGATGTCGTTCTGGATGGTGCCCGAGAGCTTGTCTTGCGACACGCCCTGCTCTTCTGCTGCCACCACATAACCCGCCAAGACTGGCAACACCGCGCCGTTCATGGTCATGGAGACCGACACCTTGTCCAACGGGATCTCGTTGAACAAAATCTTCATGTCTTCCACCGAGTCGATGGCCACACCGGCTTTGCCCACATCGCCTGTCACACGCGGGTGGTCCGAGTCATAGCCGCGGTGGGTGGCCAAGTCGAAGGCCACGCTCACGCCCTGCCCGCCGGCCGCCAGGGCCTTGCGGTAAAACGCGTTGGATTCTTCAGCGGTAGAAAAGCCGGCGTACTGGCGAATCGTCCAAGGTCGCACCGCGTACATGGTGGCTTGCGGGCCGCGCAGATAAGGCTCAAAGCCCGGCAACGTGTCAGCGTGAGGCAGGTTGGCCGTATCGGCCGCGGTGTAAAGCGGCTTGACGCTGATGCCGTCGGGCGTGACCCAGTTCAAGGCGTTGACATCGCCACCCGGGGCTGATTTGGCCGCGGCCTTGTGCCAGGCTTCGAGGGTGGAGGGCTGAAATTCTGATGGCTTGGCGCTCATGGGTCTTCCTTGAAACCGGTCAGGCGGCAGACCTGCTGACCGGGGTTGGCTCGTCTTGCACAGATTGTGACCCGCTGCGGGCGGATTTCTTGAGACAGATCATGCTGCAAGTGCACATAGAGTTTACATCATTCATAATTATTCATTCAAAATATTCCATCCAGCTTACAATTCGCCCATGTCTGCCCTGTCCCTCGCCCCCCGCGCGCTTTACGAAGAAGTGGCCGAACTGCTGCGCCAGCGGATCTTCCGCCGCGAGCTCGAGCCCGGCGCCTGGATTGACGAGATGCGCCTGGCCGAGGCCTACGGCATCAGCCGCACGCCCTTGCGCGAGGCGCTCAAAGTGCTGGCCGCCGAGGGCCTGGTGACCATGAAGGTGCGCCGCGGCGCTTATGTGACCGAGGTGTCGGACACCGACTTGGCCGATGTCTACCACCTGCTGGCGCTCTTAGAGAGCGATGCCGCCAGTGAAGTGGCCAAGCGTGCCACGGATGCAGAGTTGAGCGAGTTGCAGACCCTGCACGTAAAATTGGAAGCGGCTTGCGGCGACCGCGAAACCTTCTTCCAAATCAACGAACAGTTCCACACCCTGCTGCTGAACATTGCCAACAACCGCTGGCGCGACCAGATGGTGATGGACCTGCGCAAGGTCATGAAGCTCGCGCGCCACAACTCCTTGCTCAAGGTGGGACGCATGGAAGAGTCGCTGACCGAGCACCGCGCGATTTTGACCGCCCTGCTCGCGCGCGATGCCACTCAGGCTGCGCAGAGCATGCAAAACCACTTCAAAAACGGGCTGGAAGCCGCGGCCTGATTGGCTAGCTTGCTCTGGATTCAAGAGCAAGCTTTAGCAAGCTGTTCAGATCAGCTTTTCTGTTCAGTTGGCTTGCTCGAGGTTTGCGTGGCCAAAAACACACCCGGCAAAATCAGGGCCGCGCCCATCACATGGTGCCAACCCGGTGGCTCGCTCAAAATGCCCCAAGCCACCAGCGCCCCCCACAGCGGCCCCAGGTAAAACACCACCGACACGCGGCTGGCGCCCAGTGAGCGTTGCGCCCAGCTGTAAATCCAATACGCCACCACGCCTGGCCCCAGGGCTGCGGCCACCATCAAGACCCAAGGCTGCCAACCCGGTTGCATGGCTTGCTCAAACAGCAGCTCCCACACCGTGGGCACGACGAGCGTGACCACCCCACCCCAACAGGTCAGGGCCAAACGCGCGGTGGCCGAGAGCGTGCTGGGCCAGTACTTTTGCAGCATGGCGTACACCGCCCAAGCCACCGTGCCGGCCACGATCCACAAGTCACCCACCACAAATTGAAATTGCGCCAGGGCCAACCACTCGCCACGCACCACCACGTGCACCACACCTACCAAGGCCAGCGCGATGCCCAGCATTTGCCGCAGACGCAAGTGCTCATGTAAAAAGAGCACCGACCCCAATGAAATCAGCACCGGCGCGGCTGCGTAGATGAGTGCGATGTTCATGGCCCCGGTCGAGCGCGCACCCTCGTACACCCAGGCTCCACAGATGAACATGCCCAAAAAACCCAACACCAGGTGTTGGCGCCAATCGCGCAAAATTTGGTCGCGCTGCGCCCACAACTCTTGCCGGGCCATGATACTGAGCACCGCACCGGCCATGGCCCAACGGCCCAAAGCCAAGACGTAAGGGCCGATCACACCCGGGGCTTTGCGTGCCACCACGTAGTTGATGGCCCAAAACGCGGGAACCACCAAAATCACCCAGGCGGCCAGGCGCTGACGCTTGGCATCAGGCATGCGTTGGGCTCTCGGTGTTGTGCTTGGCGCCGGCTTGCATGGCCGCTTGGGCCAAGCGCATCACCTCGTGCGGTGTGGTGTCGCGCAGGCGGTGGTCGCTCCACACCTGACGCCAGCGGCGCGAACCGGGCAAGCCGTTGTACAAGCCCAGCATGTGCCGCGCCATGTTGGACCAAGGCGTGCCAAGTGCTTGCTCGCGCACCATGTAGTCGCACATCGCCAACTCAATCTCTGCGCGCTCAAGTGCAGGGTCGGCCACACCAAAAAACGAATGGTCCCACGAGGCCAGCCACCAGGGGTTGTGATACGCCTCACGACCAACCATCACGCCGTCAAGCCGCTGCAACTGTTCATGCACCACCGCGTCTGTGGCAATGCCGCCGTTGATGGCGATGGTGAGCTGCGGAAAATCTTGCTTGAGTTGCGCCACCACCTCGTAGCGCAGCGGCGGCACCTCGCGGTTTTGCTTGGGGCTCAGGCCCTTGAGCCAGGCATTGCGCGCATGCACGATGAACACTTGGCAACCTGCCTCGCTCACCGCGCCCACAAAGTCGCGCACAAAGCCGTAGCTCTCCACCTTGTCAATGCCAATGCGGTGCTTGACGGTCACCGGCACATCCACCACGTCCACCATGGCTTTCACACAGTCGGCCACCAACTGCGGCTCGTTCATCAGGCAAGCGCCAAACGCGCCGCGCTGCACCCGCTCGCTGGGGCAACCGCAGTTCAGGTTGATCTCGTCATAGCCCCACTGCGCGCCCACTTTAGCGGCGCTGGCCAAATCGGCTGGCTCGCTGCCACCGAGTTGCAAGGCCACCGGGTGCTCTTCGGGGTTGAAACGCAGATGCCTGGGCACATCGCCATAGTTGATGGCGCCTGCGTTGACCATCTCGGTGTAGAGCAAGGCGTGCTTGGAGAGCAAGCGGTGCAGGTAGCGGCAGTGCCTGTCGGTCCAATCCATCATAGGGGCCACCGACAAACGCCAAGGCGTGAAGCCGCTCACAGTCTTTGCAGACAATGCAGCCACTGGCATGGGGTCAACAGGAGCGCTTGGATGGGTCAAGGGGCGAAAAAGCTCGGACGGGTTGAGGCGGGGCTGAGGGTGACTTGAAGCAGACAAAAGTCAAAGTTCAGCGGTGCAGCCGCTATTTTAGTTGGAGACGCTTTGGCGCTCTGAACAAAGAAACATTGATGATTCACAAGAAAGAGGCTCTGCGGCCTCTTTTTTATTTGTGAGATCGCTATCAAAAAGTGACTCGCTGGCGCGCCAACGTGGTTGTCCTTGTGAATTGTCAATGGCGTCGCCTTGCTGCATGTCTACCGTAAACCTGTCTGTCCAATCTCAGAACAGATGCAGGTCTCCTCTGGAGGCTTGATGTCCAACACAAGGAACTGCCATGAGCTTCAATTCACAACCCCATGCCAGCCCACCCGCAACGGGCCTGCCAAGCCAGGTGGTGAGCTTTCAGTCGTCGCGCGCCGGCTACCTGGCGCCCAGAATTGCCTGCAACACCTGCAACATGCATGAACTGTGCATGCCGGTGGGCATGAGTTTTGAAGAAGTGGAAAAACTCAACGAACTCATCTCGGTGCGCAAGCGGGTCAAGCGTGGTGCTGCGCTGTACCGCAGCGGCGAAGAGTTCTCGGCGCTTTACGCCATACGCACCGGATTTTTCAAAACCGTGGTGAACGCCGAAGACGGGCATGAACAGGTGACCGGCTTCCAAATGGCTGCCGAGGTCTTAGGACTGGACGGCATCAACACCAACCGGCACACCTGCCACGCCATCGCCTTGGAAGACTCGGATGTGTGCGTGGTGCCCTTTGGCAAACTTGAAGAACTCGCCCACGACCTACCGGTCTTTCAGCGCCAGATCCACCGCATGATGAGCCGAGAAATTGTGCGCGAGCACAGCGTCATGCTGCTCTTGGGCAGCATGCGGGCCGATGCCAGGCTGGCTGCATTTTTGATTGACATGGTGCAGCGCCTGCACAGCCGAGGTTACTCCAGCCACGAGTTGGTGCTGCGCATGACGCGCGAGGAAATTGGCAGCTTCTTGGGCCTCAAACTTGAAACGGTGAGCCGCATGTTTTCCAAGTTTGTCGAGGAAGGGATCATTGAAGTCAAGCAACGTCATGTGGTGATCGTCGAGCCCGAAGCCCTGAACGCCATCGTGCATCACCATCCTTGAAGGAATTGATGTGCATCAAATCAGCGCCCCATCTTTGGCCCTAAGCTGAAGCCATCCAAGCCACAGGAGATTGATATGTACCAAAAAATTCTCGTTCCCACCGACGGCAGCACGCTGTCGAAAAAAGCCGTGGTGCACGCCATCGGCCTAGCCCACATCAGCAACGCAGAGCTGGTGGTACTTAAGGTCATCCCGCGTTACCCGGTGAGTTATTTCGAGGGTGGCATGTCCTTGCCTGCCGCTGAAATTGGCGACATTGAAAACCAATGGGCAGCCCACGCGCAAGGCATTGTGGAGGCCGCAGTCAAGCTGGCCAACAAGCAAGGTGTGCAAGCCAAGGGGGTGACCGTGAAATCAGACGTGGTGAGCGAAGCCATCATCAGCGCTGCCAAAAAACACAAATGCGATTTGGTGGTGATGGCCTCACACGGCCGCAAGGGCGTGAAGCGCTTGTTGCTGGGCAGCGAAACCCAGCATGTGCTGACTCACTCGCACACCCCCGTGCTGGTGTTGCGCTGAGGTGTTGAAGGGTTAGCCTCAGGCGAACAAAGCTTTGTGTTGGTCGCGCAGCAGGTTCTTCTGCACCTTGCCCATGGTGTTGCGCGGCAAGTCGGCCACCACAAAGCACTTCTTGGGAATCTTGAAGTTGGCCAAGCGTGACTTCAAGCTGGCCACCACCGCCTCGGGGCTGATGGTTTTACCGGGCTTGCACACCACCACGGCCACACCCACCTCGCCAAAGTCGGGGTGCGGCACGCCCACCAAGGCGCTCTCGGCCACCTCAGGCAGCTCGTTGATGTAGCCCTCAATTTCAGCGGGGTACACGTTGTAGCCGCCGCTGATGATCAGGTCTTTGGAGCGGCCCACAATCACCACATAACCGCGCTCGTCAACCTTGCCCACATCACCGGTTTTGAAGTAACCGTCTGCGGTGAACTCTTCTTTGGTTTTCTCGGGCATGCGCCAGTAACCGGCAAACACATTCGGGCCTTTGACCTGAATGCCGCCAATCTCACCGACCGGCAAGGCTTGGCCATCATCGCCCTGCACTCGCAACTTCACGCCAGGCAAGGGGAAGCCCACCGTGCCGCCACGGCGCTCGCCCTGCTTGGGGTCGTAGGGGTTGGAGGTGAGCATGACCGTCTCGCTCATGCCGTAACGCTCCAGAATCGTGTGGCCGGTGCGCTCTTGCCATTCGTTGAAAGTTTCGGTCAGCAAGGGTGCTGATCCCGCGACAAACAAACGCATGTTGCGCACCACGTTGTTGGTCAGGCCCGGCTCGGCCAACAAACGCACATACAGCGTGGGCACGCCCATGAACACGGTGGCACGCGGCATGACCTCGATGACTTTCTTCGGGTCGAACTTGCTGAGCCAAATCATCTTGCTGCCATTGATGAGCGCACCATGCAGCGCCACAAACAAGCCATGCACGTGGAAGATGGGCAGCGCATGGATCAGCACATCCCCGCCCTGCTTGGGCGTGCGCCAGCCCCAATAGGTTTGCAGCACCTGGGCGTTGCTCAGCATATTGCCGTGCGAGAGCATGGCGCCTTTGGAGCGGCCGGTGGTGCCGCTGGTGTACAAAATCGCGGCCAAGTCATTGCCTTGGCTTTGCGCCACAGTGTGCTTGTCCGAGCAGTTGGCGGCGCGGTCCAGCAAGGTGCCGGTGCGGTCGTCATCCAAGGTGAACACATACTCGGTGCCGGCCTTGAAGGCCAGCTTGCTGACCCAGCCGAAGTTTTTGCCTGAGCACACCACCACCGCGGGTTCAGCGTTGGCGATGAAGTATTCCATCTCCGCACTTTGGTAGGCGGTGTTGAGCGGCAAGAACACATAGCCAGCGCGCAGCGTGGCCAGGTACAGCATGGCGGCCTCAACTGATTTTTCCACTTGCACCGCAATGCGCGAACCGGCTGGCAACTCCAGGTGTTGCAGCAGGTTGGCCATCATGGCGGTGGCGCGGTCAAGATCGCGCCAGCTGTAGTTCAGGCCGTTGTCGGTTTCAATGGCAACCGCATCCAGGTCTTTGGGGAAAGCAGCGCGCAGAGCGGCAAACAGGTTGTGGTTCATGGTCAAAAAGCAGGTTGTCGTTTGTTCAAAAAGGCATCAATGCCCTCGCGATGCTCATCGCTGGCGGCATAGGTGTAGGCTTGGCTCAACAGGTTCGCTACCGATTCAGTAGCATCAGAACTTGATGCATCAAGGCTGATGTAAGGGTTGAGTGCACGAAAGGTTTGCTTGTTCAGGCGTGCTGCCTGGGGTGCTAAGGCGCACAGGCGCTCCACACGACGCGCCACCTCAAGCTCCGAGCCACTGCTGCTGCCTGGCAAAAGCGCACTCAAAAAACCACCCGCATGCAAGGTGGTCGCGTCAAACACCGCAGCCTCCAGCAAAACTTGGCGTGTCAACGTGGCACCGAGTTGGCTGAGCACCAGGGCGGCTTCGCGCGGGGCCATGGGGAAACCCAGCTTGGCAATGGGCGCGCCGAATTTGGCATTCAACGTCGCCAGGCGGATGTCGCAGCAGCTGGCGATTTCTAAACCAGCGCCCATGCAGTTGCCCTCAATATGGGCGACCACCGGCACATCACAGGCCAGCATGGCCTTGAGGCCACCCCACACCTCCACCTCATGGAAGTGGCGCAGTGCGGCTTCATCAAATCGGAACGCCGGGTACTCTGAAATGTCCCCACCTGCACAGAAGTGCCCGCCATCACCGCGCACCACCACGCAACGCAGCGAGGGGTTGTCTTGCAAGCCTTCAAAGACTTCACGCAGCTGTCGCCACATCACGCGCGACATGGCGTTGAGCTTGCCGGGGTGGCAAAGCACCACCTGCGCCACGGGCCCTTCAATGCAAAGTTGAACTTGCCCTTTGGAGGTGGCGGCAGAGGTGGTGGGGGTCATCATGCCGGGCATCAATCCAGCTTGGCACCCGAGGCCTTGACCACCGCGGCCCAACGCTTGATTTCGTTGTTGATGAATTGCCCAAACTGGGCCTGGTTCATGTTGGAAAACTCAGCACCCTGGTTGGCCCAGACCTGCTTGGCCTCGTCCGACAAACCGGCCTTGCGGATTTCTTCGATCATGCGGGCCTGGATGTCAGCAGGCGTGCCCTTGGGCGCCCAGATGCCGTACCAGGTGGTCACGGTGTAGTCGGGCAAGCCCACTTCGGCCGCGCAAGGCACATCGGGGAAGGCCGGGTTGCGTTTGTTGCCCGAAACCATCAGCGCCTTGATGCGGCCGCTCTTGATGTGGGTGGCCGACGAGCCCAGACCATCGAACATCATGTCCACATTGCCAGAGATCAGGTCTTGCAAAGCAGGGCCTGCACCGCGGTAAGGAATGTGGGTGATGAAGGTGTTGGTTTGTTGCTTGAACAATTCGCCCGCCAAATGGTGCGAGGTGCCACCACCGGCCGAACCGTAATTGAGTCGACCCGGGCTGGATTTGACCTGCGCCAAAAACGCCTTGTAGTCACCCGGCACCCGCTGTGGGTTGACCACCAAAACCTGAGGCACCACAGCCACCAAGGCCAGGGGAATCAGGTCACGCTCCAGGTTGTAATCAAGCTTGGGGTACATGCTCGGGGCGATGGTGTGGTGCACCGCGCCCATGAACAGGTTGTACCCATCAGGCGCAGCCTTGGCGGCAATGCCCGCACCCAAGGTGCCGCCTGCGCCACCGCGGTTGTCGATGATGAGCTGCTTGCCGGTGAGCTTGGAAAACTGCGCCGACAAAGGACGGGCAAATGCATCGGTGCCTCCACCTGCGGGGAAAGGCACGATCATGGTGACCGGCTTGGTGGGCCAAGACGAAGCCTGGGCCATGGCCGGCGAAACATGCAGACCCAAACCAGCTGCGGCGGATGCAGCGCCAAAGCCCAGCAGCTGCCGACGTGTGTAGTGTTGGTTCATATCAGTCTCCTTTTTTTAAAAGTGAAGATCGGTCACATCCCCAGACGCGGGGATTTGTCCATTGGCCAGTTGCTGCCGGTGTTTGTTGATGCGCTTGAGGTCGTAGAGGTAATTCACCATCAAACCAAACGACTGCTTGATGCCCTTGTTAGAGAGGTCCCCCGCCCAATTGATGCGCTCAACGCGGGCACCATTGCCCAGGTGAAAACGCGCCACGGGGTCGATGGGTTTGTCATCTACCAATTCTTTGCTGAGGTACTGTGCAGCACAACGCATGAGCATGCGACGCACCGGCGACTTGGCATCGAGGTTCTGCGGTTTATCTGCGGCGCTGAGCAAGTGCTCGGGGCCTGGGGGCTCAAAGCCCACCACGCGGCCGAGTTCTCGACGCTCTTTGTCACTGAGTTGCTCGAGCATGCGCGCCGCGTTTTTGACCAACCAGCCGCGCAAGCCTGGGATGGGTGACAAGGTGGCAAAGGTTTTGAGGCGCGGGAAATCAGCCCGCAGCGTATCGACCACCCGCTTGATGAGCGAGTCGCCAAAACTCACGCCCTTCAAACCGGTTTGGGTGTTGCTGATGCTGTAGAAAATCGCATGCGTGGCTTTGTTCAAGTCAGCCACGGCTCCGCTCTCATCGAGCAGCGGGGTCACCGCGCCAGCCAACTCATCAAGAAGGGCCACTTCCACAAAAATCAAGGGCTCGTCGGGCAGGCGGGGATGGAAAAAACCATAGCAGCGACGGTCGCTGTCCAAGCGGTTTTTCAGGTCAGCCCAGCTGCGGATGTCATGCACCGCTTCGTACTTGATGAGCTTCTCGATCAGCGAGGCCGGCGAGTCCCAGCTGATGCGGCGCAGCTCTAAAAAGGCCACATCAAACCAGGTGGAAAACAGGGCTTCGAGCTCAGCATCCAAAGCCAGCAAGCGCTTGTCTGACTTGAGCTCGGGCAGCAACTCGGCACGCAGGTCCACCAGAAAGCGCATGCCTTCGGGGAAGACCGCAAAGCGTTGCAGCAAGCGGGTGCGGGGTGAGTAAAAAGCTTTGCGCAGCTTGACCTCGGCCGCACCTTCTTCGCTGGTGCCCAGGGCAGCTTCGTACTGGTCGCGGGCTTGTTTGAGTTTGGCCGGGTCAGGGGCAAACTGTTCGCTCATGAGCAGCCAGCAGTCGCGCCGCTCTTCGGCGGTGGCCCGCGCGTACCAACCGGCCACGCCCTTGGCGCGCTTGCCCGCTTCAATCTCGCTGAGCTGGCTGTCCACAATGGCTTGAAGCTCATTCAAGGTGCGGCGCAGCACACGGGGTGACAGGGCTTCTTCGGTGTGGCGCAAGGTGCCATCTAAGCGCTCGCGCATGCTACGCAGCATCTGGCTGGATGTGATGCCGCCCTCCAGGTCTTTGACCGGTTTGGCGCTGTGCTGCAGGGCTTTGGGTGAATCTACTTCGCGCAGGGCTGCGCCGGCCTTGGTGGGGGCCGTGTCTTGGCTAGGGGGGCGCAGGCGGGAAACGCTGCGCGAAATCCATCCGGGGGTGTCCATGCAAAGTACCTCGAAGTCGACCCATTATGGTCGGTCTATTAGGGTAAAACCGGAGGGCTACTTGCGTAAAAACACTTAAAGACCCAGCGCTCAATCAGGTCTGCGGCTGGCCCATGCATACAGGGCCACACCGCCCAAGACCATGGGCACACACAGCCACTGCCCCATGCTCATGCCCAGGGACAACAAGCCCAAATGCGCATCGGGCTCCCGGAAAAACTCTGCAGTGAAGCGCATCAGGCCATAGCCCAGCAAGAACACCGCACTGACCTGCCCTGTTTTGCGAGGTTGACGGGCATACAGCCACAGCACCACAAACAACAACAGCCCCTCCAAGGCAAACTGGTAAACCTGCGAGGGGTGGCGGGGTAAGTGGGTGCCGCTGCCAGGAAACACCATGCCCCAAGGCAACGCGGGATCGGCCAGGCGGCCCCACAACTCCCCGTTGATGAAGTTACCCACCCGCCCTGCGGCCAAGCCGGTGGGTACACAGGGCGCGATGAAGTCGGTCACTTGCAACCAGGGCTTGCGGCGCGAATACGCAAACCAGGCCATGGCGGCAAACACCCCCAGCATGCCGCCGTGAAAGCTCATGCCGCCTTGCCAGACTGCAAACATCTCCAAGGGGTGGGCCGCGTAATACGCGGGCTTGTAAAACAGGCAGTAGCCCATACGCCCGCCCAACACCACGCCCAGCACGCCCAAAAACAACACGTCTTCAACGTCTTGCTTGCGCCAGGCTTGGTCACCGCTCAAACCGCGGTAGTTGGGGTGTTGCAAACGGCGCAGGCCAAAAAACAAAAACAGGCCAAAGGCCGCCAGGTAAGTCAGGCCGTACCAGTGGATGGCCAGAGGCCCGAGCTGCAAGGCCACCGGGTCGATCTGAGGATGTGTGAGCATGGCGCTGATTGTGCCGCAGCCCCAGCCCATGAAAGTCTGCGCGGCCTCAACTGTCTTCTAGGCATCACCCACAAGCCCTGAAAGGTTTTGGGCACATGCCGGGGCGCTTACACTTTGGGTTTTTGCGCCTGTGGGCGTCAACCTACACAAAATCGCTATGGAAACCAAACCGATCCAGATCAACCGTCGTTCGGCCAACATCACCGAAGGCAAATCGCGCGCGCCCAACCGTTCCATGTACTACGGCATGGGCTACAAAGAGTCTGACTTTGGCAAGCCCATGGTGGGCGTGGCCAACGGTCACAGCACCATCACTCCTTGCAACTCTGGTCTGCAAAAGCTGGCGGATGCCGCGATTGCCGGCATTGAAGAAGCCGGCGGGAACGCGCAGGTGTTTGGCACCCCCACGATTTCTGATGGCATGGCCATGGGCACCGAAGGCATGAAGTACAGCCTGGTGAGCCGCGAGGTCATCAGCGACTGCATCGAGACCTGTGTGCAGGGCCAATGGATGGACGGCGTGGTGGTGGTGGGCGGCTGCGACAAGAACATGCCTGGCGGCCTGATGGGCATGCTGCGCGCCAATGTGCCGGCCATTTATGTGTACGGCGGCACGATTCTGCCCGGCCACTACCAGGGCAAAGACCTCAACATCGTGAGCGTGTTCGAAGCTGTGGGCGAAAACGCCGCTGGCAAATTGAGCGACGAAGACCTCAAGCAAATCGAGCAACGCGCCATTCCCGGCACGGGTTCTTGCGGCGGCATGTACACCGCCAACACCATGTCCAGCGCCTTCGAAGCCCTGGGCATCTCCCTGCCCTTCTCGTCCACCATGGCCAACCCCCATGACGAGAAAATGAACTCGGCCAAAGAGTCGGCCAAGGTGCTGATCGAGGCCATCAAAAAAGACATCAAGCCGCGCGACATCGTGACCCGCAAATCCATCGAGAACGCGGTGGCTGTGATCATGGCCACCGGTGGTTCGACCAACGCGGTGCTGCACTTCTTGGCCATTGCCCACGCAGCCGGTGTGGAATGGACGATTGATGACTTTGAGCGCGTGCGCCAGAAAACCCCGGTGATTTGTGATCTGAAGCCCAGCGGCAAATACCTGGCTGTGGACCTGCACCGCGCTGGTGGCATCCCCCAAGTCATGAAGGTCTTGCTCAACGCGGGCTTGCTGCACGGCGACTGCATCACCATCACCGGCCAA
This sequence comes from Comamonadaceae bacterium, assembly GCA_947454955.1. Lineage (GTDB taxonomy): Bacteria > Pseudomonadota > Gammaproteobacteria > Burkholderiales > Burkholderiaceae_C > Hylemonella. The sequence continues at coordinate 13,225 of CANGLW010000015.1, forward strand.
ACGATTGCCGAGGTGCTCAAAGACATCCCCGACCAGCCCCGCGCTGACCAGGATGTGATTCGCACCATCGACAACGCGATGTACAAGCAAGGCCACCTGGCCATCCTCAAGGGCAACCTGAGCCCTGAAGGCGCTGTGGCCAAAATCACCGGTCTGAAAAACCCGGTCATCACCGGCCCCGCCCGTGTGTTTGACGACGAGCAGTCGGCCCTCAAGGCGATTCTGGATGGCAAGATCAAAGCGGGCGACGTGATGGTCTTGCGCTACCTTGGCCCCAAAGGCGGCCCAGGCATGCCTGAAATGTTGGCACCTACCGGCGCGCTGATTGGTGCGGGCTTGGGTGAGAGCGTGGGCTTGATCACCGACGGCCGCTTCTCTGGCGGCACCTGGGGCATGGTGGTGGGCCACGTGGCGCCTGAGGCTGCGGTGGGTGGCACGATTGGTTTGGTGCACGAGGGTGACAGCATCACCATCGATGCACGCCAGTTGCTGCTCGAACTCAATGTGCCTGAAACCGAGGTTGCCAAGCGCCGCGCATCTTGGACAGCCCCCGAGCCGCGTTATACCCGTGGTGTGCAAGCCAAGTTTGCCCGCAACGCGTCGACCGCCAGCAAGGGTGCTGTGCTGGACGACTATTGATCAAAAAGGACGGCCATTGGGGTGGTTGTCCTGTCATGCGCATCTGCGTGAATTTTTTAAAGTATTGTTTTTAACCTGGAGATTGATTGTGATGAAACGCGTTTTGTTCACCACCTTGGCTTTGGCCATGAGTGCCCCCGTGTTGGCCGACCAAGCTTTGGCCACGTCCAAAAACTGCTTGGCCTGTCACGGTGTGGCCAACAAGGTGGTGGGACCAGCCTTCAAAGACGTGGCTGCGAAATACGCCAGCGACAAAGGTGCAGTGGACATGCTGGCCGGCAAAATTCAAAAAGGCGGCGGCGGCAACTGGGGAGCGATTCCTATGCCTGCCAACGCACAAGTCAACGACGCTGAAGCCAAGAAATTGGCCGCTTGGGTCTTGTCATTGAAATAAGCGCTAAGCCCTGTGGGGCTTGATGTTATTGATCCTGAAAAAGGAGCAAGCAAAAAGCCTGCTGATGCAGGCTTTTTTGTGGGCGCTGACCCGTCCTGCCAGAGGTTGACACCTTTTCTTGAAAGAAAAGGCAAGTCAAATGGAATCAGGCATCAAGAGAACTCAGAAGGATTACACGCTGGCTTTTAAACTGGCTGTGGTGGAGCAAGTAGAAAAAGGCGAGCTGACCTACAAACAAGCGCAACTGCGTTATGGCATTCAAGGTCGCTCCACGGTGTTGGTGTGGATGCGTAAGCATGGACGCCAAAGCTGGAGTATTGAGGCATCATCGGCAGCCATGCCCCGAGACAAAACACCCATACCTCTGACACCCGAGCAGCAAATCAAGGCCTTGCAAGTTCAACTCAAGGAGGCCAACGAGAAGGCCCAGTTGTTCGAGGCTGTACTGGACGTCCTGAAGAAGGACTACGGGGTGCGCGTCGTAAAAAAGCCTTTGGGCAAGTCCTCGCACAGCAACTCGTCCAAGGGCTGAGTGTGAAGAGGGCTTGCCGCCATATGGGGGTGAGTCGCCAAGCTTACTATCAGGGCCAGCGGCGTCACGCCCAGCGTGAGAGTAGAAGCCAGGCAGTGGTGGGGTTGGTGCGAGATTGGCGTGTACGACAGCCCCGGCTGGGCACACGCAAGCTGCACCATGTGCTGCGTGAACCTCTGGCGCAGGCGGGCATTGAACTGGGGCGCGATGCGATGTTTGATGTGCTGCGCAACGCTGGCATGCTGGTGCCGCAGCGACGGGCGTATCACAAGACCACTGAGAGCCATCACCGGTTTCGCCGCCACCCGAACCTGCTCAAGGCGGGGGAACAGCAACTGTGCGCTACAGCCAGCGAGCAGGTATGGGTGGCTGACATCACGTACCTGCCCACGAACGACAAGTTCGTTTACTTGAGCTTGGTCACTGATGCCTACTCGCGCAAGATCGTGGGTTGGCATGTGCACGACAGTTTACAAACCGAGCCGGTGGCACAAGCCTTGAAGATGGCCTTACGCGCGCGTCAAAGCGATCAACGCTTGGTGCATCACTCGGATCGGGGCATCCAGTACTGCTCGAACTATTACCAAGCCATTCATCGGCGCCACGGCCTGCTGTGCTCAATGACCGATGGCTATGACTGTTACCAAAATGCGCTGGCCGAGCGGGTCAACGGCATCCTCAAAGGCGAGTTGCTGTTGCAGCGCCCAGCTGATCTGGAGCAAGCAAGGCGGATGGTGCGAGAGTCAGTGCAGATCTACAACGGCGAGCGCCCTCATTTATCGCTGAAAATGCAAACGCCCGATGTGGTACATCGGGCGTCTTTGGCCGACATCCGTCGGCTGAGATCACCGTCCCAGGTGTCAACCTAATTCAGGACGGGTCACGCTCGCTATGCCTTAGCGTGAGGGTGCAGCCTCTTCGGCAGGATCCACATACACCGTGCCGCCAAACTTCAATGCGGTGTGGTCGCGTGAAGATTGGAACAAGGGGAAGAACATTTGGTGGTACCAACGCTCAGCACCAAACAGCTTGTCGTCGATCAGCCCGACGCGCTCGGGGTAATGGCGGGTGATGTGAGCGCTGCCAAAAATCATGTCCCAGATGAACAACAAATTACCGAAGTTGCCTTTGTAATGCCCCACCCCATCGGCGTTGGTAATGGCGTGGTGTGCCCAATGCGTGGCGGGTGTGGAAATGGTGCGCTCCAACACCCACATGACAGGACGCAAAGCGGGGATACGGTAAAGCGGCTCGTCCCAGCGCCAGGCACAGTGCGCGCCCATGATGACGGCCAGCTTGCACACCACATACAAGGCGTACACATAGCCGCCCACCCCCAGGTACAACAAACAACCTGCGAACCACAAGCCGGGCATCATCAGGTAGTAAAAGAAATTGTTGCGGAAGGTCACGCGGATGCTCATGTACTGCGCCGAATGGTGCGCGCGGTGAAGTGGCCACAACAAGGGCGTGTGCGAGAGGCGGTGCCACCAGTACTGGGTGAGGTCGTCCGCCAAAATCAACACCCCCACCATGGCCCACCAAGGCCAGTCTGACAGCACGCCCTTGTAAGCAGGTGCCAACCAGTTGCCCAGTTTGCTGGTGACCAAAATCGCCAAGGGCTGGGTGATGGCCAGGAGGCTCAAGAACATGAAGAGCTCAAGCTTGGTGTCATTGGCCGTGGCATGCACGGTTTTTTGGTAACGCCGGCTGGTGTACTCCATCAGGGCAAAGCCCACGATCAACGACAAAACAAGGATGTTCTGAACCTGGTTTGCTTGCATGCTGCTACCTTTTTGTTAGCAACAATTTAAGGTGTTTATCAACCTCCAGTCAGAGGGTAAACACCCATAAAGGAAGAGCCAAATGACTTGGAGGTTCAGGCCTGCGCCGCGAGTGCGCCTTGCACCAGCATGGCAGCAGCCAGGTCTTCCAACGCGGTGCCCACCGACTTGAACACGGTGCGCTCTGGCGCGTGCGCTCGGCCCAGATGTTCACCGCGACACAGCGATGCCAAATCAGCCCGCACATCTTGCGCGGTGATAACCCCACTGGCCAACGGCCCGAGCAAATCGCCACTTTTCTTCAAGGCCTCAGGCGTGTCCACAAACAAAGACGCACCTGCAAAACAAGCGTCATCGACCTCACGCATGGTCGGGGTGAAGCTGCCGATCAAATCCAGGTGCGAACCAGGCTGCAACCACGCACCACGCACCACCGGTGTGCTGGCCAAGGTGGCGCAGCTGATGATGTCCGCCTCTTGCACCGCGTCTTGCAAACTGTGTACCGCCTGTGCTTCAAAGCCCTGGGCTTGCCACAACTGGGCCAAACGCTGCGCTTCTTCCGCTCGGCGTGCCCACACCGAAATGCGCTTCACATCACGCACCGCGCGATAAGCCTGGGGCAACAAAGCCGCCACACGCCCAGCACCCACCACCAACAAATGCTGTGCATCTTGGCGCGCCAGGTAAGACGCGGCCAATGCAGAAGCTGCCGCGGTGCGGCGCAAGGTGAGCTCATCGCCATCCATCACGCACAAAGGCACCCCTGTGACCGCATCGTGCAAAAGATAGCTGGCATGCAAACCAGGCAGGCCGCGCGCAGCGTTGGCCGGGCTCATGTTGATGACCTTGACCCCATAAAACTGCCCCACCACCCAAGCAGGCATGAGCATGGTGGTGAGGACTTCACCACCCGGTGTGTCGATGGGCAAGATCTGCCGTGCAGGCACGTCGCAACCTTGCGCAAACAAAGCACGCAAAGCAGGCACAAGTTGTTCAAAGGGCAAAGCCCGGGCGATGGTGGCAGCATCTATCACGCGCATGGATGAGCTTCCTCAAAAGTGCGGTCATCATAAGACGCAAAAAAAGCGCCACCGAAGTGGCGCTTGCTGGCATCGGAAAAATTACTTCTTGCCGTCCAGAAAAGTTTGCACTTCTTGCATGAGCTTGGTGCGGTTTTTCTCCAGCACGATGGCGTGGGTGCCCTCACCCAGAATCACGTGCTTCTTCTCGGGCGAATTCACGATCTTGGGAAAGAGTTCTTGTGCCATGTACAGCGGGGTGTCTTGGTCCCACTCGGCGATGATGAGCATCACCGGCACACGAATGTCTGCGGGGTCGTAGGTGGGCTTGTTGTTCATCCAATACTCACCCAGGTCTTTGATGACGCCATTGGGCGCACGCACCACCGCTGGGGTTTGCTTGGCGCCTTCAGCGTCTGACACCATGTTGGAAGACCACCATTGCTCGAACCACGCCGAGGGGCTGATCTCTTCAACTTTGGCATCTGGAATACCGCGGATGCCGCGTGAACGGGCCGAGTCTTTTTGCACGGTGCGGTAAGCACCTGAGCCAGCTACTGGGGGTGGAGCTTTGACAATCCACAACGGCGCATAAAGCACCAGCTTGTTGATCTTGTCGTTGTTTTGCGTGGTGTAACCCGCCGTGGTGGTGGTGCCCCAAGACCAACCCACCAGGTTGATTTTGGCCACGCCGCGGCGCTGACGGATGAAGTCCACCGCGGTGCCGATGTCTTTGATGGCATCGGCTGTGGTGGCAAAGGGCGGGTTGGCCGATGAAGGCTGGCTCATGGACGCAGGGCGTGTGGACAAGCCGTAGCCACGCACATCCACCAGGTAAGCGTCATAGCCGAGTTGCGCCACGTACTCCATCCAGCTGCCGCCGGGCAAGTTGATGTCGAACGCGGTTTCAGACGGGTAAGTGGCACCGTGCACAAACAGCACCACCTTGTCGCCGGTGAACTTGGTTTGGCTGGCCAAGTGCTTGTTGCGCACATAAATTTTCACCCCGGGCAACTCGGTGTCCAGGTTGAACTCGTTGGTGGTGATTTTCGGGTCGGCCGCAAAGGCCAGAGAGGTCAGCAAAGCCAGGCACAACAGGCCAAGCTTGCGGGCAATGCAGGTGAATCTCAAAGCAGTCTCCTTCTTGTTGACGGCCACAACAGCCAGAACCACCACGCTACGCTTGCAGCTTGTGCATGGCAATGGGGACAACCATCAACACCGCCGCCGGCTGTCACCTGGGCGATAAAAAACCGCCCGAAGGCGGTTTTGTAAAAACGCAAGACGGGGCATGCCCCGTTGCGAATCAACGCGGTGGCGCGCCTTTGAGCACCCACGTCACCAAGGTCTTGATCTGTTCATCAGGCACTTGGTTGTGGGCTGGCATGGGCACCCTGCCCCACACGCCAGCACCGCCGTTTTTGATTTTCAAAGACAAGACCGCGGCTGCATCCGCCTGGTCTTTGTACTTGTCGGCCACCGCCTCGAAAGACGGTCCCATCAGCTTGGCCTTGGCGTTGTGACAAAACATACAACCCAGCAAATTGGCCTGGCCGGCCGCTGCAGCATTGTCTTGCGCAGCTGCCATGCCACTGGCCATCAGGGTGCTCACACCCAGCAAAAGAGTAGCAATCGTTTTCATGGCTTAGAAACTTTCCTTAAACTCAGTTCGCCAGTGGGTGAGGACGCATTTGAACCTTGAAGACTTTAGGACGTGCCTCGGTGCCGCCTTCGCCATGGAAGTTCGCGCGGGTGCCTGAGGTGGTCCAGAAGCCGCGGCCTTTCCAGCCGGCTTTGGGGTTGTCGATGCGACCGTCAGCGTTCTTGGTGAAGAAGCCCAAGGGGTAAGGCACGCGCAGGCTGACCCACTCACCTTTGACCAAAGCCAACAAGGCTTCGCCGCCATTGGTCAGCGCAATCGGCACGTCCTTGCCCAAGCCCAAGGCGTTGTCCACGTCCACAGCAATGTAGTAAGCGTGTTCAGCGCTGCCATTGGGGTCGTTCACGTTCTTGAACTGAGGGCCAGGGAAGCGGTGGATGGTCCAACCTTCGGGGCAATGCTTGCCTGTGGCTGCAGCCGCACCGGTCATCGGGCCTTTGCACTTGCTGCGGTCAAAGCTTGACATCTGGCCGCTGGAGAGCACCGACCACACCACGCCTTTGGAGTCGATGTCCAAGCCGCGCAGACCATAGTAGCCCTCTGGCGGCTGGAAGATTTCAGCCAAAGCGGTGTTGGTCGGGTCGCTGCCGGGGATCATGCGGATCAAGAAGCTGGGTTGGTCCACGCGTGAGAAGCCCACGTCCATGGACTGGCCCCACACCGAGTTGTCCAGCGGGCTGGTTTGCACGCCGTAAAAACCGGTCATCACACGCTTGTCTTTGCTCGCGTCTTCGGGTTGGCCCAGGTCGGTGTAGGCATCACGTTTGCCGTTGCCGTTGAAGTCCAACACGATGGGGGTCCAGCCTTGCGACTTTTCCTCATCTTTGGTTTCCAGGTATTTCTTGGTGTCGAGCCAACCCACAGCACTGAAGCCTGGGCCGCCGGCACTGGTCCACAAGATGTTGTTCTTGTCACGCGAGAAATACAGGTGGTGGGTGGTGAAGCAAGTGCTGATGAGCGACCACTCTTTTTTGGCTGGGTCGTACATCGAGAGCTGACGCACCGACTCGTTCAAAGGCAGCACCTTGGCCGAGGGGTGTGAAGAACCTGCTTTGCAGAAGTCAGGGTTGGCAAAGGGGCGCACACGGGCCGAGAACCACACGCGACCGGCTTCGTCCATCACGTTGTTGTGGATGCTGGTGTGGCCGTCCCAAATGGCTTCATCACCCCAGTAAGCGGAAGGACCTTTGGGCTGTTCTTTTTGACCGAACAATTTCGGGTCGCGGTAGGGGTGCACCACCTCGCCAGCTTTGTGGTTGACCGGGTCCAGGTAAGGCACGCGGTCGGTGGACTCTTCAGGTGAGCCCCAGAACAAACCGTTGGGGTTGATGCGGCCATTGCGCTTGTCAGACGACACACCATCGTGCAAGTAGTACTTGGCGTTGGAGTAGTCCCACATGGTATAGACCGCGTTGCGCTCCACGCCTTGCGGACGCTTGGGTTTGTCAAAAGGCAGTGCGCCTTTTTCAATCTTGTCGGTCCAATCGGCGAACAACTCCAGGCCTTTATCAGGACCGAGGCGACCGAGGGCCACACCCATGTAAGCCATGGCTTGACCGGCTTGGGTACGGTGTGCCCAGGCCAGGAAAGAATCGCCATTGGCTTTCTTCTTGTAGAAATCAGACATGGTGCGCATGCCTTCAGAGCCCAGCGCGTGGCAGGACTGGCAGCTGTTCTTGACGGTGTCGACCCAGTAGGACTGTTTTTTCAAGTTGGTGGGAATACCGTTGCCCTTGTCACCCGTGCCTGGAAAGTCAGACTCTTTGGGGATGTCGAGCAAGGTGTACCAGTACATGCCGGGGTAGTACTGCGCAGCTGATTTTTCATCGGGCGCGATCACGGCTTTGAGGTCGAGTTGTTGACCAGGCTTGGCGGTCACCTTGGGCGAGTCGACCAGGCCATAGCCACGCACCCACACCTGGTAGTTGGCCGAAGGCATCTCGGGCAAGAGGTAGCGGCCCTTGTCATCGGTCACCACAATCTTAGCGAACTTGGTGGGCAGGTCTTTGGTTTCAGCAATGACCCACACGCCAGCCTCCGGACCTTGCGGACCAGTGACCACGCCGCCGATGTCTTTCTTCGACACATTGACCGCAGGGCCGGCATGCGCCAGGCCAGCCAAACACGCTGCGAACAGCGCCGATAAAACCCATACTTTTCTTTTCACGTTATGTCCTCTGCAGTTGCCAAAAATGTTGGAAAGGACAATCTAGGCGCAATTGATCAAAAGCGCACGCGGGATTTCCCTATAAGTTGTAGGCACATTATTTTTAACAATGAATGTGTTGAAAATGAAACCTCAAAGATGTGCAGCAAGTTGCTGCGCACGTCCTGATGTCTTGACTACAACCACATGAGCCCTCTGTACGATCTCTTCTCTGAAAATGCGTTCTGGACACTGCTGCTCATCCTTCACGGCTTGCTGGCCGTGGCCTTGCTGGGTGCGTTAACCCATCAAGCGATGGCCGTTGCTTGGCCCCTTCAACGCGGCCAGTTGCCTGCTGACTTTGTAAGTCGATTCCGCGCCGTGGCTGCGCCGCGTTACGCCAATGCGGTGTGCATTTTGTGGGTCTTGTGCTTTGTGTTGGGTGGCTGGATTTACGCGCAGTACCGCATCACGGTGCGCATCCCGATTGAGCAACAAGAGTTCTTCAAAACACTGGGTGCGTTTGAACTCAAAGAACACCTGGCCGTCTTTGGCCTGGGCTTGCTGCCCTTCTACCGTTACTTGTGGCGTTTTGCAAATACAGCGAGCGACCTGGTCGCGCGCAAGTGGATCACCGTCTTTTTGTGTGCGGTGTGCTGGTACACCTTTTTGGCAGGTCATGTGGTCAACAATGTTCGGGGGTATGGTTCATGAGCACAGAGTTCGAGCCCACAGGTTCTGAGCGTCAGCGCGTGTTTGCGTTGGTGTTCGCGCCTTGCGTGGCGCTGTTGTATTGGGTCAGCGACGTGTGGCGTTTTCCTACCTTCAGTTACTACCCAGCCAGTGGTCTGTACACATGGGGTTGGACACCATCCACACCCGATGACGGCCCGGCCATGTACTGGTACGGGTGGATCGTCACCTCGGCCCTGGGTGCCGCGTTGATCGCAGGCTTGGTGAGCGCATTGCCTGCGTCCGTGACGCGCAAGATCCCCGCATCGTTGTCTTGGTTGGTGCCCACCCTGCTGGTGCCTGCCATGTTGTATTCCCTCAAGTTTTATTGGCGCTGAAGTGCGCAAGGCTCAACAACCATGAATCATGTGCGTACTTTGGCAGCGTTGCTGGCCTGCCTGATAGCCTGCCCTGTGTGGGCCGGTGGCGTGGACGAAAACCCCGGTGACGATACCGGCAAAGAAGGCCCTGCCTTTTTTGGTTTTGTGCGTGAAGAACGTGGCTCCAACATCGGGCGAGCTACCGTCACCCTGCAACCCAAATCAGGCAGCGCAGTCAATGTGCAAGCCAACATCATGGGCGTTTACCGCACCCATGTGAACCCGACGGCTAAAGCCGACGATGTCACCATCACCTGCAGCAAAGCCGGTTACAAACAAACCCGGGTGGTGCGTCGCGCATCAACCTCTGGGCGCGTGGTTGAAACCGACTGCATGATGCAAAAACTTTGACCCTGCCGGCCATGCCTGCCTGGCTTGCCCGCTCACTTGCCCTGTGCCTGAGCGCATGGGTGCTGGCAAGCAACGCGCATGGCACGGCCGACACGGTGTTGCTCGGTGGCCAGGTGCTGCAATTCGACGGGCCGCCTGCACAGGCTCTGGCCATCCAGGGCGAGCGCATTGTGGCCGTGGGCACCGACGCACACATCAAGTCATTAGCTGGCCCCCACACTCGCCAGATAGCACTGCAAGGCCGCACCGTCATCCCGGGTTTGATCGACTCGCACATCCATGCCATCCGTGCGGGCTTGACTGAGATGACCGAGGTGAGTTGGATCGGGGCTGCCTCGATTGAAGAAGGCTTGGCGCGACTGCGCGAAGCTGCGCACCACCAGCCTGCAGGCAGCTGGTTGATCGTCGCGGGTGGTTGGACGGAAAACCAATTCAAAGAAAAACGTCGCCCCACCCAAGAAGACATTGCCAAGGTCAGCCCTGAGCACCCTATCTACATCCAATGGGCTTACAGCGGGCTGATGTTGTCGCCGCTAGGGCTAGAAAAATCAGGGCTCTTGCAACAGGCTGAATTAGCTTCGCACCTCACACCCGAACGTGACCCACAAGGCCGTGACACCGGTTGGTTGTTGGGCACCGCGCGCACCGTGAGCGATGTGTACAACCTGCTGCCCCGCCCCAACAGCCAAGCGCAAGCGCAAGGTGTGAAGCAGTTTTTTCAAAAGCTCAGCGCACTGGGTGTGACAGGCGTGATTGACCCCGGTGGTTACAACCTGCCCATGGACGCTTATGAACCGCTGCAAGCGGTGTGGCGCACACAGGGTTTACCGGTGCGTGTGGCCTTCAGCATCTCTGCGCCCAGGCGCGGTCATGAGTTGGAAGACTTTGCCAAGCTCACCGCGCTGCTGCCCATGGGCCTGGGCAACGCCAGCTTGAAATTCAATGGCTTGGGTGAGAACGTCACTTGGGGCATGTACAACAACGAAAAGCCCACCGCGGACGATGAAGCTGGTTTGACCCAAGTCTTGCAGTGGGCTGCTGCGCGTGGCTTGGGGGTGACCTTCCACTGGAACACCGAAGACAACGTGGCGCACCTGCTGCGCGTGCTGGAAGCGGTGCATGCACAAACACCGCTGCAAAGTTTGCGCTGGTCGATTGCGCACCTCAACAACGCGTCTGTCGACACGCTCAAGCGCATGAAGGCGATGAACATCGGCTGGCTGGTGCAAAACGCCAGCTACTACCAATACCCGCAGTTCGAAAAAAAATACGGCGTGAAAGCTGCGCACATGCCACCCATCAGCACCGCTTTGTCACTGGGCTTGAGCGTTGGTGCTGGTACCGATGCCCACCGCGTGATGAGCTACAACCCTTTTGTCGCTGTGCAATGGCTGATGGACGGTCGCACGGTGGATGGCCAAACCACACGGCAAGGGCATGAGCTGCTGGACCGCATGCAAGCTTTGAGCCTCTACACCCGCGGCAGCGCCTGGTTCGCGCATGACGACGCGCAGCGTGGCGAATTAAAACCCGGTTACTTGGCCGACCTGGCGGTGCTGGACCAAGATTATCTGCGCATGCCTGAGCAAAAAATTCACACCTTGCGCTCTTTGCTCACTATGGTGGGTGGGCAGGTGAAGCACGCTGCAGGCCCCTACGCACAACAACAGACTTCAACACAACCCTGAATCAACAAGGAGACAACTCATGGCAACCACCTGGACCGGCGGCGAAGAACATTGGACCCACAAGGGCGATGTCAAATTATTTCTCTGGCATCGCAAAGCCGCTGCCAACGTGCCTTTTGCGGGCACCTTGTTGTTTGTGCATGGCTCGTCCATGGCCTCACAACCCACGTTTGATTTGACCGTGCCTGGCCGCCCCGATTCGTCGGCCATGCAGTGGTTTGCCGAGCGCGGCTTTGACACCTGGACGGTGGACCATGAGGGCTATGGGCGCTCAAGCAAACACCGCGAGATCAACTGCGACATCAGCAACGGCGCCGATGACCTCAAGGCCGCCACCGATTACATCCACAGCCTCAAAGGCCCGGTGAAATTCGATGTGTACGGCATTTCCTCAGGCGCCTTGCGTGCGGCCATGTTTGCAGAGCGCCACCCCGAACGCGTGAACAAGTTGGCCTTGGATGCGTTTGTGTGGACCGGCGAAGGCAGTCACACCTTGGAGAACCGCCGTAAGAAACTGCCAGAGTTTCTGGCAAAAAATCGCCGTCCGATTGACCGCGCTTTTGTACAAAGCATCTTCGACCGCGACCACCCTGACACGGCCGACCAAGCCACCATCGAAGCCTTTGCCCAAGCCATTTTGACGCTGGACAGCTCCATGCCCACCGGCACCTATGTGGACATGTGCTCTAGGCTGCCTGTGGTGAACCCCGAGAAAATCAATGTGCCCACTTTGATTTTGCGTGGCGAGTTCGATGGCATTGCCAGCTTTGAAGACTTGATCGCTTTCTACGGCAAGCTGCCTCACGCGAACAAACAATTCAGCGTGATGAAAGGCATCTCGCACGCCAGCTTTCAGCAGAAGAATTACAAAATGGTGTACCACCTGCTGCACAGCTACCTGACCATGCCCGAGCCGGTCTACGTGGGCTGAGCCATGACACGCTCCACATGGACACGTTGGCTCTGTCTGGTTATGGGTTTGTGCATACCCGTCATCAGCACAGCGCAGACCTACCCCACCAAGGTGGTCAAAATCATTGTGCCCACCGCGCCTGGTGGCTTCACCGATGTGGTGGCCCGACTGGTCGGGCAAAAGCTCTCGGCAAGTTTGGGCCAACAGGTGGTGATAGAAAACAAACAAGGCGCGGGCTCGACCATCGGTGCTGATGCGGTGGCCAAGGCTGCGCCCGATGGCCACACCTTGTTGATGAGCTCGACCACCCATGTGCTGGGCCAAGCGGTGTATGGCCGCTTGCCTTATGACCCGATCAAGTCCTTCACGCCAGTGGCCAAGCTGGTGGATTCGGCGTATGTGCTGGTGGTCAACACCAAGACCGATTTCAAGACGGTGCAAGACCTGATCAACTTCGCCCGCACACACCCCGAGCAAATTCACTACGCCTCTTCGGGCAATGGCAGTTCGCAGCACCTCATGGGCGCCATGTTCTGCGCGATGACCAACGTCAAACTCAAGCATGTGCCTTACCGCGGCAGCGCCGGTGCCACCACCGACTTGCTGGCCGGTGTGGTGGAGACCAGCTTTGCGGGTCTGCCCAATGTCTTGTCCTTGATTCAGCAAGGCAAGCTGCGCGCCTTGGCGGTCACCACCGCTAAGCGCATTGAGCAGCTGCCCGATGTGCCCACCTTGAGTGAGGCCGGGGTGAGTGGCTATGACGCGTCCATTTGGCTCGCCTTGTTAGCACCAGCTGGCACACCGCCTGAGATCGTGCAGCGCCTCAACAAAGACCTGATGCGCAGCATGACCAGCACGGATGCCAGCAAGACCATGTTCGATGTGGGCGTGAGCCTGTCATTGCTCAGCCCGGCAGACACGGGCGAGATGATGGTGAGTGAGATGCAACGTTGGAGCAAAGTGATCCGCGACAACCACATCAAACCGGAGTGATGGCCGATTGACTAGGAGTGAACGCATGAGAATCTCTCTTCTCTTGGGTGCTTTGCTGTGCTGCTTAGGTCTGGCACAGGCCCAAACCACGAACTTTCCGAACAAGCCGGTACGCATCATCGTGCCCTTCCCTGCGGGTGGCTCGGCAGACACCTTGGTGCGTGTGGTGGGACAAGGTTTGACGCGCCGCTGGAACCAGTCGGTGGTGATCGACAACCGCCCAGGCGGCGGCACGGTGATTGCCGGTGCGTTAGCGGCCAAAGCGCCTGCTGACGGCTACACCCTGCTGGTGATCGCCAACAGCTTGACCATCAACGCCAAGCTGCGCACCAACCTGCCCTACGATGCCCTCAAAGCTTTTGACCCGGTGGCCATGCTGGTGCATTCGCCTCAGGTGATCGCGGTGAACAGCGCCAGCCCTTACAAAACCCTGGCCGAACTCTTGAACGAGGCCAAAGCCAAACCTGGCAGCCTGACCTATGCCACGGTAGGGCCGGCCACCACGCAGCACATCGCAGGTGAATCGTTCAAACGACTCACCGGCACCGACTTCACTTACGTGGCATACACCGGTGGGGCTTTGGCGGCCAACGCGGTCTTGGGTGGCCATGTGAACATGGTGCTGACCAACTTGAGCGAGGTGGTTGGCATGCTCGAGGCCGGCAAGCTTCGACCTTTGGCGGTGACCACCCGCGAACGGCTCGATGCGCTGCCGCAAACACCCACCGTGATGGAATCAGGCTACAAAGACTACGAAGCGGTGGTGTGGTTTGCCTTGGGCGCACCCGCAGGCACGCCACCTGACATCGTTCAAAAGTTGTCTGAAGACCTGCGTGCCACCTTGGCCGAACCCGACATCAAACAAAAGCTGGTGGGTGCGGGCCTGTACCCTGCGTTTCAAGGCCCCGCTGCGCTGGCCAACCACATCCAGCAAGAGTACCAACGCTACAGCCGCGTGATCGACGAGGCGCGGATCAAGCTGGACTGAGCGCTTCACCGCTGAGGACCAGACCCTGTGCAGGCCGCACCATTACAGTGGTGCAGCCTGTCTACTTTGGTGCATCGCAAAGTCTGAATGCACCTGACAGGGCACATGCAGCGCCAGCCACGCGCGCGTCTACCCTGCAGCTGGATCAACTTGAATTGGGCATGAAGGTTGCTAACTCTTTAACGAGACGACCCTTGTTTCGATTCCCTCATTTTGAAAGGTTGACCACATGACCAAGCCGTTGATTGGCCAAGACACATCCAGCAGCGCCCCCGCTACAGCTCGCCGTCACCTCCTGAAATTAGGTGTGTTGGGCGCGACCGCAGCGGCGGTTGCCAAACCTGCGTTTTCTCAAGTCGGCCCCAACATCCGTTGGCGCCTGGCATCGAGCTTTCCCAAGAGCTTGGACACCATTTACGGTGGCGCTGAGGTGTTGGCCAAACGCTTGAGCGAAATCACCGGCGGTAAATTTCAAATCAGCGTGCACGCTGCTGGCGAATTGATGCCGGCTTTCGGTGTGGTGGATGCTTTGCAAACCGGCTCCATCGAATGCGCACACACCGCGTCTTACTACTTTGTGGGTAAGAACCGTGCCTTCGGCTTTGAAACCACCCTGCCCTTCGGCCTGAACCAGCGTCAACAAAACGCCTGGATCTATTACGGCGGCGGCCTGCAACTGGTGCGCGATTTTCTGCGCGACTACAACATCGTCAATTTCCCCGGCGGTAACACTGGCGTTCAAATGGGCGGTTGGTTCAAGAAGGAAATCAAAACGCTGGCCGACCTCAAGGGCATGAAAATGCGCATCCCCGGCATCGGTGGCGAGATCATGTCCAGGCTGGGTGCGGTGCCCCAACAGATCCCTGGTGGCGAGATTTACCAAGCGCTTGAAAAAGGCACGATCGACGGCGCCGAGTGGGTGGGCCCCTATGACGATGAAAAACTGGGACTGTACAAAGTGGCCAGCCACTACTACTACCCCGGCTGGTGGGAAAGCAACTCCATGTACTCGTTCTATGTGAACGCCAAGGCATGGGAGTCATTGCCCAAGGATTACCAGGCTGCGTTCGCTGCGGCTGCTGCTGAAGCCAACATCGACATGATGGCCGAGTACGACTTCAAAAACCCCACCGCTTTGAGACGCTTGGTGGGCAACGGTGTGAAGCTGCATGCTTACAGCACCGAGATCATGAAGGCCGCACAAACCTCTGCCTTTGAGTTCTACGCTGAAGAGTCAGAGAAGAACCCAGCGTTTCGCAAGATCTATGAGCCCTGGCTCAAGTTCCGCAACGACATCTTGGTGTGGCACCGTTTTGCTGAGAACACGTACAGCAACTTCGTGTTCAACAACCCCATCAAGTGATACCAACAGGCGCCTTGAGCGCCTGGGTCGAGACCAAAAAAAAGCACCCAGAATCTGGGTGCTTTTTCATTTTGGAGGCGCGGGCCGGAGTCGAACCGACCTACACGGATTTGCAATCCGGTGCATAACCGCTTTGCTACCGCGCCGTGAAAAAAGGGAAGCGTTTGCTTCCCTTTTCAAAACTGGAGCGGGAAAAGAGTCTCGAACTCTCGACCTCAACCTTGGCAAGGTTGCGCTCTACCAACTGAGCTATTCCCGCGTTTCAAGCCTTAAATTATAGCCCGAAAATTTCCGGTTTGCAGGCCAAGGCTAAAAAATTTCAGTGCTTGATGTCCCCCGCCGCTGGCGCCTGGGTGGTAGCGGCGCGCACGGCCGCGGCGGCCACTTCCTCGTCAGTCAAGGGGGTGGGCTTGCGCTCCAGCGCAATTTCCAGCACCTTGTCGATCCATCGCACCGGCACGATCTCCAAGCCCGCTTTCACGTTGTCTGGAATCTCCTGCAGGTCTTTGGCGTTCTCTTCAGGAATCAGCACGGTTTTGATGCCGCCACGCAGCGCTGCCAACAGCTTTTCCTTCAAGCCACCAATGGCCGTGACCTCACCACGCAAGGTGATCTCACCGGTCATGGCCACATCACCGCGCACCGGAATACCCGTGAGCGCCGACACAAAGGCTGTGGTCATGGCAGCACCCGCACTGGGGCCGTCCTTGGGCGTAGCCCCATCGGGCACGTGGATGTGCACATCTTTTTTCTCAAAGTACTCGTCAGGAATGCCCAGCATGCGTGAGCGGCTGCGCACCACGGTGCGGGCAGCTTCAACGGACTCTTTCATCACATCGCCCAGCGAACCTGTGCGGGTGATGACACCCTTACCGGGCATGAGCGCGGCCTCGATGGTCAGCAAATCGCCACCCACCTCGGTCCAAGCCAGACCGACCACTTGGCCAATTTGGTTTTGCTGCTCGGCACGGCCGTAGGTGAACTTGCGCACACCCAAAAAGTCGTTGAGGTTGTCGACATTCACATTGACCGTGGCCTTCATGGTGGCCAACTGCAAGCCCTTGACCACCTTGCGGCAGATCTTGGAGAGCTCACGCTCGAGCGAACGCACACCGGCTTCGCGGGTGTAGTAACGCACCACGTCGCGCACCGCGTCTTCGGTCACCAAAATTTCGCCGTCTTTCAGACCATTGTTCTTGATCTGCTTGGGCAACAAATAGCGTTGGGCGATGTTGACCTTCTCGTCTTCGGTGTAGCCCGCCAAGCGGATCACTTCCATGCGGTCCAACAATGCCGGCGGGATGTTCATGGAGTTCGAAGTGGCCACGAACATCACATCGCTCAGGTCAAAGTCGACCTCCACATAGTGGTCGGCAAACTTGTTGTTTTGCTCGGGGTCGAGCACCTCCAGCAAAGCGCTGGATGGGTCACCACGGAAGTCGGTGCCGAGCTTGTCGATCTCATCGAGCAAGAACAAGGGGTTGCGCGTGCCCACCTTAGAGAGCGATTGCAACACCTTGCCTGGCATGGCGCCAATGTAGGTACGGCGGTGCCCGCGGATTTCCGCTTCATCACGCATACCACCCAAGGCCATGCGCACGTACTTGCGCCCTGTGGCCTTGGCAATCGATTGACCCAGCGAGGTCTTACCCACACCAGGTGGGCCAACCAAGCAAAGAATGGGTGCCTTGACCTTGTCCACGCGCTGCTGCACAGCAAGGTATTCAAGGATGCGGTCTTTGACCTTGTCCAGACCAAAGTGGTCCTCGTTGAGCACTGTCTCGGCATTGGCCAGGTTGTGCTTGATCTTGGTTTTGCTGGCCCAAGGCAGGCCAATCAAAGCGTCGATGTAGTTGCGCACCACGGTGGCCTCGGCCGACATGGGCGACATGAGCTTGAGCTTTTTGAGCTCGCTCTCAGCCTTCTTCAAAGCCTCTTTGGGCATCTTGGCCGACTTGATCTTTTTCTCGATCTCCTCGATGTCAGCGCCCTCTTCGCCCTCACCCAATTCTTTTTGGATGGCCTTGACCTGCTCGTTCAAATAGAAGTCGCGCTGGTTCTTTTCCATCTGGCGCTTCACACGCCCGCGAATGCGCTTGTCCACATTCAAAATGTCGACCTCGCGCTCAATTTGCTCGTAGAGGTTTTCCAGGCGCTCTTTCACACCAGAGATGGACAACACCATCTGCTTGTTCTCAAGCTTGAGCGGCAAGTGCGCAGCAATCGTGTCGGCCAGGCGGCCGGCATCGTCAATGCTGGCGATGCTGGTGAGGATTTCCGGCGGGATTTTTTTGTTGAGTTTGACGTACTGGTCAAACTGCTGCATCACCGCACGGCGCAGGGCTTCCACCTCGCTGGCAGCATCGGGCACGCCCGCTTCTTCGGCCACCAGCACCGGGGTCACATTGGCGGTGAAGTGCTGCTCGCCTTCTTCAATTTTGTTGACGTTGGCACGCTGCTGACCTTCGACCAACACCTTGACAGTGCCATCGGGCAGTTTCAGCATTTGCAAAATGGTCGAGACGCAACCCACATCGAACATGTCCGAGACTTGCGGCTCGTCTTTGGCGGCGGCTTTCTGGGCCACCAGCATGATGCGGCGCTCGGCCTCCATCGCGGCTTCCAAAGCCTTGATGCTTTTGGGGCGCCCCACAAACAGTGGGATCACCATGTGGGGGAAGATCACCACGTCACGCAAAGGCAACAGTGGCAATTCGAGGGGGGTGGCTGGCAAATTGGGATGTCCGGACATGGTGTGACCTTTGATTACCCGTTGAATATGGTGAGCATCACAGGAATTTCAATCCTGAAATGCATAAACATGACCCGCTTTGATGACCATCAAAGCAGACCATGACCGCAGTGACAGAGCTCAAGCTTTTTTAGCCGTTTCCCGGTAGACCATCAGAGGCGGTTTGTTCTCCTCGATGGTCGACTCTTCGATCACCACACGCTCCACATTGGCGCTGTTGGGCAATTCGAACATGGTGTCGATGAGCGCGTGCTCCAGAATCGAGCGCAAGCCGCGCGCGCCGGTTTTACGCGCAAGCGCTTTGCGGGCAATGGCTTTGAGGGCGGTGGGGCGAATCTCCAACTCCACACCTTCCATGCCCAGCAACTTGCCGTACTGCTTGACCAAAGCGTTTTTGGGCTCGGTCAAGATTTGCACCAGCGCGTCTTCGCTCAGTTCAGCCAAGGTGGCCACCACCGGCATACGACCGACCAACTCAGGAATCAAACCGAACTTGATCAGGTCTTCGGGCTCAATCTCTTTGAACACCTCGGTCAGGCTGCGCTCTTGCTTGCTTTTGACGGCGGCGCCAAAACCAATGCCTGAGGACTCGGTGCGGTTGTTGACCACCTTTTCCAGGCCGGCAAACGCGCCACCACAAATGAACAAGATGTTGGTGGTGTCGATCTGGATGAAGTCTTGGTTGGGGTGCTTGCGCCCGCCTTGCGGAGGCACGCTGGCCTGGGTGCCTTCAATCAGCTTGAGCAAAGCCTGCTGCACGCCCTCGCCCGACACATCACGGGTGATCGAAGGGTTGTCAGACTTGCGCGAAATTTTGTCGATCTCGTCGATGTACACAATGCCGCGCTGCGCTTTGTCCACTTCGTAGTTGCAACTTTGTAGCAACTTTTGGATGATGTTCTCAACGTCCTCGCCCACATACCCGGCTTCGGTCAAGGTGGTGGCATCGGCCATCACAAAGGGCACATTGAGTTGGCGCGCCAAAGTTTGGGCCAACAGCGTTTTGCCTGAACCGGTGGGGCCGATGAGCAAGATGTTGCTCTTGGCCAGTTCCACGTCGTCCTTCTTGGCTTTTTCTTTGTGGGCCAGGCGCTTGTAGTGGTTGTAAACCGCCACGGCCAGCGAACGCTTGGCGGCTTCTTGGCCGATCACATAGTTGTCGAGGTTGGCCTTGATGTCGGCCGGCGTGGGCAAATCGCCTTTGATGTCTTTGCCATCAGGCTCGGTCGAAGCAGGCAACTCGTCACGGATGATTTCATTGCACAACTCAATGCATTCATCACACACAAAGACCGACGGCCCCGCGATGAGCTTTTTGACCTCGTGCTGGCTCTTACCGCAGAAAGAGCAGTACAAGGTTTTTTCGCTGGAAGAGCCTTTTTTCTCGGCCATGGGGTCTATGCCTTTTGTCGGTGTTTTCGCAATATTAACCAATTTAAAGGGGCACCTGGTGCCCCTTGTGTCGCTGCCGTTATGGACGCTTGGCGATCACCTGGTCCACCAGGCCGTACTCTTTGGCCTCATCGGCTGACAGGTAGTAGTCGCGCTCGGTGTCGCGCTCAATCTTTTCCAGCGGTTGACCGGTGCGCTCAGCCAAGATTTTGTTGAGCTGCTCGCGGGTTTTGAGGATCTCGCGAGCGTGAATTTCAATCTCAGTGGCCTGGCCCTGGGTGCCGCCCAAAGGCTGGTGAATCATGACCTTGGAGTTGGGCAGCGAGAAACGCTTGCCCTTGGCACCCGCGGCCAGCAAGAAAGCGCCCATGCTGGCAGCCATGCCGGTGCACAGAGTGGACACATCGGGCTTGATGAAGTTCATGGTGTCAAAAATCGCCATGCCCGCGCTCACCGAACCGCCAGGGGAGTTGATGTAAAACGAGATGTCTTTGTCGGGGTTCTCGCTCTCGAGGAACAGCAGCTGGGCCACCACCAGGTTGGCGGTTTGGTCGTTGACCGGACCGACCAGGAAAATCACACGCTCTTTGAGCAGGCGCGAGTAAATGTCATAGGAACGCTCACCACGGCCAGACTGTTCGATGACCATGGGGATCATGCCCAGGGCCTGGGTATCAAGAGGGCTGTGGGCGTTGTGAGGGAAGTTCATGAGGGCTCCAAATACGTGTGTATGACAGCTACTGTAGCGAATTTAGGAGGCCCTTTTGAAAATCAGGCCTCACAAAGCAAATGGGGCTTGTTGCCAAGACATCAAGTCTGGCACAAGCCCCGCTTGATCAAGCCTTGAGTTTAGGCTGATTGACCCATCAACTCGTCGAAGGACAAGGCTTTTTCGGTCACTTTGGCCAGGGACAAGACGTAGTTGGTGACGTTGTTTTCAATCACCACCGCTTCCACCTCGGCCAGACGACGGTTGTCGCTGTTGTACCAACGCACCACATCGGCCGGTTGCTCGTAGCTGGCAGCCAACTCTTCAATGTGGTCCTTGATCTGCTCGGCCGTGGCTTGCAGGTTCTGTGTCTTGACCAACTCGGCCACCACCAGGCCCAAACGCACGCGGCGCTCAGCTTGGGGGCGGAAGAGTTCTTCGGGGATGGGGGCTTTGTCAGCGTCTTTGATGCCGCGGGCCTTGAGGTCAGCGCGGGCGCCTTCGGCCATGCGGTCGAGTTCGGCTTGCACGGTGGCCTTGGGCAGGTCCAGCTCGGCTTTGGCCACCAGGGCGTCCATCACCGCTTGCTTGTTGCGGCCCAGCACGCGGGCAGACACTTCACGCTCAAGGTTTTTCTTGATGTCAGCGCGCAAGGCCTCGACCGTGCCTTCAGTGATGCCCAAAGACTTGGCCAGCTCAGCGTTGACTTCGGGCAAGTTAGCCACTTCCACTTTGTGCACAGTCACCAGGAAGTCGGCGGTTTTACCAGCCACGTCTTTGCCATGGTAGTCCGCAGGGAACGCCAGGGGGAAGGTGGTGCTCTCACCAGTTTTCATGCCGCGCACAGCGTCTTCAAACTCTTTGAGCATCTGGCCTTCGCCCACCAGGAACTGGAAGCCTTCGGCTTTGCCGCCTTCAAAGGGTTCGCCATCAATCTTGCCTTCGAAGTCCACGGTCACGCGGTCGCCATCAGCAGCAGCTTCGGCAGCGGGGCGCTGGGCAAAGGTGCGACGCTGCTTGCGCAGGATGTCGAGGGTTTTGTCGATGGCCGCATCGCTCACCTCGGTGGCAATTTTTTCCACTTCAGCGGTGCTCAGGTCACCAATTTTGACTTCGGGAAACACTTCAAACACTGCATCGAAGGTCACTTGGCCTTCAGGGGCGCCTTCTTTTTCGGTGATTTTGGGCTGGCCGGCCACGCGCAATTGCGCTTCATTGGCGGCCACAGCAAACGCCTCGCCCACTTTGTCGTTCAAAACTTCGTAATGAACAGAATAACCATAGCGCTGGGCCACCACATTCATGGGCACTTTGCCCGGGCGAAAACCGTCCATCTTGACGGTACGGGCCAGACGTTTGAGGCGGGAATCGACTTCGGTCTGGATGGTGCTCAAAGGCAGGGCCAAGGTGATCTTGCGCTCGAGTTTTTCCAGGGTTTCAACGGTAACGGCCATGACAGATGCACTCCTAACAAATAACCCGCCATTGTAACTGAGGGGGTCGGGTCAGGGGCACGCCTTCAAGCCAGCAGTTTTTCCTCGAAACGCACCACGTCTTCCTCGCCCAGGTAGCTGCCCGACTGCACCTCGATCAAGGTGCACGGCATCTGGCCCGGGTTGTAGAGCCGGTGTTTTTGGCCTGCAGCAATGTAGGCGCTGCGGTTGGGGGTCATCACAATGTCTTGGTCGCCGGTGGCAATGTGGGCCAAACCGCTGATGACCACCCAATGCTCGCTGCGATGCTCATGCAACTGCAGGCTCAGGCTGGCGCCGGGCTTGATGTGCAGTGAGCGGATCTTGAAACCCGGGCTTTCGTGAATCAGGTGGTAGCTGCCCCAGCTGCGGTGCACCACGTTGGCCGACTGGTAAGCCGAGCCTTGAGAGCGCAGCTGCGCCAACAGACTGCCCAGCTTGGGGGCGTACTGCTTGTCTGCGACCAAAATTGCATCCGGGGTGTCGACCACCAACAGGTTGTCCACCCCCACCACCCCCACCGGTCGGCCTTGCGCCTGGACCGTGCAGTTGCTCGAACCGTCCAGCATCACCGTGCCGTGGCTGCGGTTGCCTTGCGCATCTGGCATGGTGAGTTCACCCAGCTCAGCCCATTGGCCGATGTCAGACCAAGCCATGTCGCAAGTGACCAAGGCCACCTGCGATGAGGCTTGAAGCACCGCCTCTTCAATAGACACATGCGGCAACAGCCCAAAGGTTGAGGCGTCTAACACCAGCTGAGAGACGCCGCGCCCACTGGATGCCCGCGAGTGTTGCAAACAGTTCTGCACGGCAGCCACCAATTCAGGCGCATGCGCCGAGGCTTGCCCCAACAATGTTGCAGCACTCACGCAATAAATGCCGGTGTTCCACACATGGTGGCCGCTGGCCGCCATGACTTTGGCTTGCGCCAAATCAGGTTGGGTATGCAGTCGGGTGACGCGCTGGTCTTTCAGTTCAAAGTAGTCATACGCCGTTTCAGGCCCAGTGGGCTTCACACCCAGGGCCACCCACTGCCCCTGCTCGGCCATGCTGAACGCCTGGGCCATGGCGGCTTCAAACACATCCTGACGTTCAATCAAGTGGTCGGCTGGCAACACCAACATCAGGGCATCACCGCCGTGGGTTTGCGCGACCTGTAAGGCCGCGGCGATCAAGGCCGCAGCTGTCCCGCGCCCCACCGGCTCCAAAATAAAGTTGGTGGGCACGGTGCGGGCATTGACCTCGCGGTACTCGTCCTCGCTGCTGAAAAAAAGTTCGCGGTTGGTGACCGTGAGCACCTCGGTGAGCCCAATGAGATGGTGGCCACGCAAGAATGCTTTTTGCAGCAAGGTCTGGCCGTCGTTCAAGCGAATGAAGGCCTTGGGCTGAGCTTCACCAGGCTTAGGCCAGAAACGGAAGTTCGGATCACCGCTGAGGATGGTCTGGATCAGTTTCACAGCAAGCGGCTTTCAAGAGCGAAGTGAAGGATGAGGGGCATGCGCAGCAGTTTAAAAATCTGGGGCTGCATCAAGGGCATGAAAAGCCACGCAATGCGTGACCAGTTGGCGCGCTAACCCGGTTGACGCACAAAGGCACGACCATTCCAAATGCTGAAGCCAAAGCGCTTGGCACGCAAAGCTTCAATCAAGTCTGACAAAGCTTGGGCTGTCACATCATGGATGTCGTGCAGCAACACAATGCCGCCGTCCATCTCTTCTGCGGCTTTGAGGGTGTTGTCCACCAATTGCTGGGGCGTCTTGGCGTCCCAATCCCGGCTGTCGATGTTCCAGAACAGGGGGTACAAGCCAGCGTCTTCGATGGCAAGCAAGGTTTTGTAGTCTGAGTCGCCATAGGGCGGGCGGAAAAACCGTGTTTGGTTTTTAGAACCCTGGCTGGCTTTGCTGATGAAACGCTGGGCCGAGGTGATTTGTGTGCGAGCCGCTTCGAACGCAAGTTTGGACATATTGGGGTGCGAGTAGGTATGGTTTGCCACCACATGCCCCTCTTTGAGCAAGCGCTCCTGAATTTGTAGCGTGGTTTTCACGTTTTCAGAGCCGATGTGATCCCCATCAAAGATCGAGCCCAACTGAAAAAACATGGCCTTGACCTTGTGGCGTTTGAGCACATCCAAAATGATGGGTGTGTTGCTCATGTGCGGGCCATCATCGAAGGTCAGTACCACGGTTCTGGGCGGCACGTTCAGGTCCAAGTCGGCATAGGTCTTGAACATCTCTTTCTTCGACGCCACGCGCTCAAAATCTTGTTCAGCGCGGCCCCAACGCTGCACCAACTCCGCCAGGTTCATGTCTTTGAAGGCAGGTGCTTCGGTGATTTTCAAAGGGTCGGCAGCTTGCAACAGCGTGTCATACGTCAAAGACTTTTGTCGCGCGTTTTTGAGTTGCAACAGCAAGCCCGGGGAAAGATCAGATTGAAAATACACCTCCTTGAGCACCCTGGCGTAGGCCACATGATCGAGGTCACTCACCATGGTGGCTTGCAAGCGCTCGAAAAACAGGCTGAGCAATTCTGAACGTTCGCTGAAGGAGTAAGACACCAGGTCAATGGCCAGTCGGTGTGACTCCATCTTGTGTTGAAAGTCCACAAACTTCGCGATGGACTTCAAACGCTGATCGGCAGGTCGCGTCACCAAGGCGGCCGTGAGGAACATGTGCTCCAGCCAGTACTGGCGCAGCAAATCAAGTTTGTAGGTGATTGAAGCCTGCTCATTTCTCACCAATGGTCGCAAGTCCTTCACTTCAGAATGCTTGGCTTGTGCTTGCGCAAGGCTCGGTGGCAAACACGCCAGCAAGCACACCACCAGCCCCAAGAAGCCGCTTTGAAGAACTGACAGACGCCACGCCCTGGCAAAGATGTGTGTGACCATGGATAACCTGCAATGAATCGGACTAAATCGCACCTCTTGATGATTGTCGTCCTGTGCGTCGCGCTCTTAAGCCCGCAATTGGGGCGCACTCAAGGGGCTTCTCAACTCTGGGGCTACGCGGCCTGGTGGTTGCCCGAGGGTTGGAAAACCGTGCCGCTGGAACACCTGCAACGGGTGGTGTTTTTCCAAATAGAAATCGAGGCCGATGGACGCTTAGACAAGCGCCATGGGTGGCCGCAAGACTGGTCGGACTTGATCGCACAAACCCGCGCCAAAGGGGTGCCGCTGGACCTGGGACTCTCACTGCTGGACTTGCACACGTTCAACCAACTCTTTGGCAGCGAGGCAGCCACACAACACCTCTTGGCCCAAGCCACCGCTTTGCTGGACCACCCGGCGGTGAGTGGCTTGCACATCGATGTGGAAGTGCATGTGAATGATGGTGCCACCTCCGCTGCGATCAAGCGGTTTCGCTATTGGTTGGCTGAACTGACCAAGCGCATGAAGCAAGGTCCACGTGAGCGAATGCTGTCGGTGTTTTTACCAGCCGGTGACTACGCCTTGATTTACGACAGCGCCAGCCTGGCCCTGGTGGATCGGGTGGTGCTGCAAGGTTATGACGTGCATTACAAAGGTGGCCCCAACGCTGGCCCCCTCTCCCCTTTGCGTGGCAACTACTACACCAATTGGGAAAAACTGGTGACCATGAGCGATGAACTCAAGGTGCCGCGCCACAAAGTCATCATGAGTTTTCCGCTCTATGGCTATGAGTGGGATGTGCCCGACTGCACGCGCTTTGGCGCCCACCGCGGCGAGAGCCGCTACACCGCCTTGCGTCCGGTGGACCCCGACAAACTGCCCGACTTCAAAGTGGATGTGCAAACACGCGTAGCCGCGCATGGCAGCCGCATGGACCTGGAAAGCGGCTCGATGAGCTACCAACTCAGCAACCCGCAAGGCGGTTGCACCGTGGGCTGGTACGAGGGGGAGGACAGTCTGGTGCTGAAATCAGCCTGGGCACGCTTGCAGGGTTTGCAAGGCCTGGCGTTTTTTGCCCTGGGTTACGACCACGGCCTGACCGTGCGCCGTGTCATGCCAGCGCCTCTTCGATGAGGGCTTAGACCGAGGTTCAGGGCTTAGGCATCACACCAGGCTTGTAGCGGGTGATGAAGATGGGTTGGTAGTGCACAGGCTGGCGCGGTGCGGGCGCCTTGAGCTTGTTGCTGGGTTTGCGCCGGTCACGCAAACGAAAGGCCATGTAAGCAGCCACAGCCACCAGCAAAGTGCCGATGGTGGCCACCAAGATCACCGTGGCGAGTAAGGACAAGAGTTCCATCAGAGTTTTCCTTCACGTTGTAATTTACCCCAACCCATGGCGGTGCCCCGCCACTCTTCCACCGTGGCCAGGACCTTGGCCACATCGATGATGGTGATGTAGAAGGTCCGAAAGGCCAGCGAATACCAAATGAGACCCGCCTCTTCTTCCTCCACCACCACGCAGTAGCTGGCAGAAATCAAATCAAGCACGGTGAGTTGCAGCCACCAAAAAAACATGAGCGAGACCATGCCGTAAGTCACCCCGATGTAGGCAAAAAACACATTGCCCAGCACGGTGGAGATGGGCCAAACCACGCCCTCAAACAGCATGTACCAAAGGATGAAGCAGTTGATGCCCGCCTTGCCCGGGCGCCACAAAGCCCAGCGGTGTTTGCGGGTGGCTTGCAAAATGCCACGCGTCCAGCGGTAGCGTTGCTTGAGCAAGTCCAGCAAACGGCTGGGCGTTTCCACCAGGGCCACGGCTGATGGTTCGTACGCAATGTGCCAACCGCGCATGAGCAGCTTCAAGGTCAGGTCGCAGTCTTCGGCAAAGGTGTCTTGGTCGTAACCACCTACCTCTTGCAACACCGATTTACGAAACACACCGAGTGGCCCGGGGATGATGTTGACCGAGCGCATGAAGCTTTGCGCCTTGCGCGCCATGGCCAGGCCTTCCACATATTCAAGCGCTTGCACCCGCGTCCATATGTTCTCGCGGTTGTACACCTTCACATTGCCCGCGACTGCACCGATGCGCGGGTCTTCAAAATGGCGAATGCAAGCGCGCAAGGTGTTAGGCGAGAGCTTGGTGTCGCCATCCATGTTGAGTATGAACTCACCGCGCGCGTGCATCATCCCGCTGTTCAAGGCATCGGCCTTGCCACCGTTTTTCTTGGTGATGACACGCACCGGCACAAAACGGCTGGCACGCGCAGCGGCCAGGGCTTTGTCGTAGGTGTCGTCGGTCGAGCCATCGTCCACCACCAATACCTCGTAGTTGGGGTAGTCCAGCACCAGCAAAGAGGCAATGGCTGCCTCAATCACTGGGCCTTCGTTGTAGGCCGGTACCACCAGGCTGATCAAGGGAAAGGTCGCGTCTTGCGGCTCCACATGCCGTGCCTGACCCTTGAGGTGGTCAAGGTGCTCTAAAAACGAATAGAGGATGAGCACGCCATAGCGCACAAACAAAATACCCAGAAACACCAGCAGGTAAAGCGAGATGAATTGCAACACCGTATCACCCATGAGCAGCTCGATGGAAGGCGCGATGTTGGCCCGCACAGCCGAGTAGGCATACACCGAGACCAGCAGCAACAGGGCCAGCGCCGAGAGCGCATACAGGTAGCGCTTGGACTGGTGCATCACCAAAGCTTTTCGACGTTGACGTTCACAAAAGAAGCACGGTATGCGGCATCGTCACGTCTATTGGCCAAGGTGGTGGCGTTGATGCCCAAGGCGTAGTCGGGGCTGAGCCAGCGTTTACCTGCCAGCGATGCACTCCAGGCCGGGCCACCGTCGCCATACAACTTGTTGCCGGCTTGAGCGCTGGCAAACAGGCTCCAGTTCTCGGCCTCCCAAGACTGGCTGACCCCTAAGCTGGCCGTGCCGTAGCCGCTGGTGGGCGACCAGTAATCGGGGGTGTTGACCTGGGCGTTGCGGGTGTCGGTCACCACAAAGGTTTTGAAGCCTGGCCCGAGCGGTCGCCAAGCTGGCGTGAACTTGATTTGCGAGGCCAGCAGGCTGTTGCTGTCCGACACCTGGTAGGCGTTGGCGCTGAGCGCGAACTCACCCCAGCGGCCGTCTGAGGTGTGGTCCAAGCCCAATTGGGTGGCGCTGTGGCGCGCAGCGATCGACCGGGCGCTGTAGTTGAGCGCGCCCCAATTCACACGCGACAAGGTGGCGTAGGTGGCCCCATCAGTAAGCTTGAGACGCACACCACCAAAAATTTGTGTATCGGGTGCAGTTTGCAAGTCCAAGTGCAAGCGCGGTGCAAAGCGCAAATCGAGCGCCTCATAACGCAGACCCAGGCTTTTGTTTTGGGCCTGCTGATAAGGCGCGAAACCAGGTAAGGCATCGGCCGAACTTTGCACACCACGCGCCTCCACCGCATAAATGCGCAGGCCCGTGCTGTTGCGCCAGGTGTGCATGGCCGTCAGGTTGTCAAACACCAAACCCTGGTTGTCTTGGGCACGCCCCAAGCCAAGCACAGTGCTGGGTCGCAACTGGCGCGACGCCAGGGTCAAGCCAATGCGGGCATCTGC
Organism: Comamonadaceae bacterium; assembly: GCA_947454955.1. GTDB lineage: Bacteria > Pseudomonadota > Gammaproteobacteria > Burkholderiales > Burkholderiaceae_C > Hylemonella. The sequence goes on from CANGLW010000015.1 coordinate 41,594, forward strand.
GTTACCGGGGGCCACGGCCAAGACCTGTTGGTAAGCCGGCGCGGCCAGTTCCTGGCGGCCACGCCAACGCTCGGCATTGGCCAAGCCCAATCGGGCCGCGGCATCAAAGGGCGTGAAAAACAAACTGCGGTAATACGGCAAGGCCTGATCGGTCTTGCCCGTCCAAGCCAAGGCATTGGCCAAACGCAAGCGTTGCTCTTGGGTCAGCACCACCCCGCTTTGCACCAGCTTGAGCCCTTCGCTGGCGGCTTGGGGGTACTTTTCTTGCAGGTAGAACTTGTCGAAATCTGCGCTGCGTGCGGATGCGCCAGCGTTACCGTTGGACTCGGGCTCCAGGCTTTGCGCACGCACAGCTTGGGTGAAGGTGGGCGCCACCAAGCCCCCAGGCTTGACCGCGCCGCCCACCACCGGCGGGCTCGGCGGCACATTGGTCGGCGGCAAGGCACGGGGTTTGAGTTGCAGCTCATCAGGCAACACAAAGGCAGGGCCGGTGGGCTGCGGAAACATCGAGGCCAGGTTGCCCGCAATGCGCAGGTTCAAGCTCTCGGTGCCAGAAGTCTGGGCGTGCAAACCAGCTGCACACAGCAGGGTCAAACCGGGCAAGAGGCGCGCGACGAACAACATGGATCAACCTCAGTGGGGGGACTGATGGGTGGGCAAAGCCTGTAGCATCTTTTGCAACAAGGCCGCGGTGTTGGGCTCATCAAAACGCGGCGATGCGCTGGCACCAACCCAAGCTGGGTGGATGGGTTGGTTCAAAGCCACCTGCCCTTCGGCCTTCGCCTGCCATGGGTGCGACCAGGGGTCTGCATCAGCTGTGACCACCGGGGCGATGGCGGCGGCCTCGTGCCCTGCATGCAAGTGACTCAAGGGTGTGCCGTGCGGCGAGCTGATCAAGGCGGTGTAAGACGGGTTCTCAACGTCTGTCATGGCAGGCTCATGCAACTCAGGCTGAGCCAGATGCGCAGCTTGCAACATGCTTGCCGCTTGCACCTCTGCATACACCGCCATCTGAGGTTCCATCTGCGTTTGCGGTTGGGGCTCGGGCACAGGCGGTGTGTGAGGCAAATCGCGGTTGGCCAAGGCCTGGGGGCTGGGGCCCAAGTGCTCAGGCAAATCGTTGGGGAAGTGGTAGCCCTGCACACTGAGTGAGAGCTGTCGGGTTTGTTGCAAGATCGAGGCGTTGTTGCTCAGCACCCCAGGCTCTTGGAAACCTTCGCGTGTGGCCGGTGGCATGACCTTGGCCCACACCTGCGAGAGTTGGTCGGGCGGGCAACCGCAGAAAAAGAAATAACAGTTCACGCCGTCGGTGGTGAACAAGTCGCCTTGGCGGTGCACCTGCACCGTCTTGAGCAAAGCCAACACCTGGTCTGGCGACACGAGGGGCGCTATCACCAGGCTGGAGGGCACATTGAGTTGGTTCAAACGCTCCACCACCTGCAAAACCTCACTGCAAAAACTGCTGGGGTGGGCATACCCCATGCGCGAGGGCGTGGTGACGTTGAGCAGGGCTTGTTCAAAATCAATAGCAAGATCGCGACTGAATACCTGGCCTTGCAGCGATTCGAGCATCAAGAGCATGCGCGCCTCGGTCATGTCGCGGTGCAGAATCAAATTAGCGCCTAAGCGCAGCAACAACACTTCGTTGGCATAGCGCAAAGACATGTCGCGCTCCACCACCACGATGCGTGCGCGACGGCCCAAGGACAAACGCAAAGCGTGCACCGACTCAGCCAAGCCACGCAAACTCTGACCAGGCTTGAAGCACAAGAGCACGGTGGGTGTGGGCGAGCCCATCGCTTCGCGCAGGATGGTCATGACCGATTCGGTCTTGGACCATTGCCCGGGCACCATCTGGCTCAAGGTGTCGAGCTGGTTGTCCAGGTAGTAGTAATCGTTGCTTTGGCCCTCGGTCTGCCGTCCCTCAAAGCCGGCACCCTTGATCAGCCCGGCACCAGCCTCAGGTGCTGTGGGCTGTACCTGGTACCAACCGTTGTCCAAAATGCTCAAGGCAAAGTCTTTGGCCGCCACCGTGCCTGAGGGCGATTGCCAGTATTCAAAGCGCAGGTTCAAACCATCGTTGTGACCGCCTAAGCGCGCAATGCCACGCAGGCTGTCCATCAAACCATTCAAGCACGCAGCAGCCCCGGGCACGGCTGCCACACGGGTGAACACCAAAAGCATGGTGATGCCTTGCGCGCGCGCCCAATGGCTCAGCACCTCCGCCTGGCCTGAAGCCAAGCCCATGTCGTGCAGGCTCAGCAAATCATCGGCCTGGTCCACCACCAAGAGGCTGTCGCGGGGCAGACCGAAATGCTCCAGCTCTTGCACAAAAGCGGGCGTGCCATGACGAAAAATTTTCTTGGTGAAGTCGGTCTGCTGCTGAAACACTTGCAAGCGCCCGGTTTGCACCGCGTCTTCGGTGGCAGACAAACCCAACTGCGCCAGCCGCTCCAGCCAAGGCTGCGGGGGGGTGGCCAACAAAAGGCTGGTGAGCAAACCCTGATCGAGGGCGCCACTCAAACTGGCGGTCAGCAAAGGGAAGCGTGCGGGCGGTGTGTCCACCACCAGGGCGTACACGCCACCGGGCGAGAGGATGTCGATCGCCTCAGGCAGGTCTTGCACATGCAAGCGCAAACTCGGCGTAGCGGTTGAAGTGAAAACCATGACGGATCAGCAAGCACCTAAGGGTTGAACCCATGACCCGGCGGCGCACTTGCACGGCCCGGCTGCCAGACGCGCACACGCGCACGTCTGACCATGGATCTTTGGGGAAAATGATAGGGGTGCAGGTGCTTGGGCTAAGCACGGTAATGCACCCGCGCAAGGGTGCAATTTGCTTTTTCAGAGGGCCGGGTTGCGCTTGGTGCGCCGTGGTGCGACTGACTGGACTCGAACCAGCACATCCTTGCGGACGACAGGACCTAAACCTGTTGCGTCTACCAATTTCGCCACAGTCGCAAATTGAAAACAGCGCCATTGCAGCGCTGTAGGTCCGAGTTGAATTCTACCCTCCCCCGGCGTGCGCCTGCGGGGAGGGTTGGGCTTGTACGGTTCAGACGATGCCCGGTGTATCGCGCTTCACACGGAACCAAGCCGCGTACATGGCCGGCAAGGCCAGGAGCGTGAGCAAGGTGGCCACGATCAAGCCACCCATGATGGCCACAGCCATCGGCCCCCAGAACACGCTGCGCGAGAGCGGAATCATGGCCAGCACAGCCGCGGCAGCGGTGAGCACGATCGGGCGTAAACGACGCACGGCAGATTCCACTATCGCCTCCCAGGCGGGCACACCCATGGCACGGTCTTGCTCGATCTGATCGATCAAAATCACCGAGTTGCGTTGGATCATGCCCATCAAGGCAATCACGCCCAGCAGGGCCACAAAGCCAAAAGGTCGGTCCAACACCAGCAAGGCACCGGCCACACCCGCAATGCCCAAAGGCCCGGTGATGAACACCAGCAAAGCACGGCTGAAGCTTTGCAGCTGCAACATGAGCAAGGTGAAGGTGATGAACAGCATGATGGGCATGCCCGCGGCAATCGAGGCCGAGCCTTTGCTGGACTCTTCCACCGCGCCGGCCACTTCAATGCGGTAGTTGCTCATGCCCGCAGCGTGCCACTTGGCTTCCAGGGTTTTGAGCTCGGGCAACAAGGCCATGGTCACCGTCGCACCCTGCAAGCCTTCCACAATATCGCTTTGCACGGTGATGGCGTAATCACGGTTCTCGCGCCACATCACACCAGGCTCCCACGTGAACACAGGCTTGGCAATTTGCGTGAGCGGAATGGCTTTGCCTGATGCCGTGGGCACATACGCGTTGCCAATGTCGGTGATGGCCTGGCGCTCATCGAGCGGCTGACGCAACACGATGTCAATCAGGTTGATGCCATCACGGAATTGCCCCACCACATTGCCACTGAGGATGGTGCGCGAAGCTTGGGCGATGGACTGGCTGCTCACACCCAGCACGCGGGCTTTGGCCTGGTCCACTTCCAAACGGATGACTTTGACGGCCTCGTTCCAGTTGTCGTTCACGCCGCGGGTGTTGGGGTTTTGGCGCATCGCGGCCTTGACCTCATCAGCCCGCGCGCGCAGCACCGCCGGATCAGCACCCACCACACGGAACTGCACCGGGTAAGGCACAGGCGGGCCATTGGGCAGCAACTTCACACGGCCACGAACCTCTGGAAACTCTTGCGCCAACAAGGCTGGTAGCTTGATGCGCAGGCTCTCACGCACCTTCAAGTCTTTGGGCACGATGATGAACTGGCTCACATTGGTCTGTGGGAAGACTTGATCAAGCGGCAGGTAAAAACGCGGCACGCCCGAGCCCACCCAGGTGCTGACGGTCTCCACACCCGGCTCTTGCAAGAAACGCTGCTCGACTTGTTTGGCCAGCGCTTCGTTGCTGGCAAACGAGGTGCCCTCGGGGAACCAAATGTCCACCAGAATTTCAGGGCGGCTCGAATCTGGAAAGAACTGCTGTTGCACCTTGCCCATGCCCACAATGCCCAAGGCAAAGGTGAGCACCGTGGCGCCAATGGTGATCCAGCGGTGGGCCACACACCAGTTCACCGCCGCGCGAAAGCGCGTGTAAAACGGGCTGTCAAACAACTCATGCGGCTGCGCCTCAGGCGCGGCACCGTGGCCATGCACTTGCTCGAGCGCGGCCACATGGGGCGGTGCTTTGAGCAAGAGCTTGCCTAAGTAAGGCACGAAGTACACCGAGACGAACCAAGACAAGACCAAGGCAATCACGGTGACTGCAAAAATGGCGAAGGTGTATTCACCGGTGACTGACTTGGCAATGCCAATGGGCAAAAAGCCAGCTGCGGTGATGAGCGTGCCGGTCAACATGGGCATGGCGGTGAGCTCATAAGCGAAGGTGGCCGCGCGCACCTTGTCGTAGCCCTCCTCCATTTTGCGCACCATCATTTCCACCGCGATGATCGCGTCATCCACCAACAAACCTAGCGCGATGATGAGCGAGCCCAAGGAAATTTTGTGCAGGCCAATGCTCCAGTAGTTCATGGCCAAAAACGTGACAGCCAACACCAAAGGAATCGTGATGCCCACCACCAAGCCGGGGCGGATGTCGATGTAATAACGGCGCCACAGCGGCTGCACACCAGCCCGCTTATGAAAGCCCAGCGCGACAAAACTCACCGCCAGCACAATCACCACCGCTTCAATCAAGACGCTGACAAATTCATTGACCGACTTGGCCACCGCACGCGGCTGGTCTTGCAGCTGCACCAGCTTGATGCCAGCGGGTAAGTTTTTCTCAATCTCTGCGAATGCGGTTTTCAAGGACTTGCCCAGGGCAATGATGTCGCCACCCTTAGCCATGGACACGCCCAACGAAATCACCTCTTGCCCCTGGTGGCGCACCTTGACCTGCGGCGGATCGATGTAATCGCGCTTGATGGTGGCAATGTCGCCGAGCTTGAACTGCGCGCCATTGGCAGCGCGAATCGGCATCAAGGCCAGTTGTTGGGCCGAAGCAAATTGCCCGCCCACACGCACCTGCACCGCATCCAGCGGGGTTTGCAACACACCCGCACCTTCGACCGCGTTTTGCTGCCCCAGTTGGTTGAGCACCTGGGTGAAATCCAGGCCGAGTTGCGAGAGGCGTTTTTGCGAGATCTCGATATAGAGCTTTTCGTCTTGCACGCCAAACAACTCGACCTTGGCCACGTCGTTCACGCGCAAGAGTTTTTGGCGTACCTCATCGGCAAACACCTTGAGTTCAGCGTAGGTGAAACCATCGGCCTGCAAGGCGTAAATCACGCCGAAGACATCGCCAAATTCATCGTTGAAAAACGGCCCTTGCACACCCATGGGCAAGGTGTAGCGCATGTCGTTGATTTTTTTGCGCACCGTGTACCAAACATGGGCCACCTCGTTGGCCTTGGACGAGTCTTTGATCTGGAAAATGATCTGCGACTCACCGGGCTTGGAATACGAGCGAATTTTGTCGGCGTAAGGCACCTCCTGCAGGGTGCGCTCGAGCTTGTCGGTGACTTGCTCAGCCACCTGCTGCGCGGTCGCACCAGGCCAATAGGTGCGCACCACCATGGCACGGAAAGTAAAAGGCGGGTCTTCGTCTTGGCCGAGCTGAAAGTAAGAAGCCAGCCCCAAGACCATCAACACCACCATCAGGTAACGGGTGAGCGCCGGGTGGTCCAGCGCCCATTTGGAAAGGTTGAAACGCGAACTCATCACTTCGCTGCCTTGGGCGCTTCAGGAGCAACTGCCGCAGGAGCTGCAGCGTTAGTTGCTGGTGTGGCTGGTGGTGTGGCTGCTGGTGTTCTCTCTTGGTACAGGCTCACCTTCTGCCCGGGTGAGAGCACATGCACACCGGCACGCACCACCACTTGGCCGGGGCGCAAGCCCGACTTGATGACCGCCAAATTGCCGTCGGCCGTTTCAACCTCAACCACCTGAGAGGCCACGGTCATGGTGGTGGTATCCAGCACCCACACCGTGCTTTGGCCGCCTTCTTGGCGCAGTGCGCTGGTGGGCAGTTTGATGACGGCTGTACCCACCACCACGCCCGCACGGGCGCCGCCCTGCGGTACGATGGTCACGGTGGCCCCTAAGGGTGCTTGCACATCAGGCAAAGCCACCTTGATGGCGAAGGTGCGGGAAACAGGGTCGGCACTGCCAGAAATTTCGCGCACCTTGCCGCTCATGCCTTGTGCTGCACCCCAAAGCTGCACGGCCACCACTTGGCCCACGCGCCAGTTGCTTAACTTGTCTTCAGGCACCGCAAACACCGCATCGCGCGCGCCATCTTGGGCCAAGCGCACCACCGGCATACCGGCAGCCACCACTTGGCCGGGCTCTGCTTCGATGGCGGTCACCACGCCCGCGGCATCAGCCACCAAGCGGGTGTAGGCGGCCTGGTTGCGTTGGCTGCTGAGTTGGACCTGGGCTTGGTCCAGCTGAGCCTGCGCGGCTTTGAGCGTGGTTTCGCGTCGCTCAAATTCCGCTGCAGAAATGAAGTTTTTATCCAGCAGTTCTTTGAAGCGCTTGAGGTCGGCAGCCGCCAGATCACGGTTGGTCAGCGCGGCTTGCACCTGGGCCTGCGCGGCGTCGCTGGCCAAAGCGTAATCTTGCGGGTCCAGCTCGGCCAGCACTTGGCCAGCCTTCACGCGCTCGCCGTTCTCCACCAGGCGGCGGGTGATCTTGCCAGGCACGCGAAAACCCAAGCGCGACTCCACCTTGGCGCGCACCTCACCGGCAAATTCCGCGGTGGCTTGCAAGGACCCTTCACCCACCGTCAGCACGCGGACCGCACGCACCGGTTCAGCCACGGGCTCAGGTTTAGAGCATGCCGCCAAAGCCCCCATGAGACCGAGCAGCAAGCCACCACGCCAAAGTTGAACAACAAAAGGCACAGACGTGCCAGGGGCCAAGCGATTCATGGGGAATCCTGATGTGAGAACGGGGAGAAAGTCAGATTAATGACCGAATGGTTATTAATTTACCCAAAACGAGCGCGGCTGTCAAATCGTTCGCTGATCTATGGCATGGCTCAGATGCGTCAAAAACGAACGCCGCTATCAAATGAATAGCGACACAGCTGGTTCAGCTATGGTTGATCGTCAGATTCGGCTTGATGCTCTGGCGCAGAGGCTTGGGACGGCTCAGGCATGAAGCACATCTTTTCACCGTCCCAGCGTTGGCCGCACCAACACAGCCCTTCGGCGTTGATGATGCAAGTGCCTGTGCCGCAGCAGCGTTCGTCTTCCATGGTGCTTTATCGTGGGATTCGGTGGTTGGCTTGGTGGCGCTCGCCAGAGCGCATGCTCTCAGGCCGCAAAACAGCGTGTTTGGTTTGGCGCCCACGCATGCGTTCACGCCACATGCGAAATGAGCCGGCCTTCATGAGGCGGCGCATCAAAAACACCACAGCCGATTCGTTCAAACCAAACTGCTGTTCAATCGCCTCAAAGGGCGTGCGGTCCTCCCACGCCATCTCGATGATGCGGGACAGATCTGCCTCGGTGAGCTCAGGTGTCGACATGCCTGCCATTGTGGCGCAAGCCACCAAGCTTTGCCGCTCTAGGGGCATCCCTGCGGGATCAAGCACAATCCCTCGCATGAGCCCTGCGCCCTCCTCATCTGCTGCCCCTGCGGTGCAACCCATCACCCACTATGAAAACTTTCCGGTGGCCTCGTGGTTGTGCCCACCGGCACTGCGCGCGCCGATTGCGGCCATCTACCACTTCGCCCGCACCGCCGACGACCTGGCCGATGAAGGCGATGCGAGCGCCGAGCAACGACTGGTCGACTTGAAGGACTACCGCGCCGATCTGTTGGCGACACACGCCTGGGCTTCTTTATCCCACGAACAGCGTGATGCAAAAAACATAGCACCCAGTTCACGCTGGCCAGAGGTGTTTGGCCCCTTGGCGTGCGTCATGGCGAGCCACGCCCTGCCTTTGAATTTGCTGGACGATTTGCTCGATGCATTCGCGCAAGATGTGCGCAAAACCGCTGCCGCGCAAGGCTATGAGACCCAGGCTGAGTTGCTGGACTATTGCCGCCGCTCGGCCAGCCCAGTGGGCCGCTTGCTGCTGCATTTGTATGGCGTGCAAAGTGATGCCGCCCTGCGCATGAGTGACGACATTTGCACCGCGCTGCAACTCATCAACTTCTGGCAAGACCTGAGCGTGGACATCCCGCGCGGCCGGCACTACCTCACGCAAGAGGCTCGCGAAAAACACGGCGCCAGCCCAAGTGACATCGAAGCGCAGCACCTCACACCCGCCGTTGTTGCCATGATTTCCGAGCAAACCGACCTGGCCCGAACACTCATGCTACGGGGCGCACCACTGGTTCACCAAGTGCCTGGCCGCGCAGGTTGGGAGCTGCGCCTGGTGGTGCAAGGTGGCTTGCGCATTCTGGACAAGGTGCAGGCCCTGCAGGGCCACAACCTCACGCGGCGGCCCAAACTCAAAGCCTGGGATGTGCCCCCGATGCTGTGGCGCGCTGTCGTCATGTGAACCCAATACACATGGGAGAATCCAAAGCATGACACCGCAAGCGTACGTTCAAGAGAAGGCCGCGGCCTCGGGCAGCAGCTTTTATTACGCCTTTTTGTTTTTGCCCCCGCAGCGGCGTGCGGCCATCACCGCGTTTTACGCCTTCTGCCGCGAGGTGGACGATGTCGTGGACGAAACCACCGACATGGGCGTGGCCCACACCAAGCTGGCCTGGTGGCAAACCGAGGTGCACCAGGCCTTTGCCGGCAAGCCCAACCACCCGGTCATGCAAGCGCTCATGCCCTTGGCGGGCGAGCACCACATCGAAGAAAGCCACCTGCAAGCAGTGATTGAAGGCTGCCAGATGGACCTGGCCCAAACCCGTTACCTGGACTTTGCCGGCCTGCAGCGTTACTGCCATTTGGTCGCCGGCGTGGTGGGTGAAGTGGCTGCGCAAATCTTTGGTCAAACCCAAGACCAAACCACCGCTTACGCCCACAAACTCGGGCTGGCGTTTCAGCTCACCAACATCATTCGCGATGTGGGTGAGGACGCCCTTCGCGGGCGCATTTACCTGCCCATCGATGAGCTGCAGCGTTTTGATGTGAAAGCCCAAGAGCTGCTGCAACGCGAGTATTCACCGCGCTTCACCGAGCTCATGCGCTTTCAGGCCCAGCGTGCCCACGCGCTTTACGACGAAGCCTTGGGCTTGCTGCCCGCGGTAGACCGCCGCGCGCAAAAACCGGGCTTGATGATGGCCAGCATTTACCGCACCTTGCTGCGAGAAATAGAGCGCGACAACTTCCAGGTGCTGCACCAACGCGTGAGCCTGACCCCGCTGCGCAAGCTCTGGCTGGCCTGGAAGATGCAGGCCTTGGGCCGCCTGTGAAGCTCGCGGTCATCGGAGCGGGTTGGGCCGGCTTGAGCGCCGCCCTGCAAGCCACACGACTGGGCCATCACGTCACTGTTTTTGAAGCCTCGCGCACCCTGGGTGGACGTGCCCGCGCGGTGCCCGTGAGCTACACCCATGGCACGCAAGAACACCACTGGTTGCTGGACAACGGCCAGCACATCTTGATTGGCGCGTACAGCCAAACCCTGGCCTTGATGCAATGTGTGGGCACCCCCGGCACTGACCTGCTGCGAACACCTTTGACCCTGCTCTACCCAGATGGCCAAGGTTTACGCTGCCCAGACCTGAGCCGGTTCGCTACGAATTCCATAGCAACGCAGCAAATCCTTTCCTTGCTGGAAGTGGTCTTGGGCATCACACGTTTGCCCTGGCGCCTCTCAGAGCGCTGGGCATTGATCGCGCGTGCCATGCGCTGGCGCCAGCAACAATTCACCTGCGCACCAAACTTAAGCGTGGCAGACATTTGCGAAGGTTTGCCGCAACGGGTTCTTGAAGAATTCATCGAGCCGCTGTGCGTGTCCGCACTCAACACACCCCCCTCAAAGGCCAGCGCGCAAGTGTTTTTGCGGGTCTTGCAAGACGCCTTGTTGGGCACGGCTGCTCAAGACGCCCAGGCTTGGGGACTGCCCAGTCACATGCTTTTACCGCGTACCGATTTGGGCCACCTGTTCCCCGAGCGCGCAGCGCAAGCCCTTGTCCAAGCGGGCGCCAAACTGCATACTGGTGTACGCGCGCAACTGGCCTACGCCAAGCAGGGCCACACGCCTCAGGGCTGGCAAGTTCAAGGTGAAGATTTCGATCAAGTGATCCTGGCCACATCGGCCTCAGATGCCGTCAAGTTGCTTGATGCGGCTAAGCAAGATGCTCCTGAAAACATAGCACATTACATTCAATGCTGGCAGCACATCACCCAGGCTTTGGCCTATGAGCCCATCGCCACGGTGTATGCCTATGCACCCGAAGCACGCTTGCGCGCGCCGATGCTGGCCCTGCACAGCAGCGCCGAGCACCCAGCGCAGTTTGTGTTTGACCGCGGGCAATTGCAAAGTGACCCGGCAGACACCCAACATGGTCTGCTGGCCTTTGTGGTCAGCGCCAGCCGGGGCGATGCCGCCACGCTGCAAGCGCAGGTGTTGAACCAAGCACGCGCACAACTGGGCTTGGAACTCACACCCGTCAAAACCTTGGTGGAAAAACGCGCCACCTTTGCCTGCACGCCTGGTTTGCAGCGACCCTGCGCCACCGTTGCACCTGGCTTGATCGCGTGCGGCGACTACATCGCTGGCCCCTACCCCGCCACGCTGGAAGGCGCTGTGCGCAGTGGTCTGCATGCGGTTGATCTGCTGAGCTGAAGAGCGGTCAGAAACCCAGGACCTGCTGTAAGCCCGCATAGCACTGCAACAAGGGCCGGTGTAAGCTCAAAAGCCAACGCCAAAACGAGGAGACCGCGTGAAAAAAATCATCATCCGCCTGGGCTTGGGCCTGCTGGTGCTGCTGCTCTTGGTGGCAGGCGGCTTGACCTTGCATGTGCGCGGCAAGCTGCCTCAGCGCAGCGGGCAACTGGCCCTGGACGGCTTGCAAGCGCCGGTGCAAGTGGCGTTTGATGAACGTGGCGTGCCGCATATTTCTGCGGCCAACGAGGCCGACCTCTACCGTGCCCTGGGCTATGTGCATGCCCAAGACCGGCTGTTTCAAATGGAGCTTATGCGCCGCTTGGCGCGCGGTGAGTTGGCCGAGGTACTTGGCCCCAAGTTGCTGGAGACCGACAAGCTGTTTCGCACCCTGGGCTTACGCGAACATGCTGCCAAAACCTGGCCCACCATCGACAAAGCACACCCTGCCGCCCTGGCACTGCAAGCGTATTTGGGCGGGGTGAATGCCTACCAGGCCAGCCACGCCCGCCCTTTGGAATTCGAGGTGCTGGGCATCGCACCGCGCCCTTTCACGCCTGAGGACACGCTGGCCATCAGCGGTTATTTGGCCTACAGCTTTGCCGCTGCCTTTCGCACCGAGCCGGTGCTCAGCCAAGTGCGCGACCAACTGGGTGCTGCCTACCTCAAGGTGTTTGACCTGGCCTGGCATGAAGACGGTGTGCTGGGCAACACCCAAGCACCTCAACCACAGGCCCTGAACTGGCACGGCCTGAACCATTTGGCGCGTGTGAGCGACGAAGTCACACGCATCGGTGGTCTGCCCCTGTTTGAGGGCAGCAACGCCTGGGCAGTGAGTGGCCCATTGACCACCAGCGGCAAACCGCTGTTGGCAGGTGACCCGCACATTGGTTTTAGTTTGCCAGCCGTTTGGTACGAGGCGCATTTGCAAAGCCCAGGCTTTGAGTTGTACGGCTACTTTCAAGCCCTCAACCCACTGGCTCTGCTGGGCCACAACCCGCGCTTTGGCTGGTCGCTCACCATGTTCCAAAACGACGATGTGGACCTGATTGCCGAGAAAGTGAACCCGGCCAACCCCAAACAGGTGTGGGTCAACGGCGCTTGGGCCGACTTGCAAGAACGCAGCGAGACCATCGCCGTCAAAGGCCAGGCGCCGCACCAGTTCACGGTGCAGCGCAGCCCGCACGGCCCCATCCTCAACCCGGCTTTTGAGGGCCTGGGCAGCACGCCAGTGGCCATGTGGTGGGCGTTTTTGGAAAGCGAAAACCCTTTGCTCCAAGCCTTCTACGAACTCAACCGCGCCGACACCCTGGACAAAGCACGCCACGCGGCCAGCCTCATCCACGCCCCGGGCTTGAACGTGGTGTGGGCCAACGCGGCCGGTGACATCGGCTGGTGGGCCGCGGCGAAAGTGCCCTTGCGCCCAGCCCATGTGCAGCCTGCTTTGATTCTGAATGGCGCCACGGAAGACGCCGACAAAACCGGCTGGCAAGACTTTGCGCTCAACCCGCAAGAAGAAAACCCGGCACGCGGCTACATTGCCTCCGCCAACCACCAGCCCCACAGCGAGACCCCGGTGGCGGGCTACTACAACCTGAGCGACCGCGCGCGCCGCCTGCACCAGGCCTTTGAGAAAACAGACAGCAAATGGAGTGTTGAGCGTGCCCAAACCCTGCAGCTTGATTCGGGCTTTGACTACCCCAAGCGCGTGCTGCAGCCCCTGGCTGAAGCGCTGACCCAAGCCGCCCAAAACGATGCCGAGCGCAAACAGGTGGCCAAGCTTTTAGCTTGGAATGGCGACCATGCCTTGCAAAGCGTGCCCGCCACTTTGTTCAACCAGTTTCTGTACGAACTGCTGCGCGCCGCCATGGCCGATGAGCTGGGCGACGAAGCCTTCAAAAACCTGCTGCGCACCCGCGCGGTGGACCACGCCCTGCCCCGCCTGGCGGCAGACGCCACCTCCCCCTGGTGGGACAAGCGTGGCACCGAGGCGCGCGAAACCCGCCAGGACATCGTCACCCAAGCCTGGCGCAACACGCTGGCCCATTTGCAAACCGAGTTTGGTGCTGACATGGCCACCTGGACTTGGGGACGCGCCCACACCCTGACCCACAAACACCCGCTGGGCCAGCAAAAGCCTTTGGACAAGATCTTCAATGTGGGGCCTTTCCCCGCGCCCGGTGGGCATGAAACGCCCAACAACCTCTCGCACGTGATTGGCCCTGCACCCTGGGCGGTGACCTACGGGCCGTCCACCCGCCGCGTGGTGGACTTTGCACAACCCGAAAAAGCCCAGGGCATCAACCCGGTGGGGCAAAGCGGTGTGTGGCCCGATACGCACTACGCCGACCAGGCCGGCATTTACATGGCGGGCAAAACCGTGCCGCAGTGGATCGGTGCGGATGTGGCTGCGCACACCCGCAGCACCTTGCAACTTGTGCCTCGGTGACGACACCAAGGTTTTGGTGACGCGTTAAAAGTGCCCGAAAGCCTTGCTTATCATGGCTTTCTAGCTATCATTTTTCAAGTAATCTGCACAAATGCCCCATGTCGCTCACCGTCACATGGGGCTGGGCATCGTGCGCCCAGTCTTTGCCGTCGCGGTTCACCCAGGCGGTTTGCATGCCGGCATCCAAAGCGCCCAACACGTCCATGGCTGCGTCATCGCCCACATGCAGCACTTCGTGCGGCTGCACCCCGGCAGCCGCAGCCCCGGCGTGGAAAATTTTCACATCGGGCTTGCCTGAGCCAAAGTCTTGCGCGCTCAAACCCGCTTTGAAAAACCGCCCGATGCCCACCTGATGCACATCAGCGTTGCCGTTGGACAGGGCCACCACCGGGTAACGCTCGCTCAGCCAGGCCAGGGCGGCCAGGCTGTCCTCGTACAAGTCCACCCGCATGCGCTCGGTGATGAACACCCGGTAGGCGTCCTCCACCAGGGTCGTGTCCTCCCCCTGGCGGGTCAGCCCCAGGCGGATGACCTCGCGGCGCAGGGTGCCCAGGTCATGGCCAATGTCGGGGCGGGCCGCCTGCACCGCTTGGCGCAGGGCCAGGCGCTGGGCGGGGTCGGCAAAGACCGCGGCGGTTTTGGGGGCGCGAGGGGTGAGCCAGGCGCTCATGGCGGCCTCTGAACGGACGATCACCGGGCCAACAGGCCACAAAGTGTCGTCCAAATCCAGGGTAATGGCCTTGATGTGTCGAATCTCAAGCATAGGTGCGAGAGAATAGCGCATGGCTTTTAATTCCGAACCATCGTATTCCCACGGTCAAGTGCCCAAAACCGCCATCGTTTTATGCAACCTGGGCACCCCCGACGCCCCCACGGCCAGCGCGCTGCGCACCTATTTGGCCGAGTTTTTGGGCGACCACCGGGTGGTAGAAATCCCCAAACCGATTTGGTGGCTGATCCTGCATGGCATCATTTTGCGCATCCGGCCCGCCAAATCGGCGGCCAAGTACGCCAGCATTTGGCTGCCTGAGGGCTCGCCCCTGAAGGTATGGACCGAGCGCCAAGCTCAGGCGCTGCAAACCCATCTGCAGGCGCAGGGCCACCATGTGATGGTGCGCTACGCCATGCGTTACGGCTCGCAGTCCATCCCTTCGCAAATGGACGAACTCAAGGCCGAGGGCGTGACCCGGGTGCTGGTGCTGCCGGCTTACCCGCAGTACTCGGCCACCACCACGGCCAGCGTGTTTGACGCCTTCTACACCTGGGCACGCAAAGTGCGCTTGATTCCCGAGCTGCGCTTTGTCAACAAATACCACGACCACCCCGGCTACATCGCCGCACTGGCCCAAACCATCCGCGCCCAATGGGCCGTGCGTGGCCAGCCCGACAAGCTGGTGATGAGTTTTCACGGCGTGCCCGAGCGCACCCTGCAGCTGGGCGACCCCTACCACTGCGAATGCCTGAAAACCGCGCGCCTGCTGGCCGAGGCCCTGGGCCTTGAAAAGCACCAGTACAAGGCCACCTTCCAGTCGCGCTTTGGCAAGGCCAAGTGGCTGGAGCCCTACACCGAACCAACGTTGGTGCAGATGGCCGAAGACGGTGTCAAGCGAGTGGACGTGGTGTGCCCTGGATTCACCAGCGACTGCCTGGAAACCCTGGAAGAAATTGCCCAGGAAGCGCAAGAAGCGTTTTTGACGCACGGCGGCGAAGTGTTTCACTACATCCCCTGCCTGAACGCCGATGCCACCTGGGTGCAAGCCCTGGGTGACATCGCTTTGCAGCACATGGGTGGCTGGGACTTAGGACCGGCTGACCAGACCGGCTTGTACGCCTCGCGTCAGGCGGCACTGGCTTTGGGCGCCAAGGACTGATAAGCCCTGTCAATATTGCATGTTCAGCTACCTGATTGATAGCAAAGCATGATGTCGGTGCGCATCGATAAATGGCTGTGGGCGGCGCGGTTTTACAAAACCCGCTCGCTGGCGGTGGACGAGATCAACAAAGGCCGGGTGCAAGTGAACCAGGCCGATGTGAAGCCCTCACGCGAGGTGCGCGCTGGCGACATGGTGAGCCTGCGCCAGGGCCACACCGAGCGCACGGTGCAAGTGCTGGGCGTGAGTGAGTCACGCGGCCCCGCACCGGTGGCCCAGCAGCTTTACGCTGAAACCCCCGAGAGTATTCAAAAACGCGAAGCAGCGGCCGAGCAACGGCGCGTGGCCGCTGAGCCCGCGCACAGCCTGGAGCACGGGCGCCCCACCAAGCGCGATAGGCGCGCCCAAAACGCCTGGAACGAACGCTGGAGCGCCTCGCTGGACTGAAGGATTTCAGTGTCGCGGTGTTTGCTTGCGCGCCACGCGGTTGGCAATCGCCCAGCGGTGCACTTCAGAAGGGCCGTCGTAAATGCGAAATGCACGCAGCTCTTTGAAGATTTTTTCTACCACCGTGAGGTCAGTCACGCCTGAGCCGCCCAGCACCTGCACGCAACGGTCAACCACCTGGTAGAGCTGCTCGGACACAAACACCTTGGCCATGCTCGACTCGTGGCGCGCGTGCTCGCCCTGGTCCAGGCGCCACGCCACATCCAAAATCGACAAGCGGCACATGTGCATGGCAATCTCATTGTCGGCCAGCATGAAGCCCACGCCCTCGTGCTCAATGAGCGGCTTGCCAAAACCAGTGCGCTTGGCGGCGTAGGACGAGGCGATGTCGTGCGCGCGTTGCGCCGCACCAAGCCAGCGCATGCAGTGCGTCAGGCGCGCGGGCGCCAGGCGAATTTGCGCATAACGCAAGCCCTGCCCCACCTCGCCAATCACGTCGTCGCGGTGCACACGCAGGTTCTCAATTTTGATGTGCCCGTGCCCGCCGGTGAAGCTCGAGTCGATCGTGTTCATGATGCGATCGATGCGAAAGCCCGCCTGCGGCAAAGGCGCAAAGAACATGGTGGGGCCCAGCTCCTGCGCGCCATCAAACGCGCGCGCCATGATGATCGCAAAGCCAGCGTTTTCTGCGCCGGTGATGAGCCACTTCTCGCCGTTGATCACAAAGTGTTCGCCGTCTTTGTCAGCCCGCGTGGCCAGCTGCCCCGGGTCTGCGCCCGCACCCGGGTGGGGTTCGGTCATGGCAAAGCAGGAGCGCACTTGCGCAGTAGCCAGGGGGCGCAAGAACTTCTCTTTTTGCACCTCATTGGCCACCAACTCCAGCATGTGCATGTTGCCCTCATCGGGTGCGGCGCAATGCATGGCAATGGGGCCGAGCATGGAGTAGCCCGCCGCTTCAAAAACGATAGCACGCTGCACATGGCTCAAGCCCAGCCCACCGTAATGGGGCGAGACATGGGGGGCCAGCAAACCAGCGCTACGCGCCAGGCCGTTGAGTTCTTGGCGAAGCTCGTCGCTGGGGCCGTGCGAGCTCAAACGGGCATCTTGTTCGTAAGGAATGATGTGTTCCCGCACAAAGGCACGGGTGCGGTCGCGCAGCTCAACATCAGCGGGGGCCATTGTGAAATTGATCATGGGTTCTCCGTTATCGCGGGCAGTTTAGCCAGCGCCTTCGCATCCGCTTGTCACCGGCTTGTCAGGCAGCCCTCAGAAGCGGCTTTCAGAAGCACCTAGGTGACAGCTTGGCTGGCGATCGATCGGGTTGGGTCTGGATGGGCGGGGGATGGCATGTGTGAAACCTCGTGGGCAAGCCACCCACGAACTGACACTTAAATGTCTAAAACACTAAAAACGATAAAAACGGATCAAGCAGGGCTGACAAACCAGCGCTAGGAGGCCGTTCCCCTCTGAGAGTCGCATTTCAAAATTCATCGTGAGACGGGCTTCAGTGCCGAGATTTGCTTGAGAATTTATCAAATGCAGATCTTCCAACACTTAGCTCACCGATGATCGGCATCATCCCGCGCCTGTGGGTGCACACCCTGCGCCAAATCGGCATGCCAGAGCAAGTCGCGCAAGTTTTGGCGGCGGTTGGTCATCCGGCCCATTTTGAATACGCCTTAGACCAACCCTACACCGACGCCGAATGCGCAGCCTTGATGCAGGCCAGCCAAGATGTACTGGGTTTGGGGGAGGACGTGCTTTTCACCGCCTTTGCCCGCACCTTCATGCAAGACAGCCTGCAACGCTGGCCGGTTTGGTTTGAGATGTCGCCCACCGCACGAGACTTTTTGGAGCGCCAGCCACGCATCCACGACCGCTTCAACCGCAGCCTCAACCGCCGCGACATCCACACCGGGCCTGTGAGCCCCAAATTCGAGGTCACGTCCGCACCCAACGGCTTGCAGGTGTTTTACCGCTCACCCAACAAACTTTGCCGCCTCTACATGGCCATGGCCCGCGAACTGCTGACGCACTACCAGGACCACCACGCGACCTTGCATGAGCCGCGCTGCATGCACCGAGATGACGAGGC
>CANGLW010000016.1 GCA_947454955.1 Comamonadaceae bacterium
CTGTCCAAAGACGAAGGTGGCCGTCACACGCCTTTCTTCAACAACTACCGTCCCCAGTTCTACTTCCGTACCACGGACGTGACCGGTGCGATCGAGTTGCCTGAAGGCAAAGAAATGGTGATGCCTGGCGACAACGTGGCCATCACTGTCAAGCTGATTGCCCCCATCGCCATGGAAGAAGGCCTGCGTTTCGCGATTCGCGAAGGCGGCAAGACCGTGGGCGCTGGTGTGGTTGCCAAGATCCTGGCCTGATTCCATTAAGGAAATACCATGGCCAACAAGCAAAAAATCCGCATCCGCCTCAAGGCGTTTGACTACAAACTCATCGACCAGTCGGCCGCTGAGATTGTGGATACCGCCAAGCGCACCGGCGCGATCGTCAAGGGCCCCGTGCCCCTGCCGACCCGCATGAAGCGTTTTGACATTCTGCGTTCACCCCACGTCAACAAGACGAGCCGTGACCAGTTGGAAATTCGTACGCACCAGCGTCTGATGGACATCGTTGACCCCACGGATAAAACCGTGGACGCGTTGATGAAGCTCGATCTGCCCGCTGGCGTGGACGTCGAGATCAAGCTCCAGTAAGTTTGGTCGGAGTGCTGTGGTTTGGCAGTTTTGCCAAATCGCGGTATACTCACAGGCTTCCCTTTGCCCGCAGACGGGTGAGGGGAAGTTTTATTAACCCTCTTTCATATCCAAACACAGCTGCCAATTGAAGTGGCTGTGGTGAAAGTAACGGAGAAAAACATGAGTCTGAGCAATCACTTAGGGTTGCTGGGCCGCAAGGTGGGCATGATGCGTCTGTTCACTGATGATGGGGACGCCGTGCCCGTCACAGTGGTGGATGTGTCTAACAACCGCGTGACCCAGGTCAAGACCCAAGAGAACGATGGCTACGTTGCCCTGCAGGTGACGTTTGGCGCACGCCGTGCATCGCGCGTGACCAAGCCTGAAGCTGGCCACCTGGCAAAAGCCGGTGTTGAAGCCGGTGAAGTTATCCAAGAATTCCGTGTGACCGCCGAAACCGCTGCGCAGTACCAAGCTGGTGCGACCGTGCCTGTGTCGGTGTTCGCTGTGGGCCAGAAAGTGGACGTGCAAGGCACCTCCATCGGTAAGGGCTACGCCGGTACCATCAAGCGCCACAACATGGCTTCCCAGCGTGCCTCGCACGGTAACAGCCGCTCGCACAATGTGCCCGGCTCTATCGGTATGGCCCAGGATCCTGGCCGTGTGTTCCCTGGTAAGCGCATGACCGGTCACCTCGGTGATGTCACCAAAACCACCCAGAACCTCGACATCATCCGCGTTGACGAAGCCCGTCAACTCTTGATGATCAAAGGTGCTATCCCTGGTTCGGCTGGCGGCTTCGTGACCGTGCGTCCCGCTGTCAAAGCCAAATCGGCATCTGCCAAAGGAGCGAACTGATGCAGATCGAACTCCTGAATGACCAAGGTCAGGCCGCGTCCAAGTACGACGCTCCTGAGACCGTGTTTGGTCGTGAATACAACGAAGATCTGGTTCACCAGATCGTGGTGGCTTATCAGGCCAACGCCCGTCAAGGCACTCGCGCTCAAAAAGACCGCGAGCAGGTCAAGCACTCCACCAAGAAGCCGTTCAAGCAAAAGGGTACTGGCCGTGCACGTGCCGGTATGACATCTTCCCCGCTGTGGCGCGGAGGCGGTCGTATTTTCCCGAACATGCCCGACGAGAACTTCACCCAGAAGATCAACAAGAAGATGTACCGCGCTGGTATGGCTTCGATCTTCTCGCAGCTGGCTCGCGAAGGCCGTCTGGCTGTGGTGGAAAACCTCAAAGTTGAGTCGCCCAAAACCAAGCCGTTGGCTGCCAAGTTCAAAGCCATGAACCTGGACTCGGTGATGGTGATTGCTGACGAAGTGGACGAGAACCTGTACCTGGCATCTCGCAACCTGGTCAACGTGTTGGTGGTTGAGCCCCGCTACGCTGACCCGGTGTCTCTGGTTCACTACCGTAAGGTGTTGGTGACCAAGGCTGCCATGGACAAACTCAAGGAGATGTTTGCATGAGCGCCATCCAATTTGACGAAGGTCGTCTGATGCAAGTGCTCGTCGCACCGATCGTGTCTGAAAAAGCCACGATGGTTGCCGAGAAGAGCAATGCTGTGACGTTCAAGGTGCTGCAGGACGCGACCAAACACGAAATCAAAGCCGCTGTGGAATTGATGTTCAAAGTTGAGGTCAAAGGCGTGTCTGTGGTGAACACCAAGGGTAAAACCAAGCGCTTTGGCAAATCTGTGGGCCGTCGCGACAACGTGCGCAAGGCTTATGTGACGCTCAAGCCCGGTCAGGAACTCAATCTGAGCGGAGAGGCGGCTTAATCATGGCAGTCATTAAAATGAAACCTACTTCACCCGGCCGTCGTGGCGTGGTGAAGGTTACCCGTGATCACCTGCACAAGGGTGAAGGCTACGCGCCCCTGCTCGAACCCCAGTTCCAGCACGCCGGCCGTAACAACAACGGTCACATCACCACCCGTCACAAGGGCGGTGGCCACAAGCATCACTACCGTGTTGTCGACTTCCGTCGCAACAAGGACGCTATTCCTGCCAAGGTTGAGCGCATTGAGTACGACCCCAACCGTTCAGCGCACATCGCTTTGGTGTGCTATGCCGACGGCGAGCGTCGTTACATCATTGCTCCGCGTGGCTTGGAAGTGGGCGCGACCATCATGAGCGGTGCAGAAGCGCCGATTCGTGTGGGCAACACCCTGCCGATCCGCAACATCCCCGTGGGTTCCATCATCCACTGCATCGAGTTGCAAATTGGCAAAGGCGCCCAGGTGGTTCGTTCCGCTGGTGCTTCGGCCACCCTGTTGGCTCGTGAAGGCACTTACGCTCAGATCCGTATGCGTTCTGGTGAAGTCCGCAAGATCCACATTGAATGCCGCGCCACCATTGGCCAGGTTGCCAATGAAGAGCACAGCCTGCGTCAGCTCGGCAAAGCCGGTGTGAAGCGCTGGAAAGGTATTCGTCCGACCGTTCGCGGTGTGGTGATGAACCCGATTGACCACCCCCACGGCGGTGGTGAAGGTAAGACGGGCGAAGGTCGCCACCCTGTGGATCCATGGGGTAACCTGACCAAAGGCTACCGCACCCGTAACAACAAGCGCACGCAAGTCATGATCGTGTCGCGTCGCAAGAAGTAAGGGGTAGCCAATGACTCGTTCTCTCAAAAAGGGTCCCTTTGTAGACCACCACCTGGTAGCCAAGGCCGACAAGGCCGTGACCACCAAGGACAAAAAGCCGATCAAGACCTGGTCGCGTCGCTCCATGATCTTGCCCGAGTTCATCGGCTTGACCATTGCCGTGCACAACGGCAAGCAGCACGTGCCGGTCTATATCACCGACCAAATGGTTGGCCACAAGTTGGGTGAGTTCGCTCTGACCCGTACTTTCAAGGGCCATCCTGCGGACAAAAAAGTCCAGAAGAAATAAGGAGTTGACCATGGAAACACGTGCAACCCTTCGTGGCGTGCGTTTGTCGGTTGACAAAGGCCGCCTTGTCGCCGATCTGATCCGCGGCAAAAAAGTTGACCAGGCCCTCAACATCTTGCAATTCACGCAGAAAAAAGCTGCTGTGATCATCAAGAAAGTGTTGGAGTCTGCGATTGCCAACGCTGAGCACAATGACGGTGCCGACATCGACGAACTGAAGGTGAAAACCATCTACGTCGAGCAAGGTGCCACGCTCAAGCGCTTCACAGCGCGCGCCAAAGGCCGCGGTAACCGCATCAGCAAGCCCACATGCCATGTGTATGTGACGGTTGGCAACTGAAAGAGGTCTGGAAGATATGGGACAAAAAATCAACCCAACGGGCTTTCGCCTCGCCGTTAGCCGTAACTGGGCTTCGCGTTGGTACGCGAGCAACCGTGACTTCGCCGGCATGCTGGCTGAAGACATCAAGGTGCGTGAGTACCTCAAGGCCAAGCTCAAAAATGCATCGGTGTCGCGCGTTCTGATCGAGCGCCCCGCCAAGAATGCCCGCATCACGATTTTCTCGGCGCGTCCGGGCGTGGTGATCGGCAAAAAAGGCGAGGACATCGAAAACCTTAAGCGCGACCTGGGCAAGCAATTGGGCGTGCCAGTGGCAGTGAACATCGAAGAAGTGCGCAAGCCCGAGATCGATGCCAAGCTGATCGCTGACAGCATCACCCAGCAGCTCGAGAAGCGCATCATGTTCCGCCGCGCCATGAAGCGTGCGATGCAAAACGCCATGCGTCTGGGTGCCCTGGGCATCAAGATCATGTCGGCCGGTCGTTTGAACGGCATTGAAATCGCCCGTACCGAGTGGTACCGTGAAGGCCGCGTGCCTTTGCATACCCTGCGCGCTGACATCGACTACGGCACCTCCGAAGCCAAGACCACCTACGGTGTGATCGGCGTGAAGGTGTGGGTTTACAAAGGCGACAACCTGGGCCGCAACGATGCGCCCGTGGCCGCTGAACCCCGTGCTGAAGAAGAGCGCCGCCCACGTGGCCCCCGCCGCGATGCACGCCCCGGTTCCGATCGCCCCGCTCGCGGTGCGCGTCGTCCCGCAGGCAGCAACGCAGCGCCGGCTGACGGCAGCGACAAACCCGCAGAAGCCACTGGTGCTGATGCCCCGAAAACCGCCGTTAAGCGCGTACGCAAAGTCGCCGCGCCAGCTGCAGCAGCTGACGGCTCATCCGGAGAATAAACATGCTGCAACCCGCACGTAGAAAATACCGCAAGGAGCAAAAAGGACGCAATACTGGCGTTGCCACTCGTGGCAGCTCGGTCGCGTTCGGCGACTTCGGCCTGAAATGTACCGACCGCGGCCGTTTGACCGCGCGTCAAATCGAGTCCGCACGTCGTGCGATCTCGCGTCACGTCAAGCGCGGTGGTCGTATCTGGATCCGTGTCTTCCCTGACAAGCCGATTTCGCAGAAACCTGCTGAAGTCCGTATGGGTAACGGTAAAGGTAACCCCGAGTACTACGTGGCTGAGATTCAGCCCGGCAAGATCGTGTTCGAAATCCTCGGCGTGCCCGAAGAACTCGCCCGCGAAGCTTTCCGTCTGGCCGCTGCCAAGCTGCCACTGCGTACGACTTTCGTCAGCCGCATGATCGGCCAGTAATCAGGAGCCATGATGAACACCACTGAACTGCGCCAAAAAGACGTGGCCGGCCTGCAAGCCGAAGTCAAAGAGCTGCAAAAAGCACACTTTGGCCTGCGCATGCAAAAAGCCACCCAGCAGCTGAACAACACAGCCACGCTGAAATCCACACGCCGTGCCATCGCACGTGCTAAGACCATTCTTGCTGAAAAGCAAGCCGCCAAATAAGGAGCACTGAATGACGGAAGCTAAAAAATCCCTCAAGCGCACCTTGATTGGCAAGGTGGTGAGCGACAAGCGTGCCAAGACCGTGACGGTGTTGGTTGAGCGTCGCGTGAAGCACGCGCTGTACGGCAAGATCGTCGCTAAATCCAGCAAGTACCACGCCCACGATGAAAAGGGCGAGTACAAGATGGGTGACATGATTGAGATCACTGAGAGCAAGCCCATTTCCAAAACCAAGAACTGGGTTGCGACCCGCTTGGTTGAAAAGGCTGCTGCGGTCTAAGCGCATCTCAAGCTTGCCTGCAAGCAAAGTAAAAACGGCTCACAATAGTGGGCCGTTTTTCATTGGGGCCAAGCCCCATGATTTCAATCACCTGGTCAATCACAAGGAACACTTACCATGATCAAAGTCGGAGACACCCTGCCTGCGGGCACACTGCACGAATACATCGAAGTTGAAGGCAATGGCTGCAGCATTGGCCCCAACCCTGTGGATGTGGCCAAAGCCACCGAGGGCAAAACCATCGCTTTGTTTGCCTTGCCTGGCGCTTTCACGCCCACCTGCTCGGCCAAGCACGTGCCTGGCTATGTGGAGCACTTCAACGAGCTCAAAGCCGCAGGTGTGGACGAGATCTGGTGTGTGAGCGTGAACGACGCTTTCGTGATGGGCGCTTGGGCGCGTGATCTCAAAACCGATGGCAAAGTGCGCATGCTCGGTGACGGCAGTGCCGACTTCACCAAAGCCACGGGCTTGACCCTGGACCTGACCGCGCGCGGCATGGGTCTGCGCAGCAACCGTTATTCCATGTTGGTGAAGAACGGCAAGGTCGCAACCTTGAACGTGGAAGCCCCGGGCAAGTTCGAGGTGAGTGACGCGGCCACCATGATCGCCCAAGCCAAGGCTTGAGTCGTTTGATCAGGGTTTGAGCCTGATGCAAAAAAGCCGCTTTTCGAAGCGGCTTTTTTGTGTGCGACAAACAGGCGATATCAATGCCCGTAACGCCAGATCACACCAGCCACCAGCGCTGCACAAAGCAGAGCGATGACAAGCGCCTTCAAGCGTGTGGCTGTGCTGTCGGTCGAGGCGGGGTGCTGGCCCTCATGCATTTGGTCGCCATGCACCATGGCTTGAACCAAGGCTTGGCGTTTGATGAATTGGTAAAAAATAATAGCAAGAATGTGAAGCGCCACAAGGCCTAGCAGCACATTGAAGCCCCAGTCGACATGCCAGCTGCTGGCGCGTTCAACCCAGGTGCCAGACGCTAAATGCGTGAGCGGACCGGTGCTGGCAATTTCATCATCGCTGAACAAGCCGGTGATGCTCTGCAGCAAAAGCATGAGCAAAAACGCCCACACAGAAAAAGCCCCCATGGGGTTGTGACCGGGTTGCTGGGTGGGTGACTTCACATAACGCAGCGCTGCTGCCGGGTTGGGCAAGAAACGGCTGAAGCGCGACCAGTAGCCGCCCACCAGACCCCACACCAAACGAAACAGCACCAAAGCCAGCACGGCTTGGCCCAACAGAAAATGCCAGCGCATCCAGTCGCCACCGGATTTGCCGGTGAACACCAAGCCCGCAAAGCAAAGCGCCAGCAAACCGTGGAACAAACGGGTGGGCAAATCCCAAACTCGTAAACGCATGTCAAGGAACTTTCAAAAGTGATGCAACGGTCACATGAACACGCTACACTCAATGTTCACAAGGAGGAATTCTATGAAACTTAGCTCAACATTAGTGTTTTCGCTCGGCGCCTTGCTGCTCTCGCAGGCTGCGCAAGCACAGTTTGCCAAGCCCGAAGATGCGGTCAAGTACCGCAAGAACGCGCTCTTTGTGATGCAGCAACATTACGCCCGAATTGGTGCCATGACTGCAGGTCGCGTGCCCTTTGACGCCAAAGTGGCGCAAGACAACGCCGAGACCGCGTTGTTCATGGCCAAACTGCCCTGGGCCGCGTTCGGTGAAGGCACCGACAAAGGCGACACCAAAGCCAAGGCTGAGATCTGGAAAGAAATGGACAAGTTCAAGGACGGGTCTGACAAGATGGTTGCCGAGATGCAAAAGCTCGTGGCAGCCACCCGCACCGGCAACCTGGACAACGTCAAGGCCAGCTTCACCGCGGCATCCGGCACTTGCAAGAGCTGCCACGACGCCTACCGCGAGAAGTGATCTCAGGCTTCTTTCAGCAGCGATTCAATCAGGCGGTGTAGCTCGGCAAAGTCGGGCTCACCCACATAACGCTTCACAATCAGCCCACGCTTGTTCACCACGTATGTGGTGGGCGTGAGCTTCACATCGCCCCAGGCTTTGGCCACACGCCCCGTGTTGTCGATGGCCACCTTGAAGGGCAGCTGGCGTGTTTCGGTGAAGTTCACCACATAGCTGGGCGGGTCGTAGCTCATGGCCACGGCCAGGGTGTCAAAGCCTTGCGCTTTGTACTTGTTGTGGGTGGCAATCAGCTGGGGCATCTCGGCCACACAGCTGGTGCAACTGGTGGCCCAGAAGTTCACCAGCGTCACGCGGCCTTGCAAATCAGCGGTGTTCAGGCGTGAGCCGTCTAGCAACACAAACTCAGAAGCCGGTGCAGCAGAACTGCTGCTGTCGGCCACAAAAAACCAAGCGCCAGCGGCCAAGCCCAGTGCGATCAGGGGAACAAACAAACGTTTCATAGGTGGAAGCCTTACAAGGCGAGCCGGGATTCAACAGGATAATCCGCGCATGACCTTGAAACAATGGCTTGTGGTGGCTGCGCTTGGCATCAGTGCTTGCACCCCCAGTTTAAACTGGCGCGAAGTTCGACCCGAGAATACCTCCCTTAAAACCCTGCTGCCTTGTAAACCCGACCACGGCAGCCGCAGCGTGACCGTGGGCCAGCAAGACATGCCCGTCAGCATGAGTGGCTGCGAGGCCCAGGGCCATTTGCTCGCCATTGCACGCTTGCCCTTGCCAGCAGGCGCCACGGCTGAGCAAGCTGCGCAGGCGGCCAAGCAATGGCAAGAGGCTGCGCTATCTAATTTCAAAGGGCAAATCACTGGCACACAAACCTTGCTGATCAAGTCCAAAGACGCGCCCAACCCAGGCCCCTTGCAGCGCATCAGCGCCACGGGCGTTGGCCCGGACGGCAAACCCATGCAAAGCCAAATGGTGTGGTTGGTGCATGAAGGGCAGATCATTCAGGCGGTGGTGTACGCACCCAAGCTCAGTGCGGAAGTGACAGACACCTTCTTTGCCGGGTTGGAGCTGCCATGAGCGCCCAACTCATGCCCAAGCGGCAAGCCATCCAGCTGTTTCTCACATTTGCGCTGGCTTACTTTTTGTCCACGCTGGTGCGGGCGGTGACCGCCACCTTGTCGCCGGTGCTCACCACCGAGTTCTCGCTCAATGCGGGCGACCTGGGCCTGTTGGCGGGGGGGTATTTCTTGGGCTTTTCGCTGACCCAATTGCCCTTGGGTTCCTGGCTGGACCGTTATGGCCCCAAGCGCATGATTTTGTGGTTTTTGGGTGTGGCTGTGGCGGGTTGTGTGGCGTTTTCGGTGGCGCAAGATTTCAATTACCTGTTGCTCGCCCGGGTGATGTGCGGCGTGGGTTTGAGTGCCTGCTTGATGGCGCCCCTGACCGCTTACCGGCGCTGGTATGCCCGTGACATGCTGGTGCGCGCCAATTCCTGGATGCTCATGAGCGGATCACTCGGTGTGGTGGCCTCCACCTTGCCGGTGCAATGGTTGCTGCCCGTCGTAGGTTGGCGCGGTATTTTCTTAGGCTTGGCCTTGGTGCTGGTGTTGGCCATGCTCATCATCATGTGGGTGGTGCCCAAGTGGGAGGTTCTGCCTGCGTCTGAAGCATCTTCCGTCAAGCCCAGTTACGCGCAAGTCTGGCGCCACCCTTACTTTCAGAAGATGGTGCCGATGGGCTTTTTTGCGTATGGCGGTTTGATTGCGGTGCAAACCCTGTGGGCTGCGCCGTGGATGACCCGGGTCAACGGTTTCACGCCACAGCAGGCCGCTGAAGGTTTGTTTGTACTCAACCTGTGTTTGCTGGTGTCTTACTGGTGGTGGGGTTGGATCAACCCGTGGATGTCCGCCCGCGGCTGGACCACCGCGCGCTTGATGACAGCCGGTGTTCCCGTGAGCTTGACCTTGCTGGCCCTGACGATTGTCTCAGCCAGCCAAAACCTGGTGCCGCCCACCGTGCCACTCATCATGTATTGTGTGGCCAGTACCGTGGTGTCACTGGCCCAGCCTTCGATCGGCATGGCGTTCCCGGCTGAGTTGGCGGGCCGCGCCTTGTCGGCCTACAACCTGGTGATTTTCACCGGCATCTTTGCCATGCAGTGGGGCATCGGTTTGACGATTGACGCCTTGCGCGGCCAAGGGTTTGACCAGGTGCAGGCCTTCCAGGGGGCTTTGGTGGTTTTGTGGATACTCTCCCTGGGGTCTTACCTGTACTTTTTACGTAAAAAAGCCTGACACTCTTGCCATGACCACCCAGATCTTGCTGATTGCCCATGCGCCCCTGGCCTCGGCTTTGCGCGAATGTGTGGGGCATGTGTTCGCTGATCGTATGAACACGGTGGTGGCTTTGGATGTGCAGGCCAGCGACACGGCAGAGATGGTGTTGCAGCAGGCCAAGCAGCTGCGCCAAAGCATGGCCGGCCATGCGGTGTTGGTGCTCACGGATGCGATGGGCGCCACGCCTTGCAATGTCGCGCGACGCTTGACCCAGGACACAGACGACCTGGTGGTGTGCGGTGTTAACCTTCCAATGTTGTGGCGCGCGGTGGCCTACCAACATGAGCCCTTGCCGACCGTGGCCCAAAAGGCCGTGGAGGGCGGGCAGCAGGGTGTGATGATGGCACCTTGAAGCGATAGAACCAGACCATAAGAACGAGGAGAGACCACATGCAAAAGACAACGCTGACCATCGTCAACAAGCTGGGCCTGCATGCGCGTGCCTCGGCCAAGCTCACCAAGCTGGCGGGCAGCTACCCCTGCGAGGTCTGGATCACCAAAGGTGACCGCCGCATGAACGCCAAAAGCATCATGGGCGTCATGATGTTGGCCGCCGGTTTGGGCACCACCGTCGAATTGGAAACCCATGGCGACCAGGAACAAGCGGCGATGGACGCGCTGGTGGCGCTGATCAACGACAAGTTCGGGGAAGGCGAATGACCTTTGCCATCCACGGCTTAGCAGTCGCGCGCGGGGTTGCCATAGGCCGCGCGGTGCTGGTGGCTGCCAGCCGGGTGGACGTGGCCCACTACTTCATTGAAGCCAGCCAAGTTGACGCAGAAATTGACCGTGTGCGCCGTGGCCGCAATGCGGTGGTGGAAGAACTGGTGCGCCTGCAAGACACGGTGGCGCAATTGGGCCCTAAAGACGCGCCGCATGAACTCAAGGCGCTGCTCGATGTGCACCTGATGTTGTTGCAAGACGAGGAGCTGGTCGAGGGCGTGAAGCACTGGATCAAAGAGCGCTTGTACAACGCCGAGTGGGCCTTGACCACGCAGCTCGAAGTGATCGCGCGCCAGTTCGACGAGATGGAGGACGAGTACCTGCGCGAGCGCAAGACCGACCTTGAGCAGATCACCGAAAAAGTTTTGCGCGCCATGCAGGGTGTTGCCTCGCCCGTGGTGCCGTCAGGCCAAGAAAAATACCGCAAGCGCGGACCCGACCAACAAGACCTGTTGCTCGATGACACGGTGGATGTGCCACTGGTGCTCATCGCCCATGAGCTCACACCCTCGGACATGCTGCAGTTCAAGCAAGGGGTGTTTGCAGGCTTTGTGACCGATGTGGGTGGCAAGACCTCGCACACCGCGATCGTGGCGCGCAGCATGGACATTCCTGCGGTGGTGGGCGCGCGCACCGCCAGCCAGTTGGTGCGCCAAGACGATTGGGTCATCATCGATGGCGATGCGGGTGTGGTCATCGTCGACCCCTCGCCCATCATCCTGGCTGAGTACGGTTTCAAGCAACGTCAGTTGCACCTGGAGCGCGGGCGCTTGTCGCGCTTGCTCAACACACCGTCGGTCACGCTCGATGGTGAAAAGGTGGAGCTGCTGGCCAACATTGAAATGCCCGAAGACGCGGCCGTGGCCTTGCGTGCCGGCGCGGTGGGTGTGGGCTTGTTCCGCAGTGAATTTTTGTTCATGGGCCGTTACGGCAATTTACCCGGCGAAGAAGAGCAGTACCAGGCTTACCGCCGCGCGGTGGAAGGCATGCAAGGCTTGCCTGTGACCATCCGCACGGTGGATGTGGGCGCAGACAAACCGGTGGGCGGCCCTAAAGACGAGCAATACCTCAACCCCGCTTTGGGTTTGCGCGCCATACGCTGGAGCTTGGCTGACCCGGCCATGTTCATCACGCAGTTGCGCGCGATTTTGCGATCGGCCGCGCACGGCAAGGTCAACATCCTCATTCCCATGCTGGCGCACTTGAACGAAATCCGCCAGACGGTGAGTTTGATTGACGAGGCCCGTGCCTCGCTCGACCGCGATGGCGTGGCCTACGGCCCGGTGCAACTCGGCGCCATGATTGAAATCCCAGCTGCGGCCTTGATGCTCAAAACTTTTCTGAAGTATTTCGACTTCTTGTCGGTGGGCACCAACGATTTGATCCAGTACACCTTGGCGATTGACCGTGCCGACCAATCGGTGGCGCATTTGTACGACCCCACGCACCCGGCGGTCTTGCATTTGCTGGCCGACACCATTGCCACCTGCAACGCCATGGGCAAGCATGTGGCGGTGTGTGGTGAGATGGCCGGTGACACCGCGCTGACCAAGCTCTTGCTGGGTTTGGGCTTGCGAAGTTTTTCCATGCACCCCGCGCAGATGCTCTCAGTCAAGCAAGAAATTTTGCGCGCGGATACCAGCAAGCTCACCGTCTGGGCGCAAGAGGTGCTGGCCTCGGAAGAGCCTTCGCAGCTCTTGCAGTGATCCGCTGAGCAGTTTTAGTTTTTGCGTGCCGAGAGGCTCGCCGCATGGGCCTGCTGATCAGCGTGGTAGCTTGAGCGCACCATGGCACCCACCGCAGCGTGCTCGAACCCCATCTCGTAGGCTTTGTCTTCGAACATCTTGAAGGTGTCGGGGTGCACATAGCGGCGCACCGGCAGGTGTGAGGTGGAGGGCGCCAGGTATTGGCCGATGGTCAGACGGTCGATGTTGTGCGCGCGCATGTCACGCATCACCTCCAGAATTTCTTCGTCGGTTTCACCCAAGCCCACCATCAAGCCGCTCTTGGTGGGCACATGCGGGAACAGTGCCTTGAATTTCTTGAGCAGGTTGAGCGAGAACTGGTAGTCACTGCCTGGGCGTGCTTGCTTGTACAAGCGCGGCACGGTTTCCAGGTTGTGGTTCATCACATCGGGTGGGGCAGCTTTGAGAATCTCCAGCGCGCGGTCATCGCGGCCGCGGAAGTCGGGCACCAGCACCTCAATTTGTGTGACAGGTGAGACCTCGCGGGTTTTGCGGATGCACTCCACAAAGTGTGCTGCACCGCCGTCGCGCAAGTCATCGCGGTCCACGCTGGTGATGACCACGTAATTGAGCTTGAGTGCTGCGATGGTGTTGGCCAGGTTGGTCGGCTCGTTCACATCCAGCGGGTCGGGGCGGCCGTGGCCCACGTCGCAAAACGGGCAGCGGCGGGTGCACTTGTCACCCATGATCATGAAGGTGGCCGTGCCTTTGCCAAAGCACTCGCCAATGTTGGGGCAGCTGGCCTCTTCACACACCGTCACCAGTTTGTTGGCGCGCAGGATGTCTTTGATTTCGTAAAAGCGTGTGGTGGGGCTGCCGGCTTTGACGCGGATCCAGTCGGGTTTTTTCAGGACCTCGGCGGCTTCCACCTTCACGGGGATGCGCGAGAGCTTGGCCGCAGCCTTTTGTTTGGCGCTGGCGTCGTAGGCGTCCAGGGATTGTTCTTGGCGAACAACGCGACTGTCAGTGCTCATAGGGGTTGGCCCGTCACGGTGCTAGGTAGGTGGTGAGCTTGTGGCTCAAAATTTGGGCCATGTCCGAGGGGCTGGCCTGCACCCCGATTGTAATGAGGTCCACCGTGCGCAAGCCCTGGTAACCGCAGGGGTTGATGCGCTCAAACGGCTCAAGGTCCATCGCCACATTCAGGGCCAGGCCGTGGTAGGTGCAGTTGCGGCTGACCTTGATGCCCAGCGCAGAAATTTTGCCCAGGCCGGTGAAGTCAGGGGTCTTGTGGTTGTCGTGCGTGGGGCGCTGCGGCAAAGCGGCGTGGGAATGCGGGTTGTCCAGGCGTACATAAATGCCGGGCGCACCTGCTACGCGGTGCCCAGTCACACCCACATGCGCCAGGGTGCGAATGACGGCTTCTTCCAGCCGGTACACATACTCTTTGACAAAGTAGCCCGCGCGCTTGAGGTCGATGAGCGGGTAGGCCACCACCTGGCCTGGGCCATGGTAGGTGACTTGACCGCCGCGGTTGGTGGCCACCACAGGAATGTTACCTGGCATAAGCACATGATCGCTTTTGCCCGCTAAGCCTTGTGTGAAAACGCTGGGGTGCTCACAAATCCATAGCTCGTCAGGTGTGGCGGCATCACGCGCTTGCGTGTGGGTCTGCATGGCCTCGTAAGTGGGCAGGTAGTCCACCAGGCCCAGGAGCCGGGCTTGGAGAGCGCCGGGGCTCATCAATCAGAGCACCACTTTGACCATCGGGTGGCTTGAGAGCGTGCGGTAGAGCTCGTCAAGTTGCTCGCGGCTGGTGGCGTTGATGGTGATGGTCACCCCCAGGTAGTTACCGGCCTTGCTTTCGCGCACCTCCAGCGAGTCGCCGGTGAAGTCGGGGTCAAAAGCGCGGGCCACATGTTCGATGGCCTGAACATAGCCCGGCACGTTCGCGCCCATGACTTTGATGGGGAAGCGGCAGGGGTACTCAATCAGTGAGTCCTTGCGGTCGTTGGCGGGCGGAACTTGGGTCATGGGGGAAGGATAATCCGAGGCCGACGCAAGGGTTTGTACCGACCGTGAAATTTTTTTAAGTATAATTACGGACTTTGCTGACCTCGATGGGTTGCGCTGGGAGTCTCATGAATTTAAAGACATCAAGCGACTCTCCCGCCAAGGTTGCAAGCGACACGTGGCACGAAGATGAGGCGCTTGAGCCAGAGTTCAAGCCCCTGTCTGCCGAGCAGGCCCAGCAATGGCGCCTGACTCACCGGGAGTTGTCTCCCTGGCGGATTCTGCTGATGCAGGCAGGTGCCGGAATTTTGTTGGCGCTTGGTGTGGGCTTGTGGACGCAATCAGCGGTGCTGGTGGGGTCTGCGGCCTACGGGGTTGTGTCGGTGTTGTTGCCAGGTGCCATGTTTGCCTGGGGGCTGCGTCGGCAAATGCATGCGGGTGACACCGGTCGTGCATTGAAGAGATTGATGGTTTGGGAGTCGGCCAAACTCGGTTTGACCATTGCCATGCTGGTGATGGCGCCGCGGCTGCTACCGGGCCTGAGTTGGTTGGTGTTGCTGACCTGCTTTGTGGTGACGCTGAAGGTGTATTGGGTGGCCGCGTGGTTGCGCCTGAAACGCTAGATGTGTTTGTTGATATTTAAGTAACTTGGTGATTTATGTCTTCTGAACAAGGCCACGGCCCATCCGCTAGTGAGTACATCCAGCACCATCTGCACCACCTGCAGAAGAACTTCAATTTCGAAAATGTTGAGCAACACGGCATCGTTGATTTCAGCGTTTTCAACTTCGACTCCCTGGTCTATTCCATCCTGTTGGGTGTGATTGGTTGCTTCTTGCTCTGGCGCGCTGCGAGCAAAGCCACATCTGGTGTGCCCGGCCGCTTCCAGGCTGCGGTTGAAATCATGGTGGAAATGGTGGAGAACCAAGCCAAGGGCATCATCCACAACGCGCAAAGCCGCAAGCTGATTTCCCCCCTGGCACTGACCGTGTTCGTCTGGATTTTCCTGATGAACGCCATGGACATGTTGCCCGTGGACTTCTTGCCCCTGATTTGGCACAGCGCCGGCCCCGCCTTGGGCTTCAACGACTACATGCGTGTGGTGCCCACTGCTGACTTGTCCACCACCTTGGGCCTGTCTTGCTCGGTGCTGTTGATCTGCTTGTTCTACAACATCAAGATCAAGGGTTTGGGTGGTTGGGCGCACGAATTGATTGCTGCCCCCTTCGGTGACCACTGGGCGGTGTACCCCATCAATTTCTTGATGCAGATGATCGAATACTTGGCCAAGACGGTTTCGCACGGCATGCGACTGTTTGGCAATATGTTTGCGGGTGAGTTGGTGTTCATGTTGATCGCCTTGATGGGCGGCTACATGTCCTTGTCAGCAACGGGCATCGGCCTGACCATTGGTCATCTGGTTGCCGGCACGGTGTGGACGCTGTTCCACATCCTGGTCATCACCTTGCAAGCCTTCATCTTTATGATGTTGACGCTGATCTACACAGGTCAAGCGCACGACGCACATTGATGTCCCTTTCTCTCGTTTTTCCCTTTCTTTTTTAACTTAGGAGCTTCTCATGGAAAACATTCTCGGCCTCGTCGCTTTGGCTTGCGGTCTGATCGTTGGTCTCGGTGCTATTGGCGCCTCTATCGGTATCGGCCTGATGGGTGGCAAATTCCTCGAGTCCGCTGCTCGCCAACCTGAACTCGCCAACGAACTGCAAAGCAAAATGTTCATTTTGGCTGGTCTGATCGACGCGGCTTTCCTGATCGGTGTGGCTATTGCTCTGCTGTTTGCCTTCGCTAACCCCTTCGTTCTGAAGTAATCAACGGCCCCTTCACGCTAGAGAAGGAATCAAACCGTGAACATTAATTCAACCCTGTTCCTGCAGGCCGTTGTCTTTGCGATCCTGGTGTGGTTCACGATGAAATTCGTGTGGCCTCCCATCTGCAAAGCTTTGGACGAGCGGGCCCAGAAAATCGCTGACGGCCTCGCTGCTGCCGACAAAGCCAAATCCGAGCTTGCCTCCGCTAACAAGCGTGTGGAAGCTGAATTGGCCACCTCGCGCAACGAAACAGCTGTGCGTCTTGCTGATGCTGAGCGCCGTGCGCAAGGCATCATCGAAGAAGCCAAAGCTCGCGCTGTCGAAGAAGGCAACAAGATCATTGCTTCTGCCAAGGCTGAAGCCGAGCAGCAAACTGTCAAAGCACGTGAAGCCCTGCGCGAGCAAGTGGCCGTGTTGGCAGTCAAAGGCGCTGAGCAAATTCTTCACAAAGAAGTCAATGCCGGTGTCCATGCTGATCTGCTCAATCGTCTGAAGACTGAGCTGTAAGGTGAACCATGGCTGAACTTGCCACCATTGCGCGCCCTTACGCCGACGCCTTGTTCAACGCAGCGCAGGCTGACTTGAACACCGCTTCGGTCTGGGTGGACGAGATTGCCGCCATCGCCAGCGACGCCGCCTTGCAGCAGTTTGCTGCGAACCCCAAGACCACCGCGGACCAAGTGTTCGAGGTGATCACTGGCATCATCAAGACGCCTCTGACTGACCATGCCAAAAACTTTTTGCGCGCGGTCATCGAGAACGATCGTCTGGTGGCTTTGCCCGAAATTGCTTCGCAATTCCGAGCACTGAAAAATGCCAAAAGCGGTTCGTCCGATGCGGTCGTTTACAGCGCGTTCCCCGTTGAGGGTGCAGCTCTTGCCGACGTGAGTGCTCTCCTGGAAAAACGATTTGGTCGCAAGCTCAACGTTTCTGTTGAACATGCGCCCGAGTTGATCGGCGGCATTCGCGTGGTGGTGGGTGATGAGGTGCTTGATGCATCTGTCAAAGCCCGCCTCGAACAAATGAAAGTGGCTCTCACGGCTTAAGCCTCAGGCTTGAGTTGTCAGCCCAAATTAGGAAAGAAGGAAAGAGTCATGCAACTCAATCCAGCAGAAATCTCTGAACTGATCAAGAGCCGGATCGAAGGCCTGTCTGCCAGCGCCGACATCCGCAACCAGGGCACGGTCGTTTCCGTGACCGACGGTATCGTTCGTATCCACGGCTTGTCCGACGTGATGCAGGGCGAGATGCTTGAATTCCCGGCTGGCAGCGATGGCCTGCCCACCTTCGGTCTGGCCCTGAACCTCGAGCGCGACTCGGTCGGCGCCGTGATTTTGGGTGAGTACGAGCACATCTCTGAAGGCGACACCGTGAAGTGCACGGGCCGCATTTTGGAAGTGCCCGTGGGTCCCGAGCTCATCGGCCGCGTGGTCAATGCCTTGGGTCAGCCCATCGACGGCAAAGGCCCCATCAACGCCAAGATGACCGACGTGATCGAGAAGGTTGCGCCTGGTGTGATCGCACGTAAATCCGTGGATCAGCCCATGCAGACCGGCTTGAAATCCATCGACTCCATGGTGCCCGTGGGTCGTGGTCAGCGCGAGTTGATCATTGGTGACCGCCAGACCGGTAAGACCGCTGTGGCCATTGACACCATCATCAACCAAAAGGGTCAGAACATGACCTGTATTTACGTGGCGATCGGTCAAAAGGCCTCGTCCGTGAAGAACGTGGTGCGTGCTCTGGAACAAGCTGGCGCGATGGACTACACCATCGTGGTGGCCTCCACCGCTTCTGAATCTGCCGCGATGCAGTACGTGTCGGCCTACTCTGGCTGCACCATGGGCGAGTACTTCCGCGACCGCGGCCAAGACGCCCTGATCGTGTATGACGACCTGTCCAAGCAAGCTGTGGCTTACCGCCAAGTGTCGCTGTTGCTGCGCCGTCCTCCAGGCCGTGAAGCCTACCCTGGCGACGTGTTCTATCTCCACAGCCGTTTGCTCGAGCGTGCAGCTCGCGTGAACGCCGACTACGTCGAAGCCTTCACCAAAGGTGAAGTCAAAGGCCAAACCGGTTCGCTGACTGCGCTGCCTATCATCGAAACCCAAGCGGGTGACGTGTCGGCTTTCGTGCCTACCAACGTGATCTCGATCACGGATGGCCAGATCTTCTTGGAAACCAGCCTGTTTAACGCCGGTATCCGCCCTGCGATCAACGCCGGTATCTCGGTGTCCCGCGTGGGTGGTGCTGCTCAGACCAAGCTCATCAAGAGCCTGTCCGGCGGTATCCGTACCGACTTGGCCCAGTACCGTGAATTGGCTGCGTTTGCGCAGTTCGCTTCTGACCTGGACGAAGCCACCCGCAAGCAGCTCGACCGCGGTGCCCGCGTGACCGAATTGCTCAAGCAGGCACAGTACAGCCCGCTGCCCATCAGCTTGATGGGTGCCACGCTGTACGCCGTGAACAAAGGCTTCATGGACGACATCGACGTCAAGAAGATCCTGTCGTTCGAAAGCGGTCTGCATGCTTACCTCAAAGACAAGCACGCTGCCCTGCTGGCCAAACTCGAAGCTGCCAAAGCCATGGACAAAGACGCTGAAGCCGAATTGAACGCTGCCATTGCAGCCTTCAAGAAGTCTTTCGCTTGATGTCCGACCTGATGACACAAGGAGCCTTCTATGGCAGCAGGTAAGGAAATACGCGGCAAGATCAAATCGGTGGAAAACACCAAGAAGATCACCAAGGCCATGGAAATGGTGGCTGCATCCAAAATGCGCAAAGCGCAACAGCGGATGCATGCTGCCCGTCCGTACAGCGAAAAAATCCGCAACATCGCTGCCAACCTTGGCAAGGCCAACCCCGAGTATGTGCATCCGTTCATGCAAACGAACGATGCCAAAGCGGCGGGTGTCATTGTGGTCACCACCGACAAAGGTTTGTGTGGCGGCTTGAACACCAACGTGCTGCGCGGTGTCACCACCAAGCTGCGCGAGTTGCAAGGCCAGGGCGTCAGCGCCCAGGCTGTGGCAATTGGTAACAAAGGCCTGGGTTTTCTGAACCGCGTGGGTGCCAAAGTGGTGGCGCATGCCACCCAATTGGGCGACACCCCGCACCTGGAAAAGCTGATTGGCCCTGTGAAGGTCATGCTCGACGCTTATGAGCGTGGTGAACTGAACGCGGTGTACCTGTGCTACACCAAGTTCATCAACACCATGAAGCAAGAGCCTGTGGTGGAACAGTTGCTGCCCTTGTCATCGAGCAACATAGAGTCGCAAGCCCAAGCCAGTGGCCAAAGCCACGCCTGGGACTACATCTATGAGCCCGATCCCAAGTCTGTGATTGACGATTTGCTCATCCGTTATGTGGAGGCACTGGTGTACCAAGCCGTGGCCGAGAACATGGCTTCGGAGCAATCTGCCCGCATGGTGGCCATGAAAGCGGCTACCGACAACGCCGGCAGCGTGATTGGTGAACTCAAGCTGGTCTACAACAAGACCCGCCAGGCAGCCATCACCAAAGAGCTCTCGGAAATCGTGGCGGGTGCAGCAGCCGTTTAAGGCCCAAGCTACTCAGACCTTTGTACGTTTAAAGATTCAATATTGGAGCGACCTATGGCTCAAACTAA
Source organism: Comamonadaceae bacterium (assembly GCA_947454955.1). GTDB lineage: Bacteria > Pseudomonadota > Gammaproteobacteria > Burkholderiales > Burkholderiaceae_C > Hylemonella. The sequence goes on from CANGLW010000016.1 coordinate 19,718, forward strand.
CTCGCAAGTGCAGGGAAAAATTGTTCAGTGTATTGGCGCTGTGGTGGACGTTGAGTTCCCCCGCGACAAGATGCCCAACATCTATGACGCCCTGAAAATGGACGGTTCGGCACTGACTCTGGAAGTTCAGCAGCAGCTGGGTGACGGCATCGTCCGTACCATTGCGCTGGGTTCGTCCGACGGTCTGCGTCGCGGCAACATGGTGTACAACACCAACAACCCCATCACCGTGCCCGTGGGCAAGGCCACGTTGGGCCGCATCATGGACGTGTTGGGTAACCCCATCGACGAGCGCGGTCCTGTGAGCCAAGAGCTGACAGCATCTATTCACCGCAAGGCTCCCGCCTATGACGAACTCAGCCCCTCACAAGAGTTGCTCGAGACCGGCATCAAGGTGATTGACTTGGTCTGCCCCTTCGCCAAAGGCGGTAAGGTGGGCCTGTTCGGTGGTGCCGGCGTGGGCAAGACCGTGAACATGATGGAACTCATCAACAACATCGCCAAGGCGCACTCCGGTTTGTCCGTGTTCGCTGGTGTGGGTGAGCGTACCCGTGAAGGTAACGACTTCTACCACGAGATGGCTGACTCCGGCGTGGTCCGTTTGGACGACCTGGCTGAATCCAAAGTGGCCATGGTGTACGGTCAGATGAATGAGCCCCCAGGCAACCGTCTGCGCGTGGCTTTGACTGGTCTGACCATCGCTGAGTCTTTCCGTGACGAAGGCCGTGACGTGCTGTTCTTCGTGGACAACATCTACCGCTACACCTTGGCCGGTACCGAAGTGTCCGCCCTGTTGGGTCGTATGCCTTCTGCCGTGGGCTACCAGCCTACCCTGGCTGAAGAGATGGGCCGCCTGCAAGAGCGTATCACCTCCACCAAAGTGGGCTCGATCACCTCCATCCAGGCCGTGTACGTGCCTGCTGACGACTTGACCGATCCTTCGCCTGCCACCACCTTCGCTCACTTGGACTCCACCGTGGTGTTGAGCCGTGACATCGCTGCGCTGGGTATTTACCCCGCTGTGGATCCCCTGGACTCCACCAGCCGTCAGTTGGACCCCCAAGTTGTGGGCGAAGAGCACTACAACGTGGCCCGTGGCGTGCAAGGTACGCTGCAGCGCTACAAAGAGCTGCGCGACATCATCGCGATTTTGGGTATGGACGAATTGGCCCCTGAAGACAAGCTGACCGTGGCTCGCGCCCGTAAGATTCAGCGTTTCTTGAGCCAGCCTTTCCACGTGGCTGAGGTGTTCACCGGTACTGCTGGTAAATACGTGTCCTTGGCTGAAACCATCCGTGGTTTCAAGATGATCGTCAACGGCGAGTGCGACCACTTGCCCGAGCAGGCCTTCTACATGGTGGGCACGATCGACGAGGCTTTCGAGAAAGCCAAGAAGGTCTAATTCGACATCCACTGGAGCGTCTAGATGAACACCATTCACGTCGACGTGGTCAGTGCCGAAGAATCCATTTTTTCCGGCGAGGCACGCTTTGTGGCCTTGCCCGGTGAATCCGGTGAATTGGGCATTTACCCGCGCCACACCCCGCTGATCACACGCATCAAAGCGGGCTCGGTGCGCATTGAAATGGCCGACGGTAACGAAGAGTTCGTCTTCGTGGCCGGTGGTCTGCTCGAAGTGCAACCCAACCGCGTCACCGTTCTGTCTGACACCGCCATCCGCGGCAAAGACCTGGACGATGAGAAAGCCAATGCTGCCAAGGCCGCTGCTGAGGAAGCCGTTCGTAACGCCAAAAGCGAGATCGATCTGGCTAAAGCCCAGTCTGAGTTGGCCATCATGGCCGCACAGCTGGCAGCCCTGCGTAAGTACCGCCAAAAGAAGTAAACCACTTCTTTTCAAGCACAACCCCGGCCTTCAAACGTCGGGGTTTTTTGTTTTAATGCACCCATGAATTACCAAGCGCCCCTCTGGTTGCCAGGCGGCAATTTGCAAACCATCTGGTCGGCTTTGTATGCACGCCGTTTTGAGGGGGCTGCGCCGGAGTTCAGGCGCGAGCGTTGGGACACACCCGACGGCGACTTCATCGATGTGGATTGGCTGCAAGGCCCACCAGGATCAACGCTGTTGGTCTTGTTCCATGGGCTTGAAGGCAATTCAAGCAGCCAGTACGCGCAAGCGTTTGCCGCTTTTGCACGTGCACAGGGTTTGTCGTTTGCCATGCCGCATTTCAGGGGCTGCAGTGGTGAACTCAACCGCGGACCACGCGCATACCACTCGGGTGATTTTGCGGAGATCGACTGGGTCTTGAAACGCTTTGCCGCCTCACACACCGGCCGCGTGTTGGCAGCAGGCATTTCCATGGGCGGCAATGCGCTCATGCGCTGGGCCTCCGAGATGGGGGAGGTTGCCAAGCAAACCGTGGGTGCGGTGGCGGCCATTTGCTCGCCCCTGGATTTGGGTGCCAGCGGCCAGGCCATAGGCCGCGGCTTTAACCGCTTGGTCTACACCCGCATGTTTTTGAACACCATGAAGCCCAAAGCGCTGGCCAAGCTCAAACAACACCCGGGTTTGTTTGATGCCAACAAACTCATGGCTGCGCGCGACCTGTACGAGTTTGACAATGTGTTCACCGCGCCCCTGCACGGTTTCAAAAACACCGAAGACTATTGGGCGCGTGCCTCGGCCAAACCGTACATGCAAGGCATACGCTTGCCTGCCTTGGTCCTCAACGCCTGCAACGACCCCTTTGTGCCTGTGCAAAGCCTGCCCACGGCAAAAGACGTGAGTTCACATGTGACGTTTTGGCAGCCCCAAGGCGGCGGACATGTGGGCTTTCCGCACGGCTTGCCACCGGGCGAAGTGACGACCATGCCGCAGCAGGTGGGTCAATGGTTGATGGCGGCTTGAGATGGATGAAATCGTCAAAGCCGCCCTGAAAAAATGGCCCAATGTGCCGGCCTGTTACGGCTGGCTGGGCCTGGATGCGCGGGGCGATTGGTACATGCGTGACGACCGCACGCAGCACCTGGGCAGTTTTCAAAGCGGTGTGCCTGGTGCCAAAGGCTCACGCCTGATGCACGACAAGCTCATCGAATTCATCGGCAGAAATTACGACCACGACGAACAAGGTCGCTGGTATTTTCAGAACGGGCCACAGCGTGTATTTGTGGAGCTGAGCGATGCGCCCTGGGTGTGGCGCCTGTCTGAGAATGGCGAGGTGCACAGCCACACCGGTGTGCAAGTGCAGGTGCAAGCGGTGTACCTGGATGAGAATGGGCGCTTGTACTTGAACACGCCCTTGGGCCTGGGCTTGGTGCACAGCCAAGACGTGTTGCTGGCCTCGCAGTTGGTAGAAAGCGGGCAGTGGGAACCGCAAGATGTGCTGGCGGCTGACTTACCCAACGCGCACCAGTTTGTGCTTAGCCCGCAAGCTCAGCAAGCCAATACCTAGCTGAAAACAAGTGGCGAGCCTTGTTGTGCTTGTTCACAACGCTGCAATTTCGATAGCAAACAAATCGGCAGACGTAAAAAAACCGGCCTAGGCCGGTTTTTTGTAGGCGCTACCGTTTACTTGGCAGCCACAGGCGCTTGGGGCTCTGCGAATTTGCCGCCAGCAGCGTTGGTCATGTAAACCACAGCACGGCCGATCTCGGTGTCAGCAAAATCGCCACCACCTTGAGCACCCATCGCACCCTTGCCTTTGAGGGCCGAGTTCAACAGCGATTCGTAACCGGTTTTGATGCGAGCACCCCAGGCGCCAGCGTCACCAAACTTAGGCGCACCAGCAGCACCCACGGCGTGGCAGGCTGCGCACTGCGCTTTGTACACTTCTTCGCCAGCTTTCAAGGGGCGGTTGGCATCACGAACTTCCACCATGCCCACTTTTTGAATGCGCTCGGCCACGGTTTTTTCCATGTTCACCGTGCCAGCACCAGGCTTGGCACCAGAGACGACGAAATACACCAAGCCAATGATGATGAAAATCGGCAGGACCAGCGAAAACAGCGAGGCCCACAGTACTTGTGAGGGGGTCTTGATCGGGCCAGTGTGGGCTTCTTCGTGATGGTTGTCGCTCATGGAATCCTCGAAAAGCGGTGGTCGTAAAGCCACTGATTATAACGGGCTGCAAGAGCGATTGGCTCTACAATGCCCAAGGACGCGGCTGTAGCTCAGTGGATAGAGTATTGGCCTCCGAAGCCAAGGGTCGTGGGTTCGATCCCCGCCAGCCGCACCACTTTTTGAAAACCATGCCCTGTGCGGCCTTCCAGCCGCTTGGGCACTGGCTATCATCCACTTCGCTCATCCAGCTCCTCTATGGAGTTGCTTGTGAGCATCAAAACACCCCGCCTGATCCGCGACCGCTGCGGCGTTTACTATTTCCGGCTCATCGTTCCGTTAGCATTGCGGCAGTCCGTTGGCAAAACGGAGTTCCGGCGCAGCCTAAGAACCAAAGATTCAGCAATTGCCCGCCAGCGTGCTTTGGCACTGTCGGTCGCAGTGGAGACCCGTATGAATGACGATATTGGCAACTTTTCGCACCTGCAAACCGGATATGGGGAAGCGTTGGCGCCGCTGGGCATTCGGCGTGGTGAGCCGGGCAGTCAAGCGGTGCATTCGGAGGTGCGGCAGTTCTATGGTGCTGTCAATGCGGCCAAAAACCTGCCTGAGCGGGTCAAGCTGCCACCGGCACCCAAAGCCCCGGCGCCGCCCAGCGGCGTTGCTGTGGAAGTCTCAAACGCCCTTGGCGCTGCGTTTGGGTTCGAGACTCCGCACCAACGGGCCATGAAGGCGCACGCGGAGGCAATGAAGCAATGGCGGGAGACTTGCAAGGAGTTGCGGCAGCAGGATGCGAAGGCGTGGGAGCAGTTGAAGGTGCACAGTGCCTTAGCGCCACTGGCGCTGAGGCGTCATAGCACTGCGCGCACTCTCGCTGCATCTATCCAACCGAAGGTTAAGCCAAAGAACATGCGAAGCTCTATCTCATCCGGACCCAAATAATCTATCGAGTGTCAAAGTGCCAGAACCTTTTCGAGAAACGACACAGACTTTTTGATATCAACATTCTCTTTGGGATTTAATATCAATTTTTCGATCGCTTTGCCTTCAAATTGACTTACTCCTCGGGAATTTCTTCCCGCCCAATGTCTCAGTAAAATCGTGGAATGCAAGAGGTCATCTTGAAACATTGAAACTAACACAGTGCCCACAATTTTATTGGGTTCAATACCTACGAAATAAAACGTAAAAACCGAACGATCTAAGGACAAAAATTCAAGCACCTTATCTAAATTATAGGCCTTAGGGTTAGAGTCTAGAATCATTATCTTCGTCTTTACATCGGTTTCGGTTAAGAATCCTGTAAATTCCTTGCTGTAATCGCCCAATGCATTTTCAGTCTTGAATTGAGGTATTCCACGAGTTCGACTTTTGAGCGCAAGAATGATTTCTTGGCGTAAGCGCTCATCTTCGCCAGCAATAAGATATTGAATAATGCGTCCACGAACATTCACATTCTCAATTAGCGCAGCAAGCAGTATTTCGTTCTTGAATTTCTCTACCTTCTCATCCAGTTCATTCTTTAAAATCCCAATTTCATTGGAATTAATGAAGTTGGAAGCTCTAACAGGGGCTTCCAATATATTGGAAATTTGAATTTCATTGGGCGCAAACTTTACCCCGGAAGGACTAATGTTATTTGTCGCTTCAACCAATCGAGCAAGATTCCCATCAAAACCAAGTGCGGCATGAATATTAAATAGCTTTTCAAAATTCTCAGGAATATTGGTGACGCCTTCAAGTTCTCTCATAATATCGGAGCCATTGAAGCTTCCTTTGATATTATTTTCACGTAACTCTTGGGAGCTGTGGCTAATCTTTTTCAAAAACGTAGAATTGGCTAGCAATAGATAGTTGACACTGGGCGTCACCAAGCAAACGAAAAATGGTCTGTCATCTACTTTTTGCAGGTTAGATAAGGATAAAACGGTATTGCCAAAGCTGGACGAGCCCGATGCACTAAATCGAACTGCGAATTCATCACAATAAAAAACAGACCTGTCTTTTGTCAGTGAGAATTTTTCCATCACAAGACTGGATAATTTTCCTTTATCGTTAATGGTGTCTTGCTCTTTGACAAACTTGACCAATTGCTCAATAATATTACTCATCGAACAGCCCCACTGCTTCTGAGATATTCTTCGAGTTGGATTTCTTTGCAACCTTCACCTGCTTTTGATCGGCCAAACTATTTCGTTCCCAAAAATATCCATCGTGATACCCTTGAATTGTTTTATCAATTTCGGATTGTTTGAGTCTCTTGACTGCCATTTGACAGTATTCTTCTTCCTGCTCCACCCCTGTAAAATTTCTTCCCAGCTTCTTTGCAACTACACAGGTAGTTCCTGAGCCGAAAAAAGGGTCAAAAATAAAATCACCGGGCCTTGAACTTGCAAGTATTAACTTGGCGACCAGCTTTTCCGGCTTCTGAGTAGGATGATCTGTGTTTTCGGGCATCGACCAAAAAGGAATTGAAATATCAGTCCATAAGTTGGAAGGATGTGTCAATCTATAATTTCCATCAGTTGTTTCTTCCCAATCTTTCGGATCACCGCTCGCATCGCGGTAGGGGGCGATAACTTTTCTCTTTAACTTGACCGCTTCAACATCAAAATAGTAATCATCAGACATTGTGCAAAACCAGATGTCTTCTGAACAATTTTTCCAATTTGAGAGTGCGCCACGCCCTTTCTCTCGCTCCCAAGTGATTCTGTTTCTTACTTTAAAATGCTTTTCAAGGACTGACTGAACAGCGCTGGATGACTGCCAGTCACAGCAAACGTATAGTGATGCATTTGTTTTTAGACATCTTTTGATTTTAGATACCCAAGACTCCAACCAAGCTTCATACGTTTCCGATGTTGTTCGGACAAATTTATTAGACCCATATTTTTTGCTCAAATTGTATGGAGGGTCTATGACAGCCAAATCTATAAAATTGTCTGGCAATAGGTCTAAGCATGAAAACAGATCTTGATGAATAAGCGAATTACTAATATCGCGCGCTTCACACTTTGTTGAAAGCTTGATCGTTTGACTCATCAACTGGCACTTTTCATTTTCTTCAATAACCAGCGTGCGATTTCTCGGTGCTCGTTCTTTCATATTTTCCTTAAATTCACAAAGGTGGCGACCATTCTAAGTTGTGTCAGCAGTGTCAGCAGTGTCAGCAGACCGAAGACTTGTGAGAGGGTGAAAAGTTCCAGCCGGGGCAGTTACACTTGGGTCGGAAGTCATCCACTTGGGTCATCCACTTTTCGGTCTTTTATTAACCGCTGGATTTTGTGAAGTCCAATGTTGGCACGGGTTGCGAGGGGTTTGACCCAAAAGTGGGTTCGATCCCCGCCAGCCGCGCCATCACTTGACCCCCCTAAAGATCAAAGTGACGGGTAGTCGGTGTAGCCCTCTTCGCTACCGCCATACCAGCCCACATACCTGGCTTCAGCGTAAGGGCCGCCTTGTTTGATTCTGGCCGGCAGATCCGGGTTGGAGATGAACATCCGGCCAAACGCCACCATGTCCAGGTCACCGTTCTCCACCATTTGCTGGGCTTGTTCCGGCGCAATGCCACCGTTGCCGATCAAGCAGCCGGTGTAATGCGGTTTAACCAGCTTGAGCATGCGCGGCATGTCTGGTGAGCCAGCCCATGCGTTGGTATCGCCCAAATGCAAGTAGGCCAAGCCATAAGACTGCACCAGCTTGGCCACAGCGATGAAGGTTTCTTCTGACTCGGCATCGGCTGCATTGTTGTAGCCCGCGAAGGGCGACACGCGAATGCCAACTTTGCTTTTATCCACCTTGGCCAAGATGGCCTCAATCACTTCTTTGAGGAACTGCAGACGGCCCTGCACGCTGCCGCCGTACTTGTCGGTTCTTTGGTTGATGCGCGCTGACAAAAACTGAGCAATCAGGTAACCGTTGGCAGCGTGAATTTCCACGCCATCACAACCGGCTTTGATGGCGTTGGCAGCACCCGTGGCGTAGTCGGCGATGGTCTCCTCAACTTCCGCCATGGTCATGGCGCGTGAGGGTGTGGCGGTGATTTGTGCGTAACGGCCATTGGCCATGAGCCCGTAGACCAGCAATTTGTCCAGGTCGTCGTTGATGCCTGAGGGTGAGAGTGGCTGTTGCCCATTCAAGATGGCTTCTGACCCCACCCGACCGCAATGCCACAGCTGCATGAATAGATGACCGCCTGCTTGGTGCACGGCATCGGTGATGACCTTCCATCCAGCCACTTGTTCCGCGCTGTAGATGCCGGGTGCTTTTTCGAAAGCGCAGGACTTGGGTGTGACGTTGGTGGCTTCTGTGATGATCAAACCTGCGGAGGCACGTTGTTGGTAATACAGCGCGCTGATGGCTTGTGGCACATCGCCTTGGCCGGCGCGCGATCGCGTCAAAGGCGCCATGGCAATTCGGTTGCTCAGCGTCAGGCCGTGTAGGTTCATGGGGGCGTTCAAGCGGGACATGTGGGTTCCTGTGGCTATGAAAAATGAAGGGTGTGCAAGCAGCGCGATTCAGACACCCAGCATAAGGCAAGTAGGCGACTTGAAGTGGGCGCAAATGGCTAGGGTTAATCCCATGAAACAGAAATGGCCGCAGGCTCAAGGCGCAAGCCAGTCCCAGGTGTCTGCTCCGATCTTGGCGCGACGATGTCCCTCGCGTCCTAATTCCAGCCAGTCCATGTCCACCACCTTGGCAGTCAGTAAGGTGAAATGGTGCTGGTTCGCGTCACCGGTTTTGACCTTGGTTGACGCTGACAAACTGCCGGGAGCTACGGGCGACAAGTAATCGCCCGCTGCAGCGGATTGCTTCACCCGGTCCCACAGCGCTTCAACCTCAGGCCCATGGGTTTGGATGGTGATGCAAGCGCGCACACGCAACTGCCAACTCAAACGCTTGCTCCAAAACACCAACACCGCATGCGCTTGGTGCTTGAGCTCTTGGACTTTGGCGCTTCTGGCATCGGTGAAGATGTGAAGCGTTTGCGCTTTGAGATCCACCTCACGCAAGACCACGGTCCGGGCGTTGGCTGCGCCATCACTGCCCACGGTCGCAAGCACAGGGGTACGCCATTCGTGGTGTCGATCCTGGCTAGCACGCCCAAGTTCTTTCCATATTTGCTGGCGAATGTCTTGGGGCTCTTCGAGGCGGGTTTTCATGGGCGTGAGGTCTTCTTCGGCTTTTCAGTCGCAGACGCTGGCGTGGTCGTCCAAAACCTAGCTGGCGATACGCACCAAAACTGCGCCAGCTATGGCAATGTGAGCCAGGGAGATCAGGACGGATAGGCCATGCAATCGAACAAAGCGTCCACGCAGACCTTGATCGGTGGCGTGGTTGATGGCGGGCATGAGGACTTGACGTGTCGGGATGGTGGTCAAAGCGACCAAGGCCATCAAGCACGCATTGACGAGGTCCCGCGCTACAAAAAGAATAGCTGCTAATGCTGAGGTGGCGATTACAAACATATAAAAAGGCGGGAAGGCCTGGCGAATCAGGGCGCGTGCCTGAGCCATAGGCAAAACCTTGAACAGGAAAGCGGCAAAACCAGCTGCGAACAAAAGCATGCCCCCAAACAGCCATGCCGTTAACAGAAGTGCAGTGCTGTGCAGCACAAGATCAAGCATGTCTTTTGCCATGTTGGTTGAACAAGAAATGAGGTTAACAGCAGCGTGACATCTGCTTGCGTGCCTAGCTTGAAAACCCTGTTCAGCCAAGGCTTACCGAGATGAGTTTTCTGCACGTATTCGACAGACAACGCCACGCGATAAACTGCGCCGCGTGTGCACCAACTTCACACCCACCCACAACACCGACTGGACCAAGCGCCAATTTGGCGTTGACTTGCCCAGCGGTTTTCCGGCGGAGTCTTACCCGGGTTTTGTTTCGCCCATCGTGGTCAAGAGCCATCAAACCAAACGTGTGGCGTGTGGCCTGGCACGCTTCGGTCTCATACCTGCTTGGGCCAAGGACGACAAAATAGCTCGGCACACTTACAACGCCCGCAGCGAAACGGCTGCAGACAAGCCCAGTTTCCGTGCGGCTTGGCGCAAGCGTCAATTTGGCCTGGTGCTCGCCGACAACTTCTACGAGCCCAATTACGCAACCGGCAAAGCCGTGCGCTGGAAGATAGGTTTGGCCAGCGGCGAACCCTTCGGCATTGCCTGTTTGTGGGACCGCTGGACCGACCCCGCATCCGGCGAACGGGTGGTGAGTTTTTCCATGCTCACCGTCAACGCCGACGAACACCCCGTCATGCGTCAGTTCCACAAACCTGCGGACGAAAAACGCACCCCGGTCATCATGCCGGCACACCTGCATGATGATTGGCTTAGCGCTGACTTGCAGCAGGCCACCGAGTTGATGCAGTGGTCACACATGCCTGAACTCGTGAGTGAGCCAGCATCCAAAAACTAACTGCGGTATGAGTTGAGAATGGTGCCTTAACAGGGCGGAGATCATCTGCCACAATCCGCCCATGACCACTGCTCTGCCCACCGACACCCAGGTGCTGGGGGCCTGCCCGCATGATTGCCCCGACACCTGCTCGCTGATCACCACGGTGCGCGATGGTGTGGCGGTGCGTGTGCAGGGCAACCCGGAGCACCCGGCCACCGATGGCGTGCTGTGCACCAAAGTCTCGCGCTACACCGAGCGCACCTACCACCCCGATCGCTTGTTGCAACCCATGCGCCGTGTGGGCCCTAAAGGGCCGAACGCGCAGTTTGAGCCGGTGAGTTGGGATGAGGCCTTGCAAGACATCGCCAAGAGACTGCGTTACATCGCAGCGGCAGACCCCGAAGCCATCTTGCCCTACAGCTACGCCGGCACCATGGGGCAGGTGCAAGGCGAGGCCATGGCGGCGCGATTTTTTAACCGCTTGGGCGCCTCGCGCTTAGACCGAACCATTTGCGCCAGCGCGGGTGCAGAAGGCTTGTTGCACACCTTGGGTGGCAAGCTGGGCATGAAGGTGGAATGGTTCAGTGAGGCCAAGCTCATCCTCATTTGGGGCAGCAACTCGATCGGCAGCAATTTGCATTTTTGGCGGCTGGCTCAACAGGCCAAACGCCAGGGTGCACGCCTGGTGTGCATCGACCCGCGCCGCACCGAAACAGCCGAGAAATGCGACGAGCATGTGGCCCTGCGCCCCGGCACCGACGCAGCTTTGGCATTGAGCCTCATGCACGAGTTGATCGTGAATGATTGGCTGGACCACGACTACCTGGCGCAACACACCCTGGGTTGGGCGCAGCTCAAAGAACGCGCGCTGCAATGGCCACCTCAGCGTGCGGCAGAGGTGTGTGGTTTAGAGGTTGAAGCCATCCAACGCTTGGCGCGTGACTACGGCACCACCCGGCCTGCGGCCATTCGTTTGAACTACGGTGTGCAGCGCGCGCGGGGTGGCGGTAATGCGGTGCGCGCCATCGCGTGCTTGCCGGCCTTGACCGGTGCCTGGCGGCACCGTGCTGGCGGTGTGTTGCTCAGCAACTCGGGCAACCAACGTTTCAACACCACCGCCTTGCAGCGCCCCGATTTGTTGGGCACGCGCCGCCCGCGTTTACTCAACATGAGCACCATTGGCCAGCACCTGGCCCCCGATGCACCGCACAAGCCTGTGCGCGCCCTGTTGGTTTACAACAGCAACCCGGTGGCAGTGGCGCCCGATTCCTCCAGCGTGGTGGCGGGCTTTGCACGCGACGACTTGTTCACCGTGGTGCTGGAGCAGTTCCGCACCGACACCGCGGACTACGCCGACTACCTGCTGCCTGCCACCACACAGCTTGAACATTGGGATGTGCATGGCACCTACGGCCACACCGATGTGGTGCTCAATCGCCCAGCTATCGCGCCACGCGGCCAAGCCTTGCCCAACACCGAAATTTTCCGAAGGTTAGCCAAGCACATGGGCTTTGATGAGCCTTGCTTTGCCGACGATGACATGACCCTGTGCCAGCAAGCAGTGACGCACAAGGAGGGTGAGTTCGTGTCCTTCCAAGCATTGCTAACGCATGGCTTTGTGACCATTCCCGGCCCAGAGGCACCGTTTGCCAAGGGGCAGTTCCCCACACCCTCGGGGCGTTGTGAGTTTTTCAGTGAACGATTGGCCGCGCACGGGCTGGATGGTTTGCCCGACTACTTGCCCAATTACGAGAGCCCCAAGGCAGACGCCACTTACCCCTTGGCCATGGTGTCACCACCGGCGCGGCATTTCCTCAATTCAACCTTTGTGAATGTGACCAGCTTGCGCGATGTCGAAGGCGAGCCCCTGCTGGAAATTCACCCGCAAGACGCTCAAGCGCGGGGTGTGCAGGATGGCCAAACCGTGGTGGTCTTCAATGACCGTGGCAAGCATGTGTGCCGTGCCCGCGTGAGCGAGCGGCCGCGGCCTGGTGTGGTGGTGGGCCTTGGCATTTGGTGGCGTCGACACGGCATCAATGGCACCAATGTGAACGAACTCACCAGCCAGGCTTTGACTGACCTGGGGCGAGCCCCCACGTTTTACGACTGCGCGGTGCAGGTGATTGCGCAGACTGGGTCAGCTCAGCCAGTTTGAGCTGATGTCGCCAAGGCCTGGCGCAAAGCTGGGCCAGTCCAGCGTTGGCCGCGGTGGTGACCCGCGATCAGTTGGCACATGGCCGCGTTGCGTGGCGCGGTGGTGCCGTTTGCCAAGGCCAGTCGCACCACGGCGCCGCACAGGTCATCAATCTCGGTGGTGCGGCCGCGTTGGATGTCTTCCCACATCGATGACCGGGCAGAGGCATCCATGCGCAACATCTTGGCAGCCACCAGACCAAACAGCCCGTTGGGCAGCCGCAGAATATGAGGCAACAAGCGCGGCGGTGCGTTGGCGACTTTGGCGGGGCGAATGCCTGCAAGTCTCAGCACTTGCAGCGCCTCTGCTTGCAGGCAAGCCAACACAAACCGGAAATCACGGTCGCGCAGTTGCTCCAGCAAGGGCAAATCTGACAAGGCATTCACCGGGTTGTTGAGGTTGAGCAGCAGCTTGCCCCACTGAACCGCACGCATGTCGGATGACAGCACCGTGGGCAGACCGCTGGCTTTGAAATCTGCAGCCATGTTGCGCGTGGCGGCTGTGTCGGCCAGGTGCAGTGCGCCGTCTGTGGCGCGATGAACGCGGTTGGGGCTGGGCATGACCACGTTGTAAGGCACCATGCCTGCCAGTGCTTGCAACCCCGGTGCTGCTTGCGTGATTCGCTCAACGTTGTCCACCCCGTTTTGCAAGGACACCACCACCGTACCCTGCGGGCAATGGGCGGCTACGTCCTGTGCCGCAGCGGCGGTGGCACCTCCTTTGACGCACAGCAGAACAACGATGGGCGAGCGGTCATCCGCCTGGCTCAGGGCAGACCAAGCTTGCGCTAAGTTGGTGTGGAGGGTCAGCTGAGAAGGGGAGAGGTGGGTTTCAAAACCGTCTAAGTCAGAGACGGTCAAACCATGGGCTGCGATGGGATCTACAACGCGAGAGCGCCCCACCAAGGCTACGTGAAAACCTGCAGCGCATAAACGGCCGCCCACATAGCAGCCGATCGAGCCCGCGCCGAGAATCAGGTATTTCATGGTGCTCAAGACAGCAAGTGGCCAAGGCCGGCATAGCTTGCCATCCGCACGCGAACTGTTAGCGCCACATCGTGGGCTTGGCCCACGATGCGGTCAAACCGATCAGCCCTTCTTGACGTAGGCGTTGCACCAGCCTTTGCTGGACACTTGCTTGCCTGCGAAGATCGAGCAGCCACCGGCAGCATCACCGGCTTTGCCGATGAACACGGCGCAGTTTCCGCAGGCTTGACCGGCAGCGTATTTGGGGTACTTGGCCTTGTCAACCTTGCTGCCATCAGCTTTGTAGCCCAGCGCGGCGGCTTGGGCGTCTGTCTCAGACAAAGCTTGCGCCTGTGCCGCACACACCGTGGCCAAAGTGCCAGTGGCCACAGCGGCCTGCAACATGAAAACACGACGGTTGGGTTGGAGCGACTTGAGGGAAGAGGTCATGATGAATTCGGTAAACACCAGAACATTCTGGCCACGCCATTCTTGCTCAAGCCGCGCCAAGACGAAAGCGCGCAGTGAATGTCCGATAAGCCTGATCAAATGTTGGCGAAATTTATCAATCGGCCATGTCAGTTGGTGCAGACAGCCCAGGCCATTCTTGGGCCTGACCTTCGGCCTGATGGGGTATATCGGCATGAAAGCTGCAAAAGTGTCAATTTAACTTGACATCAAAGCGTAAGTTGCAGAACATGCACCCATGCAAACATGGGAATTCGCATGGCTTTGACTTTTCCGTTCGCGGCCATTGTGGGCCAGGAAGACATGACTTTGGCCATCCAGGTGGTGGCGGTGGACCCCTCGATTGGTGGGGTGTTGGTGTTGGGAGACCGCGGCACGGGCAAGTCCACCGCGGTGCGTGCTTTGGCCGACCTGTTGCCGCCCATCAAGGTGGTGGAGGGCTGCCCTTATGGTTGCGACCCCTCGGCCAGCGGCCCGCATTGCGAGGCCTGCGCGCGCTTGGTCAAAGGCAAGGTGAAAAGCATCACACGCCCGGTGCAGGTGGTGGACCTGCCCCTGGGGGCTACCGAAGACCGCGTGGTGGGTGCGCTGGACTTGGAAAAAGCCCTGGCGCAAGGCATCAAAGAGTTTTCGCCGGGCCTTTTGGCCAAAGCCCACCGCGGCTTTTTGTACATCGACGAGGTCAACCTGCTTGAAGACCACTTGGTGGACTTGCTCATTGACGTGGCCGCCTCAGGCGAAAACCTGGTGGAGCGTGAAGGCCTGAGCGTGCGTCACCCCGCACGATTTGTGTTGGTGGGCAGTGGCAACCCTGAGGAGGGCGAGTTGCGCCCGCAGCTGCTGGACCGCTTTGGTTTGTCGGTGGATGTGAAAACACCGCAAGACTTGGGTTTGCGTGTGGAGGTGGTCAAACGCCGCGACGCCTTTGACCGCGACCCCGCTGGCTACAAAGCGCAGTGGGAAGCCGCCAACACCAAGCTGCGAGACGCGATTGTCAAAGCCCGCAAATTAGCTGCCCAACTTGAGGTGGGCGACGACTTGCTGGAAATCGCTGCCAAGCTGTGCCTGCAACTGGGCACCGACGGCCTGCGTGCTGAACTCACCTTGCTGCGCGCCACCCGGGCTTATGCGGCGCTCAAAGGTGCGAAGAAGGTGCAAGCCGAGCACCTGCGCGCCATCGCACCTTTGGTGTTGCGTCACCGTTTGCGCCGTAACCCGCTGGACGACACCGGTTCAGACGTGCGCGTGCAGCGTTGTTTGGACGACGTGCTGCCGGCATGAACCAGGCGTCTTGGGACGACGCGCAGTGGGCCTTGCTGGCCCTGCAGGTCGACCCCGTTCGCTTAGGCGGTGTGTGGCTCAAAGCCGGCCACGGCCCGGTGCGCGACGCTTGGCTCAAGCAAGTACAAAGCCTGGCTTGCCCGGTGCACAAAGTGCCGCACCACACCGACGACGACCGATTACTTGGCGGCATCGACCTCACCGCTTCTTTGTCGGCCGGTCGCTTGGTGTCGCAAGCCGGCTTGCTCACGCGCTTGGATGATGGCTTGCTGGTTTTGCCCATGGCAGAGCGTTTCCCCAGACATTTGCTGGCCATGTTGCTACAAATACAAGAGCAAGGCAGTTGGTTTGAGCGGCACACTGCTTTGCCACGCAACGCTAAGTTTGGCTTGTTAGCACTGGACGAATCGGACGACGACGAGACGCCCTTGCCCGCAGCCCTGACCGACCGCTTAGCCCTGTGGTTAGACCTTCGAGCTGTGCCCTACAACGAGGTCAGCCCCATTGATTTGCTCAGTGCGTCTGAACTCAAAGAAGTGCGAAATGCTATAGAAAAGATAGCACCTACGTCAGACCAGATCAAGGCCATCTGCCATACCGCCCAAGCATTTGGGGTGGAAGGTCTGCGCGCACCGGCCTGGGCGGTGTATGTGGCCACAGTCCATGCGGCCTTGCAAGGCCGGCATGACTTGGACGATGAAGACTTGCAAGCCGCCATTCGCTTGGTGTTGATCCCGCGTGCCACCCAAATGCCCGCACCACAGGATGAAGAACAACAGCAGGAAGATCAGCCCCAAGAACAACCGCCTGAGCCGCCAGATTCATCCGAGCAAGAAGAACCAAGCCATGCGCAAGAGCCTGAGGAAGCCCTGGAAGACCAGGTGCTTGCAGCGGCCTTGGCCAGCTTGCCGCAAGACGTGCTGGACAAGCTGGCCTTGAACATGACCAAGCCCAAAGCCAGCGCGGCGTCGGTGGGGCAAAGCGGGCAAAAGTTAAATGCGCGTTTGCGCGGGCGGCCTTTGTCGCCACGACTGGGGCACCCGCATGCCGGTGCGCGTTTGCATGTGCTGGCCACCTTGCGTGCGGCCGCGCCCAAGCAACGCCTGCGCACCACTTTGCCCGGTGGGCCACGGGTGGCCATACGCAGCGAAGATTTTCATATCCACCGCTTTGAACAACGCAGCGCGAGCTGTTTGATCTTCGCGCTCGATGCGTCGGGCTCTGCGGCTTATCAGCGCTTGGCCGAGGCCAAAGGTGCGGTGGAAATTTTGTTGCAGCAGTCGTATGCGCGGCGTGACAGTGTGTGCGTGATTGCCTTTCGGGGTGCGCAGGCGCAAGTGCTCTTGCCGCCCACCCGCTCTTTGGTGCGCGCCAAAAAAGCGCTGGCGGGTTTGCCTGGCGGCGGCGGCACACCCATGGCGCTCGCACTGCAAACCGCCACGCAAACCGCGCTGACCTTGCAACGGCAAGGCACCACGCCCACGCTGGTGGTCTTGAGTGATGGCCGCGCCAACGTGACGCTGGCCGGACTTGGTGGCCGCAGCCAAGCACAGGCCGAGGCTATGCAGTGGGCCACGCAATGGCGCTTGAGTGGCTTCACCGGTTTGTGGATCGACACATCGCCCCAACCCGATGCGCAGGCCCAAGGTTTGGCGCAGGCCATGTCGGCAAGTTATTTCCCCATGCCGCATGTGCAGGCGCAGCGCATGGCCGCGGTGGTGCAAAACCTCAAATCTTGATGTGGGATTCGCTTTACCCACCCATGGATTGGGCGGCTTACAAAAACACCTGGCCGCATGCCAGCCACAGCCGTTTTGTAGAAATGCCAGGCCAACGCTGGCATGTGCAGATCATGGGGCAAGGCCCGGTGCTTTTGCTCTTGCATGGCACGGGTGCCTCCACCCATTCCTGGCGCGACATGGCACCGCTGTTGGCGCAGCACTACACCGTGGTCATGCCCGATTTACCTGGGCATGCCTTCACCACCCTGCACGCCAAACACGCGCCGTCCTTGCCCAACATGAGCGCGGATGTGCGGCGATTGTTGGCCCATTTAGAGATGTGGCCGGTGGCTATTCTGGGCCACTCGGCAGGCGCAGCCGTGGCAGCGCATCTGAGCTTGGGCTCTGAGCGTTTACCGCCTGTGGTGGTGGGTTTGAACCCGGCCTGGTTGCCACAACCTGGTGCAGCCCAATGGTTGTTTGCGCCTACTGCCAAGCTCATGGCGCTCAACCCTTACTCAGGCCGCTTGGTGGCCAACCATTTGGCCAAGCCTTGGGTGGTGGCCAAGTTACTCGCCAGCACCGGCTCGCACCTCTCGCAAGATGGTGTGGACTACTACAGCCGGTTGGTGGCCTCACCCACCCATGTGCATGGGGTGCTGAGCATGATGGCCGCCTGGAACTTGAACACCTTGAACAACCGTTTGCCGCAACTCAGCCCGGTGCTCTTGCATGTGGGTGAGAACGACCAAACCGTGCCGGTGAGTTTGGCCCATGAGGCCAAGCGTTTGATACCGGGGGCAGATTTGATTTTGAAGCCGGGGCTGGGGCACCTGGCGCATGAAGAGCAGGCGCAAAGCACGGCCGCTGAAATTATTCATTGGCTCAAGCAAAAGGGCCGTTGAGCCGGACGGTAGATAGGTTCAAGCCGCCGGCAATCGTTACCCACAACAGGTAAGGCAGGTTGAGGTAGGCGGTACGGCGCGATGCGGTCCAAAAGCCCAACACCAGGGCGAGTACCGAGAGCCACAAGAGCACCCACTCGGCCAGCGCCCAATCGGGCCGGTGCAATTTGAAATACAGCCCACTCCATACGACATTGAGCAGCGCGTTCACACCGAACAACAGCCACACCCGACGCTGCTCCTGCGTGGTTTGAGCCGCTTGCCAAGCGATGGATGCACTGATGGCGGTGAGCGTGAAGATGGAGGTCCAGATGACGCCAAAGGCGGCATCTGGCGGTTTCCAGCTGGGCTGTTGAAGCGCGAAATACCAGGGGCCAAGCTCAGTGAGCGCAGCGCCCAGGCCTGCGGTGAGGTAACTCAACGACAGCGCGACGAACAGGGGTGTTGATCGTCGCAGCCAGGTCATGTTCGGGCCATGCCGAACAGGTGCGCCAAGTCTTTGAAGAAGATGCGAACGTGTGCCATCGGGTCTTTGCGAACGAGTTCTTTGTTCATGTAGGACTCAAAGGTTAACCTTTGAACGTCTTTATCTTCGCAAATTTTCACAAACCTTTCACGGCGCTTGTCATTCTGGTACCAGAAGTACTGCATGACGCCCAACACCCAGAACACTTTGCCGTGCTTGCGCAAAAACGCTTTGCGCGCTTGGCGCAGGCAACGCGATTGCCCGGTGCGCAAGGCCTCGTGCACCGAGTCCGCCACGATGCGGCCACAGGCCATGGCGTAGTAAATACCTTCGCCCGAAGCGGGTGCTACCACGCCGGCGGCATCACCCGCCAGCACCACATCGCGCCCGTTGTCCCACGAGGGCAGGGGTTTGAGGGGAATGGGCGCGCCTTCACGGCGTAGGGTGGTGAGTTCGGTGAGGCCTGCCGATTCACGAAGACGTCCCACCGCTGAGCGAAGTGAAAAGCCTTTGTCGGCACTGCCCGTGCCCACACTCATGGTGTCGCCGTGCGGGAACACCCAGCCGTAAAAATCAGGCGACATGGTGCCTTGGTAATACACATCACAACGGTCAGGGTCGTGTTGAGCTTGGTTGGCTGGGGCTTGAATGATCTCGTGGTACGCAAACACGTACTTGGTTTTTTCAGCGCCCTTGATCATCTGACGCGCCACGTTCGATTTAGCACCATCGGCACCAATGATCATGCGCGCCCGCACGCTTTGTGCGGCTTGCGCGGTGTCGTCGTCAATGGCGCTGAAGTGCACACGCGCCATGCCGTCATCGTCGCGTGTGATGCGGTCAAAGTCTGCACGGTGACGCTGGGCACCGTGCCCATGGGCGCGTTCACGCAGCCACTCGTCAAACTCTTCGCGGTTGACCATGCCCACAAAGCCGTCTTGGATGTGCATGTCCACTTTGTTGTCGGACGGCGAGATCATGCGCGCGCAACGCGCTTTGGCCACCAGCAGGTGATCGGGAATCTCAAAGTCTTTGATCAGACGCGGAGGAATGGCCCCACCGCAGGGCTTGATGCGCCCCAGGCGATCGAGCAACAGCACCGACCAGCCCTGGCGGGCCAGGTCATCGGCGGCTGTGGCGCCGCACGGGCCGCCACCCACCACAACCACATCGTATTCTTGATTTGTCATAGGTAGCTTTCTTGCAAAGTTGGGTTCAAACGAGCCTGTGTGTTGCGCTGCGGGGCCAATCTGGACACCCGCACCGCACACCAGGCAGACACAGCAAACATCAGGGCTTCCAAGCCGAAGACCAAGGCATAGGCCACACCGCTCTCAGTGATGAGCCAGTGCGCCAGATCACTCACCGCGGTGCCCAGCACGCCACCCAGCCCAAAGGCAATGGCTTGTGCTGCGCCCCACAAACCCATGCGGGTGCCTTCACGGCCGTGGGTGCCTTCGTTGGCCAGGCGCATCATGGTGGCAATGGCCGCGATGGAAAACGCACCATTGGCCACGCCCAGTGCAAACACATTGAGCTTGAGCGGCCAGCCCGGGCCTTGCAGACCCGCCAGGCACAAGCCGCCCATGGCCACGGCCGAGGCCAGGCAGCCACCCACCATCCAGGTTTGCACGCTGCCCAAACGGCCGCGTACTTTGGCACTGCCAGCAATGGCCACGGTGATCATGCCGGCCAGCACCGATGAATGTTGCAGGCCTGAGAGCTGTGTGGTTTGCCCCGGTGTCATGCCAAACACGGCGCCGGCAAAGGGTTCCAGAATCAAATCTTGAAAGCTGTAAGCCAGCATTGAGAAAAACACAAAGATGGTGAAGGCGCGCGCTTGCGGTTCGCGCCACACCTGTTGCAGCGTTTGCTTGAATTGGCCCGGCGTTGGACGCTGATCAGCTTTGCCGTGGATGGAGCCCGCTTCACCCTCGAGTCGCCACAAGCACAGAGCTGTGACCACCACCACCAGCACCGACAAGCCGGATGTGACCGCCATGAGCCGCTCCGGTGTGTAAGGGTCGATCAGTTTGCCCACGCTCACCGCGGTGGCGGCAAAGCCAAAAATCATCATCATCCACACCAGCGTGGCTGAGGGCGCGCGCACCTCATCGGGCAGGCGCTTGGCCATGAGCACCAGCAGTGACGTACCGCAGGCACTCACGCCAAAGCCAATCAGGGTGAAGGCCAGCATGCTCAGCAGCACACCGCCCATCAATGAGCTGCCCATCAAAATCGTGCCAGCGCAGGCCAAAACACCACCGGTGGCCAGCACCACCATGCCGCCCATCATCCAGGGGGTGCATCGCCCACCAGCATCAGCGCCAAAGCCCATGCGTGGGCGCACCATCTGCACCATGTAATGAAAGCCCACCAGCAGGCCTGGCAGCAGCGCGGGCAGGGCCAGCTCCACCACCATGATGCGGTTCAGGGTGGATGTGGTGACCACCACCACCGCCCCCATGCAAGCTTGAATGAAGCCCAGCCGGATGACCTGCAGCCAGCCAAAAGTGCTTGGGTGGCTCATGCGGTCGCCCCTTGCAACAAGCGCAAAGCCCAGGCGCTGACCATCATGCCCGACACAAACAAAGGCACGCCGAATGCGCTGACCGACAACGCTTTTTCAACCGGCGAGGCGATGAACTTGGCCATCAGCGGCAACTGCGCCAAGCTGAGCAAGCCCACGGCCAGACCCATCCAAGGCGCTCCCCATTGCCATAACAAGGCCGCGACAATCCATTGCGGCACCAGCATGAAGGCGCAAGCGGTTTTGGCGGCTTGCACCACACCGAGTTGCACCGGCAAAGAACGGATGCCCATGCGGGTGTCGCCCTCGACCGCTTTGAAGTCGTTGAGGGTCATGATGCCGTGTGCCCCCGCGCTGTAAAGCAAGGCCAGCCACAACGATTTTTCAGCGGGCAGGTTGCCGCCCAACATCAAGGCCGCACCAGTTACCCAAGCCAAGCCCTCGTAACTCAAGGCACAGGCGGCGTTGCCCCACCAACCGTTTTGCTTGAGTCGCAGGGGCGGGGCGCTGTAAGCCCAGGCCAGGGCCAAACCCATGGCGCAAGCCCAAAAGCCCCAAAGTCCCAAGTTGACGGCCCATAACAACGACAGGAGCGTCCAGGCCATGGCGATGTACAAGCCCCAGGCGCCAGGCATGCGGCCCGAGGGGATGGGTCGGTTGGGCTCGTTGATGGCATCGACATGCCGGTCAAACCAGTCGTTGACCGCTTGGCTGCTGGCGCAGACCAAGGGGCCGCTGAGCACCAGGCCCGCCAGGATCAACAAGGCGTTGGTTGAAAAGTCTTGCCCCGAGGACACCACGCCGCAGGCCAGAGCCCACATGGGCGGAAACCAGGTGATTGGCTTGAGAAGTTCGGCAACCGTGGCTAGGGATGGCGGCTTGGTCATGCAGCTATTGTGAAGAAGTTGGCGATGTTGTCAATTAAGATTTACATCCATGTGTCATCATCAATTGAATTTAGACACTGATAGCCCCTACTGATGAGGCTTGAACGTGCCCGGTCAAAGGTCAACGCCAAGCCCATTCCATCCATACTTTAGACATCAAGCCAGCTTTTACGGAGATAAATGATGGATTTGGGCGGAAAGTTGGCGTCTGAACTAGGGTAAACCCCAGCAAGTTAAGAAATAAATATGTCACTCCTGATTGACAAGGCTATTTGTCAACCGTACATTCAGTTTGTCAATTTGATGCGCATGCCATGAACCCACCCAAGACACCCCTTTACACGCCTGAGGAGCGCCTGCGCCGCGACGCCTCGGTGTGGACGCTGGTGCAGGGCGTGTTGGCGCCGGTGCAGTTCCTGGTGTTTTTGGTGAGCCTGTACTTCGTCACCCGTTGCCTGATGACCGGGGAAGGCGAGCAATGGGCCTTGGCCTCAGTGGTTGTCAAAACCCTCTGCCTGTACACCATCATGATCACTGGCTGCATCTGGGAAAAAGTGGTGTTCGACAAATACCTTTTTGCCCGCTCCTTTTTCTGGGAAGACGTCTTCAGCATGCTGGTCTTGGCCTTGCATACCGCCTATTTGGTGGTGTGGTGGCAAGGCATCTGGAGCCCGGTAGAGCAACTTTGGCTGGCGGTCGCGGCTTATGCCACTTACTGCATCAACGCCCTTCAATTCATCCTCAAGCTGCGGGCGGCCCGTCTTGAGAAACCCAGCACCGACAACGTCCTGATGGCGCAAGCCGGGAGTGCCACATGAGTCCAGTGATCCCTATTCAGGCCGCGTCCTGTGACAACCTGCCGGTGGCGGTTGAAAAAGGCCAACGCGAGGTGTTTTGCGGGCTGACCGGCATCATCTGGTTGCACCGAAAAATTCAAGATGCCTTCTTCCTGGTGGTGGGTTCACGCACCTGTGCGCACTTGATTCAGTCGGCCGCCGGGGTGATGATTTTTGCTGAGCCCCGTTTTGGCACCGCCATCATTGACGAGCGCGATCTGGCCGGCTTGGCCGATGCCAACGACGAGATGGACCGTGTGGTGGGCGAGTTGTTGGCGCGTCGCCCCGAAATCAAACTGCTGTTCTTGGTGGGCTCTTGCCCCTCCGAGGTCATCAAGCTGGACCTCTCGCGTGCAGCGCAACGCTTGAGCAAAACCCACTCACCCAAAGTGCGGGTGCTCAACTATTCCGGTAGCGGCATCGAGACCACCTTCACCCAAGGCGAAGACGCCTGCCTGGCTTCATTGGTGCCTGAGTTGCCTGCCCCGCAAGGTGCAGAAACCCAACTCATGGTGGTCGGTGCCCTGGCCGATGTGGTGGAAGACCAGTTCAGAACCTTGTTACAAAAAATGGGTGTGAGCGGTGTGTCTTTCTTCCCGCCCAGGCGCAGCACGGACCTGCCGGTGATCGGTGCGAAGACGCGTTACATCTTGGCCCAGCCTTTCCTGGCCGACACCGCACGAGGCCTTGAAGCACGTGGTGCGACACGCATTCAAGCCCCATTCCCCTTGGGGGCTGAAGGCACCACGCGCTGGCTGTGGGCCATCGCCCAAAGCTGTGGTGTGAGCCGCGCCACTTTTGACGAGGTCACCCAAGCGCCGATTCAACGCGCCAAACATGCACTCGCTCGTCATGCTGCGCAGCTCAAAGACAAGAAGATTTTTTTCTTCCCCGATTCGCAGCTTGAAATTCCGCTGGCGCGCTTTGTCAATGAAGAGCTGGGTATGCAGCTCAGCGAAGTGGGCACGCCTTATTTGCACCGCCCCATCATGGCCATGGACATGGCGCAGCTGCCGCCCGACACGCGTCTGGTTGAAGGCCAGGACGTGGACCTGCAAATGGACCGCTGCAAACAAGACCAACCTGATTTGGTGGTGTGCGGCTTGGGTCTGGCCAACCCGCTCGAAGCACAAGGCTTCTCCACCAAGTGGTCCATCGAATTGGTGTTCACCCCCATCCAGGGCTACGAGCAGGCGGGCGATCTGGCCGGTTTGTTCAGTCGCCCCTTGACCCGCCGCTTGAAGCTGGTGGCCTAAAGAGACCCCTATGCAACTCACGCTCTGGACTTACGAAGGCCCACCCCACGTGGGTGCCATGCGCATCGCCACGGCTATGAAGGACGTGCACTATGTGCTGCACGCCCCTCAGGGTGACACCTACGCAGATTTGTTGTTCACCATGATCGAGCGTTTGCCCAAACGCCCGCCGGTGACCTACACCACCTTCCAGGCCCGTGACCTGGGTGGTGACACCGCGCAGTTGTTCAAAGACGCGGTCGCCAGCGCCGTGGATCGTTTCAAGCCGCAGGCTTTGCTGGTCGGCGCCTCGTGCACAGCTGAGTTGATTCAAGATGACCCGGGCGGTTTGGCGCAAGCGCTGAACCTGGACATGCCGGTGGTGGCTCTGGAGCTGCCGTCTTACCAGCGCAAAGAAAACTGGGGCGCCTCAGAAACCTTCTACCAAATTGCACGACGATTGGTGAAAGCACCGCAACCAAGGGAAGCGCGAGAAAGTGCTCAGCATCGCTGCAATATCTTGGGGCCAACAGCGCTGGGATTTCGGCACCGCGATGATGTGCGCGAAATCACCCAGCTGCTGGAAAGCATGGGCGTTGCTATCAATGTGATAGCACCACAGAGCGCTAGTGTGGCGGATATGCAGCGTTTGGCTGATGCCGATTTCAATGTGGTGCTCTACCCGGAAATCGCGCAAACCACCGCCTCATGGTTGAACCGTCAGTTCGACATGCCGTTCACCAAAACCATTCCCATTGGTGTGGGCGCTACACGCGAGTTCATCCATGAAGTCGCGCAATTGGCCGGCATTCCCGTGCCAGCAACTTTAGAAGACCACGCGCATTCTTTCTGGTACTCCAAGTCGGTGGACTCCACCTACTTGACCGGCAAGCGTGTGTATGTGTTTGGTGATGCCACCCACGTGGTGGCTTCTGCCCGCTTTGCGGCGCAGGAAATGGGCTTTGAAGTGGCGGGCATGGGCACCTACAGCCGCGAATTCGCCCGCGATGTGCGTGATGCCGCCAAAACTTATGGGGTTGAAGCCCTCATCACCGACGACTACCTGGCGGTTGAAGAAGAAATCAAACGCCTGCAGCCCGAACTGATTTTGGGCACCCAGATGGAGCGTCACATTGCCAAGCGTCTGGGTATTCCCTGCGCGGTGATTTCAGCCCCGGTGCACGTCCAAGACTTCCCAGCACGTTACGCCCCGCAAATGGGTTTTGAAGGTGCCAATGTGTTGTTCGACACCTGGGTTCATCCGTTGATGATGGGCCTGGAAGAACACCTGCTGGGCATGTTCCGCGAAGACTTTGAGTTTCACGACGGCGCAGCGCCTTCACACCTGGGCCACACCCGCAGCGCACCTGCGCCGGTCGCAGAGGTGGATGTGCCGGTGGCGCGTCCTGCTGGCACGGTGGCCGAGCCCGCGGCCAACGACGTGTCGGTATGGACCAAAGACGCCGAGAAAGAGCTCGGGAAAATTCCGTTTTTTGTGCGTGGCAAGGCCCGACGTAACACCGAACGCTACGCGCAGGAAAAAGGCGTGGTCAACATCACTGTGGAGACACTTTACGATGCCAAAGCCTATTTCAGCCGCTAACTTAACCGTTAGCACACCCGTTGATGCCTGGTCCTCCATGCGATTGACATCCCCTCAACTTTGCGGGCTTGTCCTCGCAGCAGGAGCAAGAACATGATGGAAACCACACGCATACCGGTCAGCGGTATTGGCCGGGGCGGACGCCCAACCGACGGCGAGGGCAGCGTGCAAGTGCAGCTTGATCCGGCCGACAAGATTGGCACTGCCAAAGTGTTCGCGGTGTACGGCAAAGGTGGCATCGGCAAAAGCACGACATCGTCGAATTTGTCAGTGGCCTTCAGCAAGTTGGGTAAGCGGGTGCTGCAAATCGGTTGCGACCCCAAACACGACTCCACCTTCACGCTGACCAAAAAGCTCATGCCCACCGTGATCGATGCGCTTGAGACGGTGGACTTTCACGCCGAAGAACTGCGCGTGGAAGACTTTGTTTACAAAGGCTACAACGGCGTGATGTGCGTAGAAGCCGGTGGCCCGCCTGCGGGTACGGGTTGCGGCGGCTATGTGGTCGGCCAGACCGTCAAGCTGCTCAAAGAACACCACTTGTTGGAAGACACCGATGTGGTGATTTTCGATGTGCTCGGTGACGTGGTGTGCGGTGGTTTTGCAGCGCCCCTGCAACACGCCGACCGCGCGCTGATTGTCACGGCCAACGACTTTGACTCGATCTTCGCGATGAACCGCATCGTGCAGGCGATTGGCGCGAAGTCGAAAAACTACAACGTGCGTTTGGGCGGTGTGATTGCCAACCGCAGCGACGCCACCGACCAGATTGACAAGTTCAACGCGGTGGTGGGCCTCAAGACCATGGCGCACTTCCCCAACCTGGATGAAATCCGCCGCAGCCGCTTGACCAAGTCCACCTTGTTTGAGTTGGAGCCCACGCCAGCGGTCAAAGCCGTGCAAGACGAGTACATGCGTTTGGCTGCCGCCTTGTGGTTGGGCGCTGATCCTCTGCCTGCGATCCCGATGAAGGACCGCGATATTTTTGACCTGCTCGGATTCGACTGATGGACAGCACCACTTACGAACATCGTCGCAACCAGATCGAACACTACTTCGATCGCACGGCGGCACAGGCCTGGGCCATCCTCACCTCCAATGAGCCGGTGGGCAAGATCCGTGCGACGGTTCGTGCCGGTCGCCTGGACATGCGCAACACCTTGTTGTCGTGGTTGCCTGAGGACATGACGGGTCTGCGATTACTGGATGCAGGTTGCGGCACGGGGGCTTTGTCGCTCGAGGCGGCCAAGCGTGGCGCCAAAGTGGTGGCCATTGATCTCTCGCCCACCCTGGTCGGATTGGCCAAAGAGCGCATGGCCTTGGACTATCCCAGTCTGGCTGGCTCCATCGAGTTTTGCTCGGGCGACATGCTCGACCCAGAACTGGGCGAGTTTGATCACGTGGTGGCCATGGACTCTTTGATCCACTACGGCGCCAGCGACATCCGTAAAGCGCTCACCGCCTTGTCGCACCGCACCCGCCACTCTATGTTGTTCACCTATGCGCCGCGCACCCCGCTCCTGGCGCTGATGCACACCATGGGCCGCTTCTTCCCCAAGAGCGACCGTTCCCCCTCCTTGGTGCCGGTGGCCAGAGACCATCTTCTGAGCTTGATCAAAGACACACCGCAATTGCAAGCGTGGTCCGAAGGTCGCACTGAGCGCATCGCCTCAGGCTTTTACACCTCGCAAGCCTGGGAGTGGACGCGTTCATGAAACAACGCAAGCCCATCCCGGCCTGGGTCCGCAAACTTGCGGAACGCTATGTGCCGTTTGCAGATGCCGCATCGGCCGAGTTGCCCTTGCCGCGTCTGCTGCGATTGGCTTTGTTTCAGGCTGTCATTGGGATGACGCTGGCCCTGTTGGTGGGCACGCTCAACCGGGTGATGATTGTTGAGCTGCAAGTGCCATCATGGTGGGTGGCCGTCGCGGTGGCTGTGCCCATGGTGTTTGCGCCCTTGCGTGCCTTGATTGGTTACCGCAGCGACACCTACCCCTCGGTGTTGGGTTTGCGTCGTATTCCTTACCTGTGGTCAGGCACGCTCACGTTGTTTGGTGGCCTGGCCATCATGCCGTTTGCATTACTTTTGTTGTCGGAGCCCACGCCTGAAACCCTGTGGTTGGGTCGCATTGGCGCAGCGCTCGCTTTTGTGCTGGTGGGTGCGGGCATTCAAATCACGCAGACCGCAGGCATTGCCTTGGCCAATGATTTGTCTTCCGTCGAGAAACAACCCCGCGTGGTGGCCTTGCTCTACACCATGCTCTTGCTGGGCATGATTGCCAGCAGTGCAGTATTCGGGCTCTTGCTGCAAAGTTTCACGCCTTCACGACTCATCCAAGTGGTGCAGTCTTGCGCGGTGCTGGTGCTGGTGTTGAACCTGGTGGCCTTGTGGAAACAAGAAGCCCGCTCAGAGCGCCGCGGTGCGCGGCCCGCTGGCGGCTTTGCAGACAGTTTGCGCAGCCTGATGGCCATCGAACAGATGAAGCGTTTCTTGTGGACGGTGGGCTTGGGCACCTGCGCCTTCAGCATGCAAGACATCATTCTTGAGCCCTATGGCGCAGAAGTGTTGGGGCTGGATGTGGGGGCTACCAGCGGCTTGACCGCCATTGGTGCGGTGGGCTCGCTGGTCGCCTTCTGGATTTCTGCCAAATGGCTCAACCAAGGTTTGCATGCCTGCCGCTTGGCCAGTGCCGGTGTGCTCATTGGTCTGCCAGCTTTTGCCATGGTTATTTTTTCTGCCCCCTTGGCCTCAGCCGCTTTGTTTCGAACCGGCGTGATGCTCATAGGGTTTGGTGGTGGCTTGTTTTCTGTGGGCATGTTGGTCATGGCCATGTCGTTTCCCAACAAAGCCCACAGCGGTCTCGTGCTGGGCGCCTGGGGTGCTGTGCAAGGCGTGGCCGCAGGCGTGGCGATTGCCGTGGGCGGTTTGATTCGCGACGTGGTCTCGCAACTCGCGCAGGCCGGCTTGCTGGGCGAGAGTTTGCAAAGCCCCGTGACGGGCTACAGCTTTGTGTATCACGTTGAGATTTATCTCTTGTTTGTGGTGTTGATTGCGCTGGGGCCTTTGCTTCGGCGCAGCAAAGAGATTCCCCCTGTCAGGGGAACACGTTTCGGTTTGGCTGAGTTCCCGACCTGATCTTTTTTTTACTGGAGGTGACCTATGGAAACAGGCGCTATCACGCAATATGTCGACGTGGCCCAACTCGTCTTGTACGTGTTTTGGTTTTTCTTTGCCGGCATCATTTATTACCTACTTCGCGAGAATCACCGCGAGGGCTACCCCATGGATCCCGGACGCCCGAACGGCCCGAAGGTCGATGGCTGGCCCGCGGTGCCTGAACCCAAAACTTACAAAACCATCGACGGTCACTCGTTTGATTCGCCCGATCTGGCTCGTCCGGATGGCGACTACAGCGCACGTCCCTCGCACCCCTGGAACGGCGCACCGCTAGACCCGGTGGGCGATCCGCTGTTGGCCGGCATCGGCCCGGGTGCTTGGGCCAAGCGTGCCGATCATCCTGACATGACCTATGACGGCCATGTGAAGATCGTGCCGCTGCGTGTGGCCACCGATCATGGTGTGGCCACACAGGACGTGGATCCGCGCGGTTTGACCGTGGTGGGTGCAGACAACCAAGCCGCTGGTGTGGTGAGCGATATTTGGGTCGACAAGGCCGAGATGATGTTCCGCTACCTGGAGGTCAAGCTCAACAGCGGCAAACATGTGCTGCTGCCCATGACCTTCTCGCGCATCACCCGACAACAGGTCAAGGTCTACGCGATTCTGGGTCACCAGTTCGACAACGTGCCCGCCACCAAGCAAGCCGATCAGGTCACCTTCCTGGAGGAGGAAAAGATCTGCGCTTACTACGGCGCTGGCACGCTGTACGCGCATCCCAACCGGATGGAGCCGCTGCTGTGAGAGCCATCCACGAGCATGAATTTGAGGAGTCGCCGGGTTTGCCGGCGCCCTTGCCGAAGAACGAAACCGTGCTTTGGCAAGGCTCGCCAGATTGGCGCAGTCTGGCCATTCACGTTTTTCACTTGCGAAAAATCGCGGTGTATTTCGCGCTCATGCTCGCCTGGCAAGTCTCTCAGCTCTATGACGCTGAGCAAGCTTTGTCGGTTTGGCTCATGCCGTGTGTCACCAGTTTGGTGTTGGCCAGTTCTGCCCTGGCATGCCTAGCCTTGTGGGCCTGGTTGAGCAGCCGTACCACGCTCTACACCATCACCGATCGCCGTGTGGTCATGCGCGTGGGCATTGTGTTGTCGCTCACCTTCAACCTGCCTTTCAAGCGCATCGTGGCGGCTGACTTGCGCGCCTTGAACGACGGCAGTGGTGACATTTCGCTCAAGCTCCCTGAGCAAGACAAGATTGGTTTCTTTCACCTGTGGCCCCATGCCCGTGGCGCGGCCTTGAAACACCCGCAGCCCAGCTTGCGCTGTGTGCCTCAGGTTCAAGCGGTGGGCGAGTTGCTCATGAGCGCTTGGAGCCGTCAGGGTGTGGCTTACAGCGTGACCCCCACGACAGAACAGAACAGCAGCCCGGCCATGGCCATGCGTCTGAACGCCTGAACTTTGAACGCCTGAGATGAGCCACCACGCACCAACTTCCAAAAGCTTGTTGCCCGGCATCCTGGCCGGTGGCTTGCTGGCCATCACGATCGGCTTGGTGGGGTGGGCTAAGTTGTCAGCACCTGCCGTACAAGATACCCAGGACGTTGTGCTGTGGCAGCGCGCACTTTTGTTCGCAGATGGCCCCAAGGGTGAAGTGGTGGTCAAGGATTTCAAAACCGGTGAGGTCATCGGTTTGTTTGAAGGTGAGCAGGGTTTTGTGCGTGGCACCTTGCGTGCGTTGATACGCGAGCGCAAGCGCCGCGATGTGGGCAGCGAGCAGCCGTTTGAGCTCACCGGCAAAAGCAATGGTCGCCTGATCCTCAGCGACCCGACCACTGCGCAGCGCATTGATTTGGATTCGTTCGGGCCGACCAACGCGGCCCTGTTCAGGAATTTGAGGGTCGATCCGACATCGGCCAGTCTTTCATCACGGAGTGCGTCATGAGTACCTATGTTCAAGCCATTGAGAGCCAACAACAGGCCAATGAAAAAGCCAAGCAAAGCACGGTGCTGAGCCCGCGTTTTTACACCACTGATTTCAACGCCATGGACCGCATCAGCGTTGAGGCGTTCCGCTCGGAGTGGGATGTGATGATGCGCGAGTACGAAGGCGACAACAACCACGACCACTTCCAGCGCGACGAAAAATTCGGCCCTGAAGCGGAGGCCGCCATGGCCAACCTGTCGCCCGAGATGCGTCAGGAGTTCATCGACTTTCTGGTGGGGTCACTGACCTCCGAATTTTCGGGTTGTATTCTCTACAACGAGATCCGCAAACACGTGGACAACCCTGATATCAAGCAACTCATGACCTTCATGGCGCGTGATGAGTCGCGTCACGCAGGCTTCATCAACCAGTCGCTGCGCGATTTCAATCTCGGCATTGACCTGGGTGATTTGAAGCGCACCAAGAAGTACACCTTCTTCAAGCCTAAATACATTTATTACGCGACCTACCTCTCAGAAAAGATTGGTTACGCGCGCTACATCACCATCTTTCGCCAACTCGAAAAGCACCCCGAAAAACGGTTCCACCCCATCTTCCGTTGGTTCGAGCGTTGGTGCAACGACGAGTTCCGTCATGGTGAGTCTTTCGCCTTGATCATGCGTTCTAACCCATCGTTGTTACGTGGCCTGAATGTCTGGTGGATCCGTTTCTTCTTGCTCGCGGTTTACGCCACCATGTATGTGCGTGACCACACCCGCCCCATGCTGCACGAGGCCATGGGCTTGGACTCAACGGCTTACGATTTCCAGGTGTTTCGTGTGACCAACGAGATCACCAAACAGGTGTTCCCTGTGGCGCTGGACATCGAAAACCCGGCTTTCAAGGCGGGCCTGGACCGTCTGTTTGAGATCTCGCAAGCCAATGACCGCGCCAAAGAGCAAGGTGGCTTGATGGGCAAGCTCACCCAAGCGGTGTGCGGCATCAAGGCGGTGGCGGCGTTCACCAGCTTGTTCTTCATGCCGGTGCTCAAGCAAAACATCAGCCCTGAAGTTCGACTGGCGCCTACATGGTGAATCAAGCCGGATTGGCGGTGCTGTATGCCGTGCTGTGCTGGTGGTTCAGCACGGGGGTGATTCTTTGGCTGGATCGCCAGCATCCCCGAACCTTCCCCACCAGCTTGAGCTTTTGGACCATGCTGCTCGCGGTGAGCTTCATCGGTGTGGACCAGAGCATGCGTGCTGACAGCGAGTTCAACGCCTATCTTGGTTTCACCAGCGTCATCATCATGTGGGGCTGGCATGAGCTGGCCTTCCTCACCGGCATCATCACCGGCCCGCGAAAAATTGCGCTGGACGCCGGTGCCCAAGGCTGGCGGCGTTTCACGCAATCGGTGGCGGTGATCTTGCACCATGAGTTGATTCTGCTGCTCAATTTCGGCGTGCTGTGGTGGATGCAAATGGGGCGCCCTAATCACATCGCCATTTGCACCTTTGCTTTGCTGTGGTTCATGCGCTTGAGTGCCAAGCTCAATTTGTTTTTTGGCGTGCGCCAATCAGGCGCAGAGTATTTACCCCAACACCTCACCTACTTGGCGTCTTACTTTCGCAAACGTGCGCTCACGCCCTGGTTTGTCTTGTCCATGAGCCTGTCGGTGATCGCTTGGGTCTGGCTGGTGCACATGGCGCAGTTCGGCACCTTGCCGGTTACCACCAATGTGGTGTTGCTGGCGGCCTTGTTGGGTCTGGCCATCGTGGAGCATGTGGTCATGCTCATGCCCTGGACGCTTGAGAAAATTTGGGGCTGGGCGATCGCCAGCAAGCCCGTGCTGGTCAACACACCGCTGAGGTCCGAATGAATACCTTCACACCTCACGAGTTGCTGGAGCCGCCTGCACAAAGCTTGCCGGTCCAGCCTGGGCAGGGTCCGAAAGCGCTGGTGATCGGCTCTGGTTTTGGCGGCTTGGCTGCGGCCATCCGTTTGAGCGTTAAGGGCTATGACGTCGAGGTGCTTGAAAAGCTCGATGCTGCCGGCGGCCGCGCTTATGTGTACCGCCAAGATGGCTTCACCTTCGATGCGGGCCCCACCATCATCACCGCACCGTTTTTGCTCGAAGAGCTTTGGGCCTTGTGCGGCCGTAAGTTCAGCGATGACGTGGATTTGCGCCCCATGGAGCCGTTTTACCGCGTGCGTTTCCATGACGGCACCTGGTTCGATTACAGCGGTGATCCGCAAGCCATGGCCGATGAGGTGGCGCGCTTCAGCCCTGAAGATTTAGACGGCTACCAAGAGTTTTTGAAGCATGCTGAGAAGTGCCGAACACTGGGCTTTGAAGGCCTGGGCTCTGTGGCCTTTGACACCGTGGGCGACTTGGTGGCCGCCATTCCTTCATTCATGAAGATGGAAGCCTGGCGCAGCATTTACGCCTTGGTGGCCAAGTACCTCAAGAACGACAAGTTGCGCATTGTGATGAGCTTTCACCCCTTGCTCATCGGTGGTAACCCTTTCTCGGTCACTTGTGCATATGCCCTCATCAACTCGCTGGAGCGCACCTGGGGTGTTCACTCAGCGATGGGCGGCACGGGCGCGATTGTGCAAGGCCTGGTGCGCTTGCTGGCTTTGCGTGGCATCAAGATCCGCTACAACGCCCCGGTCACCCGCATCAACATTGAGCAGGGTCGGGTCAGTGGTGTGACTTTGGGTGACGGCACGGTGATCGATTCAAGCGTGGTGGTGTCCAATGCCGACACCTCTTGGACTTACAAATACTTGGTCGCCCCGGAGCATCGCAAGCATTGGACGGACGCCAAAATTGACCGCGGTCGCTATTCCATGGGTTTGTTCGTGTGGTACTTCGGCACCTCGCGCCAATACCCCGATGTGCCACACCACATGATGGTGCTCGGCCCGCGCTACAAAGAGCTGCTCAAAGATATTTTCAAGCGACATAAACTCGCCGATGACTTCAGCCTGTACCTGCACCGGCCTACCGCCACCGACCCCTCACTGGCGCCGGCAGGTTGCGACACGTTTTACGTTCTCTCTCCTGTGCCACACCTCGACAGCGTCACCGACTGGGCGTCTTACGCGGAAACCTACCGCAAGAAAATTGCCAAGGCCTTGTCTGAGAGCGTGTTACCCGGGTTGGAGGACTGCATCGTCACCTCGCGAGTGAGCACACCGCAAGATTTTCATGACCGGCTGTGGTCGTACAAAGGTGCAGGTTTTGGGCTTGAGCCTTTGCTCTTGCAAAGCGCGTGGTTTCGCCCGCACAACCGCAGCGAAGACATTCCCGGTCTGTACATGGTGGGCGCAGGCACACACCCAGGCGCCGGTGTGCCCGGCGTGTTGATGTCTGCCAAGGCCCTGGAGACGGTGATTCCAACGGTGATTCCCCATGTCAAGCGCTGACACTTCAGGCCAAGCCTACGATCTGGCTGCGTGCGTGGCCCTGATGCGAGGTGGCTCCAAAACATTTTTTGCAGCCAGCCGCTTGTTGCCTGTGCGGGTGCGTTCAGCCTCGGTGGCCTTGTACGCGTTTTGTCGTGTGGCTGACGACCTGGTGGACAACGGGGACGACCCCTCGCACAGCCTCTTGGTGTTGAAAGAACGGCTCGACTGCATTTACGCAGGTCAACCCAGCCCCGCCTTGGAAGACCAAGCCTTGGCTTTGGTGGTGGGGCAATACCAGCTGCCACGTTTGTTGCTCGATGCCTTGCTTGAAGGCTTCTACTGGGACGCGCAAGGCCGCGCCTACCCCACGATTGAAAGCGTGCACGACTACGGCGCACGCGTGGCCGGTACGGTGGGCGCCATGATGTGTCTGATCATGGGTGTGCAGTCGCCAGTGGCCCTGGCGCGCGCCTGCGAATTGGGGGTGGCCATGCAGCTCACCAACATCGCACGTGATGTGGGTGAAGACGCGCGCAACGGCCGCTTGTATTTGCCGCATGAGTGGCTGCGGCAGGAGGGAATTGATCCCATCACCTGGTTGCAGCGCCCAGTCTTCAACGCGGGTGTGGCCCGCGTGGTCGAGCGGCTGCTGGACGAAGCCGACCGCTTGTACCAACGCGCCAGCGCTGGTATTGCCGAGTTACCCAAAGATTGCCGTGCGGCCATTCTGGCGGCGCGCTTGATTTACGCTGAAATTGGGCACCAACTCAGGCGCGTGGGCTGCAATTCGGTGGACCAGCGCACGGTGGTCAGCGGCGCCATGAAACTCGCGCTCATTGGCCAGTCACAAATTCAGGCCAGCTGGTTGAAAAAAGATGTGCACGCGCCGCAGCCTTTGCCAGCCATTGCTTATCTGGTGCGTGGTTGCGAAGCGTTCGCGCAAGAAGACAGCCTGCCGACATTCGAACCCAGCAAAACCGTGTCCCAACGCGTGGCCTGGATGCTGGCTTTGTTTGAGCGTTTGGAAAACGACCGTCGACAACCCATGCCGCAAGACACCGTGGCTCAGCAGCGCTGGGGTTAAGCAATTACCTCTTCAAGCTCAGCCCTAAGAACTTAGCACTTAGGCACTTAGCATGCCCTTCATGCCCGCCTGGGCATGCGCCAGGGCAGCATGGCACGAACCACGGGTGAAACCAAGCGCGGTACATTGAGTGTTTCGTGAAAACTCGTCACCTGCTCACCCAGCAACTCGCTTTGCAAGATGGCGCGTTGGTAAAACGGCGTATCTTCGAGCTGCTGAGCCACACGCACGGTTTGGTCGGAGCGCATGCGGCGCGGAATGCGCCAAGCGGTCCGTGACATGGCCACACGTGGGGGCGCTTCAAAGTTGTCAATGCTGCCATCAGGTTTGAACTTCAAGGCCAGCAGGTGGTCAGGGCCTTGTTTGTATTGCAAGTCGTACATCACCGCCACACTGCCGTCGCGCATCAGGCTGCGAGACCAATCCCATTCAGTGAAGGGCCGATCGATGGGCTCATCGCCTTCGTTGGAATCCAGGTAGGCATGACCACGCCAGTTTTGCTCTGGATGTTGTAGCGCCACCTCCACGCTGGCACTGGGCGCAAGCGGACCCCATCGGTGTAAACCTGCCGGATCCAAAGGAGTGCTGAAGTCGAACAAAGTATGCGGGTGCACGGTGATGCGGCCGCGAACCCGGCGCGGAATCGGCACGGTGAGTTCGTTGATGTCGATCTGCAACGCTTGCCCATCCCAATGCAGCGCACTCGGCCCAATTTGAAAATGATCCACCGTGCGGCTGCAATGGGCTTGGCCGCGCTCGGTCATCGCCCAGCGGTTGGCGCCACGTGCGTACAAGGCCACATTCAGGCAGCAGTAATGGTCGGGGTTGGCCGGGGACGCTGCGTTGGCCCAGGCGTAATAGGGCGAGAAGACACTGCCGACAAAGGCGATGAGGGTCAGGCCATAGCGGCCGTCATCGCTTACTGCGTCAACGTACCACCAAAGGTAGCCGCCGGGTGGAACCGCTTGGTCGAATTGCGGTCGGCCACCAGGGCCTCTGCCGCCATGCGGCCCGACAACGCTGCCATCGGCATGCCCGGGCCGGGGTGGATGCTCCCGCCCGCCAGATAAAGGCCCGGCAGTTGGCTGCGACCGTACGGTCTGGCAAAGGCCGCCATCCAGCCGTGCGTCGCTTGACCATACAGCGCTCCCCCCGTGGCCGGGAAGCGTTGGGCGAAGTCCTGTGGGGTGGTGCAGATCAGATCCTGCGAGCCCGCGTGCACGCTCAGGCCAAAGCTCTGCAGCATGGAGAAGGTCTGGGTTTGACATGCTTGTATCGTCTCCTGCGTCCAAGCCTGGCTGTCGCCCACGGCAGGGGCGTTGATCAGACACAGCAGGCGTTCCTTGTCGGTGGGTGGGGTGTCGGTGCCCCGGTCTTGCGCACACACATAGACCGTGGGTTGTTGAGGCAGCCGCTGTTGGCCGAAGATGTCCTCAAACTCACGGGCGTAGTTGTTTTGGAAAAAGATGTTGTGCCGATCCAGCGCAAAGCCAGAGGTTCTGGCGTGCACCGACCAGGTCATGGCCGATAAAGACCGGGGTGGCGACTTGGCACTCACCGCGCCTTGCGCTTGTGGCCCGAGCAAACCATCGCGCAGGGCTTGGGCATCGCCATTGAACACTACTTTGTCTGCATTCAAGACCTCACCGCTTTGCAGCGTCACGCCGATCACCCGGCCCTGAGAGGTGTTGATGCGTTGGCACCAGTTTTTGTATTTGAAAGTGACGCCACGCTGCAGCGCAAGCTTTTCTAAGTTTTTCACCAGCGCGTGGATCCCGCCACGCACCGACCACACGCCGTCAAGCTCAACTTGCGCGATCAGCATCAAGGTCGCAGGGGCCGCCCAAGGCGACGAGCCGCAATAAGTGGCGTATCTGCCAAACAGCTGAATCAGACGTGGATCGCTGAATTGATGGCGCAGGCTTTGCCACAGCGTGGGCATGGCACCCAAGCCACCTAAGACGCCCAGTCCTTGCCAGCCGATGTCTTTGGTCAAACTCAGTGGCGTGGGTGAGGCTGCGCGGATGTAAGGCCCCTCCAGCGTGTCATAGACCTTGCGGATGAGCTGGCAAAACTTGTCGAAGCGATCGGCCTCTTGGGGACTGGAGAACGCACGTATGGCTTCACGGGACTGCTCGGGGTCGGCAAACAAATCCAGCGTGCTGCCGTCTGTCCAGGCATGGCGGCCAATGATGGGGAGCTGTTCAAGTTGAACCTGGTCGCCCAGGCGCTCGCCCACAGCAGCGTAAATCTGCTCGAATACCCAACGCATGGTGAAAACAGTTGGGCCGCTGTCAATCGCCGCGCCCTGCACCATCAGCTGGCGAATTTTCCCGCCGGGTTGATCGGCCGGGTCGACCACGGTGACCTTCATGCCGCGGTGCGCCAGTTGCAAGGCTGACACCAAGCCGGCCATGCCGGCCCCCACCACGACCACGTGTTCGTCAGACATGAGCCACCCCCGCGTTCACCGAGCTCACAGCACTGCTGTGTTGCAAGGTCTGGCCTTTCCATTGGCCATGCAACTCCAACAAGCGCATGCGGATGAACATGGACTCGGAGAAAAAGTCATGCCGGTAAGCGGCTTGGATGGCCTTTTGGTGTGCGCCTTGTCGGGCGTAGTCATCCATAGCAGCGGTGTCGCGCCACACGCTCATGGTGCATTGCCTGACCATCGGCGCTTCACCCAGACCCATGGCCAACAGACAACCATCGGCTTTGAGTAAAGAATCTTGCGCGGGTGGTGCGTAGCGCCAGAAGGTGACGGCCTTAGAAAACTTGATGCTCGCGCGGGTCAGTGCCGCAACAGGTTCGCCTTCATACCTGTCTGGGTATTGCCCTTGCAACGCTTCATCGGGCGTGGGGCCCCAGGCTTGGCCATCCCAACTGCCGCGGGCATCGGTGATGGCGAGCAAGCCGTGACAGAACTCACGGCTATGCACGCGGTATTCCTGAACCCAATCGCTGTTGAAAAACTTGTCGGCATTGCTCACGCAATCAAACAGGCACAGCAGTCCTTGGTGCGTGGCACTGGGCCGCAGACTGAAGCCACCGTCGTGCCCGCTGCCCATGACCTTGGCAAACAACAAGCCTTCATGGTTCAGGGCGGTTGCACCCCTGACCACACGCATCCACCCCCAGGCGCTTTGCGTGCTTTTGAGGTCGACCAAGACCATCGCGACCACGCCTTTGAGCGAAGGCGTGGCGGTGGTCGGGTCGTTCATGACATCAGAGGTTTATTTGCTGGCCACGGTGCGCTCTGCGGGGCGCAAGAGCTCAGGGAAGTCCTTGGCCATTTGCGCGCCATTGAGTGGCTTGTAAGCACCCTGGTGGCAGGTGGCGCAATTGACTTTGGCGGTGTCACCCAGCGGGCCGAGACGGTTGGGCGGGAAGGTGCTTTGCAGCGGCTCCATGTAGTCCAAGTTCAAGTCACGTGCCATGCGAATGCCATGCCAAGCCTTCGCGCGCTGGGGCGGATTACCGTTCCAGTTTGAGAAAGATTGCGTGTTGTGGCAGTAGGTGCAGTTCACACCCAGGGCGGTAGACATGTGGGTCATCAAACCGTAGGTCCATTCCGCTTGCTTGATGGAGTGACGGTTGTCCGTGGGCAAGGCTTTGGGGCCGTTGACGCGGATGTCTTTGCTCTCCAGCAGGAAAGGTGTGAAGGGGTCAGATGGCAGCGACGAGAGGTTCACACTGGCCGCAGCTTTGTTCTGACCTGCTGCATCGCCAATGAAGTCAGCGCCGGTGTTTTGCGCGGGCTCTTTGAACCACACTTGTGCCGGTACGGGTTGGCCGCGGTGGCAGGTGTAGCAAGTCACCCCGGTTTGTGCCACGTGGGGCTGCCAATCGGCGTTGATGTGCTGCGTCATCTCGATCATGCGACGCGCCACCACCTTGGTGTACTTGCTGTCTTCTGCAAAGTTGGCAGGGTTGTGGCAGTAAGTGCAGCCCTCGTTAGGAGCGACCCAGCTGCTCATGGACACCATCAAGCGGGTGAACTCACCCACACTCAGGTTGCCCAAGACCTTGACGTTTTTGTAGACCTTGTCTGCACGGGTGCCATCAGGCGCTGGTGCGGGCAGTGCCACGGGTGCGGCATGCAGGTCTGCGTTCTTTTCAACGGTGCTGGGGTTGTAGACCTGCACCATGCCTGTGCCACGGTAGCCGTGTTGTACCGTGTCGTTGGGAGGTGGCTCGCAGCCTGCGAGCAAAACCAACGCACCCAGTCCCAGCAGTTTGAGGTTCATGACGATGGACTTCATGGTTTGACTCCGTTGCTCAGTGCGGGGTCAACCACCGCGGGGAAAACTTCAGGGTAGGGTGGCACGACGCCGTGTTTGACCGACCAGAGGTACCAGTTGTCCACCACGGTGCCGGTCAAGAGAATGCCAATACCGCCGGCCAAGGGACACAGCACCGCGAACCACCAGGCCCAACGGTGGATGGATTCCATCGTGGCGTTGAAGCCCATGGTCCAGCGCCAGAACAAGGC
>CANGLW010000017.1 GCA_947454955.1 Comamonadaceae bacterium
CGCCAAATCCCTAATGAAGTTGTTGTGAACCTGGCTCACAACATCGACCACATGAAGGGCTTGCTCTTTAGCGCCAAGTCTTGATGTGCCACTACAAATTCCGTAGCAAATATTTTTTTTGAAATTTTGTTAAGTAAATAAAGTCTGTTCCGAATCATCTTCTAACAAGACTTCTTCTTGTTCATCGAACCACCTCTGAAGGAGAATTTTCATGTCATCTGTTATCAATACGAACCTGAGCGCAGTTGCTGCTCAAAACTCTTTGCGTTTGTCTGGCTTGAACCAAACTCAGGCCATGGAACGTCTGTCTTCTGGCATCAAGATCAACAACGCCAAAGACGACGCTGCTGGCTTGGCCATCAGCACCCGCATGACCGCCAACATCCGCGGCATTGCATCTGCCATTCGCAATGCCAACGACGGTATTTCGATGACGCAGACTGCTGAGGGCAGCATGGCCTCGATTCAAGACAACTTGCAGCGCATTCGTGAGTTGGCTGTGCAAGCCGCGAACGACACCAATCAAGACACTGACCGAACCACTCTGGACAACGAAGCCAAGCAACTCGTCGAAGAAATCGATCGCGTGGCAAATAATGCCAAATTCAATGGCATCGACCTGTTGGCAGCGGATGACACCTTCTCGTTGCAAGTTGGCCCAGGTGCTAACGCTGATGACGTGATCAAAATCGACCTGAAAGCCATGACTTCAGACAAGCTTGAAGTCGACAAATTGGACCTCACTGATTCGGCCAAGTCGGCAGACAACCTGGACGCCATCGACAAGGCTTTGATCACAGTGACCGATGCTCGTGCCAGCATGGGTGCCTATCAAAACCGCTTGAACGCTGCCATTTCCAACCTGGAAAACACGTCCATGAATTTGATGGCTTCGCGCAGCCGAATTCTGGACACCGACTACGCCAAGGAAACCACCAACCTGGCTAAGTCGCAGATCATTCAGCAAGCAGCAACCGCCATGTTGGCCCAGGCCAACCAGTCTTCGCAGTCTGTGCTGGCCCTGCTGAAGTAACTTTCAGTTACCTGGCTGAAGAGTAGCCAGCCAGCTTATAACAGCCACCTCCGGGTGGCTGTTTTTTTGACTGTGTTGCCACCTCTAAGTTTGCCTTTGGCGGTTAAGAGCCCATCAAGCTTTTAAAATTCTGAAGATCTTATTCAAGTCATTCCAACCAGAATTGTTGAAA
This sequence comes from Comamonadaceae bacterium, assembly GCA_947454955.1. GTDB lineage: Bacteria > Pseudomonadota > Gammaproteobacteria > Burkholderiales > Burkholderiaceae_C > Hylemonella. The sequence goes on from CANGLW010000017.1 coordinate 1,206, forward strand.
CAACCATTGATCGTGGCTGCAAACTTACTGTCGTGCTGGTAACGACGGCAAAACACTTGAACCGTGCGAACCATGGCATCAGCACCTGGCAAGCTGCGGTCATCAGCACATTGAATGGCTGTCATGAAACGAAGCAAGCCAAACCGCACGATCATTTTTAAATAATGTTCAAGCGGTGAGGTGGCGCCAAATGGAAAGCACTCCCTGAACATTTCGTTGATGATGTAGTTTTCAAAGAAGGAGGGATGCGCACGAAGAACAACACCCAGCCCCTCAAGACCACGCTTGTACTGCTCGGTCAGCATCGTCTTTGAAACCAAAACACCCCCATCAGACTTTTCAAAATGACTGGAGATACTTTCATCAACAAGTTGTTGATTTTTTGAATACTGATTGCCGGTTTTGAAAGCCCACAACTTCACAAAGATCTCAGCTTGTAATTCATGGTTGGCGTTGATATTTTCAAACAACTCACCCAACTCGCCAGCTTCCAGCAATTGGAACAGACCTTGTACTTTCTCAACGGCACTCTGCTTAGACGCTTGCTTGTTGTCAGCGGTTAAAGACTCGCACACCAGACCTAAAAAAACCATTTTCTGCCACAGCATCAAGCCTTGCGCCTTGATGATCTTGATGCAGAAAAAACGCACCTCATTCATCTCATCTATGCGCAGGCCGAATTTCGGCTTCAAATCCGTCACTGTGTCAATGCGCACATGAAAATCTGATTTTGAAAACTCAAAGGCATCGTCCTCAAGCAAAGCCAATCGAGCAGCCTGCGGGCAAGAAAGCGTCAATGACTGTTGGTGAAAATCACCCGTCTTATAGCTAAGCCTTGGGAAGGTGCTGCAGGTGTGCGAGAGCTTATCCTCGCCCAGTTCTTTCTGAATGGCGCAAAGACTGTCTTCAAGCATGGGGCATGCTTGATTGACTGGGGACATCTTCACGCGGGCATAGTTTTGATCGGTTGCTTGACTGCGAACTCGGCCTATCTCATGCGTCAGACGTTCCTTCAAAGTTGGGCTTATTACTTTTTGATAGGCGTTGTAAGTTTTCTTATCAATGGTCACCCCCCAACCAGCGCAGCATGTATCTTCACAGCTGGCGCCAACACAAGCAAATTTTTGAGCGTAAAGCGGTGTGATGGCTTCAATTTTTTTGGTTGGATGCAAAACACTCATGTCGAAAATCCTTCTGGGTCAACTTTCTCATTGAAAGCACGATTCACAGTGTCAGCAACATGCATGCCATAGACAGTCCGTCGACGGATAGGTATGAAAACCTCGTGACAAAAGAGTTGCTTTGCATGGTCCTGGTTCGTTTCAAGTGAGCGCCAGGGGCTTGCGCTGCCCATTTAGGCAAATCATTGCCGCTTTCAGACCACACATTCGCCCAAACCTTGCCGCTTGCCACCCCAAACCTTGCCGTTCCCGCATGTTCATGGGGGTTGGTGCTGTCATTTTTTTGCCGCTCTCAACCTAAAAAGCCCTGAAAACAAGTTGGCATTGCTTTTGCTAAATCGGTTGCATCTGATGTTTTTTTATGCAACACGCAGGAGCACCACATGCACATCGAGTTTCAGCAGGCTTTGAACCAATGGGTCAGCCAACAGTCTTTCAACTTGCGCGAAGCCTCGCGCTTCAGCCCGGCTGACTTCCGCGAAGGCGTGCAGTGGCTGGTGGTGAACGACCAGGAAGACATGGCCCAAGCCCTGGCCGACGCTGGCCTGGCCCTCTACCCTGAGAGCGAAGACATTCTGGCCATTGCCGGCTTGCTGGCCATGACCCGCCAAGACTGGCCCCTGGCCATTGAATTGCTGCACGACCTGATGGCTGTGCAAAAAGACGAGGTGCAGCCCACCACCTGCATGATGCTGGCCCGCGCTCTGGCTTGCAACCTGGACTTGGCTGAAGCCCGCGAGGTGCTGGATCAGGCCCTGCGCATCTGGCCTTTTGACGACACCCTTCTTAAAGAAAAACACGCCATGTTGGGTGTGCAGGATGTGATGCCTGCGCCGAGCATGCACAACTGAAACATCAGTGCCCATAAGCCAGAGGCTTTAACTTTTGCGCTTCTGGCGCACTCAGGAGATCAAACATGACTGTGATCAACACCAACATCAAATCGCTGTACACGCAGGCGGCCCTCAAGCTTTCAGAGCGCGATGGCAAAGTGGCCATGCAGCAGCTGGCCACCGGCAAGCGCATCAACTCCGCCAAGGACGATGCCGCTGGCCTGGCCATTTCTGCACGCATGACGCAGCAGATCAAAGGCTTGAACCAAGCCTCTCGCAATGCGGGCGATGCGATCTCCTTTGTGCAAACGCTGGATGGTGCCACCTCTGAAATCACCAATATGCTGCAGCGCATGAGCGAGTTGGCGGTGCAAGCAGCCAACGCCACTTACTCTGGCGAGCAGCGCGGCTTCTTGGACCTGGAGTTCCAGCAGCTCAAGCAAGAGATTGTTCGCATCTCGGACACGCACGAGTGGAACGGCTTCAAGATCATGAACGGCACTGCAGGTGACCCGATTGGTCCAGCTACGGTGACGCTGACGAGTCCAACAGGTGCACTTTTGGACAGCAAAACCATCATCAATGGTTTTGCGATTCGCGCCTCCAACGTTCAAGACGACCCCTTTTCTGACACAACAGCCGCAGGTAGCAAGAAGGATCAAAGTGCGATTGCGATTGCAGCCGCCATCAATGACGCAACATCCACAACCGGTGTGCGCGCCATGGCCACTGGCCCTGTGACTGGCGGCAAAGTGACCACGGTGGGTACAGAGTCTGGCACACAGTACCTGTTCCTTAACGGCGTGGCTGTGCCGATTGACATGGGCACTGGTGTATCAGGCACAGCGGACTCGGCCGATACACGTCGCTCCAAAGTGGTCGCGTCCATCAACAACACCATTGCCAACCACGGTGTAACAGCCAGCGATACGGGTAACGGTGGCATCACCTTAACTACCAAAGATGGTCGTAATTTGTCGGTTTGGTTCAACCCAACGCTTACTAACTTATCTGCAGCCTCTTTTGGTCTGGCTTCTACTGGAACCACACCGGCCACGGGTGTGACTTCTATTGCCAGCGGTACTGCAGCAAGTACGACTGCCACAACCTTGTATGGCACGGTCACGCTTCGATCGGTCAAAGCACCCATCATCGTCACTGCGGCTTCAGGTGCAACTATCCCCTTCACTGTTGGCTCTAAAGACCAAGCAGGCAATCTGCCAAGTCAGAGCGCCGGCCGCATGTCTTTCCAGGTTGGCCCCGCAGCTAACCAGCTCATCACCATCGACCTGCAAGACTTTGGCAAGAACGGTGCTGTAACAGGCGAAGTCACTGCCGACGTTGACAGCTCTGAGCCCAGTGTCAACATCAAGAGCGTGGCTGATGCCAATGCTGTCATTGACAAGATTGCCCGCGCAATGGACAACGTGAACGCCCAGCGCTCCACCATGGGTGCGGTGATGAACCGCCTGGAACACGTGATTGACAACCTCAACACCGTGTCGATGAACGCTGAAGCTTCACGCAGCCAAATTGAAGACGCAGACTACGCCAAGGCTTCGACCGAGCTGGCCCGCACGCAGATCATGCAGCAAGCCGCCACTGCGGTTTTGGCCCAGGCCAACACCAGCCAACAGACGGTTCTGAAGCTACTGCAGGGCTAATTACCCCAGCCGGGGGTGTCGGGAAACTGACAAAAACGGTGGAAAAAGCCCTTATTTAGGGCTTTTTTCGCTTGGCACGGGTTTTGCACATCGTCATGCATTGACATGCAGACAAGGCAAGGCCCGACATGAGTTCTCCGAACAATGCGCCCACGATCCTCTGGCTCGACCCCCTCGAGCCGCTAGGGGTGTCTGAACACGCCCAGCTCACCGCTGCGGGCTTGTGCATCCACTGCATCCACACCCTGGATGACCTGCAAACCGCCCTGCAAAACCAGCAGGCGCAGGCTTTGGCCATCCGGCACGACCCCACCTACAGCCTGCTTGAAAGCGCGAAAGAGCTTTTCAAGATTGCTGGTGAGAGCCTACCCCTGATTTGCCGCGTGGACCGTCGCCAAATGAACCTGGCGGTGGATGCCATGCGCCAAGGCGCGGCCTATGCCCTGGCCACCGACGACTGGTCTGCCTCCACCTGGCAAACCGCCGCAGAAGCGGCCCACGCCCAGGTGAAAGAACAAGCCCTCAAAGCCATCAGCTCGGTGGTGCCGTCTTACAAAGCGCAGCGCAACCAAAACACGGTGGCACCCGCCGCCCAGCCGCCACAACGCAAGCTGGTTTATGTCGACCCCATCAGCCGCCACTTGCTGGCCCTGGCACAACGTGTGGCCCAAGCCAATGTGACAGCCTTGATTGAAGGCCCCACCGGTGCAGGTAAAGAAATTTTGGCGCGTGTGTTGCATGAATCTTCAGCCCGTGCCAATGGCCCGTTTGTCGGCCTGAACTGCGCGGCCCTGCCCGAGCAGCTGATTGACGACATGCTGTTCGGCCACGAAAAAGGCGCGTTCACCGGCGCGCAAAAAGACTTCAAGGGCCTGTTTGAACAAGCCCAAGGCGGTACGCTGTTCCTCGATGAAATTGGCGAGATGCCCCTGCACCTGCAAGCCAAGTTGCTGCGCGTGCTGCAAGAGCGCCAACTCACCCGCCTGGGTGCTGAACGCACGGTGCTTGTGGATGTGCGCGTGATTGCCGCCACCAACAAAGACCTGCGCACCGCCATGGCCACGCGCGAGTTCCGTGAAGACCTTTACTTCCGCATCAGCACCTTCAAGTTGCGTGTGCCACCGCTGCGCGAGCGGCCGGGCGACATTCTGCCCCTGGTGGCGGCTTTGCTGCTTCGCCATGGTGGCGAAGGCAAGCAGTTCTCGGTGAGTGCTGAAGCGCAAACCCAGTTGCTGGCTTATGGCTGGCCAGGCAATGTGCGCGAGCTTGAGAACGTGGTGCAACGCGCGGTGGTGTTGTGCAATGGTGAATGCATTGAAGCCCAACACCTGATGTTTGACGACCTGGCCGCCCTGGACAGCCTAGAGGGCGCTACACCCACGGCTGATGCCTCGGCCATGCTGCTAGAGCCCAGCTTTGCTGCCCCGCAGCCCATGACTGCCCTGCCCCTGCATGAGGCGGCGCCTGTGCATTTCGTGCCTCAGCAAGTGGCTGCCAATTTGCAAGCCGCTGTGAAAAACAACGAACACCAATTGATTTTGGCTGCCATTCAAAGCACCGACAGCCGCATGGAAGCCGCTAAAAAACTGGGCATCAGCCCACGCACGCTGCGCTACAAGCTGGCCAAGCTCAAGGGCGAGCCAGCCATCTCAAGCAATGCTCCAGGCAATGCACCTGGCGTTGAAACCAGCGCCTACGCCATGGCCAGCTGATCAGGAGACCCACCATGGAACGCATCAATTCGCAAGTCAACATCCAGTCGATGTTGCAAACCATTCGGGCCTACCAGTCCAACGCCAGCAAAGGCATGGACGAGATCGCCCCACGCCTGGATGGCCAGGTGCAAGGCGCCAACAGCTTCACCGACGCCATCAAGAGCAGCCTGAACAACGTCAATGGTTTGCAAACCAAGGCTGACGAAACCGTCGACGCTTACGAGCGCGGTGAAGGTGTGCCACTGACCGATGTGGTGCTGAACATGCAGAAATCCTCGATCGCCTTTGAAGCCACCTTGCAGGTGCGCAACAAGGTGCTCAAGGCCTATGAAGACATTTTGAACATGCCGGTGTGAGCTGACAAGAACCAAGAAAGACCGACATCATGGCAACCACCACAGCCCCTTTTCAGCCCGGTTTAGCCACCGCTGAGACCTCCAAAAGCACCGCCTTGACGGCCACCGGCAATGGCGCTTTGAGCAACACCGACTCCGGTGGTGCACTGGCCATCGCCAGCCCACTCTCGCCGGTCAAAGACTTTTTGAACCAGCCCGACGTTAAAAAGTATGTGCCCCTGGCCTTGATTGCCTTGGCCTTGGCACTGTTTGTGGTGGCCTATGTGTGGGTGAACCAACCAGCCTACCGCCCACTGGCGACCAGCATGAGCGAGGCAGACCAACAAGCCGCGCTTGAAGCGCTGCGCCAAGCCGAGTTCAAGCCGCAGTTAGACACCTCCACCGGCCAGATCACCGTGCCGGCCAACCGATACCACGAGGCACGCATTTTCTTGGCCTCCAAAGGCTTGCCCAAGGCGGGCAGCACCGGCATGGACTCGCTCAAAGACCAGTCGGCCATGACCACCAGCCAGTTCATGGAACAGGTGCGCTACACCACCGCCATGGAACAAGAGTTGGCGCGAAGCATCACCGCCATTGACACCATTCAATCGGCCCGCGTGCACCTGGCCATGCCCAAGCAGTCGGTGTTTGTGCGCGACCGCACACCGCCCAAAGCTTCGGTGGTGGTCACACCCTACCCGGGCCGCACCATCACAGCCTCGCAAGTGCAGGCCCTGGTGAACCTGGTGGCTTCCAGCGTGCCTTTGATGGCCACTGAAAACGTGGCTGTGTTGGACAACCAGGGCAAGCTTTACACCACTGGTTTGGGTGAAGCGTCGATTGGTTTGAACTCTGCGCAGTCACAGCACAAGCAAAAGCTCGAAGAGCTGTACCGCCAACGCATCACCGATATTTTGAGTCCGTTTGTAGGTTCGGCCAACATCACCTCGCAAGTGAACTTGTCGCTCGACTTCACACAAACCGAGATGACCACCGAGGACTTTGACACTCGCGAAAAGGGTCCGAAAACCCGATCTGAAGCGGTCAGTGAAGACAAGAATTCGAGCAAGGTGCCCTCTGAAGGCGTGCCGGGCACCCTGTCCAACACCCCACCTGCTGCGCCGTCTGCAGCGCCCACCACCGGGCCTGCGGGCACCACCGGGCCTAAGGAAAGCATCAACTCGGCCACGCAGCGTGCCACCCGCAACTACGAGCTGGACCGTTCGGTCAAGCACGTGAAATCGGCCACCGGCACGATTGAGCGTGTGAGCGTGGCAGTCGTTGTGAACGAGCGCCCCCCGATTCCTGGCGAGAAAAACGCCAAGGGCGAAGTGGGACCGGACAAACCGAACCCCTACACCGAAGAAGAGCTGACCCGCATGCAAAGCCTGATTCGCGGCGTGGTGGGCTTCAAAGAAGACCGTGGCGACCTGGTGACCGTGGTGCAAGCCAAGTTTGAACCCGAGAAGGTTTACGACCTGAGCCTGCCCTGGTACAAAGAGGAGTCTGTGGTCAGCAGCGTCAAGAGCGGCATTGTGGGCGTGATGTTCCTGGCCTTCCTGTTCATGGTGGTTCGACCTGTGGTGATGCGCACGATGGGCTTGATGAAAACCCCTGACGAACTTGAAGCCGAACGCATTGCCAAGCTGCCGGTGGTCTTGCCTGATGGCGAGTTGACCGCAGAAGACATGAACTCGATCCAGTTGGGCGAAGGCGAGACCCTGGAGCAAATCAAGGCCAAGCTCAAGCCTAAGAAATCAAGTATTTCGCTGGAGATGCTCGACACTGCCAACACCTACGATGACAAGGTGGCGCTGGTGCGGATGATTGTGGCGGAAGATACCAACCGTGTGGCTAGCGTGCTCAAGGGCATGATCAAGTCTTCACTGTGAAGGAAAGACCATGGCAGACAAAGAAGTGATGGACCTTGAACCCGTGATGACCGACGCCCTGCGCGTCGAGCTGGAATACATGACGGGCTCGCAGCGCGCCGCAGTGCTCATGCTCTTGCTTGGAGAACAACAAGCCTCCGAGATCATCAAGTACCTGGACCCCAAAGAAGTGCAGTCACTCGGTGGCGCGATGGTGTCGGTGTCTGATGTGTCGCAAGAAGCGGTGAACGTGATCTTGGACGACTTTGTGGCCACCATCAAGAAGCAATCCAGCTTAGGGCTGGGCAATTCTGAGTACGTGGAAAAAGTGTTTCGCCGTGCTCTGGGTGAAGACAAAGCCGCCTCGGTGCTGGGCCGCATCATGCCGGGCTCGGGCACCAAGGGCCTGGAGATTTTGCAGTGGATGGACGCCCGTGCCATTGCCGACATGATCAAAACCGAGCACCCACAGGTGATTGCCATCATCTTGTCGGTGCTGGAATACCAAGTGGCGGCAGACGTGCTGAACTTCTTGCCGCCTATCGTGCGACCCGAAGTCATTCAACGTGTGGCCTCGCTGGAAACGGTGCAGCCTTCGGCCATGGATGAGCTTGAAGCCATCATGAAGAAACAGTTCTCCAACAACTCGTCGGCACAGTCGTCGAGCTTTGGCGGTATCAAGGCCGCAGCGCAGATTTTGAACGCCACGAAGACCGAGCTGGAAGCCTCGATCATGACCGGCCTGGAGAAGATCGATGCCGATCTGATGCAGCGCATCCAAGACAATATGTTCACCTTCGAGAACCTGGTGAGCGTGGACAACAAGGGCATTCAGGTGCTGATGCGCAATGTGGAGCCCGACCTGTTGATGGTGGCCATGAAAGGCGCCAGCGAAGAAGCCAAAAACCGTTTCTTCGACAACATGTCCGAACGTGCGCGTGGCATGTTCCGCGACGACATGGAAGCCAAGGGCCTCATGCGCCTGGCCGATGTGGAAGAAGCGCAGAAGAAGGTCATGCGTATTGCACGCAAGTTGTCCGATTCTGGCGAGTTGGTCTTAGGCGGCGGAGCAGACTTTGTCTGATGCCCTCATGGCCTTGGCCAATCAGAACAGCGGGCCTAAAGAGGCGGCCATTTGGCAGCCCCTGCCCTCGCTCAAAGCTTTGGACAACAAACGCTTTGTGCGGGTTCAAGATGGCTCGGGGCAAACCTCGCATTTCACGCGCTTGTCCTACAAGAGCCTGAGCGTGCTGCCCCCTGCTTCGGCAACGCATGAAGCCCCAAAGCCCGGGCGTGAGGCGGCTGACGACAACACCGTGAGCGCGCCAGCTGGTGGGCTGCACGACGATGAGATTGAGGCCATTCGGCGACTGGCTTACGAGCGCGGCTTGGCCGAAGGGCGCGAGCTGCAAATGGCTGAACAAGCTGCTGCCCTTGAGACCAGCCAAGCTGACTCAGAAGCTGAACAAACCCAACAAATGCGGTCCTTGCTGGAGAACATTCAGGCCAGCATTGAAGGGCTGCACGAGCACCCTGCCCTGCGCTATGAGCCGCTCAAACGCTTGGCGGTGCACCTGGCAGAGCAAATGGTACTCACCGAGCTCACCATCGCCCCCACAGGCATTCAACGCTTGATTGAGCGTTGCCTTGAAACTTTGGACGTGCCCGCTTCAAGCCAGGTGGTGGTGGACCTCAACCCCGATGATTTGGCTTTGCTGCAAAGCCGCCTGGGGTCTGAGATGCCAAGCTCTTGGCGACTACAAGCCCATGCCGACTTGTTACCCGGCAGTGTGAAGGTCACGGCTGATGATGCCGTGGTGACCGACCTGGTGGAACATCGCTTGTCAGCCTTGGCCGCCAAACTGCTGCAAGAACCCCAACGCTGGCAAGCGCAAACCTTGTTTGAACCACAACGTTTGCAAGCGCGTGGCCAAGCGGCGGCAGTGCAAGACGCCATGCCCAAGCCAACATTTGGCGCAGTTGATATGTCCGAAATTAGGCCTGAAACCCTTGATGCAGCTGGCGATACTGCTATAGATTCCGTAGAAGAGCCTATGGCCAGCGCAGACGACTTAGAAGCCTCGAATCTATCAGCGCCACCACCTGAACCAACGGGCGAGGACCATGCAGACTGACTTTGCCGTAGAGGTGGAGCGTCAGCTGCCACAACTCAGCACCCCTCGGCCCGAGCGCTGTGGGACCTTGGTGCGGCTGGTGGGTTTGCGTTTAGAGGCGCGCGGCATCATGGCACCCATTGGGTCTTGCTGCGAAATCAGCACCCAAGACGGCCAGACCATCGAAGCTGAGGTGGTGGGCTTCAACGACAAAACCCTGTACCTCATGCCCCTGACCGACCCGGTGGGTGTGGCCCCTGGCGCCACGGTACGGGTGGTTAAAGACATGGGCAGTGTGTGCCTAGGCCCTGAACTCTTGGGCCGCGTGCTCGATGGCCGCGGGGAACCTCTGGACGGCTTGCCCAAGCCCCGTTGCGACACACGCCTGAGCTTGCTGGGCTTGCCTTTGAACCCCATGGAACGCGGCCCGATAGACCGGGTGCTGGATGTGGGCGTGAAAGCCATCAACGGCATGATGACCCTGGGCCGCGGTCAACGCGTGGGCCTGGTGGCTGGCTCTGGCGTGGGTAAAAGCGTGTTGCTGGGCATGATGGCCCGTTTCACCAAAGCCGATGTGGTGGTGATTGGCCTGATTGGCGAACGCGGCCGCGAGGTGCAAGCCTTCATTCAAGAATCTTTAGGCCCTGAGGGTCTGGCCAAGTCGGTGGTGATTGCCGCACCGGCCAATGTGTCGCCCGTGCTGCGTTTGAAATCGGCCCACATGACGCACCTGGTGGCTGAGTATTTCCGAGACCAAGGTTTGAATGTGCTGATGCTGGTGGACAGCCTCACGCGTGTGGCCCATGCCCAACGTGAAATTGGCCTGGCCATTGGTGAACCCCCTACCGCCAAAGGCTACCCGCCTTCGGTGTTTGCCCTGTTGCCCAGCCTGATTGAACGCGCCGGTGTAGGCCGACACGGTCATGGCTCCATCACCGCGATTTACACCGTGCTGGCCGAGGGCGATGACGCCAACGACCCGATTGTGGACATTGCCCGTGCCTCGCTGGACGGCCAGGTGATGCTCTCGCGCAAACTGGCCGATGCCGCCCACTACCCCGCCATTGATTTGAACGGCTCGATTTCCCGGGTCATGCAAAACCTGCTGGCCCCTGAAGACCTGAAGCTGGCCAACAAGTGCCGGCGCTTGTGGTCGCTCTACCAACAAAACCAAGACTTGATTCAGGTGGGCGCCTACGAAGCCGGCAGCAACCCACAACTGGATGAGGCCATCCGCTTGCGTGACAGCTTAGAGAGTTTTTTACGGCAAGACATGCACGAGTGCGAAGACGAACAAGGCACGCGTGCGCATTTGCGTGAGATGCTGTCATGAACTCGACCGTGGTGGCCCGCCCCTGCTGGACGCTGCTGGCGCAAAAGGCGCAAGACGAGGCTGATTTGATTCAGCAAGAAATGACGCAAACCCGACACCGCTTGACGAAATTACACGCCAGCCGTGACCGGGTTCAGAAGATGTATGACGAGTATTGCGAGCAGCTCAACAAACCAGGCAGCAGTTCGCAAGGCATGCGCGAGGCCATGAGCCAGCGCCAATTCATGGCGCAGTTACTGACCCTGCTGGAGCGCGTTTCTACAGACATCTTGCACGCCACCAACCTGCTTGAGGGTTACCGTGAGCGCCTGTTGGCGGTTGAGAAAGAGCGCATGAAAATGCAGTCTTTGGCCGAACAAAATGAACGCGACTTGAACCAACAAAGCCGCAAACTAGAGCAACGACGAATGGATGAACTGGGCGTGATGCAGTTCAACCAGCGTATGGCGTCATGAACTCAGCACACGGCTTTCATGATGTTGAACAGCGGGGTGCCGGGGGGTATGGCTTGGGCATCACGCAAAATGCCCTGTGTGTCGAGCACATCCCCTTTGGCCATGGCACCACTGTGCATGCTGAACTGGCGCATCAACACGGTTTGGTCTTTGCAGTTGATTTCCATGTTGGTACGGGTGGACAAATAAGACGCCCCACGCGAGGTGGTTTGGGCTCTTTTGTAGTCCATGATCGACCAGAAGGTGCGGGTGTCACCGACACGTTTGAGGGTTTCCGTGTCGACGTAGTAGACGGAGTTGTCACTGGAGCCAATGGCCTTCATCTCGGCAACGGCCAGCGATGCATGCGTGACAGTGAGCCCCGCAAGAGCGGTCAAAATGGCAAGTTGGTGTGTGCGTTTCATGCATGCAATATAAATTAAAAACCAGGATTGGCAACATGCCCCGCTTACAAACACGGTTGACGAGCTTCTTGATGGCCCTGGGACTTGCACTGGGTCTTGCTGGTTGCGGTGGGGGCGGCAGCTCAAGCAGCACGCCCTTGAATGTGAGCCCGGGGGTTTACAGCAGCTCGGCAAATAACGATGAAATTTTGGTGGTTCTGGTTAGAAACACCTTCGATGCTCAAACACCTAATTGGTTTGGCCTGAAGTTCACAAACGGCAGTGCAGATCCAGATTTTTATGCTGCGTCTATCAGCAACATAGGGACCTCATCGCCCAGTGGCACGAGTACTAAATATTTTCAAAATATTTCTAATCTCACGCGCACTGGCACCACAAGCTTGAGCATGCCGACCGAGACAAAATTAAGCAGTACGGTCGCTTTGCAATCTGACGGTCAGGAAAACGCCAACACACTCACTTGGCAAACCGACACTCTCAATGCCAATCAATACGTCTTTGGAGTTTCTGCAACGAGTTTGACCGGCTTTTGGACAGGTCGGTGGTCTTATGGCGCAGGCTCAGCCGGAAGTCAGAACCTAGATATTCAAGCAGGTCAAGCAATTGCAAACCAAAGCATAGGTAGTAACTGCCCCATAGGCAACGCACAGCTATCGCCACTGGAAAACGGTGTCAATGTTTACTCTGTCCAATTGAGTGTATCGGCTGCGACCTTATGCACAGCCTTTAACCAAGCTGCCGTCAGCTTTAAAGGGCTGGCCTATATCTCCGCCAGTCCGATATCCGGGAAAACTCGTCGCCTTAACTTGATGGCGGTTTCTACCAACGGAAAAGCCATTTTTTATCGTGGCGATCAATAAAGTTTTCAGAACTCGTGTCGAGTCATTGACTGAGCTTATTACGGGCATCTCATCATGAAAAAAACCATTGCCATCATTGTTCTTCTGCTAGCCGCCCTGGGCGCTGGCGGCTTTGCGTTCATGCAGTGGAAGGCCGGTTCCGGCGCCAAGGCTGAAATCACTGAACTCACCGAGAAAGTCTCTGCCGCTGAGAAAAAGCAAGAGGCCGCAGAGAAAGAACTGAGCGAGACCAAAGAAAAGCTGGCCCCCTTGCAGATCACCTCCCAGCAGATGGAGGCGGTTAAAGCTGCACTGAGCAGCGGCGTGACCCTGGAAGACCTGGAGGCCGCTTACGCCAAAGACAAAAAGTTGTCGGCCGAGCGTGTGCTGGGCTTGGCTGGTGTGCGTTTGTTGACCAAGGGCGGACAAGACCCCAGCACGGTGAGCGCCTTCGAAAAAGCGCTGGAAATGACCGACTGGTCGCGCCAGCAAAAAGTGATTTGCGCTGCCCAATACGCTTTGGCTGCAGCGGGTAAAGCTGTGAAGCCCTTGTCGGAATGCGTGATGCCTGCCGACGTAGGCAAGTCAGCCGGCAAAGAAGAGCCCGCCAAAGACAGCCATGGCGACAAGAAAGACGACCACGGCGGCAAGAAGGATGACAAGAAAGGCGACAAGCACGCCGTTCACTGGGACTATGAAGGCCCGATGGGACCTGAGAACTGGGGCAAAGAATTCCCCAAGTGCGGCCGCGGCAAAGAACAGTCCCCACTGGACATCAAAGGCCCGTTCCAGAAAGTGCGTTTCAGCATTGCGCCTGATTACAAGGTTGGCCCTTTGCGCATCATCAACAACGGCCACACCATTCAAGTCAATGCCAACCCGGGCAGCAAATTGCGCATCGATGGCATTGCCTATGAGTTGCTGCAGTTCCACTTTCACCGCCCCAGCGAAGAGGCCTTGAATGGCAAGCGCCAAGCCATGGTGATTCACTTTGTGCACAAGAACGATGCCGGTGAACTCGCAGTGCTGGGCGTATTGCTGCAAATTGGCAATGAGAACCCAGGCATCAAAACCTTGTGGGAACATGCGCCACAAAAAGAAGGCCCAGAAGTTCAACCCGAGAGTGTGGCCTTCAACCCGGCCAACCTGCTGCCGCGTGAGATGGAGTTCTACCACTACGATGGTTCACTCACCACCCCTCCCTGCACGGAGAAAGTGAAGTTTTACATTCTTCGCACGATGGTGAACATCTCGAAAGAGCAGCTGAGTGCCTTCCCCTTCAAGATGAATGCACGCCCGATTCAGCCGCTCAATGAACGCCAGCTCATGGCTAACTGATCAGGTTCTAACCGGTCAGTTTCAAAACAAGTAAGTACCGGCCAGGGTTTGCACCTGGCCACCGGTGCTCATCTTGAAGCGGGCCAGGCCCGCACTGCGCTGGGTGTTGATGCCCCCCAGGTCAAGCGACGAAATGCCCCGGGCCTTGAGTTCTTGTATGGCTCGCCACAACAGCAAGTTGTTGGCGCGTGCCTTGCGGGCCTCTTCATTGCTCCAGCCCACTTGGTAAGTGGCCACACTGCCGTGGATCAAAAAGATCATGCCTGCAGCTGGCGTTTTACCCATGTCAACACGTAAGCCCAAGGTGGTGGCAGCCGGGTTCTTGCGGGCTTGCAAATACACATCGAAGAACTGCGGTGGCAAACCGTCTAAACCGCGCGATGCACGTTGCTTGAGTTCAGCGTCTAACAACCAACGGTAGGCCCCGGGGTTAGGCGCCATTTTGACAACCTTCAGCTCGGCGTTTTCTGCAGCTTGCAACTGGTTACGCCAATTGCCTTCCAAGTTGGCACGCAGTGCGTCTTCAGACAGTCTGAGGTCAAGCATGACAGTAGATGCCCCTGTGACCACCCGGCGCAAGGGCGACAACCCCACAGAAGAGCCGGCCAGCTCAGCAGGTGTGACCACATGCAGCTTAAGCCCCCCCAAGGGCAGGCTGTGTTTGATGGCCCGGTAAGCCCGCAGCTTGTCAGCGGCGTCCAGGTCAGCCAGCCACACCGGGCCGCGCGAGCACAACACCACCGCAGCAAACGCACCCCAGCACCGCAGGATGAACTGCGCCAGGGCCACAGGTGTGCCGTCTTGTTCAACCATGACACGTTGCACACCTACGCCCAGCATTTTCATGGTGGCGCCGTAGGCCCAGTCTTGCTGCAGTGAGGCACCGGCCTGGCTGTGGGCTGCATCCCAAGTACTGGCTTGATCAGGGTTCCAGAGCGTGCGCATGGGCCATAGAATAGTCGAAAACCATCCCGCCTCCAGCAACCCTATGCCTTGGAAATTCCTTCAACGAACCCCGGTTCAAACCATCATGGGCCAGCGCATCCCCGAGCCGCGCCCCACGCTGATGGCCGTGGTATGGGCCTTGGTTTACCTGGGACTGCCCCTGCTGGTACTGGGCACGATGATTGACCTGGTCATCCAGTTCACAACCGGGGTGTGCACAGGCTGGTGGTGTTGGTTCAACTAGGGCAAAGCACAGCCTGACGACCGAGACCCACAGCGTTGAAGGCGATTGACGAAAAGCGGTCAGCGCGGTTCAAGTATTTCAAGGTCAAGCCGAATCATGGTGAGCACGTGAAAACCCTGCCTTGGGCGGGGTGCACCAAGATTAGGAGTAGGACATGGTCGCTGCCGTATCGAGTTCAGCATGGGTCATCAACAAAATTCAGCCTACCGTTAAGGCTGATTATTTGTATGCAACAACACTGCCCGATGAGCCCCAGGGTGAGACACGCACTGCAGGCGCCTTGCTTTATACAAAAAAATCTCTGTCCAGCAACAGCTTGGTGCCCACCTCGGGCGTGATGTTTTTGAAAGCGAGTGATGCAGAAACCAACTTTTTCATCGACCCCAGCAGCACCCGTCTGAATTTGGTGGCGGACAGCACGCCAGGTAGCTTCTCACTTTACGTGTACGACACGGCTGCGAAAACAGCAGAAAAATATTCATTTACAGCAAGTGCCGACAACAAATCTTTGGTTGCAACATCAGACACAGCCGTCAGCGTAGACACGCTTGAACTCTCCAAAAGCGAAGTTACCACCGGCAGAGACATTGATGGCAACACAAAAATTGGCGCGTCAGTGCAAGCTGATGGCAACGACACAGATACAGCGAACGGCTTGTTCCACATGTCTGTCGCTGACCAAGACGTGTATGCCGTCAGCACGAGCTTTGCAACCGCCAAGTCCTATGACGTCTCCACGGCTGCACTGACCAATTCAGATGGCACATTTTGGGCGCCTGACGAATCTAACGCCACTCTGAGAGCCATCGGTCCGAGCGACGGCGACAACCACTGGCGGGTTTATGCCAGCACATCAACCACCAGCGATGTGACGGAATACACCTTCATTCGAGCATCGGTGAATGACCCATGGGAATTGGACAACAACGGCACCAAGACACTCACCAACAAAGAATTTGCCCTGATTGAGGCGAACAGCAAGCGTGACCTGAACAACGACAGTAACTTTGGCGCCAAGGTCAACAAGGCTTTGGATGCACAAGGTGGCCTCTACCAAACAGAGGTGTTGGGAACAACTTACTTTGTTGCTGGCAAGAGCCTCACGTCTTCAGCAAGTAAGCCTCTGAGCCTGGGTCAAGCATTTTTGACAGAAGATGGCACTGAGGCCTGGGAGCCGGAAGATGTGAAAGAGATCGGTGGCGTGAAACAAATGCGTGTTGTCTCTGGCGCCAATGGTTTTGACATCTACGCCAAAGAAATCAGCGGTGTTTTTGCCAAGTACGAATTCGATGCAGATTACAAGCTCACCGCTGACCGGACCGAAATGTCCGCAGAGGAAATGGCCGCCGCAGAGAAGGATGCAGGACGCGACCTCACGGCTGATGGGTATGTTGGTGCACGTATCACTGGCAATTTAGATGCCAAAAGCAATGTGCTTTACACCGCCAAAGTGGATAACGGCGACCCGGTTTTCCTTCGCTCCGAGACCAAGCTGACTCTTGACGGCAAGGATGCCAAAAAGGCAGTGGATCTGAGCAAGGCACTCAAAACAGACACCGATTATTGGACACTGGATTCAGACTACAACATCAAGGCGTCTTATATCGATCAGAACGATGACGACAAGCTCAAGATCATCACCGTCAACAAAACAGATCCCAACGATGTCAAGCAATTCACGTTTGACAAAACCACCAACCTGCTGATTGACGATGAATCGGGTAGCCTGGATGCTGCAACCTTAGCTGCAGCAGAGGTGACCCTGAAACGAGACTTGAATGGTGACACCACTGTCGGCCTCAAGAATGTGGTGGAGGTTGATAAGGTTGGAAAACTTTATCGGGGTACAGCCCTGGGCGATGACTATCTGGTTGTGAGCGACAAGCTCACAGGTGCCAAGGATTTGTCTCAAGCCCTGCGTTTATCAGACGGAACATTTTGGACAGGACCAGAAGGTTTTGACAAGGCCACCGACAAGATGGTCATGTTCAAAACACAAGGTGGGGACTACGAGGTCTACAGCAAGATGGCTGGTGGCACTTATGTGAAGAACACCTTCAATGCCGATTTTGAAAATACCGATGACGACCCGAACGGCAAAGTCTTGACCGCGGTTGAATTGGCAGATGCCGAAGTTGACACGGGTCGCGACATCAACGGCGATAAGCTCAAAGGCGCTAACGTCACAGCCACCATCACCAAAGGCGCGGTGGGAACACCCGGCCTGTACACAGCTTCCATTGGCAGCGACAACGTGGTTCTGGTAGCAGAAAGCATCACCCTCAAAGGCACCAAGTTAGGTGACAAAGCCTTGCTGGGCGAGGATGGATCGACCCCTTGGTCGACCACAGAAACACTCAAAGGCGTTCTGAAATCTGATGGCGGAACAGGCTTTGAGGTTTACACCAAAGCCGGTAACGACGTCATGCGCTACAAGTTTTCTAGCGATCGCGTTTATGAACCTTCAGACGTTGAAAAACTCAGCAGTGAAGAGCTGGTCGCTGTTGAGAATTTGCTGAAAAAAGACGTCGATGGTGATGCCGCTGTCGGTGCAAAAATTGATGAAACCACAGACAGAGTCACGGGCTTGTTCAAAGCCAGTGTGTTGGGCCAAACCTATTATGTAGAAGGCCAAAATTTAAAATCTGGCAAAGCTGGCAGCGCGGGCGTGAGCTTGGACAAAGCGTTCATGGTCGATGACACCACAGCGTGGAAACCAGAAACTGGCCACACGATTGCCGGCATGGTGAAAAGTGGCGCGGACTTTTTCGTGTACAGCTATAACTCGACAGACAGCGTACTGAAGACAAAATTCGACAGCGACCACAAGTTCCAAGAGGCCGTTGAGGTGGATCCCGTTGAGTTGGTGGGCTTAGAAGCCACACAACGTCGTGACTTCAACAATGATGGCGCGATTGGTTTCAACGCACTGGCTAAAGGCGCTGCCACCTACCAAGGCGTGTCCGAAGCCAAAGTGATTGGCAATACAAAATATTGGCTTGTAGGCGACAACCTGCAACCAGGCACCAAGGGCACCCCACTTTCATTGAGCAACGCCTTGCTCAATGACGACGGCACGGGCCCATGGAACCCCAATGCTGGTGAAACCATCAAAGCCGTGCTGCCCAATGGCAACGATCGGTTTGTTTACACCGTGAAGGGCAACGACGTTTTCAAATACACCTTTGACAAAGCGACCAGCAAGGTCAGTAACGGCGGCAACAGCGAATTGGTAAGTGCTGTTGAATTAGCCACTGCCGAGAAAACCGCCAAAAAAGATCTGAACGGTGACACCAAGGTTGGTTTTGTGGCGGCCTCAGAATTAATGGATTCAAGCCGCTCAACAGGTTTGATCAACGTCAGCGCCTTGGGCAAAGATTATTTGGTGGTGCGCAGCCTGACTGACAAACCTATCGACTTGAGCAAAGCGTTGATGAATGCCGACGGCACAGGGCCATGGGCAGCTGATAGTGATGTGACGATCAAGGGCACCTACCAGCCGCCTGGGCAAGATTTTGAGGTGTTCGGCACCAAACCCAATGGCGCTGGAACAGACATTGTTCGTTACAAGTTTTCTGCAGCTGCAGACGGCACCTTGAAACTTACGCCTGATGGCAACATCACAGATTACGCCGTCATCACGGGTATCAATTTAGCTAAGCGCGAAGCTGATGCGAAAAAAGACCTCAATGGCGACAGCAGCATTGGCTTCAAAGTGGGCAACGCTGACATTGCAACACAAGCCTCTAACGGGTGGGCGCTACGAGACGCCAACGTTGAGAGTGATGCAGAGAACAGCAAGATTTACATCGTTGGCAAAAACCTCAGTACCAAGGGAACTTTTGGCAATAACCTCGCCAACTCGGCTGCCCTGCTTGACAGCAATGCCACCAATGGCTATTGGAAGCCCGATACTGACTACAGTGTTAAATCGATTGTTGAAGCACTGACCGGTGACGAAGTCACGGTGTATGCACAAAAGGTCGATGCGGACAATAACGATGCCATCTTGACGACAGCGTATCTTTTCAAGAACGCAAACTCGCAATGGAGTTTGGATAGCTCCGCGACCAAAGACAGCGCCGAATTGCTCACTGATGAAGTGACAGCAAAACGTGACCTGAATGGCGACGGAACCGTCGGTTTGAGCATCAGCAGCACCATCACTGCCTCAAGCAGCACCAGTGCCGGCTTGTACGAAGCCAAGATTGATAACAACACCTACTACCTGGTGGGTAAAGACTTGGCATCGGGCACCAGCCTCAAGCCTTTGGACAGCACCAAAGCGTTGACCGATGGTGGCAGTACTTGGGTGCCAAGCGATGCTGCCGGTTTGTCTTTAGAGATGGTGACTCAAGCGATGAAGGACGATCAGAACTCGCCGGCGCCAGCTGACTCGGTCTATAAAGTCACTGACAGCGGCAGTGCTGTTTACTTCAAAGCAGATTTCTCAAAGACCAGCTGATCCCAATCAGCCATTAAAAAACGGCCTTCAAGGCCGTTTTTTTTGGTCTGGAAAAGATGCTAGAAATTGAGTAGCGAATAGATTAAGCGGTGATTTCGTATGTGTCTTGCGATGACAGACGGGTCAGGACGGCACTGTAGTCAGCAGCCTCTTGAGCTGTCACATTGAGCACATGGGTGTCAGACACAGAAATTTCTGACAGCTTGCTGGCCAACTCCAAGGTGTTCAGATCAGCCAGGTTATTGAGGATATTTTGTTCACTGTCTGACACCGCCAACTGAACACCAGTGGCTTTAGCGGGGAGAGCCACACCCGCAAGGGTGGTGGCGTCCGCAGCGAAGACACCCGTCAAGTTCAAAGCGTAATTCGACTGAATTTTTGCAACGACAGTGGCATCAGCCGCCCAATCAGAGGCATCAACCACCAACACTGGGGATGCATCAGTGAAGGTAATACCCGTGACTTTGTCAGCCATGCCCTGCAACTCGTTGAGCTGCTGCGCCACATTGTCGGCCGTGTCAGACACCGTGAAGTGAGCCACCTCACTTTGCTTACCGATCAAAACGGCATCAGCAGCATTCAAATCGCTGACTGCGAAATTGACCGGGGTAGCGAACAGGCCCAGCAACTGCGGATTACCCTGGTATTGCAAAGCTGTCACGGCAACATCTGCCGTACCAGTTTGGCTGATACTCAACAGCTTGTCTTCAAGGCCTAACAAGTCGTTCAGGTTTGTGCTGATTTGTTGGGCTGTGCCAGTGACTGCCACAGATGCGACAAAGGCATCAGCAATAGTCAGCGATTTTGCGTCACCAGCCAACACACCGCTCACAGACAAGCTGTAAGTGTCGGTGAATTTGGCAAGCAAATCAGCACTGTTGGCATATTGACCGGCAGTGATGGACATGGTGACTGGCGAACCAGTCTGGGTAACAGCTGTGAGCTGCGTACCTGCCGCCAGCAAATCATCCCAACGACCTGCCAAATCACTGCTGCTGCCGGTGATGGCGAAGTGTGTGACTGCTGCATCGCTTGTAAGTGCCGTCAAGCTGCCAATAGGCGCTGCTGACAAGTCAAATGTGCCACCTGAGATCTTCTCAGCCAGGTCTGAGCGGGCCAAGTATTGCTCGTAGCTCATTTGAACTTCTTGGCCATCCGTCACTTCCACGCTGGTCAAGGTGGTTGCGAGCGCATGCAACTCGAAGAGGTTGTCCGTGATGTGTTGCGCTGTGTCCTTGACGGCCAGGCTGACCACGGCGGTGTTAGAAGCAATGTCGTCGGCATCAGCTGCGGCAACATCTGTCACATCGAGATTCAAGTTGGCTTTGATACGACCCAAAGCATTTGCATATTGGTTGTACTCAGCTTGGGTCAGATGCATGACATCATCGTCTTCAAGAACGATGTTGGTGAGCTTGCCTGTGGCCGCCAGGCTTTCAAGCTCCGCCAGTTGACCGAAGACATTGGCACTGCTGTCTTTCACAGTCAGGCCTGACACATGGGAAGCAGTCGCCACGTCATGGGCATCTGCAGCCGCAACATCGCTCACAGTAATGCTGTAGCTACCAGCCAATTTTTCGACAGCCTTAGCGTCCAGGCTCCATTGCTCAGCGGTCAATGCCAAAGTTTGACCATCAGAAACGCGAATAGAGTTGAGTTGCTCTTCACCTGCATTGGCATTCAATGCAGCCAAAGCGTCAAAGTTTTGCGCAATGCTCAGTGCGGTATCCACCACGTTGATGCGTGCATTCGGATAATTGTCAGCAATGCCACTGGCATGCTCAGCCAAGGCATTGTTCACAAACACGGTGTTGTCAGGCATCAACAAGACAACTGCACCGTTGACATCAATTTGTGACTCGGTGATGTTGAGCGCATTGTCATCATCGCTCACGTCCACGCTGACAAGCTTGGTACCCAGCTGCGACAGGGCACCCCAGTTTTTAGAGATATTGGCTGCGGTGTCGACCACGCCCACATTCACCACTTTGGAGTCGGTTGCCAAGGACAGGGCTTGTGCAGCGGTCGCATCGGTCAAGTTGATGGTGTAGTCGTCAGTGATTTTGCCCAAAGCTGCAGCGTCAAGAAGCATCTGCGAGCGCGTGATGGTCATGGTGGCAGCTGTACCATCTTGTGTGATAGCGCTCAACTTAGAGCCCATGGCTTGCAATGCATTCAGGTTGCTTGCAATTGATTCGCTGGCATCAAGCACAGAGACCGACGACACATGAGCAGCATCTGAGGTCAGCAAGTCCTGGGCGTCTTCAAAGCTCATACCCGAAACGCTGTAGCTATAGCTGCCTGTGAGTTTAGGGAACAAATCAGCAGAGGCTGCGAATTGATCATTGGTCAAGGCAATGATGTTGCGCGGGTCAGCCACGCTGATCGCAGTGAGCTTATCGTTGTTGCTCAGGGCATTCAACACATCCCAGTTGGCTTTGATGCTGGCTGCACTGTCTGTCACTGCAAATGAACTGTTGTCACCGAAACTGTTCAAGCTGCTGGCCATGGCTGTCGCTTCATAAGCAGCCACGTTACGAACCTGAACATCAGGGGGCGTGACGAAAGCCGACAAGGCCTGGCTGTCAGCTTTGAACTGCTCCACCGTCAGCGTCAACGCTAAGCTATCGGTTTGGGCAATTTCACCCAATTTGGTACCCAAGGCATTGATGGTGTCGAGGTGGATAGACAATGCAGCGCTCGTGTCACTGACATTCACCGTGGCAACGCGCAGATCAGAGGCGATGGTGTAAGCATTAGCTGCCTTGACGGAAGACACATCCACCAAAATGCCAGAAGCCATCTTGTTGATAGCGACACGGTTGGCACCATACTGGGCTTCAGTGATGGCCAAATGGTTGGTGGGGTCGGTGGCCTCGATGGTACTGACCTTGGCACCCAAGCTTTGCAGGGTAGACAAATTGCTCAGCAAATTAGCAACTTCATCTTTCACCGCGATGGTGTACACATGAGGTGTGGCGGCCGTAGCGGCTGCATTGTCTGCCAGTACCTCAGAGACCTTCAGGTTGTAGTTGTTGGTGATTTTCTCAAGGGTATCCGCGTCATTGACCAGCTGTGTGGCTGTGATGCTCATCGGAACGGTCGAACCTAGCTGCGTGATACTTTCCAGCTTGGTTGACAAAGCTTGTAAGGCATCAAGACTAGCCCCTATGGTTTGGCTGCTGTCTGCCACAGTCAGCTTGTCGATTCGAGCTGGTCTGGTGGCTGACAGGGCGTCAGCTACGCTCATATTTTTGACTCGCCAACCCACGTTGGCATCGACCTTGGCCAGCACGGATGCCGCCGTGCTGAGTTGCGATGCATTGAAGGTCAGGAGCACACCTGAATCCGACGACTCGATTTGGTTGATTTTGACGTTGAAATTGTTAAGCGCGTCCAGACGACTGGCGATGTTCGCCACCGAGTCCACAATGTCCATGGACACAATGGTGCCGGTGTTAGACCAGGTCACTGCGTTTTGCGTGGTGACGTTGGTCAAGGCCAAGCTGTAGCTGTTCGATATCTTTTTGAGTGTGGTGGTGCTGGCTGCATACTGCGCGCCAGTCAGCGACATGGGTGTCGTGGTGGTGATGGCCACACTTTTGAGCTTTCCGCCCAAGGCTGTCAAGCCAGCGATGTCGTTTGCTACCGCAGTACCTTCGTCGCTCACCACAATCGAGTTGACATCCTGACGGGTCGAAAATTCGAGCGCATCCGCAACGGATGCCTCAGACACCGCATAACTGTGAAGGTTGCTGATCTTCGAGAGGATGGCCTCGTGATCCTTGAGTTGAGTGGCTGTCAGAGCGATGCTGGGGTTACCAGAAATGGTGATGTCGCCCAAGACACCTGGATCAAGGTTTTCAAGCTCATCTAGCTTGGCAACCAAGTTGACGGCGGTGTCAACAATGTTGATTTTGACCACATGGTCATCCGCATCCATCTGACTGGCTTGCGCAGCCGTAGCCCCGTGTACATTGACCGTGTATTCACCACCATTGAATTTGGCCAGCGTGCTGGCGTCTGACAACCACTCTTTGGCGGTGATGTCGATCGGGGTAGCACTGTCGGTCTCGGTCACACCCGCGAGCTTGCCATCGAGGAAGGCCAATGAATCCAGGAACGTTGACAAGTTGCCGGATGTATCTGTCACATAAATTTTTGTGACATTCGCTTGCGATGCGATTTTGGCTGCGCTTGCTGCCGCTACTTCACTGACGTTGAGCTCGTACGCATTGCTGATTTTGCTCAAGACGCTCTGGTTCAGCGCAAACTGTGTCGAGGTCCAGTTCAGAACGTTATCGTCATCGAGCGTGATGCCTGCCAACTTGTCGCCAAGTGACTTCAAACTTGCCAGCGTGCCTGTGACCATTTCAGCAGAATCAAGAACCGATACGCTATCGACATGGTCATAGGCTGCATACGTGACGGCGTCATCAGCCGCTACCCCTGTGATGGCCAAAGCGTAGTTGCTGGTGATGGCCGCCAGGGCTGGCGCTTCTTGATCATATTGATCAGCCGTGATGACCATGGGTACACGGCTGTTGGTGATGCTGATGTCCAGTGTCAGGTCAGCCCGTGTGGCAGCCGCGCTTAAGCCGCTGAGGTAGTTGACAACGTTTTTACCGCTGTCAGCCACCTTCAGACTGGTTACATTGTTGTTCTGTGCGATCTGAGCGGCATACCCTGCTGTGACACCCGTGACATTGAGGGAATAATCACCGCCGTTGATCTTTTCTACCGTGACGCTCTTGGTCAAGTATTGACTTTGCACCAAGTCGACTTGCACACCGCCATCGCTTTGGTCAATGCGGGTCAACTTGTTACCCAAAGCATCCAGGCTGTTGAAGTAGGTGGAAATATTTCGAGCTGAGTCAGCCACGGTGAAATCATTCACACGGGCATCTGAACCTACTGAGGTTGCAGTGGATGCCAAGACACCGGAAACACTCAATTTGTAGCTGTTGCCCAGCTTGGCCAGCGCCCCTTTGTCTTTCACGTACTGATTGGCCGTGATCTCCAGAACAGACGTATCGCTTTGCGCAACAGCTTTGAGCGTGCCGCCCAAGCCCTGCAAGTCATCCAAGTGCGCTGCAATTTGTTCGCCAGTATCAATGACCGATACGCTGGTCACCCCTGCGGTTGTGCCGATGGAAAATGCATCCTCGGCTTTCACACGACTGACGGCCAAGGTGTATTTGTTGGTGATCTCGTCCAGAACATTTTGATCTTGTTCAAGTTGATCAGCCGTCAGGGCGATGGTGTTTTTGGACCCGGTCAAGGTGATAGACGTGACCTTGGCGTTGTCCTTCAGGCTATCGAGGGCTGCGGATACGTTCGTACCGCTGTCACTGATGCCAATGTTGGTCACGGCACTGTTACTTTGCAGGGCGGCCAAATTGCTCAGGCTCACGCCCTTCACAGAAAACGTGACGCCTGGTGTTGTGATCTTGCTGATCAGTTTAGCGTAGGTGGTGAACTGGGAATAGGTGAGGCTGACTGTGTTGCTCACATCGGTCAGCTCAATGGCGGTTACTTTGCTGCCGACCTTGTTCAAAGAAGCCAGGTTAGCCACAAAATTGGCGCCCGAGTCCGAGACCTTGACGCTTTGCACGCGTGCATTTTTAGAGGCCGACAAAGCCTCAGGCAAAGTGGCCGTTTGAATAGCAACCTGATAGCCGGTGTAAATTTTCCCCAGCACCATGCCACTCACGCTGTAAGCGGCAGAGGTCAAGGTCATCAAGCCACGATCGGTATCGTTGATTTTGCCGATACGGCTCACCAAGTTATCGAGGTTGTCGATACCGTCACCAATGTTTTTGCTGGTGTCCTTGATGTTCATCGTCGAAACACGCGTGTTTTGAGCGACTTCAGTGACCTTGTCGACAGCGACATCATTCACTGTCAAGGTGTAGTTGTTGGTGATTTTTCCGAGTGCACCAGCATTTGCGCCGAGCTGAGCGTAGGTCAAGCTGAGGTTATTGGCAGCACCTGTGACCGTGATGGCTGAAAGCTTGGGCGTAGGCGTCGAAATGGCAGCCTGCAACCTGTCCAAATTGACGCTTAAATTGACTGCGTTGTCAGCCAGGTTGTACTGAGCAACGTGGGTGTTGTTTTGCAGCGCCGTCATGTCTGAGACCAGCGCGTCTTTGACATTGAGTTTGTAGTTGCCCGCCACCTTGCCCAAAATGACCGAGGAGGTCTTGAGCTGGCTGGACCTGATGGTCAGCGGGTCTGTGCTGGGATTGAGTGTGATGGCACTGATACGGCTGCTGAGCTTTTGCAGATCACCCCAGCTGGATGAGATGTTGCTGGCTGTATCTTCGATCGCCACACTGCCAGTTTTGTAGGCGTTGAGCGTCACCAAGGCCTCCGCCACGGTCAAAGACTGACCTGATGGCGGTTTCACAACCAAATTGGTAGACGAGTAGACGGCAGATACACTCATGGCCTAAGTGATTCGACCTGATCGTCAAATTCTTAAGCCGCTCAGCCCCTCTGCGGCTGATATTCACAAAGCGGCAAAACCTTGCCGCTTTTGATTTCAAGGTGGTCAATGATTCGTCATGACCAGCCATAACTTAAGCCTTTACATCGATTTTTTGCATCAATTGACGCATTACCCTCAAGCCCTGGCATCCCCCCACCGCAACGACGAGTTTTCGTCGCCCACGTAAATGGTCTCGCCCGACTTGTCCACGCAGTACTGGGGCGAGAGGATTTTGTTTTTGAAATGCTGATCGGCGGCCAGTCGGGTGTAGTCAAACAAAATGCATTGGTCAACCCGGGCGCCTGAACGCACATGGCAGCCTCGGGCGATCCAGCTCGGCCCAATGATGCTGGCACCGGCGTCAATACGAACATTCGAGCCGATGTACACCGGGCCGGTGATGTTGATGTGTTGCCAATCCACGCGGGTGTTCAAGCCCACCCACACCCCAGGCTTGACCTGCTTGCCAGGCATCTCAAAGCCATCCACCTCGCCACGTAGCACGCGCTGTTGCACGGTCCAGTAGTCCGTCAGACGACCAATGTCGATCCAGTTGAAGGGGCGGTTTTGCGCGTAAAACGGCAAACCCTGATCCACCAGCATGGGGAAAAGCTGGCTGCCGATGTCAAACACCTCGTTAGAGGGGATGAGGTCGAGCACCTCGGGTTCAAAAATATAAATGCCGGTGCTGGCCAGGTTTGATTTGGCTTGAGAGGGTTCGGGCTTTTCTTGAAAAGAGCGAACCAGCTTGTTCTCATCAGCCACCACAATGCCGTAGTTGCTCACGTCTTGCGGCTCCACGGGCAAGGTGATGACCGAGGCCATGGCGTTCTTGAGCCAATGCTCTTTGAGGGCCGCGCGGATGTCGAGGTCGATGATGGCGTCGCCACAAATGACCAGGGTGGTCTCGTCAAAAAAATGGCCCTGCTCTTGAATGCGCTTCATCCCACCGGCTGAGCCCCAGGGCCGCGGGGTGATGTCGCCATGCGCGCGAGCCCCCTCAAAAGAGTAGCCAATCTCGACGCCCCAACGACGCCCGTCACCAAAGAAATTCTCAATCTTGTAGTGGTTGTAAGCCACGTTCATCATGATCTCGCACACACCATGGCGGGCCAGGTGCTCAATCATGTACTCCAGCAAAGGCTTGCCCAAAATAGGCACCATGGGTTTGGGCACATTGCTGGTGAGCGGGCGGACACGGGTGCCCTGCCCGGCCGCCAAAATCATGGCTTTGGTCATCTGTGTGTGTCTTCTACAGATGAGCTATCGGCCAGCCGGCCGCTTTTCTTAAACTCAGTAGACCGGCTGGTGCTGCTTGAGGGCAGCCATGACTTCTGGGCTCAAGGCAAAGCGCGCACCAAAGCGCTGCGCCAGCTCTTGGCTACGGGCTTCGAACACGCTGAGGCTTTGCCCGTAGATGAACTGCAAAGCACCGCCCGCCCAAGCTGGGAAACCTAAGCCAAAAATGCTGCCGATATTGGCTTGCGCCACGCTGGCCACCTTGCCCTCAGCCAGGCAACGCGCCGCTTCCAAAGACATACCAAACAACAAGCGGTCTTTGATGTCTTGCAGCTGGTCCACCGGCACTGCTGACATCGAAGCCGTTCCTTTGTCTGCGCGCAGGTCATCACTTGCAATGGCTTGGTGCAGGGCTATTGGACCAACGGCCATACCCGCTTGCAGTGCCAGATTTTCGATGGCTGCTGCGGGCACGCCCTCTTCCAACAAACGCTTGGCTTCTGACAGGTAGGCGTCTAACAGTCGCCCAAAAAAATCAGCACTGGCTGCCAAGCTGCTGGGCTTGGAGTTGCCGCGTGCTTTTGCCACCAGGGCATGCACCGCATCTTCTCGCGCATCTTTGGCGTCAGGCTGTGCAGCTTCAACTTTTGCAGCCTTCATGCTGTTCATGTTGAAGAAGAAGGTGTTGATCATGTTGCGCGTGACCTGGCTGCGCATGAGGCTGGCCAAGTGGCGGCTTTCAATGCGCATGGCGGTGTCAAAGTCCACCAAAGCACCTTCCACCATGGCGGCCAAGGCAGCTTCGGGCGCGGGGTACAAGCCGCGTGTTTTTTGCTTGAGCACCGCAGGCGCCACCGACAACAAACCCGCCAGCTTAGGGCTGCTGGGCGAGCCACCAGGCATGCTGTAGCCCTTGCGGTCCCACACATGTTGTGCGGCCTCAGGTTTGCCTTGGGCTGCCTCGATGAAAGCCAGAGCACGTTCGCGCAGCTGGGCCTCGTTGTCCACCAGCTCGTGGACCACACCGAGTTGATGCGCCTCTTGCGGGTTGAACAACTTGCATTCCAAGAGGTAAGGCTGCGCCGCCACCAAACCCAACAAGCGGGTGAGCTTGGTGATGCCACCGCCGCCGGGCATCAAGCCCAAATTCACCTCGGGAAAGCCCAGCAAAATTTTCGGGCTGTTCACCGCAATGCGGTGGTGCCCCACCAAAGCCACCTCCAGCCCGCCACCTAAAGCCGCACCGTTGATGCAGGTGACCACGGGCACGCCCTGAGTTTCAATCTGCCGAAAGCAGCGTTTGATGGCCTCAATCTCTTTGAAGAAGCGCGGGCCATCGTCAGCGTTGGTACGCATGACGGCCTTCAAATCGGCACCGGCAAAAAACGTGGTTTTGGCGCTCGCCAATATCACGCCGCGTACTTGTGCCATGTCGTTCAGCAGTTGCGTTGTAGCAGCTGCCAAGTCTTGCTGCCACTGCTGGCACATGGTGTTGACGAGCGAGCCTTGCTCGTCAAAGGTGATGGTGGCAATGCCCTCTGCGAGCTCGTAACGTAAGGTTTTCAAGATCATGATGCGCCCGATCAAACGCGTTCAACAATGGTGGCGATGCCCATGCCACCGCCCACACACAAGGTGGCCATGCCGTAGCGCAACTGACGGCGGTGCAGCTCGTCAATCAAGGTGCCCAAAATCATGGCGCCTGTGGCGCCCAAGGGGTGGCCCATGGCAATCGCACCGCCGTTCACATTCACGCGCTCATGCGGCACACCCAGCTCTTGCATGAAGCGCATGGGCACAGCAGCAAAAGCTTCGTTGACTTCAAACAAATCAATTTGGTCGATGCGCATGCCCGCCTTGGCCAGGGCTTTGCGCGCCGCGGGCATGGGGCCGGTGAGCATGATGGTCGGGTCTGCCCCCGACAAGGCCGCCGCCACAATGCGTGCGCGCGGTATGAGCCCATGGGTTTTGCCGGCGGCCTCACTGCCAATCAACACGGCCGCTGCGCCGTCCACAATGCCTGACGAGTTGCCGGCATGGTGCACATGGTGGATGCGCGCCACCTGGGGGTAACGCTGCTGGGCCACCGCGTCAAAACCCATGGCACCGAGTTGTTCAAACGATGGCTTCAAAGCAGCCAAGGTTTCCAATGTGGTGGTGGGCTTGATGAATTCATCTTCAGCCAAAATGACCTGACCCAGTTGGTCAGTCACTGGCACCACAGAGGCTTTGAAGTAACCCGCTGCACGTGCGGCTGCAGCGCGTTGTTGCGACGCCACCGCAAAAGCATCCACATCTTGGCGGCTGAAGCCATGCAAGGTGGCGATCAAATCCGCACCGATGCCTTGGGGCACGAACAAGGTGGCGCTGTTGGTCTCAGGGTCTTGCGCCCACGCACCGCCATCTGCACCAATCGGCACACGGCTCATGCTCTCCACGCCGCCGGCCACCACCAGGTCTTCCCAGCCGCTGCGCACCTTCATGGCGGCCATGTTCACCGCCTCCAGACCCGAGGCACAGAAGCGGTTGATTTGTACGCCTGAGCAACGCCAGTCCCACCCAGCTTTGAGGGCGGCCACTTTGGCAATCACCGAGCCTTGTTCACCAATGGGTGAGACCACGCCCATGACCACATCGTCCACCGCCGCGGTGTCCAGGTCGTGACGCTGCTGCAAGTTGCTCAGAACGCCTGCCAACAGGTTCACCGGCTTGACCTCGTGCAGGCTGCCGTCTTTCTTGCCCTTGCCCCGAGGGGTGCGGATTGCGTCAAACACAAACGCTTCGGTCATCTTGTCTCCTTCTTGCGCTACGCTTTGTTGTGATCACAGTATAGTTTCAGCACATCACCACAACCAAGAATGATGACCCGGAGACACCATGATTGAACGCACCCTTTTCAACGCTGACCATGAGGCGTTCAGAGACAGCCTCAAGCGCTTCATGGACAAAGAAATTGCACCCCACCACGACGCCTGGGAAGAGCAAGGTTTTGTGGACCGTGACAACTGGCGCAAAGCCGGCGAGCAAGGCTTGCTGTGCATGACCCTGCCCGAGGCCTACGGCGGCAGTGGCGTGGACAAGCTGTATTCGGTCGTGCAAATGGAGGAGCTGGCACGTGCCGGTTTCAGCGGCATAGGCTGGGGCTTGCACAGCGAAATTGTGGCGCCTTACATCCTGCACTACGGCACCGAAGCGCAAAAGCAGCGCTACCTTCCCCAACTGGCCAGCGGCGAGATGGTGGGTGCGATTGCCATGAGCGAACCCGCTGCGGGCTCTGACCTGCAGGGCATCAAAACCACCGCCATCCAACAAGGTGATGGCAGCTACTTGCTCAACGGCAGCAAGACCTTCATCACCAACGGCTGGCATGCAGACTTGGTGATTGTGGTGGCCAAGACCAACCCGGCCGCCGGGGCCAAGGGCACGAGCCTCTTGTTGGTGGAGCGTGGCATGCCGGGCTTTGAAAAAGGCAAGCGACTGAAAAAACTGGGCCTCAAAGCGCAAGACACCTCAGAGCTGTTTTTTGACCAGGTTCGCGTGTCCGCCGAGAACCTGCTGGGCGGCGAGGCTTATGAGGGCAAGGGCTTCATTTGCCTGATGGAGCAATTGCCCTGGGAGCGGCTGCAAATTGCGATTGGGGCCATCGCTGCAGCGCAAGCTGCGATTGATGACACAGTGGCCTATGTGAAAGAGCGCCAAGTGTTTGGCCAAGCGGTTGCCAACTACCAGCACACCCGCTACACCCTGGCCGAATTACAAACCGAGGTGCAGGTGGCGCAGGTGTTTGTGGACAAATGCTGCAGCCTGGTTTTGGACAACAAGCTCGACACCTCCACCGCCAGCATGGCCAAGTACTGGTGCTCTGACTTGCAATGCAAGGTGATGGATGCCTGTGTGCAATTGCATGGTGGCTACGGCTACATGTGGGAATACCCCATCACCCGGGCGTATGCCGATGCCCGTGTGCAGCGCATTTACGGCGGCACGAATGAAATCATGAAAGAAGTGATTGCCCGTGGCATGGGGCTGCCCGGGCGTTGAGCACCTGCCTCAGGATTTGAAGCGTCGACGAAAGTCCCACGCGTGGGCCAGGCCTGAAGCGGCCAGCGCAGCCATGACGGGCAAGGTCAGCGTGGTGGGCTCAGATAATTTCAGGGCCAGCATCAACATCAAACCTGGTGCCAAACCCAGCGAGACATTGATAGGGTCCATCCCACGGCCCATGAACTTGTAGCGCAAGACCAGCACCAACCATTCGGCCAAGGTGAAAGCCAGCACCAGGTCAAGAAACCAGGGCGCGAAGGTGAGCTCATTCATGGGTGGGTGCTTGGTGGGGAACTGGGTGAAATGGGCCTGAACAGCCCCTGAGAATAAAACAAATTTCTCCAGCGCACCCTGCAAAGGGAAACCCCCGTGGTTTTGCCTGGGCTTTTCAACTACAACATCAGCCATGCACCCCGCCCCATCCAGCCCAAGCGCAATAGCGCCCCAACGCGTGTTCATGTTGGGGGCCACGGGGACGATTGGCCAAGCCACGCTCAAAGCGCTGTTACGGCATGGCCATGAGGTGGTGTGCTTCAGCCGACAAAAGAGCCAAGCCGCGCAAGAGCAAGAACAAGTAGCGGGCGTGACCTGGCGCTATGGTGATGTGAACAAGCCAAGTGATGTGGCCAGTCTAGGCTTCCAAGGCGAGCACTTTGATGTGGTGGTGTCTTGCATGGCTTCACGCACCGGCGCACCGGCGGATGCCTGGGCCATAGACCACCAGGCGCACCTGAACGTGTTGCAAGCCGCGCAGGCTGCGGGCGTACAGCACTTTGTGTTGCTCTCAGCCATCTGTGTGCAAAAGCCTCTGCTGGCGTTTCAGCATGCCAAGCTGGCGTTTGAGCAAGCACTGATGGCCTCGGGTTTGCGTTATTCCATCGTGCGGCCCACTGCGTTTTTCAAATCACTCAGCGGGCAAATACAACGGCTGCGCCAAGGCAAACCTTTTTTGTTGTTTGGCCATGGTGAGCTGACCGCCTGCAAACCGATTTCTGATGACGATCTGGGGGACTACCTGGCAGGCTGCATCAACGACTCCGCGCGCCACAACCAGGTGTTGCCCATCGGTGGCCCCGGCCCGGCCATCACGCCCCTGGCACAAGGGCAGATGCTGTTTGACTTGTTGGGCCAGCCACCCAAGTTCAAGCGGGTGCCAGTGGGTTTGTTTGATGTCATCATCGCTGTGCTGAGCACCCTGGGGAGTGTGGTGCCAACGTTATTGGCTAAGGCAGAGCTGGCCCGCATCGGCCGCTACTACGCCACCGAATCCATGCTGGTGCTCAACCCCAACACCGGCCTGTACGACGAAGCCCTGACGCCATCGCATGGGCACACCACGTTGCGCGACCACTACGCCCAGTTGATCCAGCAAGACCAGTCGGTCAACCTGGGTGACCACGCGGTGTTTTAACTGGCCTTCATTTCCTGGAAATTGGCCCGATAAAACATCGTGGGCCTGCGTTGAGGCCCGATGTCAGGGGGCACGACATGATCATCCAGGCTTTGGTGCAGGCGTCGCTGTGGGGTCGGGGGCGGCGTCAACTTGCAACCACGCCCAAGCAGACCCGACGCATCACACCCCATTCAGAAGACAAAGCCCTGCTGTTGCTGGGCCTGGTGATGTTCCTGGGTGCGTCTTGCTTGTTGACCTGGGTGTTGCTGCTGTTCTATTGAGCCGCAAGCGCTGGGGGCTTAGGCTGGCGAATGCGCCAATACAGCACACACACAATCGTGAGGTTCAAGAGATTCCAGGCCGTGCCGTTCATGAAGGCGGCCTTGTAACTGCCTGTGACATCGAAGATCCAGCCCGACATCCAGCCCCCCAGGGCCATGCCCAAGAGCGAGGCCATGATGACCGAACCCACCCGAGCACCGGCTTCGTTCAAGGCAAAGTACTCACGGATGATGATGGCGTAAGACGGCACAATGCCACCCTGAAACAGGCCGAACAAGGCCGAGATGATGTAGAGCGGCACCAAGCCGTCCACCGGTAAAAACAGCAACAAGGCCAAGCCTTGCAAGGCCGAGCCCAACAGCAAGGTGCGTATGCCGCCTATGCGGTCGCAGATGACGCCTGAGACCAAGCGACTCACAATGCCACAGGCCAGCATGAGCGAAAGCATTTCAGCACCACGCGCTGCGCCATAACCCAGGTCGCTGCAATAGGCCACGATGTGGACCTGCGGCATGGCCATGGCCACACAACAGGCCACGGCGGCCACACACAACAAAAATTGCGCCACCGCCGGGTGCATGCCAAAGGGCCGGCTGCGGTCCACCGCTACTTCACCCAAAGCGGCGGGTGTGTCGGCGACCAGTGGCGGGCGCTGGCGCATGTACATCGACAACACCAACATGCCCACACCGCAAATCAAGCCGAGGATGATGTAGGTCTGCCGCCAACCGATGGTCTCAATGCCGTGCTGCACCAAGGGCGGCCACATGGCCCCGGCGATGTAATTGCCACTGGCACAAATGGCCACCGCAATGCCGCGGCGTTTGTTCCACCACAGCGCGGTGTCAGCCAACAGCGGTGCAAAAGTCGCTGAACTGCCCAGCAAGCCCATGACCGCATGGGCCAGGCCAAAGAGCCAAATGTTGGGCGAAAACCCTGCGCCTACAAAACCAGCTGTGACTGCGAGCGCGCCGCACCACAGCACAGGGGTGAGGCCATAGCGGTCGGCCAAGCGGCCCGTCCATAAACCACCCAGCCCCAGGCAAATCATCATCAAGGTGTAGGGCATGGAGGCATCGGCCCGGCTGATGCCGAACTCGGTTTGCACAGCAGGCAACACCACCGACACCACATACATGCTGCTGTTGCCCAGCACCACCAGGCCCAGGCTCACCAACAAACGTATGGCGGCCAGGCGCGAATCAACGACCGATGGGTCGGCAGGACGGTTCAACATGACAACTTATCGGCGCAGGGTTCGGTCAAACAAATCAAACAAACGCTCCCAATGCCGCTCTGCTGAGGGCTGGTGGTACATGCCCACCCGCTGGGGAAAAGCAAAGCCGTGGTGCGCCTGGGGGTACCACTCCAACACATGCGGCGTGCTGGCCGCGTTGAGCGAGGCTTGCAGTTGCTCGATGTGCTCAGGGGGCGCCCACTTGTCAATCTCGGCGCAGGCAAAGTAGCTCTCGCACTTGATGTGAGGGGCCATCAGGTGCGGCGAGTCGGGGGCATCGGTGACCATGTTGGCGCCATGAATGCTGGCGATGCTGCGCAAGCGGTCAGGAAACTGCGCGGCGGCCCACATCACAAACGGGCCACTCATGCAGTACCCCACCATGCCCACCTTGTCGCGGTTGACGGCGGGCAGTTGATCAGCGTATTTCAGCAAGGCTTGCGTATCGGTGCGGGTGGTGTTGGCGTTGAGGCTGTGCATGTGCCCGAACATTTCGTCCATGGCCTCGGGTGTGCGTTCTTTGAGGTAGTAGTCACGGCTGCGGCGGTAATACAGGTTGGGCAGCATGACCACATAACCCACCGTGGCCAGGCGACGCGCCATGTCATGCAGCTCTTCACGTTTGCCCGGGGCGTCCATGTAAAAGAGCACCAACGGGTGCGGCCCTTTGTCTTGCGGATGAACCACGAAGGTGTTCATCTGCCCATCGGGGGTGGTGATGTCGATGTGATGTTCAATCATGCATTCATTCCAGCGGTGGTTTGGCGCCATTGGGGATGGGCGTGCGGTCCACATTGAGCACCATGGCCACCAAGGTGTAGTAACCCGTCACGCCGATGAGGTCCATCACCCCGCGCTCACCAAATGCTGACACAGCAGCTGCGTAAGTGGCGTCGCTCACGCGACGTTGTTGCAGCAACTCGGTGCAAAAGTTGTAGACCAGCACCTCATCAGCCTGCATGGTTTTGGGCCGCTCTTTGCGGGCCAGGTCAGCGGCCACATCTGGCGACAAGCCCGCTTGCAAGGCCAAGCGGTGGTGGGCATGCCATTCGTACTGCGCGGTCCAGTCGCGCGCCACGATCAATATCGCGAATTCAGTCAGCCGCGCACCCAAGCTGCTTTTGAAGCGGATGTAGGTGCCCACCTGTTGCAAAGGCTCACCCAATTCAGGACTGCGCAAAAACACATTGAAAGGGCTGCCCAGCGAGCCGTTGCTGCTGTTGGCAGCTGAACCGGCCACACTGGCGCGCGGCCCAGAGCTGATGCTTTTCACGAGTGCCTGCTGCGCCTCGGTCATCTCGGAGGGCTGCAAAATTTTGAAGCGTCGTTCAGACTCTTGGGCAAACGCCGACACACTGACCAAGGCCAAAGCGGAAATTATTTTTTTCAAGGCCGATGTGTTCCAACAATTCTGCATCCCAGTCTCCGCTTGGTGTTCGTCATCTCGCCCGATCGGGTTTCAACAGTTGAGTCTAGGGCCAGCCCCGTTTCACGCGGACTCGGGTATCACCTGATAGCCCTGGACAGAACCCCCTCACAGAATGACAAAGTTGGCCACTTTCCGCTTGGTGTGTATGAATAGAAAACAGTTTTTGTCGGCGCTTGGCGCCGCCATGTTGGCCCCGCATGGTTCGGCCTTCGCGCAGGCCGCCAACTGGCCCAGCAAACCCATCCGCATCATCGTGCCCTTTGCCCCAGGCGGTAATGTGGATGTGACAGCCCGCGTGGTGGGCACCGCCATGGGCCGGGTGCTCAACCAAAGCGTGATTGTGGAGAACAAGGTGGGAGCTGGCGGCAAAATTGGCGCAGAAGCGGCCATGAAGTCACCACCTGATGGCTACACCTTGATGATGGGCTCGAACAGCTCACTCAGCGTGGCCCCCAACCTCTACAAAGACTGGCCTTACGACCCCAACACCGGCATCGCCCCGGTGAGCTACCTGGCCGCCGTGCCCTTTGTGCTGGTGATTCGCCCCGGCCTTGGCCCTAAAAACCTCACAGAACTGATTGCCCTGGCACGCCAAAAACCCGATGGTCTGACCATGGCCTCGGCGGGCAACGGCACCTCCAACCACCTGGTGGGGGAATATTTTCAAGCGTTGACCGGCACGCAGTTCTTGCATGTGCCCTTCAAAGGCGCTGGCCCAGCTTTGCAAGAAGTGGTGGCGGGTCGGGTGGATGTGCTGTTTGACCAAGTGAGTTCATCGTCAGCCTTCATCGAGCAAGGCCGTGTGACGCCTTTGGCGGTGTCGTCGACCGAGCGCTGGAAGTCTTTGCCGCAAACACCGACCTTCATCGAATCGGGCTTGTCTAAATTTGCCATCACCAACTTCACCGGCCTGGTCGCCCCTGTGGGCACACCTCAAGAGGTGATTGGCATTTTGCAGCGTGCCGCGGCGACCGCCCTTCAAGACGAGGCTGTGAAAAAAAGCTTTGCTAGCATGGGCGTGCAAGCGGTGGGTGAAGGCCCGGCCCAGTTCAGCCAGCTGATTCGTGAAGACCTGCAACGTTGGGCCGCGCTCATCCGGGACAAGGGCATCAAGCTCGATTAAGCATGTGATGGGCCGCAGGGCCTGAGAAAGACAGAACGTGAATTGGCAAACCAAGTTGGGCATCATCGTGCCGTCGTGGAACACCGTGATGGAGTACGAGTTTCAGCGCATGGCTGGCCCCAGTACCTCGGTGCACTCGCAGCGCATCAAACACACCGACGATTCTGAGAAAAGCTTGTTGTGGCTCAGCACCCAAGCACCCGATGCAGCCACCCTGCTCTCGCATGCCAAGGTGCACGCCATCTGCCACGGCTGCACCGCCAGCGGTTTTTTGAAAACACCGCAAGAAGACCTGGCGCAAGCCCAAGAACTCACCGAACTCACCGGCATACCTTGCGTGACCTCAGCATCGTCGATCGCGGGTGCCATCAAAGCCTTGGGCGCGCGCAAGATCAGTGTGGCCTCGCCTTACGAGCCCTGGCTCAATGAGCGCGTGAAGCTTTATCTGGAGCAAGCCGGGTTTGAAGTTTTGGCCATTGCAGGCTTGGGCACCCAGGCGCATGGCAGCATTTCCGCACCGGTCATCAAAGCCCTGGCGCATGAGGTGATGCGCGAAGAGACCGAGGCCCTGTTCATCAGTTGCTCGAACTTCCGCACCTTAGCGCTCATCACCGAGCTGGAACAAGAAACCGGTCGGCCCGTGGTCACGAGCAACCAGGCCTCAATGTGGGGCACGTTGCGCAGCATCGGTGACCAACGCGAGGTAGAAGGCGCAGGTCATCTGTTCAAGCAGGCATGAGCCTCAAACTGGAGTGTTTATGAAGCGACGTCTCATCTTTGCGGCCTTGGCCACCGCCTTGTGCTTGCCTGTGGTGCAGGCCCAGGACTACCCCAACAAACCCATCCGGATCGTGGTGCCCTTCCCTGCAGGCGGCACCACCGACATCATCACCCGAGCCGTTGCGCAAAAGTTGTCGGAAGAATTCAAACAGCCCGTGATTGTGGACAACCGCCCCGGCGGTGGTGCCAACATTGGGGCGGACCACGCGGTGCGCTCAGCACCTGATGGCTACACCTTGCTGATGGCATCGACTGCACACAGCATCAACGCCACGCTCTACCCCAAGATGACCTATGACCCGGTGAAAGACTTCACCCCGATCACCATGGTGGCGGAAACTGCGCAGGTCTTGGTGGTCCACCCATCGGTGCCCGCGAACAATGTGCGTGAGCTGATCGCCTACCTCAAAGCAGCCCCTAACCCGGTGAGCTACAGCTCTGCAGGCAATGGCAGCCAGCCGCACTTGTCCACCGAGCTCTTCAAAATGATGAGCAACACCCCCATGCTGCACGTGCCCTACAAGGGTGGGCCGCAAGCCATGACCGACTTGATTGCCGGTCATGTGCAGGTGTCCTTGGCCACGGCGCCATCTGCCGTGCAGAACGTCAAAACCGGTAAGGTCAAAGCCCTGGGTGTGAGCACCAAGCACCGCATTCCGGCCCTGCCCGATGTGCCTACCATTGCAGAATCAGGCCTGCCCGGTTATGAAGCTTCTGGTTACTTTGGTTTGGTCGGGCCACCTCAACTGCCCGCTACCATCGTGAACAAAATCAACGCCGCTGTGGTGAAAATTGTGCGTGAGCCGGCCATGAGCAAATACTTGAGCGAACAAGGGGCAGACCCGATCACCAGCACACCCGCTGAGTACGGCAGCTTGATCAAAGATGAGGTTGAGAAATGGGGCAAAGTTGTGAAAGCCACAGGAGCACAAATTGACTGAGTTGCAGAAGAACCTGCCTGAGTGCGTCCCGCACGACCCGCACCCCAAACGCCCCCGAAGCGCGCCCCCTGCCCTGGCTTGCGATGTGCACGCCCATGTGTGCGGCCCGCGTGATCTGTTTCCCCTGGTGGAGAACCGCCTCTACAACCCACCCGAGGCGTCGGTGGCTGAGTATGTCGAGATGCTCGACACCTTAGGTCTGGCGCGTGGCGTGTTGGTGCAACCCAGTGTGTATGGCACCGACAACCGCGCCATGCTGGAGGCCCTGGCGGCCTACCCCGACAGATTACGAGGCGTGGCGGTCTTGCCCTTTGATGTGCCCATGGCAGAGATTGAGCGCTTGCATACCCTGGGTGTGCGGGGTGTGCGCAGCAACATTGTGGATTTGCAAACCGGCAAAGGCCAACTGCCCGTGGCGGGCTTGAAGCAACTGGCGGACAAGATCAAGCCCTTGGGTTGGCACATCGAGTTCTTGATGCATGTGAACGAGTTCCCTGACCTTGATGTGCAGCTCAAAAGTCTGGACGTGCCCTTGGTGTTTGGGCACCTGGGTTATGTGCCTACCCAACAAGGCTGGACTGAGGGCTTTGAAGCTTTGCTGCGCATGGCCAAAGCGGGGCAAGCCTGGATCAAACTCACCGCACCGTATCGCCTGACACCCGAGGCCTACCCCTACCCCACGGTGAACCCGGCCGCGCAGCGTTTGATGGATGAGGTGCCGCACTGCCTGATGTGGGGCAGTGACTGGCCACATGTGTTCATCAAGAGTGCCATGCCCAACGACGGTGACCTCTACAACCTGTTTCTCGACTGGGTGAAAGACGAAAGCCTGTTACAGACCATCCTGGTGGACAATCCTGCCAAAATTTACTTTTAACTTATGCCTCTGAACCCTAACCAACAACGACTCAATGACGGCAAGGCCGTGATTGCTGTGAACACCGGGGGTCGCAACCCCGATGTGATGAACGCCTTGGCCAGCGCCGGGGCACATGTGGCCTTCATTGATTGCGAACGCACCGGCATAGGCCTGGACGCCGC
Source organism: Comamonadaceae bacterium (assembly GCA_947454955.1). Classification (GTDB taxonomy): domain Bacteria; phylum Pseudomonadota; class Gammaproteobacteria; order Burkholderiales; family Burkholderiaceae_C; genus Hylemonella. The sequence continues at coordinate 40,944 of CANGLW010000017.1, forward strand.
AACCGATCTCATCCGCGCTGCACGTCTATCGGGCATGGCCGCGATGGTGCGCAGCTGGTCCAAAGACCCGTCGGTGCTGGTGCAGTACCTGGACAGGCAAGTGGATGGGCTGGTGGTGCCGCACATCAACACCGCACAAGACGCTGCCGATGTGGTCGAGCTGGTGCGCTACGCCTGTGGCGCGAAGGCCGCAGAAAAAACCGTGATTGTGCAAATTGAAACCGTTGAATCGGTGAAGAACCTCGATGCCATCATGGCCGTGCCTGGTGTGGACGCCTACCTGATTGGCCCTAATGACTTGGCCTACGACATGTGCGGCCAACGCGGCGCGAAAACGCCTGAGGTCATGGCCACTTTGGATGATTTGTGCAAGCGCCTCAAAGCGGCTGGCAAACGCTTTGGCATGCCCGCTGACTGGACGCAACTGCAAGCCTTCAGAGACTCGGGGGCTACATACCTGTATTTCCCCATCGAGTGGCTGCTGACCAAAGCTGTGAAAGATTTATCGCAGGCTTTGGGCTCAGAACCCTGAGATACATGACCTTCGCATAGGAGATTTTTCATGAAGATGAAAAGCTGGATCGGTGTTGTTGGTGTGATCGCAGGCTTGTGTGTTTGGAGTGCGAATGTTCAAGCACAGGCCCCTGACCGTAACATCGAAGAAATCAAAACCGAGTCGATGGCTCGTGCACAACGCGGTGCCTACCCTCTGGGCGGCTTGGACCCCAAAGATGTGCAAGAGGCGCTAGACGGCATTAAAACCCGCGACCGCGATGAGTGGGCAGCTTCATTCATGCGGGTGGGGGATCGCTATTACCAGGCTGCCAAGAATGCCAGCAACAAGTCAGATGCAGCGACCAACTACCGCCGTGCCTGGCGCCTGTTTTATTTTGCACAGTGGCCCGTCCCTAATTCGCCTGGCAAGGCCAAGGCTTATGACCGCGCCACCGACGCTTACCTGCAATACGCCACCACCTTTGACAACCCTATGGAATTGGTGCGCATTCCCTTTGAAGGCAAAACCATCACCGGATATTTGCGCTTACCCAAAAACACCAAAGGTCCGGTGCCTTTGATTCTGGCCATCAGCGGCTTGGACAGCCGCAAAGAAACCGTGGCTGAAAGCTACGCCCAGATCTTGCCGCATGGCGTGGGTTTTTTCGCGGTGGACAGCCCTGGCACCGGCCAAGCTCCCGTGAAAGTCAGCAAAACCGCAGACCGCATGTTCACCGCGGTGCTGGACTACTTACGTACACGCCCTGAGGTTGATCATGAACGCATCATTGCCTCGGGTGTGAGCTTTGGTGGCTACTGGGCAGCCAAATTGGCGGTGACTGAAAAGCACCGATTGCTCGGCACGGTAGCCCAATCGCCACCAGTAGATGAGTTTTTCTCTGAGAAGTTTTTACGCGAAGGCACCATGGGCAACCGCGAGTACCTGTTTGACCTGGCGCCTGCTTTCATCAATGTGTTTGAAGGTGCGCAGACGGTGGAAGACTTGGCACGACTGATGCCGAGCATGTCCCTCAAGGCCATGGGTTTGCTCGACAAACCCAGCACCCCGATGTTGATCGTCACCGGCGCCTTGGACTCCCAAGTGCCTATGTCAGATGCGGAATTGCTATTGCGTTCCGGTGATGCACCGAAAGAAGCCTGGATCAACCCGCGCGGCGGCCACTTGGGCCGAGAGTCACATGGCTGGGTCGACCCCGTGATTTTCAGCAAAGTCATCGTACCATGGGAGTTGCGTCTGCTGGCCGAATCTCGCAAATAAGGTCATGACACCCCTGCTCTTGGTGCCTGGTTTGATGAGTGACCACGCGGTGTGGGACGGCGTGGTGTCGCACCTCGACACGCAACGTGTCTGCCGTGTGGTGGACCATGGACAAGCCGATCAACTGCAAGAGATGGCGCGGCAGATCCTGGCGGATGCACCGTATGAGGTCTTGCTGGCGGGGCACTCCATGGGTGCCAGGGTGGTGGTGGAAGCGGTGAGGTTGGCACCACACCGGGTGCGCGGTGTGGCGCTGCTGAGCACCGGTTACTTGCCTCGCCCTAGAGGTGCCGCAGGTCTTGAAGAAGCCAACAAACGCATGGCCTTGCTGGAGATTGCCCAAAACCAAAGCGTTCGCGCCATGGCCCAGGTGTGGTCACAAGGCATGGTGCATCCCGATCGACTGTCAGACCAGGTGCTCATGGACAGCATCTTGGCCATGTTTGAGCGCAAGAGTGCCCCCACATTTGCACACCAAATTCAAGCGCTGCTGAACCGGCCAGATGGCACCGATGTCCTCAAAGCCATCCAAGTGCCCACGCTGGTGCTATGCGGGCAGCAAGACGCTTGGTCACCCGTGGCACAGCACCAGGCCATGCATGACTTGGTGCCGAGCAGCCATTTGGCGCTGATTGATCAAGCTGGCCACATGGCACCGATGGAGCGACCCGCCGAGGTGGCTGCCGCGCTGTCAGCTTGGCTGGAGCGCTGCAGCTGAGCGCTCGCAGCGTGAGCCCCCGGGGTTATTTCAAACGGTCCTGAACGGCCTTCATCGCGGCTTCAACGCAAGCGGTGTCCAGATGACCACCAGGTGCACCACTCACCCCGATGCCGCCCACCACCTCAGCACCAACCTTGATGGGAAAGCCCCCGAGCAGTGAAGTGAAATTGGGCGTGTTGAGAATGGAGCTGGGGGTCACACCTTTTTGGATGTTTTCAGCAAGCACCGAGGTGGGGTAACCCAACATGGCTGCGGTGTGGGCTTTGCGTTCAGCGATGTCAATCGCGTGCGGGCGGGCGTTGTCAGCACGCAAAGCCGCTTTGAGGTAACCCGAGCGGTCAACCACCGTAGCCACCACGTTGTAGCCGCTGGCGGTGCATGAAGCGACCGCAGCGCTGACCATGTCATTGGCCAATTTCATGCTGATGGTTTTTTCTGCGCTGAGGTCTTGTGCGTGAATCAACGAGCAAGCACATGCCAAGAACGTTGTTGCGATTATTTTCATGGTTTGGTCTCCTGTAAGTGGCTCAAGCGGGAGCGCCTGCCCTGAAGACAAGCACATGCATGAACTGCCAAGCAGCGAATGCACACTGCAGGCTATGCAATGCAGAGCGCCGCCACAATGGGTAAAAACCCAGCCACACTCATGGCTGACCTGGCCAGACTAATCCACAGTGACCTGGCCGTCACGAACCACCTTGGCCATGGTTTTCATCTCGCTGTTGAGCCAATCACTGAACTGAATGGGGTTCATGTTGCCCTGCTCGGCACCCAAGCCGTTGAGTCTCTCGCTGATGTCGGGCATGGCCAGAATGCGGTTCACCTCCGCATAAAGTTTGTCAACGACCGGCTTGGGTGTACCGGCCGGGGCCAGCAAGCCCTGCCAACTGCCGGTGAGAAACCCGGGCAGGCTTTCTGCCACGGTGGGCACATCAGACAGTGTGCGCAAACGCTTGGGGCTGGAGATGGCGATGAGCTTGATCTTGCCGGCTTTCACATGCGGGTAGGTGGCCACCATACCGTTGAAGGTCAGATCCACCTGCGAGCCGATCAAATCTGTCATGGCCTGGCTGCCGCCCTTGTAAGGCACATACGCCCAGTCCAAGCCCATGCGCTGCGCGAACAAGACGCCGGCTAGATGCGTTGCACTGCCCATGCCAGCAGCCGCTGCAAAGTTGACTTTGCCCTTTTGCGCTTTCACCCAAGTCACCAGTTCAGCCGTGGTGTTGGCAGGCACGGCAGAGCTGGTCACCAGCAAATGCGGCGAGTAAGCCACCATGGTGACCGGCGCGAAATCCGTGGCCACATTGAAGGGCAGTTTGTAAAGCGAAGGGCTGATGGCCAGGTTGCCCACATCCATGAGCAAGAGGGTGTAGCCATCGGGTGCGGCCTTGGCCACCAGGTCTGCCCCCAGATTGCCACTGGAGCCGGGCTTGTTGTCCACCACCACGGCTTGGCCCCAGGCATCGGTGAGCTTTTGACCAATCAAGCGCGCCAGCACATCCGAGGTGCCCCCGGCTGGGAATGGCACCACGATTCTGATGGGCTTGGCAGGCCAGGTTTGGGCGCTGGCTTGTGAATGGAAGCCACCTACAAGCATGAAGAACACCAGCCACCAACGCTTCCATTCGTTCATCTTTTTGCTCCTCTTTATCGAATATCAAGCAGTCTAATACCTTGACCGCATCTGTCACGCCTGATGGCTGTGTATGCTCAAGGCATGCATGTTCAACTCAAACCGCAGCGCGAGCTGCTGCTGCTTTTAACCCTGGCGGGTATTCAATTCACGCACATCGTGGACTTCATGATCATGATGCCCCTGGGGCCTCAGCTCACGGCGCTGTTTGGCATCAGTCTGGCAGAGTTTGGTTTGCTGGTGTCGGCCTACACCGTGGCTGCTGGCATGTCGGGTTTGTTTGCCACCACCTTTGTCGACCGGTTTGACCGCCGACGGCTGCTGCTTTTGCTGTATGTGATGTTTGCACTGTCCACGGTGGCCTGTGCCCTGGCGCCCTCCTACAGCCTCTTGTTGATGGCGCGCATTGCTTCAGGCTTTTTTGGTGGGGTGCTCTCCACCATGAGCCAAACCATCATTGGTGATGTGATTCCCTTTGATCGGCGCGGTCGAGCCACCGGCATTGTGATGACATCGTTCTCTGTGGCCACCGTGGCGGGTGTGCCTGCGGGTCTGTTCTTTGCCAATTTGTGGGGTTGGCATTACGCCTTCATCGGCATTGGTTGTTTGTGTTTGTTGATGGGGGTGCTGGCTTACTTCAGTGTGCCTTCTTTGAAAACGCACATTGCCCACGGCCAAGACAAGCACTTGCTGCATGCCATGGCGCAGGTGCTGCGTGAGCCTAACCAACGCATGGCGCTGATGCTCTCAGGCACCATGATGTTTGCGGCCTTCACCATCGTTCCTTACATCACCTTGTACATTCAAACCAACGAGGTCATGGCCTTGCAAGACATTCCTTGGTTGTACTTTTGCGGTGGTTTGGTCACCCTGTTCACGGGGCGTTGGGTGGGCGGTGTGACCGACCGCTTGGGCAAACGCAAAACCTTTCAGCGCGCCCTGCTGTTTTCCATGGTGCCGATGTTCATCGTCACCCTGCTTGTGCCCATGCCATTGCCGTGGGTGCTCTTGGTCACCACCACCATGTTTTTCGCGATGAACGCCCGCATGATTCCGGGCATGGCACTGCTGACCTCAGCAGCAGACCCGAAGTTTCGGGGAACCTTCATGTCCCTCAACGGGGCTGTGCAATCCTTTGCCATGGGCGTGGCCGCTTGGGTAGGCGGGCTGCTGTTACACCGCGAACCCAGCGGGCATGTGACGCAATATTGGATGTGCGCCGTGGTGGCCAGTGCCGCGTCGTTGCTGGCCTACCAACTGGCAGGCAAGGTGGTCTTACACGGTCAAGCCAACCATGGATGACACCAGCAAGCAAGCTGGTTTGCTAACAAAACCAAGCTGAAGCGATGTCTTGAAGACGACTTAGCGGATGCGTAATGCGCGGGATGGCAAATGCACGTACCTGCTGCCGCGCATCGTCTTGGGTGATGTATTCCACAGGCGACTTGCCATCGATTCGGGCCAACATCAAAGCGGGTAGCAATTGCGCGCAACGTGCTTCCAGGTCGTTGCGCTGCTCAAAGGTGATATTGCGAAAGTAAGCCTGCACAAAAGCTTGGAACGCCTCATGCAGTGACTGATGGTGCGGCAACACCATGCACTTCAGCATCAAGTGGTTCAAGCAAAACGCCACATCAAAGGCCGGGTCGCCGTACCAAGCGCATTCGGCATCCAACAACACAGGCCCCTTGGGGCCCACCAAGATATTTTTAGGACTGACATCGCCATGCACCAAAGCAATTCGATGTTCAGCGGTGCATTTGACCAAGCCATGCAGCGCTTCAGCCAACTCAGGGTGCCGCTGTGCTGTCGCGACCAAATAGGGTTCTAAACGCAAGGCATGAAAGTTATCGGTGGTGTCGAATTGCGCGGCCAGATCAGCACGGTGTGCGCTTGCCTGATGCAGCACCCCCAAAGCATGACCCACCTGGGCTGCGGTGTTGACATCCACCTGGCCGGCCAGCAGTTGCTGCTTCCACACCGGGTGAGACGCTGCATCCAGGAAACCCATGGCAAACATGCCAGCACTGGCGTCGTGCGCCAAAGGCTGCGGCACATGTTGAGGCAGAAGGCCTGCCGCAAACTCCAGCCAAGCCCACTCAAACGCGTTGCGCGACACAGGCGCATGCCAATCCGCTGCCACTTTGAGTTTGGCCAAAGCGCGTTTGACACACACGCTGCGGCCACCGGCCAGATCAACGCGCCAGATGTCAGAAGAAACGCCCCCGGTCAATGCGGTCCATTGCCGTGGCTCGTCGGGCTGGGCCAGCCCAACTTGCGTGAGGAAAGCATTGAGCTCAGGTGAACTCATGTGCGGCCCGAGAGTGCAGCCAAGCCCAAGTAAGGCGCACCAGAAGCTTCTTCAATACGCAAGAGTTGGTTGTATTTGGCCACCGTGCTGGAGGTGCGCAGCGAACCAATTTTGATCTGGCCCGCACAGGTGCCCACGGCCAAATCAGACATGAAAGCATCTTCGGTCTCGCCGGAACGTGCCGACACAATGGTGGCGTAGCCCGCTGCTTTAGCCTGAGCTATCAAGGCGATGGTGCCCGACAAGGTGCCGTTTTGATTGGCCTTGACCAAGACCCCGTTGGCCACCTGTTCGCGCACACCCCGAGCCAAGCGCTCTGGGTGGGTGGTGAACAAATCATCGCCCACCAACTGCACATGGCCGAGCCGCTGCGTGAGTTCGGCCCAGGCGCCCCAGTCTTCTTCACCCAAGCCGTCTTCGATCGACACCACAGGGTAGTGTTTGACCCAATCGGCCAGCATCTCGATCATCTCTTGCGCGTTGACGGACCGGCCTTCACGGGTGAGTGCGTAGCCACCCTCCTGGCGTTGCAAAGAAGTGGCTGCTACGTCGATGGCGATGACCACATCTTCCCCGGGTCGCAAGCCTGAACGCTCGATGGTGCGCATCATCATGTCCAAGGCATCACGGCCTGTGGGCAAGCCAGGGCTGATGCCGCCCTCGTCGGCCAGCAAGGTGGGCAAGCCACGCGCCAAAGCTTCTTGTGAGGCGGCGTTGCGCACTCTCGACAAGATGTGGATCGCTTCTGCGATGGAACTCGCGCGCACAGGCATGGCCAGGAAATCTTGCACATCCATCCCGCGACCGGCATGCAAGCCTCCGCTGAGGATGTTGACCATGGGCACAGGCATGCTCAAGTTGGGCAAGGCGGCGATGTCACGCACACGCTCGTAAAGCGCTTGTCCGCTTGCCACAGCACTGGCCCGTGCTGCAGCAATGGACACCGCCAGGATGGCATTGGCGCCGAGCTTGGCGAGCTGCGGTGTGCCATCAAGCACGGTCATGGTTTGGTCAATGCCGTGCTGATCAAAGGCATCGTGGCCCTTAAGCGCTTGCGCAATCTGAGCATTGACATGACCCACAGCCTTGAGCACCGACAGACCTGCATAAACATCCGGGTTACCGTCACGCAACTCATGGGCTTCAGCACTGCCGGTGGATGCACCTGAAGGCACCGAAGCGCGGCCCAGACTGCCATCGCTGAGGGTGACATCGGCCTCCACAGTGGGGCGACCCCGGGAGTCCAAAATTTGACGGGCGTGTATGGTGTGAATGTGGATGGTCATGGTCACGTGCTTGTTATGAGTGCACTGCACGGGGTGTGTTGCACGGGTGGTGAGGCGCTTGGCCCAGCACCACCCGCACCGCTTCTTCAGCGGCTCGGCGGCGCAGTTCAGCCACAGCAGCATCCGAGCTGAATGCAATGTGGGGCGTGAACATGACGCTGCTCTGATTGATGAGTGTTGGGGGAACCTTGGGCTCGGTGTCCAACACATCCAGGCCCGCACCGCTGAGGTGCCCGCTGGCCAAGGCCTGCGTCAGGGCGGCGGTATCAACCACCGCACCACGGCTCACATTGATGAGCAAGGCGCCTGGCTTCATGCTGGCAATTCGGTCTTGGTTGATCAGCCCCTGGGTCTGCGGGGTCAGCGGCACATGCAGCACCACCACATCACTGAGGCTGAGCAATTCAGAGAGTTCAACCGCTTCGACACCCTTGGCATCGGTGATCGGACGGGAAGCGGTGACCAGCACGCGGCAAGAAAAAGCCTGGAACTTACGCGCGCTGGCACGACCGATGCGGCCAAAGCCAATGATGCCCACCGTGAGGTTGGCCATGCGTCTTAGTTGCGCTTTCGCGGGGTTCCACTGCCCTGCGCGCACGTCACGGTCAAAGCTGATCAAGCCACGCGCCCAAGCCAAGGTCATGCTCAGGGCGTGATCCGACACCTCTTCCACACAGTAGTCCGGCACATTGGTCACCAAGACCCCGGCTTGGGTGCAGGCGCTGACGTCGATATTGTCCAAACCCACACCAATGCGGCCCACATGCATCAAGCCCTGACTGGCCGCGATGGCCTTGGCACTGACTTGCGCCCAACACGTGAGGATGGAAGCCGGCTGATGTTGCTGCGCCAAAGCGGTGATGTGTTCGTCAGACGCCGGGCTGGCTGGGCCATGGACCCAGCGAAGACCCGCAGCTTCGATGACGGAACGCTCAATCTCAAGATCGGGCCAAGCGTGATCGGTGATGAGGATGGTTGGTGTGGACATGCGCAGGTAGTATATGAAACACCCTCACCTGCCAAGACAAGGAGACACCATGACACAACGACTCAAAGACCAAGTGGCCATCATCACCGGCGCGAGCCGTGGCATCGGGCGAGCCATTGCCCAAGCCTATGCCGCGCAAGGTGCCATCCTGTGCCTGGTGGCCACCAAGCTTGACGCACTCGATGAGGTCAAGGCCAAGTTGAATTTGGCCGACGACCGTGTGATGACCCTGGCGATGGATGTGACGGACCGCCAAGCCTGCTTTGAGGCGGTGAAAGCCGTCCAGACGCGTTTTGGGCACGTGGATATTTTGGTTAACAACGCCGGCATCTACCGCTCGAAATCTTTTCTGGATTACAAGGCCCAGGACTTTCAGGACTTGCTCGATGTCAATCTGTTTGGCGTCTTGCATTTCATGCAAGCCTGTTTGCCGGGCATGCAAGCGCGTAGGCATGGCCGCATCATCAACATGGCTTCCACCGCTGGCAAGTGGGGCTCGCGCAACCAAAGCGCCTACAACGTGAGCAAGCATGCGGTGGTGGGCCTGACGCGATGCGTAGCCCTGGAGGCCAGCCCCTACGCGGTCACTGTGAATGCGATTTGCCCAGGCTTTGTGCAGACCGACATGGTGGAAGAACTCAAAGCCCAGGTGGCGCAAACCACGGGCATGAGTGCCGAAGACATGGTCAAGGCCACCCTCACGCGTGTGCCTTTGGGGCGCATGCTTCAACCCGAAGAAATTGCTGGCTTAGCGGTCTATCTGGGCTCTTCAGAGTCCAGCGGCATGACGGGGCAATCCATCCACGTTGACGGTGGGATGGTCTTGGCTTGAGTTCTCTGTGTCAGAACGTCTGAAGCATTCGGGATAACCATAAGTTGCATCTTGAGCAACTTCTTCCAGAATGATCCAAGCGTCTGTCTGCCAGCTGTTGGGGCAGGGCTTATTAACTGGAGTGATCTCGATGAAACGCAATCTCTTGTCCTTGGCTGTTGCAGCCGTGTGTGGTTTGGCTGGTACGGCGCAAGCGCAAATCTCTGATGGCATCGTGAAAATTGGTGTGCTCAATGACATGTCGGGTCTGTACTCCGACATCACCGGCCAAGGCTCTCTGACAGCTGCCAAGATGGCTGTGGAAGACTACGTCAAGGCCACCAACAGCAAGCTCAAAATTGAAGTGGTGGGCGGCGACCACCAGAACAAGCCCGACATTGGCACCAACGTGGCCCGCACCTGGTACGACAACGACAAGGTGGACATGATTGCTGACGTGCCCACCTCGTCTGTGGGTTTGGCTGTGGCCAAAATTTCTGCTGACAAAGGCAAGCTGCATGTGAACTCGGGCTCTGCCACCGCTGACCTGACCGGTAAAGCCTGCAACGCCAACACCATCCACTGGGTGTACGACACCTGGATGCTGGCCAATGGCACAGGCAAGGCCGTGGTGAAAAACGGTGGTGACACCTGGTTCTTCTTAACGGCTGATTACTCGTTCGGCCAAGCCCTGGAGCGCGACACCGAAGAGGTGATTGTGAAGAACGGCGGCAAGGTGGTGGGCAAGGTGCGCACGCCCTTCCCGACCCAGGACTTCTCATCCTTCCTCTTGCAAGCCCAAGCCTCCAAAGCCAAGATCATTGGCTTAGCCAACGCAGGCGGTGACACCACCAACTCCATCAAACAAGCTTTTGAGTTCGGCATCACCAAGGCAGGTCAAAACCTGGCGGGCTTGCTGGTGTTCTTGCCCGATGTGCACGCCCTGAACCTGGAGCGCGCACAGGGCTTGATGTTGACCGAAACCTTCTACTGGGACCTGAACGACCAGACCCGCGGTTGGAGCAAACGCTTTGCGGCAGCGAACAACGGCAAGTACCCATCGATGGTGCAAGCCGGTGTGTACTCCAGCGTGATTCACTACCTCAAGGCGGTGGAAGCGGCTAAAACAGATGACGGCACCAAGGTGGCGGCCAAGATGAAAGAGTTGCCGACCGACGACATCTTGTTTGGCAAAGGCACGGTGCGCGCAGATGGTCGCAAGACCCACCCGGCTTATTTGTTCCAGGTGAAGAAGCCTTCGGAATCCAAAGGCCCTTACGACTACTACAAGCTCTTGGCCACCATCCCGGCTGAAGAGGCCTTCCGCCCCTTGGCCAACAGTGACTGCCCGCTGGTAGCGAAAAAATAAAGCTCAGGCCTTAAACCGAGTCTTTGAAAGCCCGCAGTTTGAACTGCGGGCTTTTTTATCGCATGAAGTTTTTAACGTAGTCAGCGCCCAAGCCTACGCTTTCAAAATGCGCGCGGTATTTTTCAATGCGGGTGAACACATCGTCGTAGCCCGTCGACACGCCTTGCGGGTCGACATACATCAGTGAGCCATGCACGGTGAACATGGTGACCATGTCTTGGCAATCGTCCGGCACCACCAGGGTGTGGGTTTCGCCTGGGGGCTCAAACACATAGCTGCCCTCTTCGGCCACCCAGTCGTGCTCGAGGTACAACCACTTGCCGCGAATCACATAGGCATGCACCTGGCCTGAATGGCGGTGACGTTGCAGCAAGCCAGAGCGCTTGACCTTGAGCAGGTGCACATAAAAACCGGCGGTCACGTTCAAATGCAAAGGGCGTGACCACACGCCCGGCCCGACCAGCGCCCACAGGCGCTCATCATCCGTCAGCACATCGGGCACCACCATGTCGGGGGTCATGCCCCAAGGTTGTGGTTTGGCGTAGGGAACCTTGTCGTTGTCACTCATGTTGTCTCCGATCTTTCGACGCTCTGGTTTCAGTCAGGCTGGCGGGCGGCCTTGCGAGTTGTTTTGCGCGCAGGCACACCAGCCATGTTGGCCAGCACTTCGCTCACAGACGCTGTGTCTTGCTGCGCCAAGCCTTGGGCCATGGCGGATGTGTAAATGGAGGCGCAGGCCGTGAACAAGGGTGTGGGGCAATCGACCGCCTTGGCCAAGTCACCAATGACCTGCATGTCTTTTTGCCACACCTCCACCTTCATGGTGGGGGGCTCGTAATGGCGGTCAATCATGAAGGGCATGCGCAGGCGCATGACCCCGGTGCCAATGATCGGGCTGTTGCCGAACATGTCCAAGACATGCTGGGGGTCTAAGCCCATCTTGCGGGCCAGGTTGACCGATTCGGCACAAGCCACGTTGTAAATGGCCACCAAGTGGTTGGCCGAGAACTTCATCTTGGTGCCGTTGCCGTACACACCCACATAAGGCACTTTGTCGGTGAACACGCGCAGCACCGTGTCAACCCGCTTAGCGGCGGATTTGCTCCCGCTCACAAACACCGTCCAGGCGCGTTCTTTCATGCGCACGGCGGTGCCGCTGATCGGGCAGTCCAGCACATCCAAGCCTTGGCGCTTGAGCTTTTTGTAGGCGGCTTCTTTATCGCCTAGCGGCAAGGTGCTGGTTTCAATGACGATTTTCTTGGCGTCTTTACTGACCTTTGAGGCACAGATGTCATCGACCACACTGTCCAGTGCCTGGGTGGTCGACAAGGACACGATGATCAGGTCTGATTTTTCTGCCACCGCAGCGGCCGACTTCAGCGGATGGCCCGCAGCTTCTTTGAGGCGCCGCATAGCCGCCGGGACCACGTCATAGCCGTAGACGGTGTAACCCGCCTTGACCAAGGCCTCGGCCATCGCGCCCCCCATGATGCCCAGACCCACCACACCCAGCACTGGCTTGCTCATTCATCGCTCTCCATCAAACACACACATCTGACATCAACGCAAGGCTCAATCGGCCTTGATGTTGGCTGACTTGACCACACCGCCCCACTTCACAATTTCATCTTTGATGAAGACCGCAAATTTTTCAGGCGTGTCGCCCGCGGGAATCGCGCCTTGTCGCAGCAAGTCATCTTCCACATCTTTCTGGCGCAAGATCTCGGTGATCTCTTTGTTCAGTTTGGCCACGATGTCTTTGGGCGTACCCGGCGGTGCCACGATGCCAATCCATGAATAGGCCTCGTAACCAGGCACACCACTCTCCGCAATGGTGGGCACTTGGGGCATGGATGACAAACGCTTGGTGCTGCCTATGCCCAAGGCATTGAGGCGACCCTGTTCCACATAGGGCAGCACCGACGGGATGCTGCTGTAAAGCGCTTGCACCTGGCCTGCCAAGAGGTCGGTCATGGCAGGGCCTTGGCCTTTGTAGGGCACATGCACGGTTTTCACTTTCGCCATCGCATTAAGCAACTCGCCCGCCAAGTGGCCCGAGTTACCGCTACCCGGTGACGCGTAATTGATGGTGTCGGGCTTTTGCTTGGCCAAGGCCAAAAACTCTTTCATGGTCTTGACCGGCAAGGACGGGTGGGTGACCAACAACAGCGGGTAAATCACCATGTTGGTGATGGGCTCGAAGTCCTTGACGGGGTCATAGGGCAGCTTGTCGTAAAGCGCGGGGTTGACCGCCATCGGCCCTGCTGCAGCAATGCCCAAGGTGTAGCCATCGGGGGTGGCTTGCTTGACCGCAGTGAGCCCCACAATGCCGTTGGCACCGGCTTTGTTTTCAATCACGAAAGACTGACCGAGCTTGGCTGTGAGCTTTTGGCCAATGATGCGGGCAATCACATCATTGCCACCACCCGGGGGAAAGGGCACCACCAGTTTGACGGTTTTGTTGGGGTAGCTTTGCGCAAGCGCTGATGTGGCCAATAAGGCACAGGCCAAAAGGCCAGTCAGGCTCAAGGTTTTGAATCGATCCACAGTCTCCAACTCCTCATTTTTATGGCTTGGCATCTCAAAAACATAGCGCTTGATGCCGAGCTTGAAATGAGTATAGCCAGCCCTGCTGTGCGATGGGCGCGTGGATAATGTGGCAACAACTTAGATGCGCACAACCATGAACACCCTCACCCTGGCCACCGCCAATCAGATCATTGCAGCCGCTTTACGCCACTCTGCTGAAAAGGGCTACAAGCCCATGGCTGTGGTGGTGCTGGACGAGTCGGGCAACATCAAATCGGCACAACGCGAAGATGGCGCCAGCATGTTCCGCGTGGACATTGCACGCGGCAAAGCCTGGGGTGCTGTGGGCATGGGGGTGCCCAGCCGCACCTTAGGTGAGCGCGCTAAGGAGAACCCCAACTTCTTTTTGTCTTTGGCGGCCACCGCCGAGGGTAAGTTTTTGCCGCAGACCGGTGCGGTGCTGATCAAGTCAGCATCAGGCGAGATCTTGGGCGCGGTGGGTGCCAGCGGTGGCACCGGTGAACAAGACGAAGAGATTTGCGCGCACGGTGTTCACAGTGCCGGACTCTCCACCTGAACGTCAAGCGTTTCTAAGCTCAAGTTTTCAACGCTTGGGCTTGCATCAACTGGGGCTACTGATGAAACAACTTCTGATCCTGAGTCTCTCCTTGTTGGCGACCTTGTCCTTCGGGCAAGGCAACTACCCCAACCGCCCCATCACCTTCCTGGTGGGCTATGCGCCTGGGACGGGCATCGACACGACGGCGCGTTTCTATGCAGATCGGCTGCGTGAGGCCACAGGCCAACCCGTCCTGGTGGTGAATAAGGTCGGCGCTATCGGAAACATAGCAGCGTCGGAGGCGGTGCGCGCTGCACCCGATGGCTATACCCTGCTGGTGACCCCTAACAGCACCATCACCACCAATGTGCACTTGCTCAAGAAGATGCCCTTCGATCCGGTGAAAGACCTGGCACCGGTGACCACCATCGCGCGCTGGGGCGCGATTTTGTTGGTGAACCCGCAAAACACGCCTGTGCAAAGTGTTCAAGAGCTCACCCAGTTGATCAAGTCGCAACCGGGCAAGATCAATTTTGGCAGTGGCAACTTCACAGGCAGAGCGGCTGGTGAGCTTTACAACGTGAAGGCTGGCGTGATCGCCACCCACGTGCCTTACAAGAGCGTGCCTGCGGCGCTGACCGACTTGAGCTCAGGGCAAATCAACTTCATGTTCGCCGATGTGCTCACGGGTTTACCGCAAGCCAAGTCGGGCCGACTCAAAGCCCTGGCGGTGACCACGCCCAAAAGAATTTCGGTAGCGCCCGATATTCCCACCATGCAAGAGGCGGGCATCAGCAACTATGAGCTGGTGAATTGGTTTGGCGTGTTCGCGCCCGTGGGTGTGCCCGATGCGGTCATGCATCGCTTGTCTGAGGTGTTCAACCAAATCACCAAGGCACCGGCCTCGCTGGAGTTTTATGAGCGCGTGGGCGGCGAGCCCTACCCCGGTTCTGCCGACAGCCTCAAGAAGCTCATCGACAGTGACACCAAAGACTGGGGCCGTCTGGTCAAAGCGGCTGGCATTGAGCCGGAGTGACCATGGAGCTCTACCACAGCACCCACTCAACCTGCAGCCAAAAAGTCAGGTTGTGCCTGGCTGAAAAAGGGCTGAGCTGGACTGGCCACCATTTGAATCTCAGGAAGTTCGACCAGCTCGAGCCTGAGTTCTTAAAGCTCAACCCCAAGGGCCTGGTGCCGGTGTTGATCGACCAGGGGCACACCTTGACCGAGTCACGCGTGATCAATGAGTACTTGGAAGAGGCTTACCCGCAAGTGCCCTTGATGCCGTCTGACCCGCATGCGAGAGCTGAAGTCAGGCTGTGGTCCAAGTATGTGGATGATATTTTGACCGATGCCGTCAAGCTGCCCTCTTTCGTGAAAAACATTCAACCCGAACTGCAAAGCATGGCGCCTGCGCATGCGCTGGCCATGATCGAACGCATCCCTGACCCGCGCATTCAAGCACGTTGGCGTTTGGCGGCTACTGTAGGCATCAGCCCCAACGATCTCGCGCCTTCGCACGCTTTGTTGAAAGACATGGTTCAGCGCATGGCGCACGCGTTGACGCATCAGCCTTGGTTGTGTGGCGAACAACTCACCTTGGCTGACATCGACATCGCGCCTTTTGTTCAGCGGCTGGTGCGCATCGACCTCTTCCATCTTGTGCTGGCTCAGCCGCAGGTACTGGACTGGTACACACGCATCCGTGCGCGCACGGCTTACCCATTGGCCATGCCTGAACCTGGCTCTGAAGGTGTTCAGCCCCTCATCGCTTAGTTGCTTGTCATGCAGGGTTGGACATCGATGCCAGCCTTGCATTAATTCACCAAACAGTTAAATTATCGGCCATGCCGAGAGAAAAAACCAAAGCTGCGCTTCCTGCCGAGCTTCGCTCACGCGATGCGGAACGCTCACAGCAAGCCATCCTGCTGGCCG
>CANGLW010000018.1 GCA_947454955.1 Comamonadaceae bacterium
CTGTCCAAAGACGAAGGTGGCCGTCACACGCCTTTCTTCAACAACTACCGTCCCCAGTTCTACTTCCGTACCACGGACGTGACCGGTGCGATCGAGTTGCCTGAAGGCAAAGAAATGGTGATGCCTGGCGACAACGTGGCCATCACTGTGAAGCTGATTGCCCCCATCGCCATGGAAGAAGGCCTGCGTTTCGCGATTCGCGAAGGCGGCAAGACCGTGGGCGCTGGTGTGGTTGCCAAGATCCTGGCCTAAGGAATTCGTAGGGGTATAGCTCAATTGGCAGAGCGTCGGTCTCCAAAACCGAAGGTTGTAGGTTCGATTCCTACTGCCCCTGCCACCTGAGAGGCAGGACGAGAAAACGTAAAAAAAGCCCGCCAGATGTCTGGCGGGCTTCGGCGCCTTAAGCGTGCTGAAAGATTGAACAGGATATTCATGTCGACAACACAGGTTCAGACCGTGCAAACGGGTGCTGACAAAGCCAAGATCGCTGTTGCCGCCCTGCTGGTGGTGGGGGCGCTGGTCGCCTTCTATCTGCTGAGCAAGCAAGGTGCGTTGGTGCAGTGGGCTGCTTTGTTGGTGGGCCTGGCTGCGGCCGTGGTGGTGTTTTTGACCTCCGAGAGTGGTCGCTCTTTGGTGGCCTTTGGTCGTGACGCTTGGCGCGAAGTGCGCAAGGTGGTCTGGCCCGAGCGCAAAGAAGCGATGCAAATGACCGCCTATGTGTTTGGCTTTGTGGTCATCATGGCGCTCTTTCTCTGGCTGACCGACAAGACCCTCGAGTGGGTGTTCTACGATTTGATTTTGGGCTGGAAAAAATAATGAATGATGTGGTCACAACCCTGACGTCTGCCATGCCGCCCGCAACATCCACCAACCCGGATCTGCGTTGGTACGTGGTGCATGCCTATTCGGGCATGGAGAAGGCTGTCGAGCGCAACATCGTTGAGCGCATCAACCGCGCGGGCATGCAAGACAAGTTCGGCCGCATCCTGGTGCCGGTTGAAGAAGTGGTCGAGATCAAAAACGGCCAGAAGAAAACCACCGAACGCAAGTTCTTCCCCGGCTACGTGCTGGTGGAAATGGTGATGGACGACGACACCTGGCACCTGGTCAAGCACACCAGCAAGGTGACCGGTTTTGTAGGTGGCGCGAAGAACCGTCCCGCCCCGATCTCGGAAGCCGAGGTCATGAAGATCGTCAACCAAATGCAAGAAGGCTCGGACAAGCCGCGTCACAAAGTTGAATTTGTGGTGGGTGAGTATGTTCGCGTCAAAGAAGGTCCTTTCACCGACTTCAATGGTTCGGTGGAAGAAGTCAACTACGAAAAGAGCAAAGTGCGTGTGGCTGTGACGATTTTCGGTCGCTCCACACCAGTTGAGCTTGAGTTTTCTCAGATCGAGAAAACCTGATTTCGAGAACACTGGGTTTTATTGGGCGGTGCTTCCCGACTCGGCACCGTCTGTTTTGAAGAGTCGTTAACCCCGGGGAGTTGTTGGTTGAGAAACCGCAACGTTTGAACCCGCAAGGAGAAAATCATGGCGAAAAAAATCGTCGGTTTTGTCAAGCTGCAAGTGCCGGCCGGTAAGGCCAATCCATCGCCACCGATCGGCCCCGCATTGGGTCAACGTGGTTTGAACATCATGGAATTCTGTAAGGCGTTCAACGCCCAGACCCAAGGTGTGGAACCCGGTCTGCCCCTGCCCGTGGTGATCACCGCTTTCGCGGACAAGAGCTTCACCTTCATCATCAAGACGCCCCCGGCGACCACCTTGATCAAGAAGGCCATCAAGCTCGACAAGGGTTCTTCCAAGCCCCACGCCGAGAAGGTTGGCAAGATCACCCGCGCTCAGCTCGAAGAGATCGCCAAGACCAAGATGAAAGACATGACCGCTGCCGATCTGGACGCTGCGGTTCGTACCATTGCCGGTTCTGCCCGTTCCATGGGCGTGAATGTGGAGGGCGTGTAAATGTCCAAGCTCACCAAAAAACAAAAAGCTTTGCAAGGCAAAGTTGAAAGCACCAAGCTGTACGCTTTGGGCGAAGCCTTGAGCATTGTCAAAGAGTGCGCCACAGCCAAGTTCGATGAGTCCATCGACGTGGCGGTGCAACTCGGCATCGATGCCAAGAAATCTGACCAAGTGGTCCGTGGCGCCGTCGTGCTGCCCAACGGCACTGGCAAGACCAAGCGCGTGGCGGTTTTCGCCCAAGGCGCCAAGGCTGAAGAAGCCAAGGCCGCTGGCGCTGACGTGGTCGGTATGGACGACCTGGCTGCCCAAGTCAAAGCCGGCGACATGCCCTTTGACGTGGTGATCGCTGCCCCCGACGCGATGCGTGTGGTGGGTACGTTGGGCCAAATCCTCGGTCCACGTGGTTTGATGCCTAACCCCAAGGTCGGCACCGTGACGGCTGATGTCGCCACCGCTGTGAAAAACGCCAAGGCCGGTCAGGTGCAGTTCCGTGTGGACAAAGCCGGTATCGTGCACAGCACCATCGGTCGTCGCTCGTTCGACACCGACAAGCTCCAGGGCAACCTGGCCGCTTTGGTGGATGCTTTGAACAAAGCCAAGCCCGCGTCGAGCAAAGGCGTGTATCTGCGTAAAGTCGCTGTGTCCAGCACCATGGGTGTGGGCGTGCGCGTGGACACACAAACCATCTCGGCGTGATCGCTGGCGGTGCTTGAAAAGGCACCAAAAATTTAAGCTGCTTGAAAAAGCGGCTTAAGAAGGTGGGCTGAAGCGGTTGGAAAACGGCTTCAGGTCATCCAAGACCGTTGGTGTGCCAAGGCGAAAGCCAGAAGCACTTAATGACGGTCAAGCCCTCGGGCTTGGCTTGGCCAACGCAGATGGCGATCCCGCTGGAGATGGATAACAGTCCGTGAACAGTTGGTCGCTGCAACGTGGTGCACTGAGGGGCTTTCCCCAAGGTGCAAATAAAGGAGTAGACCTTGAGTCTGAATCGCAGTGAGAAAGAAGCGGTCATCAGTGATGTGACCGAACTCGCCGCTCAAGCTCAAACGCTCGTGCTGGCGGAATACCGTGGCATCACGGTCGCTGACATGACCAAACTGCGCTCCAATGCGCGCAGCAATGGTGTGAGTCTGAGTGTGTTGAAAAACACCTTGGCCCGCCGTGCTGTGGCAGGTAGCTCGTTTGAGATCGTCGCTGACCAGATGACCGGTCCGCTGATCTATGGCTTTTCAACCGACGCCGTGGCTGCTGCCAAGGTTGTGGCTGAGTTCGCGAAAACCAACGACAAGTTGGTCATTCGCGGCGGCGCCTACGGTGGCAAAGCTCTGGACGCGAACGGCGTGAAGCAGTTGGCAAGCATCCCTTCGAAAGAAGTGCTGTTGGCTCAGCTGTGTGGCTTGTTGATGTCGCCGATGTCTCGCACCGCCGTGGTGCTGGGCGCTTTGGCGGCCAAAAAAGGCGAAACCGCTGCCGCTTGATAGCGCGCAGTGTGACCAACCCATTCATAGAGGATATTTAACATGGCATTCGATAAAGACGCATTTTTGACCGCGCTGGACAGCATGACGGTCATGGAACTCAACGACCTGGTGAAAGCCATCGAAGAGAAATTTGGTGTGAGCGCTGCAGCCATGGCTGCTCCCGCTGCTGGCGGTGCTGCTGGCGGTGGCGCTGCTGCTGCTGAAGAGAAGACTGACTTCAACGTCATGTTGCTCGAAGCCGGCGCTAACAAAGTGTCCGTGATTAAAGCTGTGCGCGAAATCACCGGCCTGGGCTTGAAAGAAGCCAAAGACCTGGTGGACGGCGCTCCCAAGGCTGTCAAAGAAGGCATGCCCAAAGCTGACGCTGAAGCTGCTAAGAAGAAGCTGGAAGAAGCTGGCGCCAAGGTCGAACTCAAGTAATCGACCGGCCTCTCAAGGCTGGAGTGCTCCCGAAACACAAAGTAGGGGCCTCCAGCCTTTGGTGCTTACAGAGCACACCCAAAAACAGCTGATGTCAGAGGTTTTTGAGTGTTTTCTGACCCCGACTGCAGAAGACGCCTTGGTTCGGGTTGCGTGCAATGCGCAGCCGTCCGCCAATGGTTGGTAGTGGCCAATCACCAAGCTGGGCCTTGAAACGTGAAACGTTCAAGCCCGACAGTCGCCTAGGACCCCCAGGACTCGTTCCTCATTGCCCGGAGATCTCATGGCTTACACCTACACCGAACGCAAGCGAATTCGCAAAAGTTTCGGCAGCCGCGACAGCGTGCTCGACATTCCCTACCTGCTGCAGATGCAAAAAGACGCCTACACCGCGTTCCTGCAAGCAGACGTAGCCTCCAAAAAACGCACACCCGAAGGCCTGCAAGCTGCCTTCGAAGCCGCGTTCCCTATCGTCTCGCACAACGGTTTTGTCGAGATGAAGTTTGTGGAATACAACCTGGCCAAGCCTGCCTTCGATGTGCGTGAGTGCCAGACCCGCGGTTTGACCTTCGCCTCGGCCGTGCGCGCCAAGGTGCAGCTCATCATTTATGACCGTGAGTCCTCCACCTCGCAAAACAAGGTGGTCAAGGAAGTCAAAGAGCAAGAGGTGTACATGGGCGAAGTGCCCCTGATGACCACCAAGGGCTCCTTCATCATCAACGGCACTGAGCGCGTGATCGTGTCTCAGCTGCACCGCTCGCCTGGCGTGTTCTTCGAACACGACAAGGGCAAGACCCACAGCTCGGGCAAGCTGCTGTTCTCGGCACGCATCATCCCTTACCGTGGTTCCTGGCTCGACTTCGAGTTCGACCCCAAAGACATTTTGTATTTCCGCGTGGACCGTCGCCGCAAGATGCCGGTCACGATTTTGCTCAAGGCCATCGGCCTGAACCCCGAGTCCATCTTGGCGAACTTCTTCGTCAACGACAACTTCCGTCTGATGGACAGCGGTGCGCAAATGGAATTTGTGGCTGAGCGTCTGCGTGGCGAAGTCGCCCGTTTCGACATCACCGACAAGAGCGGCAAAGTGGTGGTGGCCAAAGACAAGCGCATCACCGCGCGCCACACCCGTGAGCTCGAGCAGTCGGGCACCACCCATGTGAGCGTGCCTGAAGACTATTTGCTGGGCCGCGTCGTGGCCCGCAACATTGTGGACGCTGACACCGGCGAGATCATCGCTAAGGCCAACGAAGAGTTGACCGATGCTTTGCTGAAAAAACTGCGCACCGCTGGTGTGCAAGAGTTGCAGTGCATCTATACCAACGAACTCGACCAGGGCGCGTACATCTCGCAAACCCTGCGCACCGACGAGACGGTCGACGAATTCGCTGCCCGCGTGGCCATCTACCGCATGATGCGCCCTGGCGAGCCGCCCACCGAAGACGCGGTGCAAGCGCTGTTCCAGCGTTTGTTCTACAACCCCGACACCTACGATTTGTCGCGTGTGGGCCGCATGAAGTTCAACGCCAAGATGGGTCGCAGCGAAGCCACCGGTCCCATGGTGCTGACCAACGAAGACATCTTGGCGGTGGTCAAGATCTTGGTGGACCTGCGCAATGGCCGCGGCGAAGTCGATGACATCGACCACTTGGGCAACCGCCGCGTGCGTTGCGTGGGTGAGTTGGCTGAGAACCAGTACCGCGCTGGCTTGGCCCGTATCGAAAAGGCTGTGAAAGAGCGTTTGGGCCAGGCCGAGCAAGAGCCGCTCATGCCGCATGACCTGATCAACTCCAAGCCGATTTCTGCTGCACTCAAAGAGTTCTTTGGTGCCTCGCAGTTGTCGCAGTTCATGGACCAAACCAACCCGCTGGCTGAGATCACGCACAAGCGTCGCGTCTCGGCCCTTGGCCCGGGCGGTTTGACCCGCGAACGTGCCGGCTTTGAGGTGCGTGACGTGCACGTGACCCACTACGGTCGTGTGTGCCCGATCGAAACCCCTGAAGGTCCGAACATCGGTCTGATCAACTCGCTGGCTTTGTACGCCCGCTTGAACGAGTACGGTTTCATTGAAACCCCTTACCGTCGCGTGATCGACGGCAAGGTGACCAACCAGATCGACTACCTGTCGGCGATTGAAGAAGGCAAGTACGTCATCGCTCAGGCCAACGCCACCTTGGACAAAGAAGGCCGCCTGACCGGTGACCTGGTGTCGGCCCGTGAAAAAGGTGAATCCATCCTGTGCGGTGCAGATCGCATCCAGTACATGGACGTGTCGCCCGCGCAGATCGTGTCGGTGGCTGCTTCGCTCGTTCCTTTCTTGGAGCACGACGACGCCAACCGCGCATTGATGGGTGCGAACATGTCGCGCCAGGCTGTGCCTGTGCTGCGTCCCGAGAAGCCTTTGGTGGGCACCGGCATCGAGCGCGTGGCCGCGATCGACTCCGGCACCGTGGTGACCGCTAACCGCGGCGGTGTGGTCGACTATGTCGATGCCACCCGCATCGTGGTGCGCGTGAACGACGCTGAGGCGCAAGCCGGTGAAGTGGGTGTGGACATCTACAACCTCATCAAGTACCAGCGTTCCAACCAGAACACCAATATCCACCAGCGTCCCATCGTCAAGAAGGGCGATGTGCTGGCCAAGGGTGATGTGATTGCCGACGGCGCGTCGACCGACCTGGGCGAGATCGCCATCGGTCAGAACATGCTGATCGCTTTCATGCCTTGGAACGGTTACAACTTCGAAGACTCGATTCTGATCTCTGAGCGCGTGGTGGCCGATGACCGCTACACCTCGATCCACATCGAAGAACTCGTGGTCATGGCGCGTGACACCAAGTTGGGCGCTGAAGAAATCACCCGCGACATCCCCAACCTGTCTGAGCAACAGCTCAACCGTTTGGACGACTCGGGCATCATCTACGTGGGCGCTGAAGTGCAACCCGGCGACGTGCTGGTGGGCAAGGTCACCCCCAAAGGTGAAACAACCCTGACACCTGAAGAGAAACTGCTCCGCGCCATCTTCGGTGAGAAGGCCAGCGACGTGAAAGACACCTCGCTGCGCGTGGACCAGGGCTCGCAAGGCACCGTGATTGACGTGCAGGTCTTCACCCGTGAAGGCATCCAGCGCGACAAGCGTGCCCAGCAGATCATCGACGACGAGCTCAAGCGTTTCCGCTTGGACTTGAACGACCAGCTGCGCATTGTGGAAGCTGACGCGTTTGACCGTATCGAAAAACTCTTGACCGGCAAGGTTGCCAACGGCGGCCCCAACAAGCTGGCCAAAGGCACCAAGATCGACAAGGCTTACCTGAGCTCGGTGGAGAAGTTCCACTGGTTCGACATTCGCCCCGCTGACGATGATGTGGCCTCGCAACTCGAGAGCATCAAGAACTCGCTGGAGCAAACCCGCCACAGCTTTGACCTGGCTTTCGAAGAGAAGCGCAAGAAACTCACCCAAGGCGACGAGTTGCCTGCTGGCGTGCTCAAGATGGTCAAGGTCTACCTGGCGGTGAAGCGTCGCTTGCAGCCTGGTGACAAGATGGCCGGTCGTCACGGTAACAAAGGTGTGGTCTCCAAGATCGTGCCGGTGGAAGACATGCCTTACATGGCTGACGGCACCCCCGCTGACGTGGTGCTCAACCCTCTGGGTGTGCCTTCACGTATGAACGTGGGTCAGGTGCTCGAAGTGCACTTGGGCTGGGCTGCCAAAGGCATTGGCCAGCGCATCGGTGACATGTTGCAAGCCGAGGCCAAAGTGGCCGAAGTGCGCAGCTACCTCGAGAAGATCTACAACAGCTCGGGCCGCAAGGAAGACTTCAAAGACGTGTCGGATGCCCAGGTCATCGAGATGGCCGGCAACCTGACCACCGGTCTGCCTTTTGCAACGCCTGTGTTTGACGGTGCTTCCGAGCAGGAAATCCGCGATATGCTGCAACTCGCTTACCCCGAGGACGTGGCCAAGGCCAAAGGCCTGACCGCCACCCGTACCCAGGCGCAGTTGTATGACGGCCGCACCGGTGATGCGTTTGAGCGCACCACCACCGTGGGCTACATGCACTTCTTGAAGTTGCACCACTTGGTCGACGACAAAATGCACGCCCGTTCTACCGGCCCTTACAGCTTGGTCACCCAGCAGCCTTTGGGCGGCAAGGCCCAGTTCGGTGGTCAGCGTTTCGGCGAGATGGAGGTGTGGGCCCTCGAAGCCTACGGTGCTTCCTACACGCTGCAAGAGATGCTCACCGTCAAATCCGACGACGTGCAGGGTCGTACCAAGGTGTACGAGAACATCGTCAAGGGCGAGCATGCCATCGAAGCTGGTATGCCCGAATCGTTCAATGTGCTGGTCAAGGAAATTCGTTCCTTGGGTCTGGACATCGAGCTTGAGCGCTCCTAATCAAAAAGGAATAGCCACATGAAATCATTACTCGACCTGTTCAAGCAATTCACGCCCGATGAGCATTTCGATGCGATCCGCATCGGCATGGCCTCGCCCGAGAAGATCCGTTCGTGGTCTTTCGGCGAAGTGAAAAAGCCTGAGACCATCAACTACCGCACCTTCAAGCCTGAGCGTGATGGCTTGTTCTGCGCCAAGATCTTTGGCCCTATCAAAGACTACGAATGCCTGTGCGGCAAGTACAAGCGCCTCAAGCACCGCGGCGTGATCTGCGAGAAGTGCGGCGTTGAAGTCACCCAGACCAAAGTGCGTCGTGAGCGCATGGGTCACATTGACCTGGCCGCCCCTTGCGCGCACATCTGGTTCCTCAAGTCCTTGCCTTCGCGCTTGGGCCTGGTGCTGGACATGACCCTGCGTGACATCGAGCGCGTGTTGTACTTTGAAGCCTATGTGGTGACCGACCCCGGCATGACCCCGCTGAAGAAATTCAGCATCATGTCTGAGGACGACTACGACGCCAAGTTCAAAGAATACGGTGACGAATTCATCGCCAAGATGGGCGCTGAAGGCATCAAGGACCTGCTGCAAAGCATCGACATCGATGGCACCATCGAGAAGCTGCGCGGCGACCTGACCGGCTCGGAACTCAAGATCAAGAAGAACGCCAAGCGCCTCAAAGTGCTGGAAGCCTTCAAGCGCTCGGGCATCAAGCCTGAGTGGATGGTCTTGGACGTGCTGCCCGTGTTGCCACCGGACCTGCGTCCTTTGGTGCCCCTGGACGGCGGCCGTTTTGCGACCTCTGACCTGAACGATCTGTACCGTCGCGTCATCAACCGCAACAGCCGTTTGCGTCGCCTGCTCGAACTCAAAGCGCCCGAGATCATCGCGCGCAACGAGAAGCGCATGCTGCAAGAAGCGGTGGACTCGTTGTTGGACAACGGCCGTCGCGGCAAGGCCATGACCGGCGCCAACAAGCGCGCCCTGAAGTCTTTGGCCGACATGATCAAAGGCAAGAGCGGTCGTTTCCGTCAGAACTTGCTGGGCAAGCGCGTGGACTACTCGGGTCGTTCCGTGATCACCGTGGGCCCAACCCTCAAACTGCACCAGTGCGGTTTGCCCAAGTTGATGGCCCTGGAGTTATTCAAGCCCTTCATCTTCTCGCGCCTGGAAGCCATGGGCATTGCCACCACCATCAAGGCGGCCAAGAAGGAAGTGGAATCCGGCACCCCCGTGGTGTGGGACATCTTGGAAGAGGTGATCAAAGAGCACCCCGTGATGCTCAACCGTGCGCCGACGCTGCACCGCTTGGGTATTCAGGCCTTTGAGCCCATCTTGATTGAAGGCAAAGCCATTCAGTTGCACCCGCTGGTTTGCTCGGCCTTCAACGCCGACTTCGACGGTGACCAGATGGCCGTTCACGTGCCCTTGTCGGTGGAGGCGCAAATGGAAGCCCGCACGCTGATGCTGGCCTCTAATAACGTGCTGTTCCCCGCCAACGGCGAGCCCTCGATCGTGCCGTCGCAAGACGTGGTGTTGGGCTTGTACTACGCTACTCGCGAGCGCATCAACGGCAAAGGCGAAGGCCTGATTTTTGCTGATGTGCAAGAAGTTCAGCGTGCACTGGACGCCGGCGAAGTGGAACTCACCGCCCGCATCAATGTGCGTTTGACCGAGTACGTCAAAGACAAAGCCACTGGCGAGTTCTCGCAAGTGACCAGCATGGTGGAAACCACCGCTGGCCGTGCTTTGCTCAGCGAAATTCTGCCCAAGGGTCTGCCCTTCTCCAACCTGAACAAGGCCTTGAAGAAGAAAGAGATCTCCAAGCTCATCAACGTGTCGTTCCGCAAGTGCGGTTTGAAAGAGACTGTGGTGTTTGCCGACAAACTGTTGCAAAACGGTTTCCGTCTGGCCACCCGCGCTGGTATCTCGATCTGTATCGACGACATGCTGGTGCCTTCCGAGAAGCACGACATCATCGAGAGCGCAGAGAAAGAAGTCAAAGACATCGAGCAGCAATACGTCTCGGGTCTGGTGACTTCTGGCGAGCGCTACAACAAGGTGGTGGACATCTGGGGCAAAGCGGGCGACAAGGTCTCCAAGGTCATGATGGACCAGTTGCGCACCGAGAAAACCACCGACCGTCACGGCAAGACCGTGGACCAAGAGTCGTTCAACTCCATCTACATGATGGCTGACTCCGGTGCCCGTGGCTCTGCTGCGCAGATTCGCCAGTTGGCTGGTATGCGTGGCCTGATGGCCAAGCCTGATGGCTCGATCATCGAGACCCCGATCACCGCGAACTTCCGCGAAGGTCTGAACGTGTTGCAGTACTTCATCTCGACACACGGTGCGCGTAAGGGCTTGGCTGACACCGCGCTCAAGACCGCGAACTCGGGTTACCTGACCCGCCGTTTGGTCGACGTGACCCAAGACCTGGTGGTGACCGAAGAAGATTGCGGCACCTTGAATGGTTCGCTGATGCGCGCCATTGTTGAGGGTGGTGAAGTGATCGAGTCCCTGCGCGACCGCGTGCTGGGCCGTACTGCTGTGGAAGACGTGTTGCACCCCGAGAACCGCTCGGTGGTGGTGACCGCTGGCACCATGCTGGACGAAGACGCGATCGAAGAACTCGAAGCCGCTGGTGTGGACGAGGTGCGTGTGCGCACTGCGCTGACCTGCGAAACACGCTTTGGTTTGTGCGCCAAGTGCTACGGCCGCGATTTGGGTCGTGGCGGCCTGGTGAACCTGGGCGAGGCCGTGGGTGTGATTGCAGCGCAGTCCATCGGCGAGCCTGGCACCCAGCTGACCATGCGTACCTTCCACATCGGTGGTGCCGCATCACGTGCAGCGATTGCCTCCAGCGTGGAAGCCAAGTCCAACGGCATCATCGGCTTCAATGCCACGATGCGTTATGTGACCAACAGCAAGGGCGAGTTGGTGGTGATTTCGCGTTCCGGCGAAATCGTCATCCACGACGAACATGGCCGCGAGCGTGAGCGTCACAAAGTGCCTTACGGCGCGATCCTGACCATCAAGCCCGACCAGACTATCAAGGCCGGCACCATCCTGGCCAACTGGGATCCGTTGACCCGACCCATCATCACCGAGTTTGCCGGTAAGACCCAGTTCGAGAATGTCGAAGAAGGTCTGACTGTGGCCAAGCAGGTCGACGAGGTGACCGGTCTGTCCACCCTGGTGGTGATCGATCCCAAGCGCCGTGGCTCTGCCAAGGTGGTGCGTCCGCAGGTCAAGCTGATCGACGCTTCGGGCAACGAAGTCAAGATCCCCGGCACCGACCACTCGGTGACCATCGGCTTCCAGGTCGGCGCGCTGATTCAAGTGCGTGACGGTCAGGACGTCGGCCCCGGCGAGGTGTTGGCCCGTATCCCTGTGGAAGGTCAGAAGACCCGAGACATCACCGGCGGTTTGCCCCGTGTGGCCGAGCTGTTCGAAGCCCGTTCACCCAAAGACAAGGGTGTGTTGGCCGAGATGACCGGTACCGTGTCCTTCGGTAAAGAAACCAAAGGCAAAGTGCGCTTGCAAATCACCGACCCCGAAGGCAAGGTGTGGGAAGAGCTCGTGCCCAAAGAGAAGAACATCCTGGTGCACGAAGGCCAAGTGGTCAACAAGGGCGAGAGCATTGTGGACGGCCCGGCCGACCCGCAAGACATCTTGCGCTTGCTGGGCATGGAAGAGCTGGCCCGCTACATCGTCGACGAGGTGCAGGACGTGTACCGCTTGCAAGGCGTGAAGATCAACGACAAGCACATCGAAGTGATTGTTCGTCAGATGCTGCGCCGTGTGGTGGTTGAAAACGCCGGTGACTCCAGCTACATCGCCGGTGAACAGGTGGAGCGTTCCGAGATGCTCAACACCAACGACGCCTTGCGCGCCGATGGCAAGACAGCCGCCACCTACACCAACCTGCTCTTGGGTATCACCAAAGCGTCCCTGTCCACCGACAGCTTCATCAGCGCGGCGTCCTTCCAGGAAACCACCCGCGTGCTCACCGAAGCTGCCATCATGGGCAAGCGCGACGAGTTGCGTGGCCTCAAAGAGAACGTCATTGTGGGTCGCTTGATTCCTGCTGGTACCGGCATGGCTTACCACCAGGCACGCAAGGCCCGCGAGAACATGGACGAGGCCGAGCGCCGCGCCATCGCCGAAGCGGAAGCTGCAGAACTGGCCGGTGAAGAAAGCGCCGACCAGGGAGCCGCTGCTGAGTAAGCCTCGGTGCTGAACTGAAACGCCCCGGTCCGGCTTGAAGAGCTGGCAGGGGCGTTTTTTTTGCATGAACATGGACGATTCGATCTGGTCTCTTTTGGGCTTGGCCCTGCTGGTCTTTTGGCTGGTGGGTGCCTACAACCGTTTGGTGCGCTTGCGTGCGGATGTGAACCAAAGCTTTGCCGCTTTGGGCGCGCAGCTCGACCAGTACTCGGGCCTGGTCTCGAGCTGGGCCATGAGTGGTCAAGACCTTTCCGCCTTGCAAACCTTGCTGGCCACGGTGCACACCCTGGATGGCGCCTTGCACGACTGCCAAGGGCGCTTGCATCAGGCCGAGTTGTTGCAGGCGCTGGCTGCGGCGGTGAGCGAGTTCGACCTGCATTGGCAGCGTTTGGGCGAGGGCAGTGCGGTGGCGAATGACAAGCAACGTTTGTCGCAAGACGTGGCCCGTTTGCGTGGCCTGTACAACGACGCTGCCGCGCTTTACAACGCGGCGGTGGGGCAGTTCCCCGCGCTCTTGCTGGCGCGCGCCCTGAGCTTCAAACCGGTGCATCCGCTTTGATGCACGGCCCGGCTTTGTGGCAGCAGCTGCAAAGCTGCGCCTTGGTGATCGAGCGTGTGCTCAAAGGCGCGTCGGCCACCCAGGTGTTGGACGATGTGCGGGCCGACTGGCGCCCGGGCGTGCAGTCTTTGAGCTATGTGGTCATGCGCCATCTGGGCACAGCCCAAGCCTTGCGCCAATTTCTGGCACCCAAAGCGCCCAAGCCTGCGGCCGATGCCTTGTTGCTGACTGCGCTGGCCTTGCTGGTGGATGAGCGCCAACGCTACGACCCGCATACCCTGGTCAACCAAGCGGTCGAGGCTGCAAAAAAACAGCGCAGCACGCTACCTTTGGCGTCTTTCATCAATGGTTGTTTGCGCCGTTGTTTGCGTGAACAAGCTGCCTTGATGGGCCAGGTGATGCAGCAACCCCAAGCACGCTGGAACCACCCTGCCTGGTGGATTGCAAGACTCCAGCATGAGCAGCCTGAGCATTGGGAAACCATTTTGCAGGCGAACAACCAGCAAGCGCCCATGGTGCTGCGGGTCAACCGCCGCCACCTCAGTCGCGATGCTTATCTCGCTCAACTCCAAGAAGCGGGTATCGATGCTTGGCCGCAAGACGAGCATGGGGTGATGCTGCTCAAACCCCGGCCGGTGTCTGAGATTCCAGGCTTTGTGCAAGGCCAGGTGTCGGTGCAAGACACCGCTGCGCAACTGGCTGCCCCCTTGCTGCTGCAAGGCATGAACTTGGGGTCAAGTTCTCGGGTGTTGGATGCCTGTGCCGCGCCCGGTGGCAAAACCGCACACCTGCTGGAGCTGTGCGATGCCCCAGTGACGGCTTTGGAAATTGACGCCCAGCGTGCTGAAAAAATCACCCAAGGCTTGCAGCGCTTGGGGCTCAAGGCAGAGGTC
This sequence comes from Comamonadaceae bacterium, assembly GCA_947454955.1. Classification (GTDB taxonomy): domain Bacteria; phylum Pseudomonadota; class Gammaproteobacteria; order Burkholderiales; family Burkholderiaceae_C; genus Hylemonella. The sequence continues at coordinate 13,941 of CANGLW010000018.1, forward strand.
ATCACCGCTGATGCGGCGAACACCGACAGTTGGTGGGATGGTGAGTTGTTTGACGCCATGCTGGTGGACGCGCCATGCACCGCCTCAGGCATCGTCAAGCGTCACCCGGATGTGCGTTGGCTGCGCCGCGAGACCGACATTGCGCAGCTTGCCGCCCAGCAATCACGCCTGCTGCAAGCCCTGTGGCCCTTGCTCAAGCCTGGCGGGCGGCTGCTGTACTGCACCTGCTCGGTCTTCCGCGCTGAGGGGCAGGACCAAATCGATGCGTTTCTTACACACAACACCCAGGCCCGTTTATTGCCCTCGCCCGGTCATTTAATGCCGGTGTTGGGCGTTGACGCGCCCAAGCTCACGGACAATCCACAAGATGTTCACGACGGGTTTTATTACGCTTTGCTGGAGAAAGTGCGCGCGTAGCGTACTGTGGCTGGTCTTGGCGTGGGCCGCAGCGTTGACACCCGCCTGGGCACAAAGTGGCGCGGTGGAGTTCACCCAGTTCAAGCTTGAAAAAACCGCTGACCAACTCTTGCTCAGCAGCAGTGTGCAGTTTGAGTTGCCCGCCGCGGTGGAAGACGCCTTGCTCAAAGGTGTGCCCGTGTTCTTTGTGGCAGAGGTCGACATTTACCGCGAGCGCTGGTACTGGCTTGACAAAAAAGTGGCTGGCCCCACCCGCCACATGCGCTTAGCCTTTCAGCCCTTGACCCGCCGCTGGCGTTTGGGCATGGGCAACGGCCCCTTGGGGGCCAATGCGCAAAGCAGTGCTTTGAACCAAAACTTTGAAACCTTGGCTGAGGCCCTGGCGACCATCCGCCGGATTTCAGGCTGGCCGGTGGCCGAACTTGCTGAGCTGGAAGCCGGCGCGAAATACCGCTTGGACTACCGCTTTTATTTGGACCTGAGCCAGCTGCCCAGGCCACTGCAAATTGGCGCTTTGGGTCAGAGCGACTGGAACATGAACGCTTCGCTCACCCAACGGCTGAGCCTGGATAACCTGAAATGAACATGGGTAGCGCACCCCAAGCTGAGCAGGCGCAACGTGCCCGTGCCATGCGTTGGGTGCTGGTGGCCGGTTTGGCCGCCATGGTGGCCATTGGCCTGGTGCTCTTGTTTTTGCTGACCCAGGCCACCAACAACCAAGCCCTGTACGAAGAAAACTACAGCCAGTTGTTTGCCATCAACATGGTAGTGGCTGGCTCGCTACTGGGTGTGATTGTCTGGATTGCTTGGCGTTTGTTCCGTCGCCTGCGCCAGGGCCGTTTTGGCAGCCGTTTGTTGGTCAAGCTCGCGGCCATTTTTGCGCTGGCCGGTTTCGCGCCGGGCATGTTGATTTACGTGGTGTCCTACCAGTTCGTCTCGCGCTCAATCGAGAGTTGGTTTGACGTGAAGGTCGAAGGTGCGCTCGAAGCCGGTTTGAGCCTGGGGCGTGAAACCCTGGAGACCCTCTCGCAAGACCTGAGCATCAAAACCCGCGCCAGTGCTGCCGGCCTGCAAGACACGCCCGATGTGACCGCCGGCCTGGTGCTGGAGCGCCAACGTGACCAGCTGGGCGTGCGCAGCCTGGTGCTGTGGACCAGCAACGCCCAGGTGGTGGCCAGCAGCAGCGCAGGCTTGAGTGACAAGACCGAACGACCCAGCGCCCAGCAATTCCGCGCGGCGCGCACCCAGCGTGCCATCACCTGGGTGGAGGGCTTTGACGAAAACAGTGTGGAGGCGGAGCGTCAGGGCCGCATCAAAGCTCTGGTGTTGGTGCCCTCCAACGGGCTCGAGCTGTTGGGCGAGGCCCGGTTCCTCATGAGCACGCTGGAGTTGCCAGCCTCGCTGGTGGCCAATGCCATGGCGGTGACCGAGGCCAACCGCGAGTACCAGCAACGCGCTTTGGCGCGTGATGGGCTGCGGCGCATGTACATCGGCACGCTCACCCTGAGTTTGTTCTTGGCGGTGTTTGGTGCGGTGTTGTTGGCGGTGGTCTTGGGCAACCAGATCATCCAGCCGATGATCGTGTTGGCCGATGGTGTGCGCCAGGTGGCCGCGGGCGACTTGCGCCCCAAAACCGCCTTGCAAGGCAACGACGAGTTGGGCGGCCTCACCCGCTCGTTTGCTGACATGACCCAGCAGTTGGCCGATGCCCGCCATGCGGTGCAAAACAGCATGGAGCAAGTGAGCTCCGCGCGTGCGAACTTGCAAACGATTTTGGACAACCTCACCGCAGGTGTGATGGTGCTCGATGACACCGGGCGCATCCGCTCGTCCAACCCCGGAGCCACACGGATTTTGCGCGCGCCTCTGGCCGCCTATGAATCGCGCTTGATCACCGAGGTGCCGGGGCTCGAAGACTTCGGGCGTGATGTGATGCGCCAGTTTGAGCTGTTCTTGGTTGAACGTGCCGAGCATGGGCTGGACCACTGGCAGCAGTCTTTCACCTTGGGCCAGCAATTTGGCAACCCCGCAGGCACTGATGCCGAGCCTGCTATTACTTTGGTAGCGCGTGGGGCAGAACTGCCAAGGGGTAGAAGGCTCTTGGTCTTTGATGATATTTCTGAGATCGTGTCGGCACAACGCGCCCAGGCTTGGGGCGAAGTGGCACGGCGCTTGGCGCATGAAATCAAAAACCCGCTCACGCCCATCCAGTTGTCGGCCGAGCGTTTGCAAATGAAACTCGAGGGCAAGTTGCAAGCGCCTGAATCGGCGGTGCTCGAGAAATCCGTCAAAACCATTGTGGACCAGGTGGACGCGATGAAGCGGCTGGTCAATGAGTTTCGTGATTACGCACGCTTGCCCAGTGCGGAACTCCAACCTCTGGACCTCAACGACCTCGTGACCGAGGTGCTGCACCTCTACGACACCGAGGGCGCGAACTCGCCGATCGAGGTCAAGCTCGACATGACATGCCCCTTGATTTTGGGCGATGCGCAGCAGTTGCGCCAAGTCATCCACAACCTGATTCAAAACGCGCAAGATGCCACCGACCAGAACCCCATCGCACCCGCGCAACACCCGGTGACCGTCAGCACCCAGTGGATGAGCACCAGCCGCAAAGTGCGCTTGCGCATCAGCGACCACGGCACGGGGTTCCCCGACAACATCCTCAAACGTGCATTCGAACCCTATGTCACCACCAAGAGCAAAGGCACAGGTTTGGGCCTGGCGGTGGTGAAGAAAATTGCCGATGAACACAGCGCCCGCATCGAGATCCGCAACCGTCTGGAAAACGAGCAGTTGGTGGGCGCCCAAGTATCGTTATCATTCGCCATGGCGGCAGCTGCACAGACAGCGGCCGTTTGAGGAGACATAACAGGCATCATGGCAAACATACTGGTGGTCGATGACGAGCTGGGCATCCGCGATTTGCTGAGAGAAATTCTCAACGATGAAGGACACCAGGTCGAAGTGGCAGAGAACGCAGCGCAAGCGCGGCTGGCGCGTCAGCGTGAGCGCCCCGACTTGGTGTTGCTCGACATCTGGATGCCCGACACCGATGGTGTGACCCTGCTCAAAGAGTGGTCCGCCTCTGGTGCCTTGACCATGCCGGTGATCATGATGAGCGGGCACGCCACCATCGACACTGCGGTGGAAGCCACCCGTATTGGCGCGCTGGCTTTTCTTGAAAAGCCCATCACCATGCAAAAGCTGCTCAAAGCGGTGGAGCAGGGCCTGACCAAAAATCAACTGCACCACGCAGCTGTTGCCCGCGCCCAGTTGGTGGAGGCCGCCGCAGGCGCACCCTTGGCAGCACCCCGCACCGAGCCCATCGTGGCTGTGGTGGAACAAGGCCCGCAAGCCAGCCAGACCTTCACCCTGGACAAGCCCTTGCGCGAAGCGCGCGATGAGTTTGAGAAGGCCTATTTCGAATTTCACCTGGCCTGCGAGAACGGCTCGATGACCCGCGTGGCCGACAAAACCGGCCTGGAGCGCACCCACCTCTACCGCAAACTCAAACAGCTCGGTGTGAGCTTGGGCCGCACCAAGCGTGTGTGAATGAGCTTTGCCGTGAGGTGGTTGGTGGTGTTTGTGTCGGCCTGTGCGCTGCTGGTTCTGCAGGCTTGCACATGGATCAGCCCGCAATCCGTGTACGAAGGCACCAGAGACAGAGCCCGCGCTGAGTCAGCCGGACAAGCACCCCCGGTGACCACCCTGCCGGATTACGACAACTACCAAAAAGAGCGCGAGCGGGTCAAAGCCCGCTAACTTGGTGCTAGAATATTTGTCTTGGCCCGGTAGCTCAGTCGGTAGAGCAGAGGATTGAAAATCCTTGTGTCGGCAGTTCGATTCTGTCCCAGGCCACCATCTACCAAGCCCAGCCAAGTGCTGGGCTTTTTTTTGGGCGGCATACCACTGAAAAAGCTGTCTCCATGTCAGAATTAGCTCTTTTAGCCTACTTGCTGGCTTGCGGTAGCTTGCCTAAAGCATCAAGCAATTTTTTCTTGGCCGAAACAGCTTGCTCAAATCAGGAGTTCTAACAGGTGGATATCAGTAAAAAGAAAATCGCCATCATTGGACTTGGTTATGTTGGTTTGCCTTTAGCGGTCGAGTTTGGGAAAGTTCGTCCAGTGCTGGGTTTCGATATCAACCATTCGCGAATTCGTGAATTACGCACAGGGGTAGACAACACACTTGAGGTTAGCTCGGAAGCTTTGCAAGCGGCTACGCTGCTGGAGTTTGACAGCGATTTGGAAGGGCTAAAGACTTGCGGTGTATTCATTGTTACAGTGCCAACGCCGATTGACGCTGCAAATCGCCCCGACTTAACGCCAATCGTCAAGGCGAGTGAGACGGTTGGCAGGGCATTGGCCCCTGGCGCCATCGTGATCTATGAGTCAACGGTATATCCCGGTTGCACAGAAGAAATATGCGTACCGATTTTGGAAAAATTTTCTGGGCTCAAGTTTAACGAAGGTTTTTTTTGTGGTTACAGCCCGGAGCGTATCAATCCGGGAGACAAAATTAACACGTTGACAACCATCAAAAAAATCACCAGCGGTAGTACGGAAGAGGTTGCAACAGCGGTGGATGATTTGTATGGCACTGTCATTAAAGCGGGAACATGGAAAGCTAGCAGCTTGAAGGTTGCGGAAGCGGCGAAGGTGATTGAAAACAGCCAGCGCGATCTTAATATTGCGTTTGTCAACGAGCTTTCTGTCATTTTTGAGCGCTTGGGCATCGATACAGTCGAAGTGCTAGAGGCCGCAGGTAGCAAGTGGAATTTCTTGCCGTTTCGCCCGGGCATGGTCGGTGGTCATTGCATCGGAGTTGACCCGTACTATTTGACCCACAAGGCGGAAGAGTTGGGGTATCACCCACAAGTTCTTTTGGCTGGTCGACGAATCAATGACAACATGGCGCGTTACGCGGCTCGCAACGTCATCAAGCGCATGTTGCAAAACGGCATTGATGTTGCCCGGAGCACGGTTGGCATCATGGGCATGACTTTCAAAGAAAACTGTCCGGATATACGTAACAGCAAAGTGGCCGATCTGGTTCGTGAAATTCAAGCTTGGGGGGCTAAAGCGGTCGTTGTAGACCCGTGGGCAAACCCTGAAGAAGTCAAGCAAGAGTACGGCATAGAGCTTGGGTGCATTGATCCGCAGCACCCTGTTGACAGCTTGATTGTTGCTGTCGGTCATGCGCAATACCGCCAACTTACGACGTCTGATCTCTTTTCTGTTTGCCGGTCAAGCCATCGCCCCGTTATTGGAGACCTGAAGAGTTTGTATGATCGCTTTGACCTGACGCAAGCGGGTTTTACTGTCTTTAGGCTTTAACCGAAATGAAAAACTTTGCTTTGATTGGTGCGGCTGGTTATATCGCCCCGCGCCACATGCGCGCTATCAAGGACACAGGCAACCGGTTGTCTGTGGCCTATGACATCAATGATTCGGTCGGCATCATTGATAGCATTTCGCCTGAGAGTGAGTTCTTTACTGAATTTGAACGCTTTCAGGAATTTGCTCACTGTCTAAAGCGAATCGAAAAAAATAAGCTCGACTATGTCGCTATTTGCAGCCCCAATTATTTGCACCACCCTCACATCGCAGCTGGTTTACGTTTGGGTTGTGATGTCATATGTGAGAAGCCGCTTGTACCCACACCAGCTTTAATGGATGAGTTGGCTTTACTAGAGCGTGAAACGGGAAAGCGCATTTTCAATATCTTGCAGTTACGTCATCACGAGGCCATTTTAAATTTACGAAAAAAAGTGGCTGAAGCGCCTTCTGACAAGAAGTTCGATGTTGAACTTACCTACATCACCAGCCGAGGCAAGTGGTACATGGAAAGCTGGAAGGGCGATCAACGTAAGTCTTTTGGTGTCGCTACCAATATTGGGGTGCATTTCTACGACATGTTGCACTTCGTATTCGGCAAGCTTCAGAGAAACGTGGTGCATTACAGTGCCCAAGCCAAGGCTGCCGGCTATCTCGAGTACGAGCGCGCGCGAGTGCGTTGGTTCTTGTCAATCGATGCCAACGACCTCCCCGAAGGCGTGAAAGGCAATAAGTCTACTTACCGCAATATCGATATCAGCGGTCAGCAGCTTGAATTCAGCGAGGGATTTACAGACCTTCACACCGTGAGTTACCAAGAAATCTTGGCTGGACGTGGGTACGGCTTGGCGGACGCCAGACATTGCATTGAAACTGTGGACGTGATCCGCGCCGCGGCGGTTGTGCAGGGGCAAGGCGGTGATGTGCATCCTTTTGTGGGGCAATTGGTTTGAGTATCACCGTGCATCCTTCTGCCATCGTCGATGATGGAGCGCTCATCGGTGACGGTTCTCGTGTCTGGCATTTTGTTCATGTGTGTTCTGGGGCCCGGATCGGCAAAAACGTGTCGCTTGGCCAAAACGTTTTTGTGGGGAACAAAGTTGTCATTGGAGACAACTGCAAAATTCAAAACAATGTGTCTGTTTACGACAATGTGAATCTTGAGGATGGCGTGTTTTGTGGCCCAAGCATGGTGTTCACCAACGTTTACAACCCTCGCTCGCTCATTGAGCGCAAAAGTGAGTACCGCAATACCTTGATCAAAAAAGGTGCGACTTTAGGCGCCAATTGCACGGTTGTTTGTGGGGTCACGATTGGTGAATATGCCTTTGTTGGAGCCGGGGCAGTGGTGAATAAGGATGTGCCTGCCTATGCATTGATGGTGGGTGTACCTGCTAAGCAAATTGGATGGATGAGTGAGTACGGTGAACAGCTTGCATTACCCATCACAGGAGAAGCCCAAGCTATCTGTGCTCACACGCAATCTCGATATGTGCTGCATAACGGACAACTGCAAAAGATGAACGCCTGAAAATGGAATTTATTGATCTTAAGAGTCAATACCAGAGGCTGAAAGCTGATATTGATGCCGGTATTCAGCGTGTGCTGGACCATGGCCAGTACATCCTTGGGCCCGAAGTGGCTGAGCTAGAAGAAAAGCTGGCCGCCTACACTGGCGCAAAGTATTGCATTTCGGTGGCCAATGGCACGGACGCTCTTCAGATTGCGCTCATGGCGCTGGGGGTGGGGCCGGGTGACGAAGTTATCACTCCAGGTTTTACTTACATCGCGACGGCGGAAACCGTTGCCCTGCTTCGCGCTAAGCCGGTCTATGTGGATGTAGACGCGCGCACCTATAACCTCGACCCCAAACTGCTCGAGGCTGCTATCACGCCCGCTACTCGCGCCATCATCCCGGTCAGCTTGTACGGTCAGTGCGCCGACTTTGACGCCATCAACGCCATCGCAGCGCGCCAGGGCATCCCGGTCATCGAAGATGCTGCGCAGAGTTTTGGCGCGAGCTACAAAGGTCGCAAGAGTTGTAACCTCTCGACCATCGCCTGCACCAGTTTCTTCCCCAGCAAGCCGCTGGGCTGCTACGGTGATGGTGGTGCGGTTTTCACCAGCGACGAAGAGCTGGCCAAGGTCATCCGTCAGATCGCGCGCCACGGCCAGGACCGGCGTTACCACCATGTTCGTGTTGGTGTGAATAGCAGGCTAGACACCATCCAGGCGGCCATCTTGTTGCCCAAGCTGGCTATCCTGGACGATGAAATGGCGCAGCGTCAGGAAGTCGCTGCGCGGTACACCAGGCTGCTGAATGAGGCCGGTATTACTACCACGCCTTACGTCGAGCCTCACAACATGAGTGCATGGGCGCAATACACTGTCCGGGTACTTTCTCGTGATGCCGTCCAGAAAAAAATGAGCGAAGCGGGCGTGCCCACGGCGGTGCATTACCCGATACCTCTGAACAAGCAGCCAGCCGTAATGGATACCACTGCTAGCCTACCCGTGGGCGACGAGGTCGCCGGTAAGGTCATCAGTCTGCCTATGAGTCCTTGCATGTCCGAAGCTGACCAGGACAGCGTGGTGCAAACCTTGCATGCCAGTCCCACCAATGTGACAGCTTAAGTACTGAATTGTAATTTTTTGAGTGGATGAATCAACATGACAAACGGCGTTCCGTTTATCGATCTGAAGCGTTTCGAGCCTGGCTTTCAACAGGCCCTGATGGAGAAATTCGCTGCCATGACCTCCAATGCTCAGTTCATAGGGGGCAACGAGATCGCCGAGCTGGAGCGCCGTCTCCAGACCGTGGTGTCGGTCCAGCATGCAGTGACCTGTGCTAACGGAACAGACGCCTTGCAACTGGCCCTGCGTGCGCTGGGCGTCGGCCGGGGTGATGTGGTCCTGGTGCCCAACGTGACGTTTTGGGCTACCTACGAGGCTGTTGTCAATGTCGGGGCAGATCCGGTCACGTTGGATGCCAGCCTGGAAGACGGTGGCGTGTCCTACGCTGCCCTTGAGCAGGCGCTATCGCAGGCTAAACCCAAGGCTGCTATCGTCGCGCACCTATATGGCTGGGGCAGCCAGCAGCTTGCTGAGATCCGGGAACTCTGCCGTAAGCATGGTATTCCCCTGCTAGAGGATGGTGCGCAATGCTTTGGCGCCACCTACCAGGAGCAATCGATCTACAAGGGAGCCCTTATCTCGACGACCTCTTTCTATCCTGCCAAGGTTCTGGGCGGGGCTGGCGATGGAGGGGCCGTGTTCACCGATGATGTTGGTCTAGCAGACAAGGTTCGCCGACTAGCTAACCACGGTCGTACCACGCATTATGGGTATGGCGATGTCGGCTGGAACTCCCGGCTGGATGCCTTGCAGGCCGCATTTCTTAATCTGTCGATTAACCACATCGATCAGCGCATCGCTTCGCGTCGCGAGGCGGCGCATTTCTACCAGAAGGTCCTTCCCACGCTCGGCCTGGAGGTTTTATCGCCGTCCGCTGACTATGCTGAGAACGGTTATTGCAATGTCTGCCTCGTTCGGGATCAAGGCAAGAAGAAGGCACTGGAAACCGCCCTAAAAGACGCCGGCATCGGCTTCGGGAACATCTACCCAGGCGTGATGTCTTCTCAGGAAGGTGCGCGCGTTTATAACAAGGGGCATTTCGGTGGACGCGATGGCGAGGTGTTGTGTGCATCCGTTCTGAACCTACCGCTGTTCCCCTACATGACTCACGAAGAACTCGACCGCGTAGTCGATGTGGTGCGCGGCGCATTGTCGAACTAGGAGATCATGATGACGAGCAACGTATTTATCCACCCGACGGCTAATGTGGCCGCCAAATCGCAGATCGGCGAGGGAACCAAGGTTTGGATAAACGTCCAGATCCGGGAGCGCGCTTCCATCGGGGAAAACTGCATATTGTCCAAGGATGTCTATGTCGATCACGGCGTGTCTATCGGTAACCGCTGTAAGATTCAGAACAGTGTTTCTGTCTACCACGGCGTGAGCATCGGCGACGACGTCTTCGTCGGACCGAATGTTGCCTTTACCAATGATCGCGTTCCCCGCGCATTTAATCCGGAATGGAAAATCACCCCGACTAGGATAGAAAACGGGGCCAGTATCGGCGCGAATTCGACCATTGTCTGCGGCGTTACTGTCGGAGAGTACGCTATGGTCGCGGCTGGCAGCGTGGTGACTCGGGATGTGCCGCCTTACACCCTCGTGATGGGTAACCCTGCCCGGCCAGCCAGCAAGATCGACAAGATGGGAAACCGCGTTGCGGATTAAACAGAAATGAATGATGAACCGGTACGTGTAGGCCTCATCGGCCTGGGCCGCATGGGGCAGAACCACCTGCGTATCCTGTCCATGCTCAAGGGCGTAGAGTTGGCTTTTGTTGCCGATACTGATGCGGTGCTAGCCGCCCGGCTAGGTCTTTCGTACGGTGTGCCCGGTGTAAGTCAACTCGATTCTGTGCTTGAAACTGCACAGGCAGTGGTGATTTGTACGCCGACGATTACGCACGCGGATTACATCCGATTGGTTGCCGGCAAGGTGCGCAACATATTTGTTGAGAAGCCCCTGGCTGATACCCTAGAAGAAGCGAGCCGGGTGACTAGATTCGTCACCGAGAGGGGCCTAAACTTGCAGGTGGGATTCATCGAACGCTTCAACCCTGCAGTTCAGAGCCTCAAGCAGGTGCTCGATAAGTCCGATCGTGTTATCAGCATCGACTTCACCCGCACTAACAAGCTCAGCGCCCGCATCACCGATGTCGACGTCGTGACCGACCTGATGATCCATGACATCGATCTTGCGCTCTACCTCAACGGTCCGGCGCGCTCGGTGGCCGCGCATGGCTTCGCGCACGGCAAGATGATCGATTTTGCTTCTGCACTAATTACACACGAGAATGGCCGCTTTTCCCGCATCCAGGCCAGTCGTATCACCGAGAAGAAGATGCGGCTGATCGAGGCGACCTGCGTTGACATGTTTGTGGACTGCGAGCTGCTGAGAAAAGAAATTATCATTAGCCGGCAGTCCGAGATCCGCCAGGCCGAAGGCCAGCCTTACACCATTTCTGCGGTGCAAGAAGCGATTGAGGTCCGCCCCCAAGAGGCGCTGCTCTCTGAGCTGCAGGCCTTCGTCGCGAGTTGTCGCGGAAAGACTATTGCCGAAATCCCCGGTGTGCTGGACGGCCTGGCAGCCATGCAGATCAGCGACGAGATCCAGAAGGCAGTTTCGGTATGACCAAGCTACGCGAGCTCAGTGGCAAGAACGTGCTAGTAACGGGCGGGGCCGGTTTCATCGGCAGCCACTTGGTGGATCGCCTGCTCGCCGAAGGCGCCGCCCATGTGGCGGTCATCGACAACATGTTCCTGGGGTCGGAGGAGAACCTGTTGGTAGCGCAGACTACGGGCAAGCTGAGCTTCTACAAAGATGATGCCGAATTTGCCTCCAGCCTGGACTACATCTTCAACCGGCATACGATCGATATCGTCTTCAACTGTGCCACCAAGGCTCTCAACTATTCCTTCCTGAACCCAGCCAATGCTTTCGGCACTAATGTCACTGTCGCCTTGAATCTGTTGGAGCTCCAGCGTCGCGGCGCCTTCAAGTCACTATGCCATTTCTCCACTTCGGAGGTCTATGGCTCCGCGGTTTACGAGCCCATGGACGAGAAGCACCCTCGCAACCCGACTACAACATATGCAGCCGGAAAGGCTGCTGCCGATCTGGCGGTAGAGAGTTATGTGCACATGTTCGGCTTGGATGGCTTCATCGTTCGGCCCTTCAATAACTACGGTCCGCGCCAGAACCATAAGGGCTTGTTGGCGGGTGTGATTCCTATCACTGCTTGGCGTATCTTAAATAACGGCATGCCCGAAATCCACGGGGATGGCCAACAGAGTCGAGACTTCATCCATGTGCGCGACACCGTGGATGCCGTGGTCAAGCTGTTCCGCGTGCTGCCTGCGGGCGAATCGGTGAACATCTCGACAGACAACCAGGTCACCATCGGTGATTTGGTCAAACGCATCGCCGCCATCCTCGGTTATCAGGGCGAGATCTTTCGCAAGCCGGCTCGCGCAGCCGATGTGCTCTGCCACTACGCCAGCAACCAGAAGCTCCACTCGCTGATAGACTATTCGCTCACCGACTTTGACACCGGCCTGTGCGAGACGCTGGACTGGTACGCGCAACGCCTGAGGCCCGCCCCATGACCGCCGTTCGCCTGATGAAGCCCTACATTACCTTCGAGGAAGTCGAGGCCGACTTCCGCGGGGTGTTCGACAGCGGCATGTTCACGCGCGGCCAGCATGTGGAGGCATTCCGCACGGAACTCGCCGCATTCACCGGAGCGCGCCACGTGCACATGGCCACCTCGGCGACCACCGCATTGTGGGTCTGTCTCAAGCTGCTGAACATCGGCCCGGGCGATGAGGTGGTGGTTTCAGACTTTTCCTTTCCTGCCACTGCAAACGTGGTGGAAGACGTTGGTGCCAAACCGGTGTTCGCCGACGTCTCGCTGGAGACCTACAATGTCCTGCCCGAGACGCTGGAGAAGCTGATCACGCCGCGTACCAAGGCAGTCATCTTCGTGGACGCCTTGGGCAACCCCACCGGCCTGCACGAGATCGCCGAGCTCTGCCGCAGCAAGGGTATTCCACTCATCGAAGATGCCGCGTGTGCCATTGGCAGCAGCGAGAACGGCCAGCATTGCGGCTCGATCGCAGACCTGACTTGCTTCAGCTTTCATCCGCGTAAGCTTATTAGTACCGGTGAAGGTGGTGCAATCACCACTAACCGGGAGGATTGGTCACAATGGCTGGACGTGAAGCTCTCGCACGGTTCCCGCGGCATGAAGGGAGTGGCGCTCGATTTCGTGGATTACGGCTACAATTTTCGGTTGCCCGAACTTCAGGCTGTAATGGGGTGCAAACAGCTGGCGAAAATTGAAGAAATCCTTGTCGAGCGTAATCATGTGCGCGGTGCATACAAGGCGGTGCTGGAGCCTATGGGCTTCGCTGCCCAGCAGGCACGTCCCGATGTCCGCTTCAATGTGCAGTCCCTGGTGTTTTCCGTTCCCTCGGGGTGCAGTCGTGACGGCCTGATTGCCGGGCTTAAGGTCAGAGGTGTCGAGTCCACCATCGGTACTTATTCGCTAAGCTCCACCACCTACTACGCCTCCAAGTACGCCGTGAACAACCCGAACTCGCGATGGCTCGAGGCGAACACTATCACTCTGCCCTGCTACGGAGGCGTTGATGTGCAGATGGTATGTCAGGCGATTCAGGATAGCATTATTTCGTGATGAACTCTAGGCGAGCCCTATTTCTGGGAAGCAAGGAGGCGGGGCTAATGGCGCTGCGTCGTCTGCTGGAACGTCTGCCTCATGGCTGGGTCCAAGCCGTGCTGTGTCCCGACGACAGGGCTGATTCGCGCACGGAATATGAGAATTTCAAGTTGCTGGCTCGACAATACGACCTACCGCTGCAATTGGTCAAGAGCAGTAATGCAACTGCTGACCTGATCCGTCGGTACAAGCCTGATACCGTACTGGTACACGGCTGGTATCGTATGATACCTGTTGCGAATTTTCCAAACACCATTTTTCTTGGTTTTCACTATTCTCCATTGCCGCGTTACCGCGGCAATGCGCCGATGGTCTGGCAGATCATTAACGGGGAACGCCTACTTGGAGTCAGTTTTTTTGTTCTTTCCGAAGGCATGGATGATGGGGAGTTGATCGACCAGCGACATTTTGAGTTGGAATCGCATGAAGACATCGCGGATGCGATCGGCAAGGCCAACCAGCTAGTTGCCTCCATGCTCGATGACTTCATACCCTTATGGCAGGCTAATAAGGTTACCCTCCGGCCTCAGGAGCAAGTTGGCTCTAGTTACTGCGGGATGCGGACGCCTGAAGATGGACGCATAGATTGGCGGGCACCCAAAGAGACCGTCCACAACTTCATCCGGGCCCAGGCTCGACCCTATCCCGGCGCCTTTTCCCTGCTCGCTGACGGACGGGTGGTCCGATTCTGGAAGTCCCAGATTGAGTCGAGACAGTTTTACGGCGTTCCAGGCGCTGTGGTCGATGTCGCCACCGATGGGGTCACCGTTGCTTGCGGCATGGGCGCCTTGCGTATCTTGAGGGCGGAGCTCGAAGGCGAAGCGCCTGAAGCTTCCGCTGTCGCCATCAGATCCCTAAAAGTCCGCTTTAATTGATGCACCAGCTAACACCATGATCACAATCGTCGACTACGGTGCCGGCAACATCGGGTCTGTGCTTAACATGATCAAGCACGTAGGCGGTTTGGCGACGGTTGCGCGCGACGCGGCAGGCGTCCTCTCGGCCGATAAGATTCTCTTGCCCGGCGTGGGCAGCTTCGACAATGCAATGACACGCCTGAACGCGCTGAATCTAGTTGAACCCTTGAAGCAGCGCGCAAAGGATAGCGTCCCTTTTCTGGGCATCTGCCTAGGCATGCAGTTGCTAGCGGACGCGAGTGAGGAAGGTGAAATGGCCGGACTGGGTCTTATCCCTGGACGCGTTCGCCGTTTCCGCTTTGAAGGGGAAACGTCGCACCTTAAGATTCCGCATATGGGTTGGAACCTCATGACACCTGTTCGTGCTCATCCGCTCGGACAGGGCCTAGAGAATGGAGCGCGTTTCTACTTCGTACATTCCTTCTATTTCGACAGCGAGCGTGACGAAGATGTGCTGTTCAGGTCTGTTTATGGGCATGAATTCACTTCCGGCGTTCAGCGGGGTAATGTGATGGGTGTCCAGTTCCATCCCGAGAAAAGCCATCGCTACGGCATGCAGCTGATCCGGAACTTTGTCGGGCTCTGATATGCTGGCCACACGACTGATGCCATGCCTGCTTATGAGCAATGGCGCCTTGGTCAAAACCATCCGCTTCAAGGAGGGGTCTTACGTCGGTGATCCGGTCAACGCTGTGCGGATCTTCAACCAAAAGGAGGTTGATGAACTGATTCTTCTCGACATCCACGCGACGACACAGGACCGAGGGATTGACTTCGAGACCTTGGAGAAAGTCGTCAGCGAATGCTTCATGCCTATTTGCTACGGTGGCGGCGTTCGCAACCTGCAGGACATGAGGCGGTTGTATGCTATGGGCGTTGAAAAGATCTCTCTAGGCTCAGCGGCGTTCGAGGTGCCGAACCTGGTGCGCCAGGCCTCGAGTGAATTCGGTGCGCAGGCTGTGGTTGTGACGCTCGATGTCAAGAAAGGCCTGCTCGGACGTCCAACGGTGCGTACGCGCAACGGGCGCCACGACACGAAGATATCACCGTCTGAGGCGGCCCGCGCCTTCGAGGAGCAAGGGGCGGGTGAAGTGTTGCTGTATTCGATCGATCGTGACGGAACCTGGTCCGGCTTCGACCTTAAGCTGTTGGAGGCAGTTAGCCTGGCGGTCAGTGTCCCGGTGATTGCCACCGGTGGCGCCGGATCTCTGGAGGACATCAAGGCTGCCGCGAAACAGTCCGGCGCATCGGCTGTGGCGATCGGTAGTATGGCCGTATTCCAGGGCAAGGATCTGGGTGTGCTGATCAAGTTTCCTTCGAGAAAAGACCAGGACGCAATTTTTGTACAGGACTAAATGAACACGCACATCTGCACAAGGTGCATCTACGACGAATCGGTCCCCAACATAAGCTTCGATAGTGAGGGGGTTTGCAATTATTGCCGCCAGATCGATGCACTGGAGGCCGAATACTCCACAGGTCGGGAGGGTGAGGCTAGGATGCAGAAATTGGTCGCTGAGATGAAGGCGGCCGGCCGTGGCAAAAAGTACGATGCTGTCATTGGCGTAAGTGGCGGCTGCGATTCCTCGTACCTGGTCCATCAGATGAAAGAGGTCTACGGCCTGCGCTTGTTGGCGGCGCATTTCGACAACACTTGGAATTCGACGATCGCGACGGAGAATATCCACAACGTCTTGGACAAGCTTGGGGTCGATCTGTTCACGATCGTGGTCGATAACAAAGAGTACGATGATATCTATCGTTCGTTCTTTAAGGCTGGGGTCAAGGACTTGGAGACGCCTACGGACATAGGTCTGGCGACAACCCTGTACAAGGCCGCCGAGAAGTTTGGCATCAAGTACATGATCGAGGGGCATTCTTTTCGCACGGAGGGTGTGGCGCCACTTGGCTGGATTTACATGGACGGTAAATACATCGAATCGGTGCACCGGCAGTTCGGGCACGTGCCGATGAAGTCATTCCCGAATCTCTGGATGCGGGACCAGCTTAAGTGGATGCTGTTTGGCGGCATCAAGAAGATTCGCCCCCTGTACTACATGGACTATGACAAGGAGGCCGCCAAGAAGCTGCTGACTGAAAAATACGGCTGGCAGTGGTATGGCGGACACCACCTAGAGAACCGGTTCACGGCTTTTTATCATAGCTATTTTTTGCCTACACGCTGGAATATTGATTTCCGCATTGCGGGCTATTCGGCCTATTGTCGCAACGGCTGGATGA
Source organism: Comamonadaceae bacterium (assembly GCA_947454955.1). Lineage (GTDB taxonomy): Bacteria > Pseudomonadota > Gammaproteobacteria > Burkholderiales > Burkholderiaceae_C > Hylemonella. Next base: position 30,230 of record CANGLW010000018.1, read on the forward strand.
CGCGCGAAGAGGCCCTGCGTCTTATGAACGAGCCACCCCATATCGAGGCCGGCTTGGTCGATTTCGTGAAGAAGCGCCTCGGTTTCTCGGATGAGGGATTTGAGTGTCTGATGACCATGCCAAAGAAGACGTTCAAGGAATACGTCACGTATAAGAAGACATTCGAAAGGATGCGGCCGTTCTTCTGGGTCATGTACAAGATGGACCTTATCCCGAAGAGTTTCTACATGAAATACACAGCCAAGAGCTGACAGGCCAGAGAGGTCCCGGGTGAAACCCTTCGCGCGTAGAGCGGTGGTTGCGGTCGTCCATGCCACGCAGATGACATTGCTATGGTTGTCCTATGCTATCTGTCACCTGTTGAAGATGAATTCTGCGCCACGCAAGGACTGGGCTGTCGGCCTGGATGAGGTGGCCGCTAACGTTCACAATATCTCTAGAGCGCTGGGTGATACGGTCTCAGTTAGCATGTCCCAGAGTCGCTTCTATGCCTACCGATATGACCATGCGCTGCCGGCGCGCATAAGTTGGCGGTATTTGCGCTACTTGGTTCGGATTGTTTATTCCCCTATCCTCCTGGGCTACCTTTGCCATAGTGTCAAAGGTTTTTTTTATGTGGCTGGATCGGGCTATCTGTTACCGGAGTTTGACGGACGCGAGCGAGAATTTCGTTTTCTGAAAGCGCGTGGTTTGAGGATCGTTTGCTTCTTTTGCGGTAGCGAGATTCGTTCGCTGAAACTCATGAGTCGGCTGTCTCTAACGCTTGAGCGCGATCTGATCAGCACCTACCAGACCATCGCAATTCCAGGCTTTGATTCTGACTATCTGGAGGACTTCCGGAGGAAGCTGGCGGAGAGTGCAGACGCGCATGCCGATCACATCTTCAATGCGCCTGTTGACCAAATATCCTATCTGCAAAGGAGCGTGCACCCGTTCATGTATTTTTACCCAGACGATAGTTTTCGCTGGAACGAAGGGAAGTTTTCTGACATGCGGAAGGTGAGGGTGGTGCATGGCCCTTCGTCACCTTTGATCAAGGGTACTCCGTTGGTCAGGGCAGCAGTCAAGAAGCTGCGAGTTGAAGGGTATGACTTCGAGTACCGAGAACTGATTGGTGTCAGCAACCAGACCATGTTGAACGCGCTGGCAGAGGCCCACATCGTGCTGAATGAGTTTTATGGTTTGGTTCCTGGGCAGTTTGGTGTTGAAGCGATGGCCTCGCATTGCGCGTTACTCACTGCGGCGGATAGTCGCTTAGAACCCACTTTGCCAGAGGGTGCGAATTCGGCCTGGATGGTGACGGAGTATTGGAATATTTATGACAACCTCAAGTTGATGTTCGATAACCCGGCATTGATTCGGCAATATGCGGATACAGGCTTCGGTTGGGCTATTGAGTATTGCAGCTATCAGAAAAACTCAGTTCGCTTGAGGGCGTTGCTAGATACTTCTAGCGGCTAGCTATATGCTCAAGAGCCTTTTTCGTGATTCCATCCTTTACACGTTGTCGACAGTTTTGACTCGTGGCATTTCTTTCATTCTTTTACCGGTCTACACGCGTCTCCTTAGTCCAGAGGAGTTCGGTCTGCTTGACTACTTCGTGGCCTTGGGGACGATTGCATCTATCGTCATCACGCTGGAAATCATGCAGGGGTTGGCACGCTACATCCCTGATTGTCTCGAAGATGAAAATAAGAGGCGAGGGTATGCGTCCACATGCATGTGGTTTGTACTCGGCGCCTATACCGCGATGCTTGTGCTGGTCTCGACCTTCAGCACCCAGCTGGCCGCCCTACTTCTGGCCGCGCCAGGAAAGGCCGGTCTAGTTGAATTGGCAGGCTGGTCCCATTGGGTGGCGGGAGTGCTCAATATCCTGCACGGCCAGTTGCGCTGGGAGTTACGGGCCGCCACCAGCGCGCTGCTTTCGCTGCTGTCGGCACTGCTGACCGTAACCTGCACTGTAGTGTTGGTGGTCTGGCTGCAATGGGGCATTCGGGGGGCGCTGCTGGCCCAAGTGGCCGGGGGGTTGCTGGCTATACTGCCCAGCCTTTACTTGACTCGTTCAAGTTTTGGCTTTTCCTTTGACTGGGCGAGCCTGCGCCGGATGCTGGCGTATTCCACGCCGCTGATCCCGTCGAGTCTGGCGGTCGTCGTTGCTCTGTATTTCGACCGGATTGCTCTGAAGGAGCTCATGAGCTTGTCGGACGTGGGTATATACGCGGTGGGACAGAAAATCTCGCTGCTTGTCACCCTTGCCTTGATCGGTTTTCGCAGCGCCCTGACGCCCCTGATCTATGCCCACCATGCGCGAGACTCGACACCGAGAGACATAGCGAAGATTTTCCAAGTCTTCTGTACTGCTGCCCTTGGTATGACGTTGTGTCTCTCGGTGTTTGCGCGCGAGATCGTCGGGTTGGTCTCTTCTGAGGCGTTCTATGGAGCCGCCAACGTGGTGCCGCTGCTGATCTTCAGCGTGCTCCTAGCGAATATGTACATCTTTGCGCCAGGGCTGGAGCTTAGTAGGAAGACGGGTTGTATCTCGGCAATCAATATTACCGTCGCCGCGCTGAATCTGGCGCTGAATTACCTCCTGATCCCGGTACTCGGCATTCTGGGGGCGGCCTTATCGGCCTTGCTGGCTTTCGGTGCAGGTTTTGTTGTTTACATGAACGCAAGCCAACGCTTTTATCCGGTGCCGCACGACTGGCCCGTGATAACTAAACTGATCGCCATCATGCTGGTGGGCATGGGCGGGATCTACGGTTCTGTGTACGCCTGGGGGGCGAGCTTGCTGATTAAGGTCCCGCTCACGCTCCTGACCCTCTATCTAATAGTCCGTAAAAGCGGTGTCCCGCTGGACGGGATGCGAACCAGGCTCGCTGGGATTCTGAAAAATTGACTCCCGACAATCAAGGATGAAATGAACGCTTTTATGACAACGCTGAAGGTAAAGGTTGATTTGTCGGCCCCTGCTCACTCTAGGGTGGCTCATTTGACCTCTGTGCATCCGCGTGATGACATTCGGGTCTTCCTGAAGGAATGTCGTAGCCTAGCCAGGCATGGCTACGAAATCACGCTGGTGGTGGCTGACGGACAGCGTGACGAGACGCGCGAAGGTGTTGCGATCGTCGATGTTGGCCGCTCCCGCGGACGGCTTGACCGAATGTTCAAGACGACGCAAAGGGTCTACCGCAAGGCGGTCGAACTGGATGCCGACGTCTACCATCTGCATGACCCCGAGTTGTTACCAGTCGGACTCAGGCTTAAAAGTCGAGGTAAGAAGGTGGTGTTCGATGCCCACGAAGACGTGCCAAAGCAACTGATGGGCAAGCACTATCTCCATCCGGCGGTGCGGCGCGTTTTGTCCTGGGGCTTTGCAAGTTTTGAGCGTTTTGCCTGTTCACGTTTCGACGGAATCGTAACAGCGACACCTCATATCCGCGAAAAGTTTGCCCAGATCAATCCGTGCTCGCTCGATATCAACAATTTTCCGATGATCGGCGAGCTGGAGCCTACAGTTTCATATGAGGACAAGGTCGAAGAGGTCTGTTATGTAGGAAGTATTGCGCAGATCCGCGGCGTGAAGGAACTAGTGCGTGCCATGGAGTTGACGCGTACTCCGGTTCGCCTGAATCTGGTTGGAGGGTTTGCTGAGGCACAGGTAGAAGCCGAGGTCATGACCTATTCCGGATGGGGCAAGGTTAGCGCGCTCGGGATTCAGGACCGCCAAGGTGTGCGCCAGGTGCTGGAAAGATCCTTGGCGGGGGTGGTGACCTTGCATCCGATCATCAACTACCTGGACGCCTTGCCGATCAAGATGTTCGAATACATGTCCGCAGGCATACCGGTCATAGCATCCGACTTCGATTTGTGGAGGACAATTGTCGAAGAAAATAGCTGTGGTCTTTGCGTGGATCCGATGGACCCTAGCGCCATTGCCTCGGCCATCGACTATCTGGTGAGCAACAGGACCGAGGCGAAGAAAATGGGTGAGAACGGCCGGCAGGCGGTTTTGTCACGCTACAACTGGGCCCGTGAAGAAGCAAAGCTGAACGAGTTTTATGATCAGCTACTGTCTTCCTGATCACGGCCTATTCATTTATCTGCAGGGTAATTCAAATGTGCGGAATCTTTGGAGTCGTCTCTTGTTCGCCGATTGTCGGGCATGAGTTGAATGTTCTGGTGAAGCACTCCCAGCAACGCGGCAGGGATTCCAGCGGCTTGCTTACCTTCGGTGGTGAGGGTTACCACGCCTATCGGGCTGACTATCCGATCACACGTCTGCTGAAAGAGGTGAGACCCCAGTTCAGTCATCTTGTGCTGGGGCATAGCCGTCTGATCACCAATGGCCTAGCCGACAACCAGCCAGTCGTGCGCGACGACATCTGCGTGTTTCACAACGGCATCGTGGTCAACGACGGGGAGATCTGGCCGCAGATCAGGAAGACGCCGGCGCTTCAGATCGACACTGAGGTGATAGCCGGCATTGCAGCTAAGCACCTGGAGGAGGGAGGCGCGCTGGAAGACATGCCTGCCCATATTCTGAGTCTTTGCCGTGGGGTGGTGGCTTGTGCGCTGATGCTTCCGCGGCTGGGTAAGCTGTGCCTGTTCTCGAACAATGGCAGCCTTTATGTGGGAAAGAAAGAACAACGCACTTACTTTGCTTCTGAGCGTTATCCGCTCACGCTGATTGGCTGCGAAGAAATCGAGCAGGTACTGGATTCGGTGTTCGTGGATATTCCGGTGTCGTCGCAACCCATTGCGATCTCGGACCGCAAGGAGCGTAGTACCAACCTCATCCCCAGTTTGTCTTTGTCGGGTGCTGAGGAAAAGCTACTTGAATATCGCAAGCACGATATTCGCCGCTGCACACGTTGCTTGTTGACCGCAACCATGCCTTACATCAAGTTTGATGGCGAGGGCGTCTGCAATTACTGCCGGCACTACAAACCCCGCAACAAGCCGCGGCCCAAAGAGGAATTATTTAAGTTGGTCGAGTCCTATCGTCGGGACAAGGGCAAGGACTGCATCGTGCCGTTCTCTGGTGGGCGTGACAGTTGCTACGGTTTGCATCTGATCGTCAAGGAACTTCAGATGAAACCGATAACCTACACCTACGATTGGGGCATGGTGACCGATTTGGGCCGTCGTAACATCAGTCGCATGAGTGCCGAGCTGGGGGTGGAAAACATCATCGTGGCCGACGACATTACTAAAAAGCGTGATTACATCGCTATGAACCTGCGTGCTTGGCTTAAGTCACCGCACCTGGGCATGATCAGTGTCTTAACGGCTGGCGACAAGCACTTTTTCCGGCATGTGGAAACCATCAAGCAGCAGACAGGCATCAACCTGAATTTGTGGGGAATTAACCCCCTGGAAGTCACGCACTTCAAGGCCGGTTTCCTAGGTGTACCCCCCGATTTCGAGGAGAAGAGTGTCTATTCGCATGGTGTCCTAAAGCAGCTGCGCTACCAGGGCTTGCGATTGGGCGCCATGCTGCAGAGCCCAGGCTATTTCAATAGCTCTTTGTGGGACACGCTATCTGGTGAGTACTACCGAAGTTTCACGAAGAAGACAGACTATTACCATATCTTCGATTACTGGCGCTGGGACGAAAAGCAAATCGACGATACGCTGGCCTCCTACGATTGGGAGCGCGCGCCCGACACCAAGACGACCTGGCGTATCGGTGATGGAACAGCCGCTTTCTACAATTACGTCTACTACACGGTCGCGGGGTTCACTGAGCACGACACCTTCCGCAGCAACCAGATCCGTGAGGGCGACCTCACGCGCGCGCAGGCGCTTGACATGGTGGAGGAAGAAAACACGCCTCGTTATCCCAATATCAAGTGGTATCTAGACGCGGTTGGTGTGGACTTCAATGACGCCATAAGAACGGTGAACGCGATTCCGAAACTGTATTGAGCTGCTCGTGAAACCCTGTATCTGGTATGTCTCCAAATATGTGACACCACCGGCCAAAGTCGGTGCGGGTGGTCGTGGCTATCACATCATGCGAGAGTTTGCGCGCTTGGGCTACCAAAGCGTGATCATCACTTCGGACTCGAATCAGCTGACCGAGGTGCCCGTGCTGAAGGAGCCCTATTTATTCCAGGAAGTCGACGGCATCCAACTTTACTGGGTGCGGACTATGAAGTACACAGTAGCCAAGTCGCTACGGCGAATTCTGAGCTGGGTGGACTTCGAGTGGCGACTTTGGAATCTGCCTAAAGACGAATTACCTGCGCCCGACGCGGTAGTGGTGTCGAGCTTATCCCTGCTAACTATCCTTAACGGATTCATATTACGTCGTCGATACAACTGCCGTCTGATACTCGAGATCCGCGACATTTGGCCATTGACCATCGTTGAAGAGGGAGGCTTCAGTCGCTGGAATCCGCTGGTACTTGGCTTGGGCTTTATCGAGAAGCTGGGCTATCGCTACGCGGACGCTATTGTGGGTACCATGCCCAACCTCGGTGAGCACGTAGCTAGGGTGCTGGGGGAGTCCAAGACCACGCACTGCATTCCCATGGCCGTCGATGAGGCGGCGCTAGGCGCTGGGGATGTGCTACCAAACGAGTATGTTGAAAAGTACATCCCTCAAGACAAGTTCGTCATAGCGCACGCCGGAACCATCGGCATCACCAATGCCCTGGATACGCTACTCGAATGCGCCGAGACCCTGAAGGATGACCCTAGAGCCCATTTTCTGATCGTCGGCGAGGGCGACTTGCGCGCGAACTACCAGCGCAAGTACGCCCATCTACCCAACCTTACTTTCGCGCCACGCGTGCCCAAGAAGATGGTGCAGTCTGTGCTGTCACATTGTGATCTGTTGTATTTTTCCGTGCACGTCTCCGCGGTCTGGAAATATGGTCAGTCACTGAATAAGGTGATTGATTACATGTTGGCTGGTAAGCCCATATTAGCGTCCTACACCGGCTACCCTTCGATGATCAACGAGGCCGATTGCGGCACCTATGTGCCCGCTGGCGATGTCATGGCGTTGCGTCGTGAAGTTCAGAACTACGCGACCATGGACAAAGCACAGCGCGAAGCCATCGGTCGGCGTGGACGAGAATGGATTCTGGCGCATCGCCGCTACGAGAAGCTAGCAAGGGACTATTTGGCCATCCTGTTTGATCAGACTGAAACCAGGGTGGCGAGGTGAAACGTTTGTTCGATCTGTTGGTCTCGTTGAGCGCGCTGTTCGTGCTGGCGATGCCTTTGCTATTGCTGTGGTTCTTGGTGCGATACAAGCTTGGTAGCCCAGCGCTGTTTCGCCAGGTCCGTCCGGGACTGCACGGGCAACCTTTCATGATGGTGAAGTTCCGCACGATGACCGACGAGCGAGGCGCCGACGGAGAACTGTTATCGGATGCCCAGCGTCTTACCGCCTTTGGCCGTTTACTTCGTGCCAGCAGCCTGGACGAGTTGCCCGAACTGTGGAATGTCCTGCGAGGTGATATGAGTCTGGTGGGACCACGTCCTCTCCTGATGGAGTACTTATCGTTTTACTCGCCAGAGCAGGCTCGTCGACACGAGGTTAGACCAGGCATCACCGGCTGGGCTCAGGTAAATGGGCGCAACGCCCTATGCTGGGACGAGCGCTTCAAACTTGACGTCTGGTACGTCGATCACCGATCCCTCTGGTTGGATCTGCGCATCCTCTGGCTCACGGTACGCAAGGTCATCGTGCGTGAAGGTATCAGTGCACAGGGCGAGGCGACGATGCCAAAGTTCAAGGGGAACAAGCCATGAGGCGGCTTGCTCTGCTTGGTGCCAGCGGCCACGGCAAGGTGGTCGCCGACGCTGCCCTGGCCGGCGGCTGGGATACCGTCGAATTCTTCGACGACGCTTGGCCCCTGCGCCAGCAAAACGGTCCCTGGACTGTCATGGGCGACACTAACTCGCTGCTGGCGCGTCTACAGGAATTCCAGGGCGTGATCGTCTCCATTGGAGATTGCGCCGTACGGCTGGAAAAGCACCTGGCCCTGCAGGCTGCAGGCGCACGACTGACCAACGTGGTACACCCCCGGGCGGTGGTTAGCAATCATGCGGTGTTGGGTATTGGAACCGTGGTGATGGCCGGTGCAATTGTGAATATCGACGCTGTCATGGGCCAAGCTGGCATCATCAACACCGGCGCCACGATAGATCATGATTGCCGCCTGGGCGATGCCGTGCACATCTGTCCAGGCGCGCATCTATCGGGTCATGTCGAAGTAGGGCATGGCAGTTGGGTGGGGGTGGGTGCTGCCGTGAAGCAAGGTATTGTGATTGGTGAACGCGTCATGATCGGTGCGGGTGCCGTGGTGCTGCGGTCCGTTGCTGATGGTCTTACCGTTGCTGGAAATCCGGCCGCGCCCCTTGATGCGCGTAAGACATGAACTCTGAACAATCCAAGCCATGTTGAACACCTCTTTTTCCCCTTGGCCCAGCTTTACCGATGAGGAGGCGAGGGCTGTGCAGCAAGTACTCCTGTCTAACAAGGTCAATTACTGGACTGGTCAAGAATGTCGCGAATTTGAAAAAGAATTTGCCTCCTGGGTCGGTGTGCAACACGCAGTGGCTTTAGCGAATGGCACACTGGCTCTAGATTTGGCACTGAAGGCTTTGGGTGTTGGGCCTGGAGATGAGGTGGTTGTCACCCCCCGAACATTTATTGCCAGTGTTTCTTGCGTGGTTAATGCGGGCGCAACCCCGGTTTTCGCAGATATTGATCCAGATAGTGGCAATCTGACAGCGCAAACTATTGAGGCTGTAATCACCTCGCAAACCAAGGCGGTGATTTGTGTGCACCTGGCTGGCTGGCCTTGTGACATGGACCCGATCATGAAACTTGCAGAACAGCACGGATTCAAGGTCATCGAAGACTGTGCTCAAGCGCATGGTGCTCGGTATAAAGGGCGAAGTGTTGGCAGTATCGGCCATGTTGGCGCATGGAGCTTTTGCCAAGATAAGATCATGACTACCGGCGGAGAAGGTGGCATGGTTACAACCAACGACGAGCTACTCTGGCGCGTCATGTGGAGTTACAAAGACCACGGTAAAAGTTATGAGGCTGTTTATGAACGGCAGCATCCGCCTGGCTTTCGGTGGTTACATGAGAGTTTTGGAACGAACTGGCGGATGTTGGAAATCCAAGCGGCTATCGGACGTATTCAGCTTGGGCGCATGTCCGAATGGAGCCAATTACGCGAAGAGAATGCTCGGACAGTCGCAAGAGCTTGCAGCAAATACCCCAGTTTACGAGTGTCTCAAACGCCTGAGCATCTTCAACACGCAAATTACAAGTTCTACGTGTATGTGCGCCCTGAATATTTGAAGCCAGGATGGACTAGGAACAAGATCATAGATGCCATCGAGGCTAAGGGCGTGCCTTGCTACCAGGGCTCATGCGCTGAGGTCTATCTTGAAAAAGCATTTGATGGCTCCTTTGGGCGTCCAGCCCAAAGACTGCCTGTTGCCAGCGCGTTGGGTGAAACCAGTCTGATGTTCCTGGTTCATCCAACACTTAAGCACGCAGAGCTTGAAGCTACTTGTGCAGCCATCGAAAGCGTGATGGAACTGGCGTCTGTAAACCAATGACAACTGTACAGTCGATATGGGCTGGTAAGTTGCTGGCATGGATATTCATGGCCTATCTGGCCGTGCTTCCCCTAGCGGAGACCATTGCATTACGACACCTCCTCATGGCGGTGGCACTCTTGCTGGCTGTGTTTATCGCTTTTGTTTCCTTTAGCCATGAAAGCATTGATTCCTGTCGAATTTTGGTTATTGAATGGCAACCCCTTTGGGCATGGTGGGTCTACCTTTGTGCCTTCCCTCTGATCTCGGAAATCCCCGACGTAGCTTGGCATAGCTTTCGGGTTGATTGGTTGATGTCGATCGGGGCGGGCTTCATAGGATTGGTATGCGCCAGCCGCACCAACTTTCAAGGGCCCAGCGTTTTTACCTTGGGCTTGGCGTGCATGGTGCCCGTGTTTGTCCATTGGGTGCTAATTCTTTTCGGTTGGTCTGGGTTACTGGGTCCCTCTGTCCCACTGGTCATGACCTGGCCTAAGATCTGGGATGCCTTACAGACCCAATGGAACTCTGGCTGGAGTGTTTGGGCTGGACATGGAGCTTTTCGTTGGCCATTTCATGGGTTCGATCCAGACCATGGAAACCTGGGGCTAGCCGCTACCCAGTCAGTGGCTCTTCTATTGCCACTATTCTTAACAGCCTGGTTCCAACGTGACCGCTATCACGCCATGCTGACATTCGCCGGTTTGGTGCTGTGTCTTGGGAGTGTTGTGATCGCCATGTCTCGCGGGGCGCTCATTTTTTGCACGTTGGTTATCCTGTCAGGCTTGGCGCTGCAATTCCTTAGGCAAGAGCGGCATTTCTCCTTCAGGGCAGCGGGGTTTTATGGTGTGGTGCTGTCCATGATCATTGGGCTTGGTGGTTTGGTAATAGCCAAGGATCCGCGTTGGATGTTGCTTAACGACAAAATCCAGGCCGCATTGATGGTCGAAGACCCCGTTGGGTACTTTTGTGATGGCCCCTCTCCAGAGCTTGAACAGCGTGTTAGATCGTCTTTGAATGGCGCAAAGCCTGAGCATGTTGAGGCTGTCTTGTCTGGTATGAATGGAGATGGAGGCCGTCTTTTGGCGGCCAGAGCAGGACTTTACTTTGTTGCTGAGCATCCCTGGGGTGTAGATGGATCGCGTCATGTGTTCAAAAACTTGATGCAGCATGCCTGCAATGGTGTGCCCAAGGTTGAGTTTGCCCATACACACAACGGTTGGATTGACTTGCTTCTGGCACTTGGTTGGATGGGCGCAGGGCTTTACTTTTCGGCATTACTCGGAATGATGTACTGGGGCGTAAAGCGCCTTCTTCAGAACCCGTCGAATCTTTGGGCTCAGGCGCTTTTGCTAACACTTGTTTTTTGGCTTTTTCGTGGGTTGGTTGATTCGATCTACCGTGAACATGCCTTACTGATGCAGACGGCACTGATTACTTACCTTGCTGGCCGAACGTGGCTAACAAAATCATGAAAGTCGACTTCACTGGCCAAATTTTGGGAATACCCAGGTTGGCGAAGCGAGCGATTGTCTTGTCCTTGGACGTCAGTCTTTGCGTACTAACGTTGTGGCTAGCCTACTACTTACGTTTGGGTGAATGGCTGCCGCTAGAAGGCAATGCGCTTGGTGCGGCAGTAGCCTCGGTTGCCATGGCTATTCCTATCTTTGTGGTGTTAGGTTTGTACCGTGCCATTTTTCGTTACGGTGGCTGGCCAGCTCTTTTGGTAGTGGCCCGTGCGGTATCTGTTTACGGCTTAGGCTATGCCGCAGTGTTCACAGCTATCGGGGTCTCAGATGTTCCCCGCACGGTTGGGATTATCCAGCCGATTTTGTTAATGCTTAGTGTCGGAGCTTCGCGGGCCTTGGCTCGCTTTTGGCTCGGTGACAGATATCAGGGAATTCTTCGCCGGAAATCTATGCCGACGGTATTGATTTACGGTGCTGGTTCGGCAGGGCGACAACTGGCAGCAGGGATCAGAAACAGCCATGAAATGCAGGTTGTTGGCTTCATCGACGACGACGACCGATTGCATGGTCATGTTCTTAATGGTCTGCCGATCTACAGCCCGGCAGACCTCGATCAAGTGCTTCTGAGCCTCAAGGTGAGTGACGTTCTTTTGGCCATGCCGAGTCTTTCACGTTTTCGTCGTAACGAAATTTTAGAGCGCATGCGCGAGGTCCATGTTGCCGTACGCACCCTTCCGAGCCTTTCAGATTTAGCCCAGGGGCGAGTTAATGTTTCTGATATTCGTGAGCTAGATGTTGACGATTTGTTGGAGCGAGAACCAGTCGCACCCAATCATATTTTGTTGACCAAGGATATCGTCGATAAGGTGGTGTTGGTGACAGGTGCTGGCGGCTCGATCGGCAGTGAGTTGTGTCGGCAAATTCTGGCCTTGGGACCAACAAAATTGTTATTGGTCGAGCAGAGCGAATTTGCGCTTTATGCCATCCATCAGAAACTTGAAGAAAAAATAGCTGCTCGCGAAGCCGGGCCTAAGCCTATTTTTGTACCGCTCTTGGCATCGGTGCAGGACAGTGACCGCATGCGCGAGATCATGTCTACTTGGCACCCCAACACGGTTTACCATGCAGCAGCTTACAAACATGTGCCCCTGGTGGAGCACAACCCAGCTGTTGGCATCAAGAACAATGTGTTTGGCACGCTGCGCACAGCCCAAGCCGCAGTCGAGCATGGCGTGGCTGACTTTGTGCTGGTCAGTACCGACAAAGCGGTTCGTCCAACCAACATCATGGGCGCTAGTAAGCGCCTAGCCGAGATGGCTCTACAAGCCCTGGCAGCCACACACACAACGACCAAGTTCAGCATGGTGCGTTTCGGCAATGTTTTGGACTCCTCCGGATCGGTAGTGCCCAAATTCCGTCAGCAGATTCGAGATGGTGGCCCCATCACACTAACGCACCCTGAAGTCACGCGTTACTTCATGACCATTCCCGAGGCGGCGCAGTTGGTGATTCAGGCAGGTGCTATGGCTAAAGGTGGTGATGTGTTCGTGCTCAACATGGGCCAGCCCGTCAAGATCATGGACCTAGCTCGTCGTATGGTTGAACTTTCCGGCTTGGCGATCAAGGACGAGCAGAACCCGGATGGTGATATTGAAATCAATGTGACTGGATTGCGCCCTGGAGAGAAGCTGTACGAAGAGCTGTTGATTGGCGATAACCCTCAAAACACAAGCCACCCCATGATCATGAAAGCTCATGAGGAATTTCTAAGTTGGGCAGAATTCGAAGAGAAGATCAAGGCTTTGGAGATAGCGCTCAATGTCAATGATGTAGGTCTTATTCGATGGATGATGCAGCAACTCGTCACTGGTTATGCGCCAAGTGATGAAATCGTCGATTGGGTTCATTTAGAGCAAGAAGCAGAGTCACAGACCCTCGGTTTGGCTGTTTAAACTTTGCCTTTTCGGGCTGGGCTTGTGCCCACCCCATGACAACCCTGATGTGCGGCGGGCATGAGGCTCCCATAATGATCAAAACAACCACAGGAGACCCTCCCATGACCTCATCACGTCGCCATTTCTTGAAAACTTCGGCCATCAGCGGCGGGGCTGCGTTGGCAGCACCCCTGGCCATGAACCAGGCGCAGGCCGCGGTGCCGGTGTTTGGCAGCACGCGCGTGGCCAACCCTGAGATGGCCAAGGGTTTGACGGTGCTCAATTACATGGAGGGCACGCAGGTGGTGCTGGGCGTGAAAACCCAGCGTGGTATTTTGCGTGTGGGCAAAGCGGCGCAAGCGTTTTCGGTGCGCGCACCGATCACCACCGATGACCTGATTCAACACGGCGACCAAGGCCTGGGCAAGCTTGTCGCGCAAGCGGTGGCCAAAGGCGGCGCTGATTTGTTTGTAGACGAATCAAAGATTGAATTTGCACCGGCGTTGTCCAACCCTGAAAAAATCATTTGCGTGGGCCTGAACTACGCCAAACACGCCAAGGAAACCAACAACCCCATCCCTAAGCTGCCGATTCTTTTCAACAAGTTCAACAACACGCTCAACGCGCACAACGGCACCGTCAAAGTGTCTGCCGTCAATGCCGAGAAGTTCGACTACGAGGCTGAGCTGGTGATTGTGATGGGTAAGCGCGCGGCGAACGTGAGCGAGGCTGAAGCCTTGTCGTACGTGTTTGGTTACGCCACCGGGCAAGACTTCACCGCGCGTGATTTGCAGATGCGCAGCAGCCAGTGGATGATCGGTAAAACCAACGATGGCTTTGGCCCGATTGGCCCTTATGTGCTGACCTCAGACCTGGTGGGCGACCCCAACCAGTTGAAGATTGAGCAGTATGTGAATGGCGAGGTGCGCCAGTCCTCCAACACCAACGACATGGTGTTCAACTGCGCGCAAATTGTGAGCTACACCTCGAAAATTTTCACACTCGAGCCGGGTGATGTGATCTTCACCGGCACGCCCGAGGGTGTGATCAGCGGTTACGCCAAAGACAAGCAGGTGTGGCTCAAGCCGGGAGATGTGCTGGAAACGCGCATTGAAAAACTGGGTAATCTGAAATTCAAACTGACCTGATTTAGCTCAGAAAGGCCAGCTGAACTAGGAGACTAGTCGGCTGGCCAGTTCAGCAATTCAGCCAGACGCAGCCTGACCCAATTCGCCTCATCTGGGGTGCACACCGCCGGTTCGCTGTGTAGACCTAAGGTGACGCGCTCAAGCACGGCTTGTTCACTCAAACCCAGGCCGAACTGCGCTTCTTTGGCGGTCTCGGTCAGCAGCTGGGCCATGTCTTCGCAAAATTCATAGCGGGCCAGCACCTCGCTGTGGGGGGCTAATAATTTGTGGCGCACCGGGTCTGTGTAGACGGCTACAAATGAGGGCGGGATCAAAATCTGGTTGTCAGACATAGATCAGAAGTCTACGTGAGGTCTGGCATGGCTTGTCGCGACAAGTTCACGCAGCGCGGCTAGACTTGTGCCTGTAAGGAGCCCAAGCATGAAGGTGATTGAGGACATTCTGGCCGATGCTGCCCAAATCGCTGCGGTGCGGCGTGACATCCACGCGCACCCGGAGTTGTCGTTTCAAGAAGAGCGCACTGCCGAGTTGGTGGCGCAGCAGCTCACACAATGGGGCATCGACGTGCACCGCGGTATTGGCACTACCGGCGTGGTGGGGGTGGTGCGCAACGGCACATCGCCGCGCGCCATCGGCCTGCGCGCTGACATGGATGCCTTGCCGGTGCAAGAGATCAACACCTTCGCTCACGCGTCCCAACACCTGGGCAAGATGCACGCTTGCGGCCACGACGGCCACACCGCCATGCTTTTGGCCGCGGCCAAATACCTGGCCAAACACAAGCCGTTTGATGGCACGGTGTATCTGATTTTTCAGCCTGCTGAAGAAGGTGGCGGTGGCGCTTTAGAGATGATGCGCGATGGCCTGTTTGACCGCTTCCCCATGGAGGCCGTGTTTGGCATGCACAACTGGCCTGGCATGCCCCTGGGCAGCTTTGCATTGAGCCCCGGGCCGGTGATGGCTTCGAGCAACGAATTCAAAATCACCATCCACGGCAAAGGCTGCCACGCGGCCATGCCGCACAATGGCCTGGACCCGGTGCCCGTGGCTTGCCAGTTGGTACAGGGCTTCCAAACCATTGTGAGCCGCAATAAAAAACCGATCGATGCGGGTGTGATTTCTGTGACCATGATCAATGCCGGCGCGGCCACCAATGTGATTCCCGACAGCTGTGAGTTGCAGGGCACGGTGCGTACCTTCACCCTCGAGGTGCTGGACTTGATCGAGTCGCGCATGCGCGAGATGTCTGAGCAGCTCTGCGCAGCGTTTGGCCTGCGCTGCGAGTTTTCTTTCGAGCGTAATTACCCGCCCACCATCAACGACGAATCAGCCAGCGCGTTTGCGCGGCAGGTGATGACCGGCATGGTGGGGGTTGAGAACGTGCTCAAGCAAGAGCCCACCATGGGCGCAGAAGACTTCGCCTACATGCTGCAGGCCAAGCCGGGGGCGTATTGCTTCATTGGCAACGGCGATGGTGACCACCGCGCTACAGGCCACGGCGAAGGCCCGTGCACCTTGCACAACCCCAGCTATGACTTCAACGACGACTTGATTCCCTTGGGGGCGACGTACTGGGTGGAGCTGGCCAGGCAGTGGTTGGCCAAAACTTGAATTGCTATTTAAAAAATAGCAACTGAGTCAACGACAGTAAGGCTCACGGCCTTAAAAGTTAAAAATTATTGGAAGCCTCGGGTCTGCGCGATTTCCAGCAAGCCGTCAAACACCAGGCTGTCCACCAGCTCAAACGGGATGGTCAGGCTCGGCGCCATCTTCCAGCCCGCACCACCGGCCATCACACACCAGGGTTCTTGGCCGCAGTGGTCACGCACCTGCTGCACCATGCGGTCCATGGCGCCGGCAATCGCGTAAGTGCCCCCGCTGGTGAGCGCATCGCTGGTGTTGGTGGGGAAAGGGCGTACCTCGCCGGTGGGCACATGCAAACCGGCGGTGCCGGACTCCAAGGCACGCAGCATGATGCCGTGGCCGGGCAAGATGAAACCACCTAAAAATTTACCGGTGGCATCAATCGCTTCCACCGTCACTGCGGTGCCCACCATGGCCACCACGATCGGGCGGGGCTGGCCGGCACGCAACATGCGGTGCCAGGCACCAATCATCGCAATCCAGCGGTCAGGCCCCAGGCGTGCAGGGTGGTCGTAGCCGTTGCTCAAACCCGCCTCATGGGCGCTGGAGATGACCCACTGCGGGCTCACATCCCACAGCTCCATTTGGTCTTGCACGCGGTGCTTGATGGCGTCGCTGGCCACCACGCAACCCAGCATGCGCCGGGGCACGGGCAATTCGGCCCAAGCACCTTCGGCCAGCGTGTCGATGTTGTCCAGAAACTCAGCGCCTTGGGCCAGCACCTTGGCGCCGGGGCGCGGGGCGTCGTACAGCGCCCACTTCAGGCGCGTGTTGCCCACATCGATGGCCAGAAACCCCATCAGTTCTGGCGCCAGGGCAGGCCGCGGAGTTGCCAGCCGCCGCGGGTCATGCGGTGGCCGTCGCTGTCGGCATCGCCCTCAAAGCCTTCCAGAATGTTGTAGGCACTTGCTCCTAATTCCGTAGCGCGCTTGGCAGCTGCAATGCTGCGTACACCGCTGCGGCACAGCATGAGTAATTTTTTGCCGGTGGGCTGAGCGCGCACACCCTCGTCAAATCCGGGGTTCATGGCCATGCCGGGCCACTGCTTCCAGGCCAGGGCCACTGCACCGGGCACAAAGCCCACCCATTCACGCTCGGCATCGCTGCGCACATCGACGATGAGGGCCTCACCAGACTCTGCCCAGGCGTGGGCCAGTTGCGGGCTGATGTCGCCTGCATAGCCCTCAGCGGGGCGGGGATCGGTGAGGTCGCTCATAGGTGTCGCTAAAAAATCGTAGGTTAAACGATTTTCACACTCAGGTTGGGCAGGCCGTCGATGTGCATCTCAATCACATCGCCGCGCACCACCGGCCCCACGTTCTCAGGCGTGCCGGAATAAATGATGTCGCCGGGGAAGAGCTCAAACGCCTCAGACAGTTTGCTGATTTGCTCGGCCACCGACCAGATCATTTGCTTGAGGTCCGCGCTTTGTTTGGTCACGCCATTGACCTTGAGCCAGATGGCGCCTTCTTTGAAGTGGCCGGTTTTTTCCAGCTTGTGCACCGCGCCGATGGGGGCGGACATGTCAAAGCTCTTGCCGATTTCCCAGGGCTTTTTCTGGTCGCCCATGAAGCGCTGCAAATCGCGCCGCGTCATGTCCAGGCCCAAGGTGTAGCCGTAGACCAGGTCCAGGGCTTTGTCCACCGGGATGTCGCGCCCACCCTTGCCCAGAACGGCCACCAGCTCGGCTTCGTAGTGGTAGTTTTTCGTCAGCGGCGGGTAGGGGTGGTTGGCCACCGTGCCTGTGGGCACGAACTGAATGGCGTCGGTGGGTTTTTGGAAAAAGAAGGGTGGCTCACGCGTGGGGTCCGAGCCCATTTCACGCGCGTGCGCTGCGTAGTTGCGGCCAATACAGTAGATGCGGCGCACCGGAAAACGCTCGTCCGAACCCACGATGGGCAGGGTCACTTGCGGCACAGCAAACGGTGTTTTCACCTGGTTGGCAATGCCGGTGCTGGCGCAGGCTGCCAGGGCGCCGCTGGTGACCAGGGCGGAACTTTGAAAGAAATTGCGGCGGTCCATGTTGCTCCTCGTGTTTTGGAATCAAGACCTCTAGGTGACAGTTGTTGCACCCTCAGGCTTGTTGCTCTTCATTTTTATCGTTCTAATGGCACCCAGGGTACGTAATAACCCTCTCAGAGGGGCGAATCACAGCCCCTAAAGTACCGATTCGCCCTTTCCCTAAATCAGGAGACTTTCGATGACAGACAAGATCACTTCCCGTCGCCGCAGCCTACTCAAAGGCGCAGCTGTTGCAGCTGGTGCTATGGCCGCTCCGATGGTGGCTACAGCGCAAACCACGACAGCGCTGCGCTTCCAAAGCACATGGCCTGCCAAGGACATCTTCCACGAGTACGCCAACGACTTCGCCAGCAAAATCAACAAAATGGCTTCGGGCAAGCTCAGCATTGAAGTGCTGCCTTCCGGCGCTGTGGTGCCTGCCTTCCAGGTGCTCGAAGCGGTGACCAAAGGTACATTGGACGGCGCGCACGGCGTGTTGGCCTACCACTACGGCAAGAACTCTGCCCTGGCGCTGTGGGGCTCCGGTCCTGCTTACGGCATGGACCCCAACATGGTGCTGTCTTGGCACCAGTACGGCGGCGGCAAGGCCCTGCTGGAAGAAATTTACAAATCGCTGGGCATGGACGTGGTGTCCTACGTGTACGGCCCCATGCCCACACAGCCCCTGGGCTGGTTCAAAAAGCCGATCTCCAAAGTGGAAGACCTCAAGGGCTTGAAGTACCGTACCGTGGGCTTGGCGGTGGACGTGTTCACCGAACTGGGTTGCGCTGTGAACCCGCTGCCTGGCGGCGAGATCGTGCCTGCACTGGACCGTGGTCTGATCGACGCGGCCGAGTTCAACAACGCCACCTCTGACCGCATCTTGGGCTTCCCTGACGTGGTGAAGAACTGCATGCTGCAAAGCTTCCACCAGTCTGGCGAGCAGTTCGAGATCTTGTTCAACAAGGGCAAGCTCAACGCACTGCCTGCAGAGCTCAAGTCCATCATCGACTACGCCGTGCAAGCTGCCAGCGCTGAGATGAGCTGGAAAGCCATCGACCGTAACTCCAAAGATTACGACGATCTGAAGAAGCAGGGCATCAAGTTCTACAAGACCCCTGACTCCATCCTCAAGGCTCAGCTCGACGCTTGGGACAAAGTCATTGCCAAGAAGTCCAAAGACAATCCTTTCTTCGAGAAAGTGCTGGAGTCGCAGAAAGCTTTCGCCCAGCGTGCTGGTCGTTGGCAGAACGACTACATGGTCGACTTCAAGATGGCCTACAACCGTTACTTCTCGGCGCCTGCCAAAAAAGCCTGATCAAAGCTAGTCTGATCAACCAGCCATCCGGGCAACTGGGTGGCTGGTTTGTTTTTAGGAATATTAATGAAAGTTCAGAAACTTTTACACGCAGCCGACACCATCAGCACGATGATGGGTAAAGCGTTCTCTTGGCTGATCATCACCCTCATGTTGCTGGTGGTGGTTGAAGTGTTCAAGCGTTATGCGCTCAACGCCCCCACTGCTTGGGTGTTTGATGCCAGCAACATGATGTATGGCACGTTGTTCATGATGGGCGGGGCTTACACCCTGTGCCAGGACGGCCATGTGCGTGGCGACTTTTTGTACGGCAGCTTCAAGCCCCGCACACAAGCCACGATTGACTTGATTTTGTACATCGCCTTTTTCTTGCCTGGTGTGGCAGCCCTGACATGGTCGGGCTGGACTTACTTCCAGGACTCCATGGCGATTAACGAGCAAACCTTCAATGCAGACCCTTTGCCGGTCTATCCCTTCAAATTCATGATCCCGTTGGCCGGTGCCACGGTGCTGATGCAGGGTGTGTCTGAAATCATCCGCTGTGTGGTGTGCCTCAAAACCGGTGAATGGACACCGCGTTTGAAAGACGCCGCCGAGGCCGATGTGGTGGCGCAGCAGTTGCAAGGCAGTGAGTTTGTGGATGAAGAGGCGCAGCGCCTGGCCATCGAGCAGTCGAAGGGATTGAAATCATGAGTAACGCAGCACTTGGCTTGACCATGCTGGGCCTCATCGTGGTCGTGATCATGATGGGTTTTCCGACCGCCTTCACCCTGATGGGTCTGGGCATGATGTTCGGGTTTGTGGCCTTTTACGACCCCACCCAGAGCTTTCTTGACAACAAAATTTTCGACCTGATGGTTCAACGCGCCTTCGGTGCGATGAACAACGACACGCTCTTGTCCATCCCGCTGTTTGTGTTGATGGGCTATGTGATGGAGCGCGGCGCGCTGGTGGACAAAATGTTCCACAGCGTGCAGCTGGCCTTCCGCCGTTTGCCCGGTTCCTTGGCGGTGACCACCTTGGTGATTTGCACCTTCTGGGGCATTGCCAGTGGTTTGGTGGGCGCGGTGGTGGTGCTCATGGGCGTGATTGCCATGCGCCCCATGCTCAACGCGGGTTACGACACCCGTTTGGCAGCTGGCGTGATCACCGCTGGGGGCACCTTGGGTATTTTGATTCCGCCGTCGGTCATGATCATCGTGTACGCCGCGGTGGCGGGTCAGTCGGTGGTCAAGCTCTATGCCGCGGCCATGTTCCCCGGCTTCTTCCTGGCTTTCCTCTACCTGATCTACGTGATTGGTTGGGCCTTGATTGACCCCAAAGTCGCGCCCAAGTTGCCGATTGATCAAATGCGCGCGCCCATCTCTCCCTGGGTGGCGCACATGACCGGCAGCTACTCCAAGAACATGTTCTTGGCGCTGGTGAAGTCTTTGCTCGCACCTGGCAAGGCTGTGAAGGCCAATCTGGAGCTGACCTGGTTCAAATTGCTGGGTGCCACTGGCCGTGCGCTGGTGCCTGCAGCCATCGCAGTGGCTTGCCTGGGTACGGTGTGGTGGTATGTGACCATCTACTCGCAAAAAGGCGAAGAGGCTGCCCCCGTGGCCATGCAAGTGGCTGAGAAATCTGGCGCGCCTGCAAGCGGTGTGCAGGAACCCCCTGCTGCCGCAGGCGGTGTGCAAGAGCCGCCCGCTGCGGGTAGCGTGCAAGAACCTCCTGGCGCTTTGAAAGAAGCGGCTGATGGTGGCCTTTCTGCGCCACCAGGATCGGACGATGCTGCACCCAAAACGGCCAGCGGTGATGAGCCTTTGCGCGACATGAGCGCGGGCGAAGGTGCCGATGCGCCCAAGGTTCAAGCTGTGCCTGATGGTTTCTACACCGGCTTTGCGGTGGCCTGTGTGCTCATGGCGCTGATTCTGGCTTGGTACTACGCCAAGTTCGATGGCGAGCAGTATGAAATCTTGAGCATGCTGATCTCCTCGGTCATGCCCCTGGCCATCCTGACCTTCGTGGTGCTGGGTGTGATTCTGTTCGGTATCACCACCGCCACCGAGTCGGCTGCGGTGGGCGCGGCAGGTGCTTTCCTGATGGCCTGGCGTGCGGGCAGCCTGAACTTTGAGCGCATCAAAGAGTCGGTGTTCCTGACCGCCAAAACCACCTCGATGGTGTGCTGGTTGTTCGTGGGCTCGGCCCTGTTCTCTGCCGTTTTTGCCATCTTGGGTGGCCAGCGTCTGGTGGAAGAGTGGGTGCTGTCCATGGACCTCACGCCCATCCAGTTCATGCTGCTCTCGCAAGCCATCATCTTTGTGCTGGGCTGGCCTTTGGAGTGGACCGAGATCATTGTGATCTTCGTGCCCATCTTCTTGCCTTTGCTGCAGCACTTCCAGATCGACCCGATGCTGTGGGGTGTGCTGGTGTTCGTGAACCTGCAAGCGGCCTTCCTGTCGCCACCGGTGGCCATGTCGGCCTTCTATCTGAAAGGGGTGTCACCGTCGCACGTGACCATCAACCAGATTTTTGCCGGCATGATGCCCTACATGTTCATCGTGATCATTTGCATGGTGCTGATGTACATCTGGCCTGGCCTGACCCTGTGGCTGCCTAACTACCTGTATGGCGGCTAAAAAGCGGCGGATCAAGTTCGGCACTTAAGCTGAACTTGATCCCGCAGGGATAAAAAGGGCGCCTCTCAACAGGCGCCCTTTTTTATTGCAAGATAGGGCCTCGTATGTCCAACCCCTCACCCATAGAACTCATTGGTGCTGCGCTGTTCGCCCTGGCCGTCGCGCACACCTTTGCCACCAAGTATTTCCAGCGCCTGGCACATGCCCAACCGGCCCATGCCGGGGTGTGGCATTTGCTGGGTGAGGTCGAGGTGGTGTTTGGCTTTTGGGCCATGGTGCTGGTGCTGTTCATTTTCGGTTTGCAGGGCCAGGCGCAGGCCATCCAATACCTGGAGGCCTGCAACTTCACCGAGCCTTTGTTTGTGTTTGCCATCATGGTGGTGGCCGGCACGCGGCCAGTGCTGCAGTTCGCCAGCGTCTCGGTGCGGGCATTGGCCCGGCGCCTGCCTTTGCCCAGCGGCATGGCCTTGACCTTCACCATGCTCTCGGTGCTGCCGCTGATGGGCTCATTCATCACCGAGCCTGCTGCCATGACGCTGGCGGCCTTGATGCTGCGCGACACGGTGTTAGGCCAACCGGTGTCTGCCCGCTTGAAGTACGCTACCTTGGGTGTTTTGTTTGTGAATGTGTCTATTGGCGGCACGCTCACGCCCTTTGCCGCACCACCGGTGCTGATGGTGGCCGCCACCTGGGGCTGGGACATCGTCTTCATGCTCAGCACCTTTGGCTGGAAGGCGGCACTGGCGGTGTTTATCAATGCCGGCTTGCTGACCGTGCTTTTCAGGCAAGAGCTGCGTGGGATGACCGACGCCCCGAGGCCCGAGCCCCGTGTGCCCGCCTCGGTGCTCGTGGTTCACGCGCTGTTCTTGCTGGGTGTGGTGGTGTTTGCGCACCACCCGGTGGTGTTCATGGGCCTGTTCTTGTTCTTCCTGGGTTACACCTCGGCTTACCAGCGCCACCAGTCCCCGCTGATCTTGCGTGAGGCCTTGTTGGTGGCGTTTTTCCTGGCAGGCTTGGTGGTGCTGGGGCGGCTGCAAGCCTGGTGGCTGCAGCCCCTGCTTTCGGGCATGAGTGCTGATGCGGTGTATTTTGGCGCCACCGCCTTGACCGCGGTGACCGACAACGCGGCCCTAACCTACCTGGGTTCGCTGCTGGATGCGCCCAGCCTGGACTTCAAAGTCGCCCTGGTGGCCGGGGCGGTGACGGGTGGCGGATTGACCCTGATTGCCAACGCCCCCAACCCTGCTGGCGCAGCGATTTTGAAGGATTGCTTTGAGGATGGCGTCATCAGCCCGCTGGGCTTGTTCCTGGCCGCCTTGGCGCCCACGCTGGTGGCCATCGGTACTTTGCGCTTCCTATGAGCAGCCGGCGTGCTACCTGCGAGCCTTGAAAAACGGTAAGATTGACGTTTACGTTAACGTCAACTAGCTTTCTCGCCATTCGTCCAAGATTTTTTGACGTTCCAGCCCATTCCGGAGCCATCCCATGACCGACCTGTCCGCCGAATTCAAAGCCCTGGCCAATTACCGCCCCACGCACAAGGTGCGTTTCGTCACGGCCGCCAGCTTGTTTGACGGGCACGACGCAGCCATCAACATCATGCGCCGCATTTTGCAAAGCATGGGCGCTGAGGTGATCCACCTGGGCCACAACCGCAGTGTGGACGAGGTGGTCACCGCTGCTTTGCAAGAAGACGTGCAGGGCATTGCCATCAGTTCGTACCAGGGCGGCCACGTCGAGTACTTCAAGTACATGGTCGACCTGCTCAAGAGTCGTGGCGGCTCGCACATCCAGGTGTTTGGCGGCGGCGGCGGGGTGATTGTTCCTCCGGAAATTCGTGAACTGCAAGCCTACGGCGTGACCCGCATTTACAGCCCCGAAGACGGCCAGCGCATGGGCTTGGCCGGCATGATCGGCGAGATGGTGATGCGTTGCGACCAAGACATCACCAGCTACGCGCC
>CANGLW010000019.1 GCA_947454955.1 Comamonadaceae bacterium
CCACCGTGTTGGCAAACGCGCGGGTGAGCGCGCCGGTGGTGTCGCGTGCAAACAGGCCGTCCCAGTCGCTGCCCCACACCAACTTGATGACGTTCCAGCCCGCACCGGCAAAGAGTTTTTCCAACTCGTCAATGATGCGGCCATTGCCGCGCACCGGGCCGTCCAGGCGTTGCAAGTTGCAGTTGACCACCCACACCAGGTTGTCGAGTTTTTCGCGCGCAGCCAGGGTCAGCGCGCTCATGCTTTCGGGCTCGTCCATCTCGCCGTCGCCAAACACGCCCCACACTTTGCGCGCTTCACAGTTGAGCAAGCCGCGGTGCGAGAGGTAGCGCATGAAGCGCGCGTGGTAGATCGAGCTGATGGGGCCGATGCCCATCGAGCCGGTGGGGAACTGCCAGAAATCGGGCATGAGCCAGGGATGCGGGTAGCTGCTCAAACCGCGTGCAGCACCGGCCTCGCCACCCAAATAGGGTGCTGAGATTTCCTGGCGGTAATGCATCAGGTCTTGCTCGTTCAAGCGGCCTTCCAGGTAGGCGCGGGCGTACACGCCTGGTGCGCTGTGGGGCTGGAAGAACACCAGGTCGCCGCGGTGCTGACCGTCGCTCAAGCCTTCGCGCGCGCGGAAGAAATGGTGATAACCGGTTTCAAACAAATCGGCCACGCTGGCGTAGCTGGCAATGTGCCCGCCCAACTCACCATAGGCCTGGTTGGCGCGCACCACCATGGCCAGCGCGTTCCAACGCATCAATGACGCTAGGCGCTCTTCCATCGCCAAGTCGCCAGGAAAGTCGGCCTGGTCTTGCGCGGCAATCGTGTTTTGGTAAGGGGTGTTGAGCTCAGGCTGCCAGCCCACGCGCTGGGTGCGCGCCAGGTGCGCCAACTCGCCCAAGATGTGGCGTGCGCGCTCCGGGCCTTGGGCTTGCACCAGGGCAGCAAAGGCGTCGCGCCATTCGGCGGTTTCTTCGGGGTCGGTGTCGTGTTGCAAAAGGGCGGCGAGGTCGTTGAACATGGTGTGGTGCTGTCACAAGAATGCACCACTGTACCTGCCAGACTGCAAAATTTAATGCTGAAAATCAGGTTAAAACCAGTATTCAAAGCATAAAATGCTGTGAAAATAGATTTCACGGTATTTTATATTTCATGCAACTCGACCCGATTGACCTGCGCATCTTGCAGGCTTTGCAGACCGACGGCTCGCTCTCCAACGTGGCGCTGGCCAAATTGGTGCACCTGTCGCCCTCACCCTGTTTGGCCCGGGTGAAGGCTTTGCAAGCCGCTGGGGTCATCAGCCGTTATGTGGCCCTGGTGAACGCGGCCAAGCTGGGGCTGGGCTTGAATGTGTTCATCAACATCAGCCTCAAAACCCAAAGCAAACAAGCACTGGCTGATTTCGAACAACGCATCGCCGAGCAAGACGAGGTGATGGAGTGCTACCTGATGACCGGCGACTCCGACTACCTGATTCGCGTGGTGGTGGCCGACATGGGTGCGCTGGAAAAGTTCATCCTTGAGCGGCTCACACGTATCCCCGGGGTGGAAAAAATCCGCTCCAGCTTTGCCTTGAAGCAGGTTCGTTACAAAACCGCGCTGCCGCTTTGAGAATTTTTTAACCCCAAGAAAGCACACCATGAACTTAGAGAATCTGCACCCCGCGATCAATCCCAACGAAGGCTTCAAGGCCGGCCTGGCCGTGCGCCGCCAGGTGCTGGGCGATGACTATGTGGAGGCGTCCCTCTCCAAGGTGGACGACTTCATGGCCCCGCTGCAGCAGTTCATCACCGAGCACGCCTGGGGTGCGGTGTGGACCCGCGAAGGTTTGAGCTTGAAGACCCGCAGCATGCTGAACCTGGCGATTCTCACCGCCATCAACCGTTCACATGAACTCAAGCTGCATATCCGTGGCGCCATCAACAATGGTGTCACGGTGCAAGAAATGCAAGAGATCTTTTTGCACTGCGCGGTGTACTGCGGCGCACCCGCAGCGCTGGACGCGTTCAAAACAGCGCAGCAGATTTTTGAGGAAGACGGCATCAAAACCTAAGACGGTCTTGGGCGTTGGCCTGACGCATAGAAGTTAGCTGCTGTGGGCATCAAAAATATCGCGGTCCACTTCAGCTTTGACAGTTATCAAGACACACCGCTGTTCTGAGTGCATCTCTAGCAGGCGCCAACTAAGGTGAAGTTGCTGCGGGCTGTGCTTGCTTCATGGTACTTGTTAATCCAAGCAACCTTTCATTCATCAGGACCACATCATGAAGTCATCTAATCGATACATCACCTTGTTCTTCGGTATTTTCTTGGCCGTTCTGGCGGGCTGTTCATCATCGGCCAAGCAAGAAGGCACCGGCGAGTATTTCGATGACGCCGTCATCACCACCAAGGTCAAGGCGGCCATCTTCAACGATCCCAACCTGAAGTCTTCTGAGATCAACGTCGAGACTTTCAAAGGTAGGGTTCAGTTGGGTGGCTTCGTCAGCTCACAAACCGACATCAACAAAGCAGTGGAACTCACCCGCGGTGTGAGTGGTGTGACCGCCGTGCAAAACAGCATGCGGGTGAAGTGACGTCGTCGATGATCAGGTCAGCTCAGGCGCTAAGCCAGAGAGACTTAAGGATTCGCTTGCGCAGCAGCGTCTTTGGTGTCTTGCGCTTTTTTCGCAAACTCAGCGCGCAAGGCGCGTAGTTTTTCGCGCGGATCTTCTTTGGTGGTGGCTACATCCAGCGCCATCTCGGCGATGAAACGGCTGGGCATGGCGCTCACCATCTCACGCCCTTTTTTGCGTTTGCGTGGCCAGCTCACCGACAGTGTGCGCTTGGCTCGGGTGATGCCCACGTACATCAAACGTCGCTCTTCTTGCAGTCGCTGCGCGATGCTCTCGTTCGCGCTTTCATGCTCACGCTGCGAGCCACCTGGTGTGTCGGCGCCATCGTCAAGTTTGAAGGGCAGCATGCCCTCGGTCACGCCCACCAACATCACATGCGGCCACTCCAAGCCTTTGGCGGCATGCAAGGTGGACAGGGTCACCACGTTCTGGTCTTGCTCGCGTTCACTGATGGTCGAGAGCAGCGATATGGTTTGCGCCACTTCCAGCAAAGACTTGGTTTCAGATGTTGTGACGGCGCCTGAGGTGTCGTCGATCTGACCGCCACAGCGCTGGGCCATCCAGTCGCAAAACTCCATCACATTCGTCCAGCGTGCAGCGGCCACTTTCTCGTTGTCTTCGCCGTCGTACAAATGCTTTTCGTAACCGATGTCTTTGAGCCACTCGTTCAAAAACGCACGCGCATCTTCTGCGCCGTTGGTGCGGCGCGCGCGAAACTCCAGGTCGTTCACATAACGGCCAAATTCATGCAAGCTGCCCACCGCACGTGCGGGCAGTGCGCTTTGCAGGCTGCTGGAAAACAGCGCTTCAAACAGGCTGAGTTTGTACTTGCTGGCAAAGGTGCCCAGGGTCTGCAAGGTGGTGTGGCCGATGCCACGCTTGGGCGTGGTGATGGCGCGCAAAAACGCTGGGTCGTCGTCGTTGTTCACCCACAGGCGAAACCAACCACACAGGTCTTTGATCTCAGCCTTGTCAAAAAAACTTTGCCCGCCTGAAACCTTGTAAGGAATTTGCGCTTTGCGCAATGCTTGCTCGAGCACGCGGGCCTGATGGTTGGCGCGGTAAAGCACCGCGAAATCGCGCAGTTCTTTCCAGGGGGAATTGGCGCGCAAACTCTGGATGCGCGCCACCACGCGTTCGGCTTCGTGCTCTTCCTGGTCTGCGTCCACCACCCGCACCGGCTCGCCTTCGCCCAGTTCAGAAAACAAAGTTTTCGGAAACAACTTGGGGTTGGGGCCAATCACGTTGTTGGCCGCGCGCAAGATGGCCGAGGTGGATCGGTAGTTTTGCTCGAGCTTGATGACCTTGAGCTGCGGGAAATCAACAGGCAGCTTTTTCAGGTTGTCCAGCGTGGCGCCGCGCCAACCGTAAATCGATTGGTCGTCATCGCCCACTGCGGTGAAGCTGCCGCGCTGGCCCACCAGGCACTTGAGCACCTCGTACTGGGTGGCGTTGGTGTCTTGGTACTCGTCCACCAGCACGTGGCCCAGGCGTTGTTGCCAGGCTTCGCGCACCTCGGTGTGCTCTTGCAAAAGTTTGAGCGGCAGGCCCACCAGGTCGTCAAAGTCCACGCTTTGGTAAGCGCTCAAACGCTCCTCATAACGGCCCATGATGGTGGCAATCAACCGGTCGTTGTCACCCGCTGCAAGTGCTAAGGCTTGTGCCGCGTTCATCCCCTGGTTTTTCCACAGGCTGATGGTCCACTGCCACTGGCGCGCGGTGGCCGCATCGGTGGTGCCGCCAGCGTCTTTGAGGATGCTGGTCACATCGTCGCTGTCCAGAATCGAGAACTGAGGCTTGAGGCCCAGCACGCTGCCGTTTTCCCGCAAGATGCGCACGCCCAAAGCGTGGAAGGTGCAGACCAGCACGTCTTTGGCCTCACGGCCGATGAGCTCTTTGGCGCGTTCGCGCATCTCTGCCGCGGCTTTGTTGGTGAAGGTGATGGCTGCGATGCGCTTGGGCGCCATGCCGGTTTGGATGAGCCGCGCGATTTTGTGGGTGATCACCCGGGTTTTGCCCGACCCCGCGCCAGCCAGCACCAGGCAGGGGCCATGCAAGTGGTTGACCGCATCCTGCTGCGCTAAATTCAAGGGGGGAGACGACATAGAAGCACCAGATCATACCCAGCGGCCATGTCAGCAGATGCAATGGCCAAGCGGGTGCGGCACTTCACCCCTGCCTGGGCAATTTCGGGTTAACCCTGATGATGCAGGCACAATCAGGGGGTGCTGGATATTTTCAACGTCACCTTCCCGTTTTTTGCCCTGGTCTTGTGCGGCTACGTGGGTGCGCGCCGGGGCTATTTGCCGCTGGAAGCCATCAACGGCTTGAACAGCTTTGTGCTGTTTTTCGCGCTGCCCTGCATGCTGTACCGCTTTGGCGCGACCACCCCGATTGCGCAGTTGATCGACGGCAGCGTGTTTTTGGTGTGGCTGGTCTGCGCTTTGGTGATGGTGGCTTTCACGATGGCGGCCACCTTGAACAAGCGCAACGCCTGGAACGATGCCTCGTTTGGTGCGTTGGTGGCGGCCTTTCCCAATACCGGTTTTTTGGGCGTGCCTTTGCTGGTGGCGCTCTTGGGCAATTCAGCGGCTGGCCCGATGATTGTGACGATGGTGGTCGACTTGCTCATCACCAGCTCGCTGTGCGTGGCGCTCTCGCGCTTGGATGTGGCGGGCACCCACGGGGTAGCGGTGGCCGCGCGCAATGCGCTCAAAGGCATGGTGTTCAACCCCATGCCTTGGGGCATCATCTTGGGCACGGTGGCCTCGGCCCTGCAATTCGAGTTGCCTGGGCCTGCTATGAAAACACTAGCGCTTTTGGCCGACGCAGCTTCGCCTGTGGCACTTTTCACCATTGGTGCGGTGCTGGCCCGCTCGAACATGACGGGCGACCAGGCGCCCATTCCCCTGCGCGACTACTTGCCCATTGCCGCGTTCAAATTGCTGCTGCATCCGCTCCTGGTGCTTGCCGTGGGGGTGAGCTTGATTCAGCTGGGTTTGCCACTGGGTCGCTTTGCGCTGACTGTGATGGTGCTGGTGGCTGCCCTGCCCAGTGCCAGCAATGTGTCGATATTGGCTGAGCGATTTGGGGCGAACACCGGGCGCATTGCCCGCATCATTCTGGTGTCCACCGCGGCGGCGTTTTTAAGCTTCACCGGTGTGGTGGCTTTGTTGCATTGACTTGCATCGACCTGTAAGGATCAACGCAGAAGTGTCAGCTATCAAATAGATAGCGGATCGACATCCACCGCCCAGCGGATCACCCCTTTGCCTGACGTGCCCGCACGCGTGGCGTGCAAGGTGTCTTGCCAGGCCACTAAAAATTTCTGTAAGGCTGTACGCGAGGCTGATTCCATCAGCATTTGCGCGCGCTCCACATTGGCTACGCGCTGGATCGTCAGCGGCACGGCGGGGTAGAGCGTCACGCCAAACTGCTCGGCCAGGGCTGCGCCTGCATCTCGTGCCGCTTGTAAAAAACCTTGGGCCGCGTCTTGGGTTCGCGCATCGCTGCGCACCAGGGCTTGAAAACTGAAAGGCGGCAGACCGGCTTGCTCGCGCTCTTTCAATTGGGACTCGGCAAAGGATGGGTAGTCATGCTGCTTGAGCGCAGCAAACAAGGGGTGCGCGGGGTGAAAGGTTTGCACCCACATCTCGCTGCGGCCGCGCAGCGCGGCATCGCGCCCGGCTCGCCCGGCCGATTGCATCAAGAGGCTGAAGACCCGCTCAGGCGCGCGAAAGTCGCTCGAGAACAAAGCCCCATCGGGGTTGACGGCGGCCACCAAGGTGATGCGCCTGAAGTCATGCCCTTTGGCAATCATTTGCGTGCCGACCAGCACATCCACATCGCCGGCGTGTACTTGTGCAAGCTGCGACTCGAGCTCGCCTTTGAGGCGCGTGCTGTCCGCATCAATGCGCGCGATGCGCACCGGCAAACCTTCTGGGTGACCCGGGTCGGGTCGGCGAATGTCTGCCAGCAACTCGGCCAGGTGTTCCTCGAGCCGCTCGGTGCCGCGACCCACCGGCGCGATGTCGGGGTTGCCACAGCTCGGACAAGCGCGTGGCACCGGCTGGGCCAAGCCGCAGTGGTGGCAACGCAGGCTGCGGTCGATTTTGTGAAACACCCGGTAGGCGCTGCAATAAGGGCAGTCGCTTTTCCAATCGCATTCGGTGCAAGCCAGCACCGGCGCGTAGCCGCGGCGGTTGAGCAAGACCATCACCTGCTCGCCACGGGCAATGCGCTCTTTGATGGCTTCGATGAGTGGCGGCGAAAACACCGCGCGCTTGGGCTGGTGGTTCATGTCCACCCGGCGTACCAACGGCAGGTCTGAGGGGGGCGCTTTCGGATCGCTGCTTTCGCTGGATGCGCCGCCCACACGGCTGGGCATGTGGATGCGTGCGTAACGCCCGCCATCGGGTCGGCTGTGGTACCAAGTTTCCAGTGAGGGCGTGGCCGAACCCAGGATCACCGGCACACCTTCGAGCTTGCCGCGGTAAACCGCCAAATCGCGGGCCGAGTAGCGCGCGCCCTCTTGTTGTTTGTAGCTCGGGTCGTGTTCTTCATCCACCACGATCAGCCGCAGGTGTGGCATGGACGCGAACACCGCCATGCGTGTGCCCAGCACGATGCGCGCAGCACCCTGGTGGGCAGCGAGCCAACTTTTGAGGCGCTGCGCTGCGGTCATGCCGCTGTGCATGGCCACCACCGAGCCTTCACCCAAAGCAGTGGCAAAGCGTTGGATGAAGCGTTCTTCGAGCTGCGGTGTGAGGTTGATCTCGGGCACCATCACCAAGGCTTGCGCCTGCGGGTTCTGGGCCAAGGCTTGAGTCACCCGGCGCATGTACACCTCGGTCTTGCCGCTGCCGGTGGCGCCGAACATAAGATACGGCCCGGGGTGCTTGGCCATGGCGGCGAGTGCAGCGGTTTGCTCAGGCGTCAGCGGCGGCAAATTGGGCTCGGTATGGCCCTGAAAGCTTGCGGCATCGGGGGCCTGGTCAGCTTTGGCTTTGCGCTTGAGGCGGCGCGCCAGTTGGGTGTTGTCCAAATCGCGCAGTTGCGGGGGCAGGGCGGCCAGGGCCACCTCGCCAGCGCTGCGCTGGTAGTAGCTGGCGGCAAAGGTCACCAAGGCGCGCCAGGCGGCATTCAGGGGTGCCAAGCCGCTGAGTTCTGCGCTGACGGCTTTGAGTTTGGCTTGGGATGGCGATGCATCTAAAGTCTGCGCCGCGCTGGCCGATAACCCTGACGAGGTGGTGCCGCTGGCGGTGCTTGGCTCGTCCCACACCACCCCTAAGGTTTCGCGACTACCCAAAGGCACGCGCACCAAGGCGCCCGGGGCGAGTGGCTGCTCACTGAGGTAAGTGAGCGCGCCGCCCAAACCGCTGTGGGCCGGGGTGTGCACGAGGACGGAAACGGTGAGCGACATGTCAGCTTGCACTTTGTAGCATTTTGTTCAGAATTTTTCTTGAAAATTCGGCTAAGTGCTTGATGTGTAATGGCTTTAAGGGTAATCCCAGTGATCTGTGGATAACTTTGTTGATATCCCTCGTCGATGCGCGTCCAAGCCTTGAAAATCAAGGCTTTAGACATCTTGCCCAGAAATCGGGCAAAAAAATTATCCCATATAAATCAACCACTTAGCAGCGCTATGGCTTTGATAGCGAAATGCTGCCCTGGCTGCAAGGCGGATTGGGGTCTTCCCTAGATTTTGTGAATAAGTCAAGCAGAGCGGGGTTTTTTTATTTCGCCCCGCCATCAGGGAAAACCCCGAAATGTGTGTTAACCGCGACGCTGTTGGCGCGAGTGGCTGTGCACGGCCTCCACCAGTGCGCTCACGTGCTCGGGTGGGGTGTACTGGCTGATGCCGTGGCCCAGGTTGAAGATCTGGGTCGGGCCGCTGCGGGTGGTGTCGGTGTGCGGTTGGCCAAAGCTGTCGAGCACGCGGGTGACCTCGGCCGCAATCGCTGCCGGTGGGGCAAACAAAATGTTGGGGTCGATGTTGCCTTGCAGGGCTTTGCCCATGCCGCTCATCGAGGCGCCACGCACCTCTCCCACCTCACCGCCCACCAGCGCGCGGGCTTTGCCCAGGTTCATGGTCCAGTCCAGGCCCAGCACATCGCAGTCCAGCGCCTTCATGTCTTGGAGCCACAGGCCACCGCCCTTGGTGAACACAATGCGCGGCACCACTTGGCCATCCACCCCGGTGCGCTTGAGTTGCGAGAGCACGCGCTCGGTGTAAGCCAAGCTGAACTGTTGGAAGGCGCCATCGGCCAGCACGCCGCCCCAAGAGTCAAACACCATCACCGCTTGGGCGCCAGCATCAATTTGGGTGTTGAGGTAGAGCGCCACCGCATCGGCGTTGACCTGAAGCAGGCGGTGCATCAGGTCGGGGCGCGCGTACATCAGGGTTTTGACGTGGCGGTAGTCGTCGCTGCCTTGGCCTTCGACCATGTAGCAGGCCAGCGTCCAGGGGCTGCCTGAGAAGCCAATCAACGGCACGCGACCGTTCAGCGCCTTGCGGATCGAGGTGACCGCGTCAAACACATACTGCAGTTTGGCCATGTCGGGCACCTGCAGGGCGGCCACGGCCGCTTCGTCGCGCACGTTTTTGGCAAAGCGCGGGCCTTCACCCATGGCAAAGCTCAAGCCCAGGCCCATGGCGTCG
The DNA here is from genome assembly GCA_947454955.1 of Comamonadaceae bacterium. GTDB lineage: Bacteria > Pseudomonadota > Gammaproteobacteria > Burkholderiales > Burkholderiaceae_C > Hylemonella. Next base: position 9,265 of record CANGLW010000019.1, read on the forward strand.
GGCACGGTCAAGATGTCGGAAAACAAAATAGCGGCATCGAGCGGGTAGCGCTCCAGCGGCTGCAAGGTCACCTCGGTGGCGTAGTCCATATTGGTGGCCAGCCCCATGAAACTGCCGGCCTTGGCGCGGGTGGCGCAGTACTCGGGCAGGTAGCGGCCGGCTTGGCGCATCAACCACACGGGGGTGTGGTCGGTGGCTTGGCGCAAACAGGCGCGCAAAAAGGTGTCGTTCTGGAGGGGGGCGTAGGCAGCGGTCATCCCCCTATTGTGTCAGGCAAAACTGACAGTTGTCTCAGGGCAAACCCATGTGGGCGAAAAAAACTGCTTGATCAGGCCGCCGGCGTGTCTTGGGCGGCCGCGCGAACTTCCAGAATTTCAAAGTCGATGGCCTCGGCATACACCCGCGCGTCGGTGCTGGCCAGGTGCAGCAGCATGTGCGGCGCGCGCGCGCCCACCACCCGGTTGAGCAACACCCCGAACACCACCAACCCCAGGCCCGTCCAGGTGTAACCCCACAGGCCCATGCCCACGCCGGTGCCAATCACCGGCAGGGTCAGCAAGGTGAGCATGAGGCGGTGGCGCATGTATTTGCGCGCTTTCGCGGGGTTGACGATCACGCGGTAGTGGCCCGCAGGCAGCCCGCGCTGGAAGGTCTCGAAGTCGATGCTCAGGGTCTGGTCGGATTCGCTCATGCCACGGTCATCAAGGTGGTCAAATTGACTCAAACAGGCTCAAGCCCCGGGTTGAAAGCGTGCCAGGTCGATCTTGATGCAGCGGTTTTCAACGACCCGCAGCCCAGCCCCACGCGCTTTGGCCGCCGCTTGGGCATGTTCAACACCCAGTTGCATCCACACCGCACCCAGCCCCAGGGCGATGGCCTCGTCCACGATGGGCGGGATGTCGTCGCTGTTGCGAAAGCAGTCCACCAGGTCGATGTTCTCGTGCGCAGCGGCGTCGGTCAGGCTGGCGTACACCCGCTCACCCAGGATCCTGGGCACCTTGGCCAGCGGGTTCACCGGGATGATGCGCCAGCCCTGGTTTTGCAGGAACTCGGCCACCTCGTAACTGTCTCGATGGGTTTTGGGCGAAAGGCCCACCACCGCCACGGTGCGGCAGTGGGTGAGGATGTGTTGGACGTCGTTCATGGGTTTTCAAGTGCGGTCATGACTTCGCGCACGCTGATGAGTTCAGACAGCACCTTGGGCGGCTTTTGCCCTGGGTACACCACATACACCGGCACGCCGCTGCGGCCCAAGTCGGCAAGCGCTGAAGTGATGCGCGCATCGCGCCGGGTCCAGTCCGCGCGCATCAGCAAGGTGTTGCGGGCTTGAAAAGCAGAGAGGAGCTCCGGGTTGGAGAGCGTGGTTTGTTTGTTGAGTTGGCAAGTCACACACCAAGCCGCGGTGAAGTCCACAAACACGGTGCGCCCTTCGCTGCGCGCTTGCGCCACGCGCTCAGGCGACCAGCTTTGCCAGCTCGATGCCGAGGGTGCGTTGGAGGTATTTGGGGGGGGCTCGGTTTCAATCGGTGTTTCAGATAAAAAATGACCGGTTTGCCACAGCCAGCCAATCAAGAAAGCTATCAAAACAGGAGCGAGCAGCGTTCGCACGCGGTCCCCTGCGCGCCAGGCCCACAGCACCGCAGACAAGAGCACCAAGGCCACCAACACGACGGCGGCCGCGTTCATGCCGGCTTGCTGGCCCAGCACCCACAACAGCCACACCACGGTGAGCAGCATGGGGAAAGCCAAGGCTTGGCGCAGCAGGGCCATCCACGCGCCAGGGCGCGGCAATGCGCGCGCGAACGCAGGCACCCAACTGGCCAGCAAATAGGGCAAGGCCAGGCCCACGCCCATGGCGGCAAAAATCAACAAGGCTTGTCCATCAGGCAAGGTCACCGCCAAACCCAACGACGCGCCCATGAAAGGCGCGGTGCAGGGCGAAGCCACCAGCACCGCCAGCACGCCGGAGAACAAGGCGTCCACCACCGGGTGTTTGGCTTGCAAGCTGGCCAAGCCAGAAGGCAGCAAGTTGCCAAACTCAAAGAGGCCTGCCAGGTTCAGCGCCAGCAACGTGAAAAGCGCAGCCAGGGCGCTGACCACCCAGGGGTTTTGCAACTGAAAGCCCCAACCCAGGTTGTCGCCCGCTGCGCGCAGCACCAGCAGCACAAGGCCCAAACCCAGAAAGCTCAAGACCACCCCGGCCGTGTAAGCCAAGCCGCTGAGCCGGTGCGCGCGACGATCTTGCGCGTGCTGCGCAAAGCCCAGCACCTTGATGGCCAGCACCGGGAACACGCAGGGCATGAGGTTCAGAATCAAGCCACCCAGCAATGCCCCCAGCAGGGCGAGCAAGTAGCTCACCGGCGTGACTTCGGGTGGTTGGAGGTTCGCATCCAAAGCCGCTTGCAAGGCAGGCGACACCCCAGTGCTGCGCAGTGCGGGCCAACTGCCTTGCACCGTGGTGTTGACCAACACGCCCTGTGGCGTTTGGCTTTGCAGCGGCGAGATGAGCCACGTCAATTCGGTGGGTGAGGTGCTGCGCAAGTCTGACAAAGGCAGGCTGATCTGCCAGGTGTTGCCTTGCCAGCGTCCGTTCATCGGTGCAGCGGCCTGGGTGATGTCGCTTTGCTCAGGCACGGCCCACAACTCGCGCCCGACCCACGCCGCAGGTAACTGGTTCAGACTCAAACTCAGGGTGTTGTCGTTGATGCTTGTGACTGCGGTGCCTTCCAGGGTTCGGGGCTGGGCCAGGCGTGCAAGTTCAAATTCAGCCGCATAGGCCGCGCTGCCCATGGCTGGCACCGTCAGGCTGAACTGCCCTTCTTGCGGGATGCATTCCTGGCGGCACACCAACCAGCTGGCTTGCAGCTGCAGGGTCACGTCTTGGGTCGGCGCGCTTTTGAAAGTCAGTGGTGCAGTCAACAGCACCGTGCCTTCGTACCCATGGTTGATGAGGCTGCCCACCGCCAAACGCTGAGGCACGGGCCAGTTCACCGCACCGACTTGCACGCCTGCTGGCAGCGTCCAATTCAGTTCTGTGGGCAGGCCGGAGTCACCGGGGTTGCGCCAATAGGTGTGCCAGTGGGGCTGGTGGGTCAGGCGCAGGCCCACCCAGGCTGGCACGCCGGGTGCCAAACCTTGGGGTGCGTGCACCAGCAACTCCGCGCGAACCTGGTCGGTCACCACCACCGCGGGGTTGTTACCTAAGATTGCCTTGAGCTGAGGCTGGGCCTGCGCCAGGTGACTGAAGCCAACAATTGCTACGAAAAAAATAGCGAACAGCGCTCGCCAAACGGCTGGGGTTCGCGTCTTGAAATGCCACATGCCGCCAAGTGTAGCCATCCAACCGGATAATGCGCGGATGCCCGCTCAGCAACCCTATAAGCCTCAGAACGCTGTCGATGTGGTGCTGACCACGCTCAATGCCAAGTACATCCACGCCTCGTTGGGCCTGCGCTATCTCCTGGCCAACATGGCGCGCCACGGCAGTGATGCGCTGCAAGCCCGCACGGTGATTCGTGAGTTCACCATCCAGCGATCCGTCGATGAAGTCGCGCAAGAGCTGCTGGCGCTGAAGCCGCGCATCATCGGCCTGGGCGTGTACATCTGGAATGTCACGCAAACGACCGAGTTGGTGCGCTTACTCAAAGCCCAGGCGCCTCAGATCAAGATTGTTTTGGGCGGGCCCGAGGTCAGCCATGAGTGGCAAGGCCAAGAAGTCCTTGCCTTGGCTGACCACCTGATCACCGGCTGGGGCGATGTGAGTTTCCCCAAGCTGTGCTTGGCCTTGCTGCACGGCCCCCAGCCTTTGATGAAGGTGATCGCCGGTGAGCAGCCGCCCTTGGACGACATCGCTTTGCCTTACGCGCATTACAGCGACGCGGATTTGGCGCACCGCGTGTTGTATGTCGAGGCCTCGCGGGGCTGCCCTTTCAAGTGCGAGTTCTGTCTGAGTTCGCTAGACAAAACCGCCTGGGCCTTTGACCTGGATGTGTTTTTGCGTGAGTTGGATGGCCTGTACGCGCGCGGTGCACGCACCTTCAAGTTCGTGGACCGCACCTTCAACTTGAAGGCTGCAGCCTCAGCGAAAATTTTGCAGTTCTTCCTGGACAAGCTGGCACAAGACCCGATGCTCTTTGTGCACTTCGAGTTGATTCCTGACCAGCTGCCCGACCGGCTCAAAGACTTGATCGCGCAGTTTCCCGCCGGGGTCTTGCAGTTTGAAATTGGCATCCAAAGTTTCAACCCCGAGGTGCAGCAACGCATCTCCCGCCGTCAGGACGATGCAGCCACGGCAGCTAACTTGCAGTGGTTGCTGAGCAGCAGCCAGGCCCATTTGCACACCGACTTGATTTTCGGTTTGCCTGGCGAAGACCTGGCCAGTTTTGCTGCAGGCTTTGACAAGCTCTACGCCCTGGGGCCGCATGAAATTCAACTCGGCATCTTGAAGCGTTTACGCGGCACACCGATCGCGCGTCACACCCAAGCGCACGCCATGGTGTACCAAGACGAGCCGCCTTACGCGGTGCTCAGCACCGATGTGGTGGACGCCCGGACCCTCACCCAATTCAATCGCTTGGCCAGCTACTGGGACCGCATCGCCAACTCGGGGCGCTTCACCCGTACCCTGCCGCGCTTGCTGGCCACCCACGCCTCGCCCTTCATGGCCTTCTGGGATTTCTCGGTGTGGCTGTGGGCGCGCCAAGGGAGTCGCCACAGCTTGACGCCCGAACAATTGGTGGATGCGCTCTTTGATTACCTGCAAACGCACACCAACCCAGAAGAGGTGCGCCAGGCCCTGCTGGCCGACTACCTGGCCAGCGGCGCGCGCGCACGGCCCGCGTGTTTGAGCGAGGTGCTGCCGCACACCGCCCCGCAAGCGCGCGACGCGGCTTTGGGCAAACGTCAGGCGCGCCATCAACGTGCGGATGTCGCGACCGATGTTGTCGTTGAGGTGGCGTTGGATACGTCCAGCATCCCCAAGTCAAGCCAAGCCAGCTAAGATCGCGCCATGAACCCGACCGGCAAGCCTCATCTGAACACCCGTTTCTGGGCTGAGTTGCGCACCACCGACTTTGCGCGCTTGAACTTGGCCCGCACCATCGCGGTGTTGCCGGTGGCGGCCACCGAGCAACATGGCCCGCACCTGCCTTTGAATGTGGACACGGTCTTGGTCGACGGTGTGGTGCAAGCCTGCCTGCCGCATCTGCGTGCGGATTTGCCCGTGCTTTTTCTGCCCACCCAAACCACTGGCTTGAGCCCTGAGCACCAAGCCTTTGCCGGTACGTTGACGCACAGCGCACACACTACTTTGGATATGTGGACGCAGTTGGCCGAGTCGGTCTCGCGCAGCGGGGTGAACAAACTCGTCCTGCTGAACTCGCACGGCGGCCAGGTGGGCTTGATGGACGTGGTGGGCCGCGACCTGCGCAGCCGCTTGCATATGTTGGTTTACAGCGTGAGTTGGTTCAACCTGCCTTTGGGTGCCGCGGCTGAGGCTTTCAGTGCCGATGAACACCGCTTTGGCATCCACGCGGGTGACATGGAAACTTCCATGATGCTGGCCTTGCGCCCTGACCTGGTGGACATGACAGCTGCGCAAAATTTCGCGTCGACCTCGCAAACGCGTGCGCAGCAGTTTGAGATTTTGGGCAATGGCAAAAGCGCCAAGTTGGCCTGGCAAACCCAGGACTACAACCCGCACGGCGCGGTGGGCCATGCGGCAGCAGCCACCGCTGAAAAAGGCCGCGCTTTGTTAGAAGCGTCAGGAAAAGCGCTGGCCCAGTTGCTGGCTGAAATCGACCAGCTGCCCAGCGACACCTTGCGTCCAGGCTCGCTCACGACCTCATGAGTACCTGATCAGCACATGCTGATCAAGCCATGAAGGTCACGCGTAAGTGATCATCGACGCGTGCTCGCTCTCATTGAGGTGCGGCAAGGTGTTGTAGGTCAACAGCGTGTGGCGCTTGGGGTTGAAATTGAGTTCGCTCACCGCTGAGTTGCGGATGTGCAAGTTCAATTCGATCGACACCTCAGGCGCCAAGCCCAGCACCTGACCCACCGCGGTGGCAATCGGCCCGCCGCTTGAGACGATCAAGACCCGGCCCTCGTGCTGTTGTCGCACATGGTCCAAAGCACTGGTGACACCTTTGACAAACTCAGCATAGGTGGGCATGCCCGCAGGTTGTGTGGCACCTTGCATCCATCGGGTGAGGCCCTGTCTGAGCAAGCGAAAATGTTGACGCACCTCTTCGGGTGAGGTGGCTTTGATCAAGGGCTCGGGGTGGACGGCGGCAATCACCGCTTCGCTGTCGTACTCGTTCAAGCCCGGCCACAGCGTGGGCGTGTGGCTGTAACCAGCGCCCTGCGCAATGCCTTGCCAGGTTTGTGCATGGCGCTTGAGGGTGCCCATGATGACCGCATCAAACTGCAGGCCTTTGCTGCGCCAGTGTTCGCCCAGGCGCAGGCTTTGTTGCTGACCCAAAGGGCTGAGTTGGTCATAGTCGGCCGCGCCGAAAGAGGCCTGACCGTGCCTCACCAGAAAAAGTTGTCCCATGCCCAGATTGTGAAGATTTTGCCAAGACCACCTTGTCACCGCTGTGACGGATGCTCCTGAAAAAGGAGCAAACAGGCATCAACCAAGCTTAGCCGCTGATGTAATTGAACAGCGACAGGCGCTGCACCGCGGCGTAAGTTTTCAGCGCTGAATCGTAACCTGTCTGCTGCGACTGAAACTCCGAGATGGCCTGGGGCATGTCCAGGTCTTCGGCGCGCGAGCGGTCGGCCTCGAGCTGCAAAGTTTTGCTTTGCTGGTTGCTGTCGATGGTGTCGGCCCGGTTGAGCAAATCACCGGCCACCATGCGCGCAGACTCCAGGCGGTTGGTGCTGGCATCAATTTGGGTGAGGGCCAGGCTCAGTTGGTGGCTCAAGATGTGGCCGCTGTCGCTGCGGATGCTGGCGATCGCATCATCGAGCACCTTGAACACATTGAGTTGGGTGCTCGGTGAGACCTGCAGGCTGTCGCCACTGTTTGCTTTGCCGTTGACCACGATGGACAGACCGTCAAACACGATGGCTTGGCCCGAGGTGTAGGGTTGGTTGTTCACCACCACCGCCTTGGTGCTGGCGTCACTCACGCTGTAGGTGCTGGGGCTGGTGAAGACGATGTTGTAGTTGTGCCCGGTGACCAGGGTCGGGTCGATCACCTGACCCGCATCGGTGTTGACTGCGCCGGTGTTGGCCGGGTTCAAATCCACCTTGAAGACGCCATTGCCGCTGGGCACATTCATCCACACGGTTTGGCCGTCCATCGCGCCGGGAATGGCGGTGGTGGTGGCGGCGCGCTGCCCACCGATGCCGCTGAAGCTCACGCCGGTGGCGGCATCCACAAAGGGCGCGGCCTGGCTGGCCAAGCCACCAAAGAGCGGGTTGCCGTTGCTGTCCAAACGGTTGGCGTAGTTGAACAGCTGGTCGCGCAAGCCTTGCATTTGCAGCGCCAAGCTTTGGCGGTCGGAGGCGTTGTAAGCGCCGTTGCCTGCGTTGATCACCAGATCGCGGATGCTTTGCATGGCCAGCACCGAGTCACCCAAAGTGGACTCCACCATGCTCATCGCGTTGACTTGCAATTTCAGGGCGCGCTGGTCGGTCTCGATGCGACTCAAGCGGTTCTGTGCACGCTCGGCTTGTGCCGCGCCCACAGGGTCGTCGCTGGGGCGAACCACGCGTTTACCGGCCGAGAGTTTTTCTTGCAGGTCGGCAATATCGGTTTGGCGTTGCGTCAGGTTGGCCAGGGTGTTGTCAAAGGTATTGGCGGTTCCGAGTCTCATGGGCTAGCCTTGGTCAGCGCGCCACGCTTTGGATCAGCGTGTCAAACAGGTTCTGTGCGACTTGCAGCATCTTGCCGCTGGCCTGGTAGGCCTGCTGGTACTGCAGCATCTTGGCGGCCTCTTCGTCCAGGTTCACACCCGCCACACCGCTGCGGTCTTTCTCCAGATTCACCGCGATGTTGGTGGACACCTCAGCGGCGGACTGCGCGCTTTGCACCCGTGTGCCGATGTTGGCAATCAAGCTGGCGTAGCCATCGATCATCGGCCCGCCGTCAAAGGTCACGCTGTCGCGCAAGTCCAGCATGTTCTGTGCGTTGCCGCCGTCTGAGGAGGTGTTGGGCCGCACCACAATCACATCACCGGCCATGGGCGAACCTTGCAGGGTCAGCGTCCAGCCGCTGCCTGCGGGCGCGCTGTACTCAATCGCTTGGCCGGGTGCGTAGTTGTGAAAGGTGGGCGGCAGGCTGGTGTCGTCTGAGCGGATGTACTGCCCCGCATTGGTGAAGGTCAGGGTGACCGCTGGCGGCACGGGTAAGGATCGCGTCACCACTTTGTCGAGGGCCAAGGTGCCTTGGTTGTTGGCGTGGGCAGTGGCCCCCACCGGGCTGGACATGGCCAAGCCGCGTGGCGAAGAAAAGCCTACAAACATACCGTCGGCCATCCCATCAAGTGGCTTAAGGACAAAGCGGTCACCGATCTGTGCGGGGCCTGCGCTGGTGTCGATGGTAAAGCTCAGACCATCGAGTTCCATGGCCTGACCTAAAGCCAGATTGAATGGCGTGGTTTTGCCGTCGCTCACACGCGTCAGGGTCACATCGGTGGGTGAGGTGAATAGCACCTCGTAATCTGAGGCCACCAATTCAGGCACACCAGAAGGTTGTGTTTGCAAGGCCACGCTCATCTTGGCAGAGCCTGTGTTGGTGGTGGCGGCAAAGCCCGGTGGCATGCTGGCCATCTTGAACATGGCTTGCCCGGCCTGGCCATTGAGGTCAAAGCCCAAGGCTTGCTGGTCGTTGATTTTCGTGCCGATGGCCAGGCTCATGCGCGAGAGTAAATTACGCGCATCCACCAGGTCGCGGTTTTGAAAACGCAGCAAACCTGAGGCTTCACCACCGCCCATGACCTGCTCGTCTAAAAGCTGCGGCGCGCTGCCGCCAAACGACACCGCCAGCTTGCTGATGTGGGGGTTGTTGAAGGGGTCGTTGGCAATGGCCACTGTGCCTGCATTGCCGCCCAGCACCAGGGGCTGACTACCTGCCAGAAACACACTCACCGAGCCATCAGAGTTGGGCACGCTGGTGGTTTGCACCAACTGGTTGAGGTCGCGGATCATCTGGTCACGGCGATCCAAGAGGTCATTGGGTGTTTGGCCTGAACCCAGGGCATAGGTGATCTGGTCGTTGGACTGCGCGATTTGCGCGGCCAACTGATTGATCACATTCGCATCGGCTTTGAGTTGGCTCACTGTGCCCACTTGCAGGTCATTGAGCTGGCTGGCCGTGGCGCGAAAACGCGCGGCCATTTCATCGGCACGGGTCAGCACCACCGAGCGTGCGGTGAGGTCATTGGGGGCATTGGCAATGTCAGAAAACGCGTTGAGCAAATTGCCCACCGATGCACCCAGGCCACTGGGGCCGCCTTGAAACGAAGCCTCCAGCGTGATGAGGTTGTCTTTGCGTGTTTGATCAGCGGCCGAGACCGATTGGGCCAAGGTGGCCTGCTTGGTCAGAAAGTCGCTGTAGCTGCGCTGAATCGCCACCAGCGTCACACCCTTGCCGTAATACCCGCCACCGGTGAACTGCCCCGGGATGTTCTGCAGAATCACCGACTGGCGCGAGTAGCCCGGCGTGTTGACGTTGGCAATGTTGTTGCCCACCGTCTGCAGCGCGGCCTGGTTGGCCGTCAAAGCACTGGCACTGATGTTGAGTAAGCCGCTCATGCATCAACCCAAGGCGCGTTGCAGGTTGAGCGCGCTGTTGATGGCGCGGCTGAGTTTGTTGGCGTAGTCCGGGTCGGTGGCATAACCGGCTTGCTGCAAACCGCTGGCATACGCATAGGCCGATCCGGTTTGCTCACGCGCTTTGGCATAACGCGGGCTTTGCGAAATCATGCGCGCGTAATCTTTGAACGAGGCTTCGTAAGAGTCGTAAGCCCGAAAGCGTGCGGTGGTTTGCTGAGGCACACCGTTCACATACTCGGTGGTGGTGACCTCGGCCACCTTGCCCTTCCAGTTCGCGCCAGCCTTCATCGCAAACAGGTTGAAGGACGGTGTGCCGTCTTTCATTTTGATTTCACGCTGGCCCCACCCGGTTTCATGCCCGGCTTGCCCAATCATGTAAGCCGCAGGGATGCCGCTGTCTTGCGCCACACGCTTGGCTACCGCGTCATGCTGCTGCACAAAGCCGCTTTGCTTGAGGCTGGCAGGGCTTTTGTTCGTTGCGCTGGGGGTCGCGTTGGCTTGAACAGCGGTGGCTTTGTGGGTGCTCACCTGTGGCGCGGCCGCTGCACTTTGGCGGGTGAGTTGCTGCGCAATCAAATCCGACAAGCCGCCAGGGCGTCCCGACATTTGGGTGGCAAATTGTTGGTCCAGCAGGTCTTGGCCGAGGTCGCCTTGCGCGCTATCGAGCATCCCCGATTTCATCGTGGCTTCGCGCATGCTTTTGATGAGCTCGCGCATGAACAGCGATTCAAGTTGCTTGGCCGCTTCTTGAATGGCAGCGGGCGTTTGTTGACCCGATTGGTATTTGAGCGCGTTGAGCGACTTGGCGTCTGCTGCCAGCGCATCGCGTGGAGACAGGTTGTTCAAAGGTGCGAGGCTCATCAGATCACCTCCAGCTCAGCGTTGAGGGCGCCCGCTGCCTTGATGGCTTGCAGAATCGCCAGCAGGTCTTGCGGTGTGGCGCCCAGCGCATTGAGCGCGCGCACCACATCAGCCAGCTGCGGTGCGGCGGGCAGTTGCATCAAGATGCCGGGCTCTTGTTTGATCTCGATGTTGGCTTTTTCTGCCACCACGGTTTGACCCTGCGAGAAAGGCCCGGGCTGGCTGATGATGGGTGTGGCGCTGATGCTCACCGACAAGTTGCCATGTGCGATGGCACAGGGCCCCAAGGTCACGGCCTGGTTGAGCACGATCGAGCCGGTGCGTGAGTTGATCACCACCTTGGCCGAGGGTGTGGGCTGGTCCAGGGTGAGCTCTTCCATCTCAGCCAAAAAGTTCACACGCGCATTGGGTTCGGTGGGGGCTTGCACCTCGATGCTGCGCCCATCGAGCGAGGTGGCCACACCTGGCCCGAAGCGGCGGTTGATGGCCTCGGCCACGCGCCGTGCAGTTTGGAAGTTGCTGGCATCAAGCCCCAAGCGGATGCGGTCGCCGTCTTGCAAAGGCGTGGGAATCGCACGTTCAATTTGCGCGCCATTCGGAATGCGGCCTGCACTGAGGTGGTTGATCTGCACCTTGCTGCCACCTGCGGAAGCGCCCGCACCGGCCACCACCAAATTGCCTTGGGCCAGCGCGTAAATCTCACCATCAGCACCACGCAGCGGCGTGGTGATGAGCATGCCGCCCTTGAGGGATTTTGCATTGCCCATGGACGACACATTCACATCCACCGATTGACCCGGCCGTGCGAAGGCAGGCAACTGCGCGGTGACCAAGACCGCGGCCACGTTTTTGAGCTGCAAGCGCGAGAGCGCATCGGCCGGCAGGCTGATGCCCATCTGTTGCAAGTAGTTGGTCAGGCCCTGGGTGGTGTAGGGCATTTGGGTGGTTTGGTCGCCCGTGCCATCGAGCCCCACCACCAAACCAAAACCGGTGAGCTGGTTGCTGCGCACGCCTTCAATGGCTGCAATCTCTTTGATGCGCGAAGCCTGCGCGCTCAGCATGAAGCTGCACAACACACCAGCGATGAACAACAGGCGCAGTGTCACAGGCATGGTTCAAGTTCTCCGCAACAGGGCCGATAAATCCGATAACTCATTCTCTGGCCCTTCACAGCGGCCAAACGCTGAAAAAGAAACGCGATAGCCAACCCGTTGTCTGCGCTTCATCGGTGGCGCCGCGACCACGTGAGGCCACCCGCACATTGGCCACTTGGCTGGAACTCACCACACTGCCCGGCAAAATCGCGCGCGGATCCACCGTGCCCGAGAAGCGCAGCACATCCACGTTTTGGTTCACCCCAATTTGTTTTTCACCGACCACCACCAAGTGCCCGTTAGGCAGCACTTCGCTCACCGTGGCGGTGATGGAGCCGATGAAGGTGTTGGCGCTCTCGGTGCCGCCTTTGCCCGCAAAGTCGCTCGCTGAATTCGCACCGATGCCCCCCAAGGGGCCTGAGCCCGCCGGAAAATTCACACCAGGTAGCGCAGTGATGCCCGAGCTGTTCGAGCTGGTGCGGTTGGCGGTGGATGTGGACTTCTGACTGGCCGTGACGTTTTCGGTGATTTGGATGGTCAGCGTGTCGCCCAGATTGCGCGCGCGGCGGTCTTCGAAGGTGGGGCGGTAGTTGCCGCTTTGGAACAAACTGCCGGTGGCCGTGCGTGGCGCGGGTGTGCTGTAGACCTGCGGCTGAGGCTCGGCAAAGTCTACTTTCACAGGTTGCGGCAGGCTTTGACACGCCGCCAACATCGAGCAACCCAAGAGCACCACCAAAGCGAAGCGTTGCCGCATCAAAGTTGTCCCAGCTTTTGCAGCATCTGGTCAGAGGTTTGCACCGCTTTGGAGTTCATCTCGTAAGCGCGTTGCGTCTGGATCATGGTGACCAGTTCTTGCACCACATTCACGTTCGAGGTTTCCAAGTAGCCCTGCATGAGCTGGCCCAAACCATTCGCACCGGGCGCGCCGGTGTTGGCCTGACCGGAGGCCGCGCTTTCGGCGTACAAGTTTTGGCCGCGCGGCTCCAAGCCTGCGGGGTTCACAAAACTTGCTAACGCAATCGTGCCGATGGGTTGTGGCGTGGTGTTGCCCGGCAGCATGGCGGTGACCGTGCCATTGGGTGCGATCGACACGCTGCTGGCGGTGGCTGGGACGGTGATCCCATTGGCAATCGGTAAACCTGTTTGCGTGACCAAGCGCCCCTGTGCGTCCACTTGGAAGGAGCCGTCGCGGGTGTAGTTGATGCTGCCATCGGGCATGGTGACTTGGAAAAATCCATTGCCCTGAATCGCCACATCCAGGTTGTTGGTGGACTGCTGCACACTGCCTTGGGTGAAGGACCGGCTGGTGGCCACGGTGCGCACACCCAGGCCCACTTGCAAGCCGGTGGGCAGCAGGTTTTGCTCAGAGGTGTTGGCGCCCACCTGGCGCAGGTTTTGGTACATCAAATCTTCAAACACTGCATGCGCGCGCTTAAAGCCATTGGTGGACACGTTGGCCAGGTTGTTGGAAATCACATCGAGCTGCATCTGCTGCGCTTCCATGCCCGTTTTAGAAATCCACAGAGAATTGATCATGGTTGTCTCCTTCAGCCTTGCAGGCTGAGCAATTGACCGGCTGAGCGGTCGTTGGATTCGGCGTTTTGCAGCAGGCGCATTTGCACTTCAAACTCACGCGCGCTTTGGATGATGCCCACCATGGTTTCCACGGTGTTCACATTCGAGCCCTCCAGCACACCCACTTGGATGCGCGCGGTCGGGTTGTTGGGCAAAGGGTCACCACCCGCGGTACGGAACAAGCCGTCTTCTCCGCGCGTGAGCGGGCCTTCGGCGGTAGCCACTTTGAGCCTGCCTACCGTTGACGCCGGTTGGTTGCCCACCTTGGCGCTCACCGTGCCATCAAAGCCCAGACTTACCGTGGCACCAGGCGGGATGGCGATAGGTGCACCGCCATCAGACAACACGGTCAAGCCATTACCCGTCACCAGGTTGCCCTCGGCAGAAATTTCAAACGCACCGTTGCGGGTGTAGGCCTCGGTGCCGTCCAAACCCTGCACCGCGAACCACTGCTTGCCACCGGTCATCGCATCCAGGTCACGTCCGGTGCGTTGTGCGGGGCCGGCGGCGTCCGAGTAGCCCGCGGTGGCTTCCAGGGCGAAGACCCGTGTGGGTGTGCCGTCGCCGCGCACCGGAACCGCACGGTAGGCCGAGAGCTCGGCGCGAAAGCCGTTGGTGGTGGCATTGGCCAAGTTGTTGGCCAGCACCGACTGGCGATGCGCCGCCGCGTTGGCCCCGCTCATGGCGGTGTAGATCAGGCGGTCCATCGCTCAATCAACGCAGGTTCACCAAAGACTGCAAAGCTTGGTCTTGCGTCTTGATGGTTTGCACATTGGCCTGGTAGCTGCGTTGCGCGGTCATCATGTTGACCAGCTCGGCGGTCAAGTCCACGTTCGATTCTTCCAGCGCGCCAGAGCGCAGCTTGCCGAACTTCCCACTGCCCGGTGAGCCTTGAATGGGCTGGCCTGATTTGTCGGTCTCAGCCCAGTTGCCTGCACCTATGGGTTTGAGGCCCTGCACATTGCGAAAGTCCACCATCGAGATTTGCGAGTTCACCTGGGTCTGACCGTTGGAGTACGAGGTGGTGACCTTGCCATCGTCGCCAATGGTGATGCCTGTCAAGTCGCCGGCGGTGTAACCGTCTTGACGCAAATCGGTGACGGAGAACGAGGTGCCGTATTGCGTGGCCTTGCCGATGTTCAAGTTCACATTGAATTGGCCGATGGCTGAGTTGGGTGATTGCAGTTTGATCACGCCACCGGTGCCCACAATCGGGGCGCCTGTGTTGTCGAGGTACTTGCTGAACTTGCCACTGGCATCAAACACAATCTTGAACATGCAGCCCGAGCTCATGTAAGCGCTGGTGCTGCCCGGTGGCGTGGCGGCCAGTGCAGCTTTGTTGTCCGCAGAGGTCTGGGCGTTGGCAGCCAAGGCGGTGGTGCCGGAAGCTTTGGTGCGCTCGTCAAACACTTCCCAGGTGTCTTCCAACACGGGTGGCACGGCGTTTTTGTCCGGCCCAGATTTCACAAAATACAAATTCACCGGCACCACCACACCCTGCGAGTCGTAGGCGTTGATGGACGTGCCGTAGGTCTCAATCGCGGTGGGGGGGATGGTGTTGGTGGCCGCAGCCGCCTTGGCTGGCAGGTTGAACTCTGCGGTGATGGTACTGGTCACCTTGGCCGGCAGGGGCGCACCCGTGGGCACCACCAGGGGTGAAGGTGTCACGCTGGTGGGGGCACCCGTGGCCGGATCAATTTGAAAGCCCAAGACATTCGCGCCTTCGTTGGTCACGATGTTGCCCACGTTGTCGAGCTTGAACTGGCCGTTGCGTGAATAGGCCAGGCTTTTGTCGGGCAGTTGCAGCTGGAAAAAACCATTGCCGTTGATGGCCACATCCAGGTTGTTGCCGGTGACGTTGATGTTGCCTTGCGAGAACTCTTGCGAGACGGTAGACACCGCCACACCAATGCCCGCACCTGCGGTGTCGCCTGCACTCAAGGCCGAGGAGACCAGCGAGCTGAATTCAGCACGCGAGGCTTTCATGCCCACGGTTTGTGCGTTGGCGATGTTGTTGCCAATCACATCCAGACTTTTGGTGGCCGAATTCAGGCCTGACAAACCTGCTTGAAAACTCATGGGTTGCTTCCTTAAAGAATGGTTTTGACGGCGCTGTAGGGCAAGGTGCTGCCGCTTTGCATCTGCAGTTGCAAGCCGGCGCCGGTGTTGCTCACCCCGGTGACCACACCGACCGAAAGTGGTGTGGCAGACACGGCGGCTGTGCCTTTGGTGGCCGTTACTTTGAACGTAGGGTTGCCCGCTTGGGTGTAGTTGGTAGCGTCCCACACAAAGGGTTGTTGCCCTGCGGGCATGGCACCCAGCGCCAAGGTGTCGAGCACCTGACCTGTGGGCGCCATGACCTGCACGGTGACTTTGTCAGCAGGACCTGCCAAGTTCACAGCGGCTTGCGCGGTGTTGCCTTGAACGCTCAAGGTGTTGCCCTCATGCAGCACTTGGTGACCCACCAAGGTGGTGCTTTGCAAGGCTTGCAAGGTGTCGAACTGCGAGGCCAAGCCCTTGACCGTGTCGTTGAGTTGCTGAAGACCACTGACGGTGTTGATCTGCGCCATTTGCGCCGTCATCTGCGCGTTGTCCATCGGGTTCATCGGGTCCTGGTTGTTCATTTGCGCCACCAGGAGTTTGAGAAAGCGGTCTTGCATCTCAGCCGCAGAGGTGCTGCCGACCGAGCCGGTACTGATGTTGGGTGGCGAGGCCACGCTGGATACGGCAGTGCTCATGGTCATTGGCCCATCTGTAAGGTTTTCAGAAGCAGTGTTTTGGCGGTGTTCATCACCTCCACGTTGTTCTGGTAGGAGCGAGAAGCCGAGATCATGTTGACCATCTCTTCGACCGGGTTCACGTTGGACTGCGTCACATAGCCCTGTGCATCGGCCATGGGGTGGGCCGGGTTGTGGATGCGTCGTCCGGGGTCTTGGTTTTCGCTGATGGTTTTGACCTTCACGCCCGCGCTGGCTTGCGGCCCCATCGGTACGGTTTCAAACACCACCTGACGGCCTTTGTAAGACTTGCCGTCTGGCCCGGCCACCGCATCGGCATTGGCCAGGTTGCTGGCCACCACATTGAGCCGCTGCGACTGCGCACTGATGGCACTACCCGATACACCAAAAATTGAAAACATGGACATGGTGAACTTTCTTCACTGGCCTTGTATGGCACTCAGAATGGTTTTGCTGTAGCCGTTGATGAAACGCAGGGTGGACTCGTAGCGCACCGCGTTGTCGGTGAAGTTGCTGCGTTCGCGGTCCAGGTCCACCGTGTTGCTGTCCATGCTGGGTTGCGTGACAGGGGCGTAAGCCAGGGCTTGCCCGATCTGACCTTCGCGCGCTTGCAGCGCCAAGTGACGGGCATGTGTGTGGTGGGTGCTTTTGATGTTGGTGTTGGCTTTGGCGTATGCGTTGTGTTTGTGGTCCATGGCTTGTTCCATGGCCTGGCGGAAATTGAAATCGCGCGACACATAGCCGGGTGTGTCGGCATTGGCGATGTTGCTCGCAATCAGCCGCTGTCGCTCAGCCCTGAGTACCAGTGCCCGTGACTGAAACGCCAGGGGATCGGTTAATTTTTCAAACATCTCACACCTCCACTGACCCTGGCTGTCCGAGCTGCTTATGGTGTGGCTCTGGTGTTCAGGGGTGAAATGATTATGGGAAGAACTTTAATTTTTGAGGGTCTGAATTGCTTGAGGATTCGAAGTCATTTCGCACCCTTGCATGGCTTGATCTTCACTACATTCATGGTCACGATGCATCACCTCATCACGTCCATCAATACCTGCGTGCAGCGCCTCTTTGCTTGGGCAGCTTGGTGCGTGTGTGTGTGTCTGTGTATGGGGCTTGTGCAAGCACAAACTCAAACTCAATCACAGGCCCCAACGCTTACAAGCCACGATGTTTTGCAGCCTGCGCGCGTCTGGCTGGACCAGTCCTTGATGCAAGTGCAAGGCCAGCAGCCCTTCACCCTGTCGGTGACGCTGGGGCAACTCGATCCGCGTTTGCAATTGGCACCTTGTCGGCAGATCGAACCCTCGCTGCCCGTAGGTACTCGCTTGTGGGGTAAAACCCGTGTGGCCTTGAGGTGCGTGGATGGCGTGGCCAAGTGGCAAGTGTTTTTGCCGGTTCAGGTCAAGGCCATGGGCTTGGCCTGGGTGGTGCGCCGCGATGTGCCCGCAGGTGCCAGCTTGAGCGACGATGACCTGATGATGGCCGAGGTCGATTGGGCCGATGACCCCAGCCCGGTCGTGACACAAGCCCAAACTTGGGCCAACCAAGTCACCGCACGTGCTTTGACCACCGGACAAACTTTGCGCCAGAACCTGCTGCGCCCTGCACAAGTGTTTCAGCCCGGCAGTTTGGTGCGGGTGATGGCTCAGGGGGGTGGGTTTCAGGTGAGTTCCGACGGTCAGGCTTTGGGCGCTGGCGTGGTGGGGCAAGCCGTCAAGGTCAGAATGGATAATGGGCGCGTCATGACCGGCACCGTGGTCGACGCCAGAACCGTGAAAGTCGATATTTAAGAGAATCCTGAGCTTGCCGATAAACAAGAGGCACAAGCTCATGTTTTGGAGAATCTGATGAAAATAGGTCAACCCAACCACGGGGCGGTCTCGTCGACCACGCCCGCTGGCACAGGCGCTGCCAAGCCGGGTGCGGGCGCGGCCACCGCAGTCTCCACTGACCACCCAACCCCGGGCGTGGCGGTGTCGGTCTCAGCCCAAACCCGTCAGCTGTCTGCAGCACAGCGTTCAGACGCTGACATCGACATGGACAAGGTCAACGCCATGGCGCAGGCCATCCAAAATGGCACTTTCAAGGTCAACCCTGAGGCCATCGCCGACAAATTGCTGGCCAATGCCCAGGAAATGCTGCAGGGCCGGATGCACTGACGATGAGCGAGGCAGACCTGCTTCAAGCCCTGTCCGAACTCGAGCAACAGCTCTTGCACATCACCGATGCGGTCAACCGTGGCGAGGTGCAAGCTTTGGAGGCCGCATCAACAGCTTTGCGCGACGCAGCTTCTGCTTTGTTAACCACCCTCAACCACTCAGGTTCGCATGAGGTGCATGTGGCACTCGCCCAGCGGCGCCTCAAGCAACTCGCCACCAGCCTTGCCATCCAACGTGCAGGCATGATGCGTCGTGCTGCACTGGTCGAACAAACCTTGCAGGCCATGGTGCCAGGTGCTTTGAGCCAGACCTATGCCCCGTCGCCCTATGGCGCTGTGCGCAAACAGACGGGCGCCTTCAACACCTTGGCCGCTTAAAACCAAGCGCTACAAAAAAAGGCTGCCGTGGCAGCCTTTTTTTGTGGGCACATCAGTGCGCCCGCATCTTGGCGCGCAGCCGCGCAATCGACTGGCTGTGCAGTTGACAGATGCGTGACTCGGTCACACCCAGCACCGCTGCAATTTCTTTGAGGTTCATGTCCTGCTCGTAGTACATGCTCATGATGTGCTGCTCTCGTTCTGGTAGCAGCTTGATGGCGTCCACCAGGGCTTGGCGCAAGCGTTGGTCGCGCAACATCTGAAGCGGATCGACATCGTTGTCGACCAGGTGCCGGTCTAAGAAGCTGTCGTCGCCATCCGCACCCGACATGTCTTCCAGGTACACCAGCTGGGTGCCTTGCACCTTGGCCAACAAGGTTTGGTAGTCCTCAAGGTCCATGCGCAATTCGGCGGCGATCTCACGCTCGCTGGGCGATCGACCCAGGCGATGCTCAAGCCGGTGCAGGGCAGCCTCAATGTCTTTTTGGCTCTTGCGTGAACCGCGTGACATCCAATCGTTGTCGCGCAGCTCGTCAATCATGGCGCCGCGGATACGTTGCGTGGCGAAGGTTTCAAACTGCACGCCTTGGCTGGCTTCAAACCGCGTCAAGGCTTCTGACAGACCAATGAGCCCGACTTGGATGAGGTCGTCGACCTGTACGCTGGGGGGGAGTTTGGCCATCATGTGGTGCGCCAGGCGGCGCACCAGGGGTGAGTACTGCCGAATCAGGGCGTCCCGATCCAACTGACCTTTGGCGGTGTACATCAGTGCATCCTTGTCTGGCTCATCAAGCCCTGGGGCTGACTGAAGAGGTAGCTCAGGTCGTCGAGTTGCGGATCGAAGGCCGAGGGGGAAGGGCTGCGTAAGGTCTGGCGCACCAGCTGCGCCTTGTCGACATCAGCCCAGTCTTCGGGCACGCGTTGTCCGTTGGTGAGCCCTTGCAGCACGAGTTGATGGCGGATCAGCACATCCAGGGCCGGGGCTATTTTCACGGCCTCATCGGTCTTGCTCAAAATCGTGTTCAGGGCTTGGCCGGTACGAAAGGCACCTACCGTTTCTTCCATCGCCTCCACCTGACCGCTGGCCTGCAGCACCAGCACCCGCGCCACCTTGTCCAGCTTGAGCACGTCCAGCACTTCTTCACGGCGCGGGTCTTTGGGCGACATGCCAGCCGTGTCAATCAACACCACTTTTTTGTTCGCCAACAGGTTGAGCAAATCTTCCAGCGCGGCGCGGTCATGGGCCAAGTGGGCGACCACGCCCATCATGCGACCGTGTTGACGCAGTTGCTCGTGGGCACCGGTTTTGTAGATGTCCAAGGTGATGAGCCCCACGCTGTTGGGGCCATGCATCGCAAGCCCTTGTGCGGCCATCTTGGCAGCGGTGGTGGTTTTGCCCACACCGGTGGCCCCGACCAATGCATGGACGCCGCCTTGCTGAACCAGGCCGCCATGCACATCGCTTTTGAGGTTGCGTTCAAGCACCTGGTGCACCCAGTCCAAAGCCTCGGTGGCGCTGAGGTCAGGCGACATTTTTTCAACCATGGCACGCGAGAGCGACGGCGAAAAACCAGCTTTGAGCAAGCGCAGCATGATGCCCGACTGCACCGGCTGGCGGTGCATATGCCCCAACCAGTTCATGGTGTTGAAGCGCTCTTCAATCAAAGACTTGACCGATTGCAGCTCGTCCATCAGGTGGCTGGTGATCTGGGTTTTGATCGGGTCAGCCTGAGGGCTGGTCTGATGGTTGTTGTGATGGTTGGCGTGATGGTTGGCGTGATGGCGCGCTGGGGTCGACCCCGCGGCAGGTCGGGTTTGCGTAGACCTGAACTCTGGCCGAGGTTCAGGGCGAGAGGCTGTCGATGCACTCAAATGGCTCTGGGTGTTTTTGTCTTGCGCCAAGGCGGCTTCGTGGCGCCGGCGCAGCATGCGCTCGCGCACATAGTCCTGGAAGGACAGGGTGCTCATGGCGAGCTGATCGGCGTCTTCTTCGACACTGTTGCGCGATGTCGCGCTGAACTTACCCGGGTTGTTTTTGCCGCTGACCACGCCCAGGTCATGCAGGGCTTCGTCGGTGGTGGCCATCACCTCCACACCTTGTGCGGTGCTGCGGTTGGAGAGGATCAGCGTGGCATCGCCATACGCATGTCGGGCTTTGGCCAAGGCCTCGCGAGATGTGGGCGCGATAAATTTCTGGATGTTCATGAGGCAGTCCCTCTAAGGATCGGGCCGATGCGGATGGCATGTGACTCGGGGATTTCACTGTGTGCCAAGACCTGCAGGCGTGGGGCAACGCGGCGTACCAGGCGTGCGATGCCGGTGCGTATGGCATCGGGCACCAGCAAACAGGCGGGCACACCTTGTTCTTCTTGTTGCAAAGCAATGTCTGCGGCCGATTGGCTCAGCATGTCGGCCACACCCGGGTCCAGCGCAGGCCCATTGGGACTGCCCAGGGCTTGCACCAGCAAGCGTTCCAGGGCCGGGTCAATCGCAATGACTTGCAGCTCTCGGGCCGGGCCATAAATTTGCTGCACGATGGCCGGAGAGAGGGCGATGCGCACACGCTTGGCCAACTCCAGAGGGTCGGTGGTGCTGGTGCCATGTTCGGCCAGGGATTCAATGATGCTGCGGATGTCACGGATGTGCACCGACTCTTCCAACAGCAGTTGAAGCACTTTCTGAAACACCGTGATGGAGATCAATTTCGGCACCACTTCTTCAATCAGTTTCGGAGAGAGCCTGCTGACATGGTCAACCAGCTGCTGAGTCTCGGTGCGGCTGAGCAAACGGGCGGCATGGACTTGCATCAAGTGTGACAAATGGGTAGCCATCACGGTTTCAGAATCAACCACGGTAAACCCAGCCATTTGTGCGTTTTCTTTTTGTCGCTCGTCGATCCAATGCGCGGGCAAACCAAACGCGGGGTCTTTGGTGGGCGTGCCGATCAGGGGCGTAGTCACACCACCCGGGTTGATGGCCAGGTACATGCCCGGAAAGGCTTCGCCTTCGCCCACCATCACGCCGCGCAGGCTGATGGTGTAGCCACTGGGTTTGAGCTCCAGGTTGTCACGCACATGCACAGGTGGGGGAAGGAAGCCCACCTCTTGCGCGAACTTGCGGCGCACACCTTTGATGCGGCCCAACAAATCACCTTGACGGTTTTTGTCCACCAAGGTGATGAGCCGGTAACCCAACTCCAATCCCAGCAGGTCCACCGGCTGCAGGTCGTCCCAGCTGGCATCGCCGTCGCCAGCAGGTTTTTCAGGTGCTGGCGGCGGTGGCGTTGGCTTGTGCGCCAAGACCCAGGCGCCATAACCGATCAAACCCGACATGGCTAAAAACACCAGGTGCGGCATGCCGGGTGTGATGCCCAAAATCCCCAAGATCAAAGCCGTGATGCCCAACACACGCGGAGATAGCAAAACCTGGTTGACGATTTGCTTGCTCAGGTCGTCTTCCTTGCCCACGCGGGAAACCACCATGGCGGCGGCTACCGAGATCAACAGGCCAGGCACCTGGGCCACCAGGGCATCGCCCACGGCCAACAAGATGTAGGCATCGGCGGCTTGCGAGATGCTGAGTTTGTGCTGCAGCATCCCCACAGCCAAGCCGCCAATGATGTTGATGAGCAGGATCAAGATGCCTGCCATCGCGTCGCCGCGCACAAATTTCGAGGCGCCGTCCATCGAACCGAAAAAGTCGGCCTCTTCGGCCACCTCAGCGCGGCGGCGCTTGGCTTCTTTCTCGTCGATCGTGCCGGCGCTCAAGTCGGCGTCCACAGCCATTTGTTTGCCCGGCATCGCATCCAAGGCAAAACGTGCAGACACCTCGGCAATGCGCTCAGCACCTTTGGTGACCACCACGAAATTGATGACCACCAAAATGGCAAACACAATCAAACCCACGGCAAAGTTGCCGCCAATCAAGAAGTGCCCGAAGGCTTCAATCACCGCGCCCGCAGCGCCTGGCCCGGTGTGGCCATCGAGCAGCACGATGCGGGTTGAGGCCACGTTGAGCGAGAGTCGCATCAAGGTGGTGAGCAAGAGCACCGTGGGGAAGGCGGCGAAGTCCAGGGGGCGCAGCATGTAGGCCGCGACCATCATCACCATCAGTGCCACCGCAATGTTGATGGTGAAAAAAACGTCCAGCAGCCAGGCCGGCAGGGGCAGCACCATCATGGCCAAAATGGCCACCACCAAGAGCGGCGCACTGGCGCCCTGAAGCCAGGTGCTTTGTGCACTCAGGCGTTGCAGGAGCTTGGTGATTTCCGTCATCAGACCGGCACCTCACGCGCCGTGTAGGGGTCGAGCTCGGGTGGCACTTGCAGTTCGGGCAAATCGCCAGGCATCGGGCCTTGGCCTTGCATGGCCGATTTGAGGCGGTACACATAGGCCAACACCTGAGCCACTGCGCTGTACAAGGCCAGAGGGATGGATTGACCAATGTCGCTGTTGGCGTACAAAGCCCGCGCCAACATCGGCGACTCAATCACCGGCACCTGATGGTCTTGGGCCACTTCTTTGATCTTCATGGCGATCAAATCTGCGCCCTTGGCCACCACGCTGGGCGCAGCCATGTTGGCTTCGTCATAACGGATGGCCACCGCAAAGTGGGTGGGGTTCATGACCACAAAATCTGCCTTGGGCACGGCCGAGATGCTGCGGTTGTGGGCCATGTCGCGTTGGCGTTGTCGCAAGCGCCCTTTGATTTGGGGGTTGCCCTCAGAGTCTTTGTGCTCGTCTTTGACTTCCTGGCGCGACATTTTCATGTCCTTGCGGTGCAGGAACATTTGCATGGGCACATCCATCATGGCCACCACCATCAAGCACAAGAGCATCAAGCCCAAGCCTTGCGAGAGCCAGCTCAGCATTTGCTGCAAGGCCATGGTCGAGGGCTGCATGGCCAACGACGCCATGTCGAGCAAATGCTCACTCAAGAACAGGTAAGCCATCACCCCAAGCACGGCGGTGACCACGCACATCTTGACCACATCCACCAACTTACGCAGCGCCAACAGTTGACCGATGCCCTTGAGCGGGTTGATGCGGCTGACATCTGGCATCAGCGGCTTCATGCTCCAAACCCAACCGCCTGTGGCTAAAGCACTCAAGATCGAGGCGGCGTTGATCAGCAAGGCCAAGGCCACCACCAGAACCAAACCTGCGAGGGCCAAGTCGCCGAGTTGCGAGACCATGGCGCCTGTTTCCAGCACAGGCCGTTTGAAAGAGAGTTGTTGCGCAAACTGATCGCGCATGAAGCCAGCTGCCCACGGACCGAGTGAATAAATGGCCAGCGCACCAGTACCCAACACGGCCAGATGGGCAAGATCTCGCGAGCGTGCGACCTGACCATCTTCTCTTGCCTTTCTGAGCTTGCGCTCCGAGGCGGGTAACTGGCGGTCTTGAGAGTTGCTGTCCATGCGTGGGTTGCCTAAGAGGTCCCACCATTGTCTTGAGCGGTGCCGCTAACTAAAGCAGAAAAAGAGCCCCAATCCCCAGGCCTTTTGCCCTAGCAGATCAAAAACCCAGACTGGCCAACAGATCATCCACCTGCGATTGGTCGGTCACCACATCCGGGGTCTTGCTCGCATCCACCACGGGGCCAGCAAGATCGTGCGTGGCCTCAAGGCTGAGTTTGTGGGTGGCGCTGCCTGGTGCTGTTTGCAGGGTCAATTGCACCAACTGGTCTTCCAGGGCCGAGGCCAGATGAACCACCCGGGCAATCACTTGACCGGTCAGGTCATGAAAGTCCTGGGCCATCATGATCTCGGTCAGATGGGCCTGCATGTGCTTGCTGCACTGAGCGACCTCATCGAAGTAGTTCATCAGGTGCGCTTCAGATAACGCAGTACTGGGGTGATCAGTGGCTAGCTGTTTGATCTGTTGGGTTTTGACCATCAAGTCGTCTTGCGCTTGTTTGGCTTGTTCAACACGGGTGAGCACCTTGTCGGCAGCTTGACCCGTGAGACGAGCGATATAGGTCAGTCGGCTTTTCGCATCAGGAATTTCTTGTGCTGCGTGACGCAGGCCATCGGCCACGCCCAGCTCACGCAAGGTGTCGTGCAACTGCCTGGTGAGTTGACCGAGTTTGTGGTGGATATGGGGTGCATCCTCAGGATCTTGGATGGTGTCGGTGCTCATACCAGGCCTGTCTTTTTGAGGATGTGGTTGACCTTGTCCTCCAGGGTGGCCTTGGTGAAGGGCTTGACGATGTAGCCCGCCGCTCCACTTTGTGCGGCCAACACAATGTCTTCTTTGCGGGCCTCGGCCGTCACCATCAGCACTGGCAGGTGCTTGAGGCGATCGTCCTTTTTGATTTCTGTGAGCAACTGAAACCCGTTCATGTTGGGCATGTTGATGTCGGTCACCACAAAGTCAAAGTTGCTGCTGCGCAATTTGTGCAGCGCTGCCGAGCCGTCTTCGGCCTCATCAGCTTCGGTGAAGCCCGACTCTTTGAGCAGGTTGCGAACGATGCGTCGCATGGTGGAAAAGTCGTCAACGACTAGAAAACGCAGTGCTGTGGCCATGGTGACTCTCTATGCAACGATGAATGATGAGGGGAAGGGCATGCGTCAATGGCTCGATGTGTCCACCGATGCCCAAGTGGTCTGACGCGTTTGACCCAAAAGACGCGCTTCGGCTTCTCGGGTCATGACCAAAATGCTGATGCGGCGGTTGGCTGGCGCCATCGGGTCTTGCGGCTCAATGGGCAAGCTGCTGGACAGGCCCATCACACGCGCCAGCTTTTGTTCGGGCATGCCTGCTGAGACCAACTCTCGTCTGGAAGCGTTGGCGCGATCCGCAGACAACTCCCAGTTGCTGTAGCCACGCTCGCCGCTGCCGTAAGGTGCCCGGTCGGTGTGCCCATCCAGGCTGACTTTGTTGTCCACATCGGTGAGTGCCACACCGATGGCGCGCAGGATGTGACGCATATAGGGCTTGACCGTGGCGCTGCCCGAATCAAACATGGGGCGGCGTTGGTCGTCAATGATCTGAATCTGCAAGCCATCAGGCGTGGTCTCCAGCCTGATTTGCGACGAGAACTCGGCCAGCGTGGGGTTGTTAGCAATCGCTGCAGCGATTTTTTGGCCTAAGGCGTTGAGCTTTTTCGCGTCTTGTTTGGCCACCTCGGCCATCACAGCATCCATGGTTTTCTTTTTGCTGATGGGGTCTTCGGTGTTCACCTTGACCTGTCCCACCTGCTTGGTGATGTCCGTGCCACCACCATTGATCACGCTGGTGCTGGCACCAGAGCCGTTGCCCCCATTGAGCGCGACTTTGAGGGGCGCGCTGAAAAATTCTGAAATGCCTTTTTTGTCACCCTCGGTGGTGGAGCCCAGCAGCCACATCAACAGAAAAAAAGCCATCATCGCCGTCACAAAATCTGCGTAAGCGATTTTCCAAGCGCCCCCGTGCGCGGCGTGCCCGCCCTTTTTGACGCGCTTGATGATGATGGGTTGGAGTTGCTTGGCGTCAGCCATGGTCAATCATTTCTTGCCGCGCACATGGCTTTCCAGCTCGCTGAAGCTTGGGCGTTCGGTGGAGAACAAGACCTTGCGGCCGAACTCAATCGCAGTGGATGGGTTGTAGCCCTGCATGCTGGCGAGCAAGGTGGTCTTGATGCATTGCAACTCTTTGCCGCCGTCTTCAGACTTCTGTTCAAGCAAGCCACCCAAAGGCTCAACCACGCCATAGGCCAACAGAATGCCCAGGAAAGTACCCACCAAAGCCGAAGCAATCATGCCGCCCAGCACAGCTGGTGGTTGACCTACCGAGCCCATGGTGTTGACCACGCCCAGCACCGCGGCCACGATGCCAAACGCTGGCAGCGCACCTGCAAGGCGCGCAATGGCTGCAATCGGCGCATGCGCCTCGTGGTGGTGGGTTTCAATTTCGCTGTCCATCAGCGACTCGATCTCGTGCGCATTGAGGTTGCCCGAGACCATCATGCGCAGGTAGTCGGTCATGAACTCCACCACATGGTGGTCATGACCCACGTTGCTGTACTTCTTGAAAATCTCAGAGTCGTGTGGTGTCTCCACATCTTTCTCGATGGCCATCAAGCCTTCTTTGCGGGCCTTTTGCAAGATGTCATACATCAGCGCAAGAAGTTCTAGGTAGCGGTCTTTGGTGTACTTGGAGCCCTTGAGCGCATTGGGTAGCGCCGCGATGGTGGCTTTGAGAACCTTGGGTTGGTTGTTCACCGCAAAGGCACCGAGTGCGCCACCGAAAATGGTGATCATCTCGAAGGGCAAGGCCGTCAAAATCACAGCCATGTTGCCGCCGTGCACGATGTACACACCGAAGATGCAACCCATGGCAACCACGTAACCAACGATGACGTTCATGCTGTGTCTTCGGATGAAATTTGTTGATTGATTCTAGGAAGAGTGCTGTGTTCACCAAATGCAGAAAAGGGCCATGAAGGCCCTTTTCTTTGCTTGCTCCGCGGCTTCAGTGCAGCAAGATGCCGCCTGCAGCAGCGCCCTTGCCCGCACGTGCCGGTGGTCGGCACAGACCACACTCAAAATGGCGCGCGTTCTCGTAAGGCTCGGTCACAAAATGACCGCCGCATTTGCTGCAGCGGGTCATGACCAGCATGTTGTTGTCGACAAACTTCACCAGGCGCCAAGCGCGAGTGAGCGACAGGATCGGCTCCATGTTGAGGTAGCTCACCTGCTCGTTGTAGAGCTTGAAAGCCTTCATGATGGTGTCGATGTCTTCAAGCGCGCTGACCTTATTCAGGTACTCATAAATGTTGAGGAACAAGCTGGCGTGGATGTTGGGTTGCCAGGTGAGAAACCAGTCGGTGGAAAAAGGCAGCTGACCTTTGGAGGGTGAACGGCCTGCCACTTCTTTGTACAAGCGCAGCAAACGCTCATAAGACAAATTGGTTTCACTCTCCAGCACTTGCAGGCGTGCGCCGAGTTGAATCAAGGACACCGCACGGTTGATTTGGCGCGACTCGTTGAGGACACTTTTTTGAATCATGGTGCGTTCCTTACATGGCTTCAGCGTAGCGGCCTGCCATCAGGATACTGGCGTGCAAGCGGGTGGTGGCATCGTTGTCGACCTTGCGTGAGTTCGTGTTGGTCAACAGGCCCCATACGACCTCGTCGTCCATGCGGAAGCGGCACAGCAGCATGTTGTTGGCGGCAATCTTAGCGATTTGTGCAGGGGACAGTGCGCCGATCATGGCGGCAGACTCTTCCGAAATACCCAAGCGAAATTGCGCTTCAGCCATGTCTTTGCGGATCAGGCTTTGAGCCAACATGAGGTAGGTGAGGTTGGCTTCGCGGATTTCGTTGTTGAGTTGATCGTCGGTCATGGGCTGCTCCAGTGTTGAATGAAAATTTCGATGAATTTGCTAGATATGCTTTCTTGATGGGCTTGATTCTGGGCAGAGATGCACAAGACTTGAATCAGCGAATGCCTTATCCGTTTGTCAGGCTTGAGAGAGTTCTTTGTAGGAAAAATGCCTACACGCAGAGCTGGCTGCGAGTGAAGATATCGGGCCGCTCCTTAGCGGCACTTGTCAGTCAATCTTGAGAAAAGAAATTGAGAAAAATTTATCCAGCACCTCTCAATAAGTGCTAGAGATGCCCGAAAACAAAACCAACGAGCCCGAATCAGGACGCGTCAGTCAGCAGCAATGCTGGTTTCTTTGGTTTTTTCAGGAGTCTCAAATGTCTTTGACCATCAACACCAACGCTGCAGCGCTCAATGCGCAGCGCAACCTGGCTGCCACACAGTCTTCCTTAGCCACATCCATGCAGCGCCTGTCATCAGGACTGCGCGTCAACACCGCCAAAGACGATGCGGCCGGCCTGGCCATTGCAGATCGCATGAACGCACAAGTGCGTGGCATGAATGTGGCGATCCGTAACACCAATGACGGCATCTCCTTGTTGCAAACCGCTGATGGTGCGGCCAGCAAGATCACCGACATGCTGCAGCGCATGCGCGAGTTGGCGGTGCAAGCTGCCAACGGGACGAATGGTTCGGGTGACTTGACCAATCTGGATGCTGAATACCAATCGCTCACCACTGAAATCACACGTGTGGTGGGTGCGACCAAATTCAACGGTCAGAACTTGTTGGATGCATCGGGTGGCACATCGGGTGCCTTCACTTTCCAGGTGGGTTCTGCCAGTGCAGATCAAGTCACCATCACCTTGGGCGACCTCACGGCTGCTGCGACATCGGGTGACTTGACCACCAACGCCAATGCCACCACTGCACTGGGCGCCATCGATACCGCCTTGGACCTGGTGACCACCGAGCGTGCCAACTACGGTGCTTCGCAAAACAAACTTGAAGCCATTGTGAGCACCTTGCAAATCGGCGCTGAAAACCTCTCGACCGCTCGTGGTCGCATTGTCGATGCTGACTTTGCACAAGAGACTGCCAACCTCTCACGCGCCCAGATCATGCAACAAGCTGGAACGGCGATGGTGGCGCAAGCCAACCAGTTGCCACAAGGTGTGCTGGCGCTGCTGCGCGGCTGATTCAGCGCAACTCAACGTTCACCCGAAGCGATCTGACCTCGCTTCGGGTGCTCGTGCTTGAACGAACCAAATGACTGCGAAAAGGCGCAGTTATCGGACTTTTGTGCAGCAAGCTCTTGTTCAGAATCAATCCACCTGATCTGCAACCCGTTTGTAGATGGTGGCCAGTGAGATTGATCTGGCGGTGGCCTTGGCAGACCTGAAAACCTGCTGATGTCGAAACAGCATTTACAGGAGCTTATAAATGGCACAGACGATTAATACCAACTCGATTTCGCTCAACGCGCAGCGGAATCTGTCCTCGACACAGTCAGCCATGGCCACCTCCATGCAGCGACTGTCATCGGGCTTGCGCATCAACACCGCCAAAGATGATGCGGCCGGTCTGGCGATCTCTGATCGCATGAACGCGCAAGTCAAAGGCATGAACGTGGCGATCCGAAATGCCAACGACGCTGTGTCGATGTTGCAGACCGCAGACGGTGCAGCTGGCAAGTTGACCGACATGTTGCAACGCATGCGTGAGTTGGCTGTGCAGGCTGCCAACGGCACCAACAACAGCGGCGACATTGCCAACCTGGCTGCGGAGTACAGCTCACTCACCGATGAGATCACACGCGTGACCGCATCGGCCACCTTCAATGGCACCACCTTGTTGGACGCTGCTGCGGCGGCCAACCCCATCAAATTCCAGGTTGGTCCCAACACCACCGACACCATCGACGTGAGTCTGTCTGACCTGGCCACGGCGGCTGTGGCGGGTATTTCTGCGTTCACTGACAGCGCCACAGCGAACGCACAGCTGGCTGCTTTGGATACAGCGTTGACCGAAGTGACCACCGCGCGTGCCACTTACGGTGCCGCTCAAAACCGCGTCGAAGCCGCCATCAGTTCTTTGCAGATCAATGCTGAAAATCTGTCTGCTGCGCGCGGTCGCATTGTGGATGCTGACTTCGCCCAAGAAACCGCTAATTTGGCCCGCGTTCAGATTCTTCAGCAGGCAGGCACGGCCATGGTGGCTCAGGCCAACCAGTTGCCGCAGTCGGTGTTGCAGTTGCTCAAAGGCTAAATCTGAATGAGGGTCAGCGATGACCTGGGGGTTGAGATCAGCCCTTATTTACCGATGTTGATGTATGGCCTCCGTCAGTGCTAGCAGCTCGTCCCCGCCGATCTCTTCACCGGGAATTGGCAGTGGCTTGGACATCAACGGGATCGTTACCAAACTGGTCGCCTTAGAAAAGCAGCCGCTCACGCGTTTGCAGCAGGATGCTGGGCTGATCCAGGGAAAAATGAGTTCTGTGGGTCAAATCAAGTCTCAAATGTCGAGCTTGACCGATGCCCTCACCAACCTGGCCAGCGTCACAGGTTGGAACAACCAAAGTGTGTCGGTGTCTGACGGCACATCACTGCAGGCCAGTGTTTCAAGCACGGCCACCAGCAGTTCCTACGCGGTTCAGGTCAAGCAGTTGGCCAAAGCGCAGTCGACCATTTCAGGCTGGTTCACCGTGCCGCTGCCCGCCGGTCAACTTAGCATTGATGTCGGGACCTTTCAACAAGGGCAATTCACCGCATCAGCCTCGCCAGTGCACGTGCAGTTGACCGCCGAGGATGACACCCTGGACAAGATCGCCAGCAAAATCAACGCGAGCGATGCGGGTGTGACGGCAAGTGTGCTGAGTGACGCTCGCGGTCAGCGTCTGTTTGTGCGATCCAATGCCACCGGTGAAGACCACGTCTTCAGAATCCAGACCGATCCAGCGCTGGCTGCGCTTGCCTTCGATCCTGAAGCGAGCACATCGCAGGCCAGTACTCTGGGCATGGGTTTGGCGCAAGCGGGGTTGAACGCGCTGGCCACCATCAATGGCGTTGAGGTGA
The DNA here is from genome assembly GCA_947454955.1 of Comamonadaceae bacterium. GTDB lineage: Bacteria > Pseudomonadota > Gammaproteobacteria > Burkholderiales > Burkholderiaceae_C > Hylemonella. Next base: position 40,234 of record CANGLW010000019.1, read on the forward strand.
GCTCAAACACCAACACCTATGAGGGTGGTGTCAGCGGTTTAACTTTGCAGTTCAAGCAAACCTCAGCTGCACCGGTGGACGTCACCATTGGTCAAGACAACACGACCATCAAAAATTCGATCAATGACCTGGTCAAGGCCTACAACAGCTTGACCACCACTTTCGCTGGCCTGGTGAAGTACGACGCGGGCACCAAAACCAGTGGCCCATTTCAAGGTGACAGCACCATCACCGCGATCCAATTCGCTTTGCGGCGCCTCATCAGTGCACCAGGTCCTGATGGCAAGCAAAGAATTTCCGACATGGGGCTGAAGTTTCAAAGCGATGGCACCTTGTCCATCGACGATGCGAAACTCTCGAACCGTTTGTCGAGCCAGTGGCTCAGCACCAAAGATTTTTTCACCCACAGCACCTCAGGCTTTGCGGTCAAGCTCAAAAGCTTTGCCGATGGTGTCTTGGGTACCAAGGGTGCATTGACCAACAAGAGCGACAGCTTGCAAAAGTTGCTCAATAAAAACAACAACGATCAAACCGCCATCAATGACCGCGCTGGTCGGGTTGAGCGTGATTTAAGACGTCAGTACAACGCCCTGGATGCCAGGCTGGGCGAGCTCAACGCCTTGAGCAGTTATGTGACCCAACAAGTCTCCGCCTGGAGCAACAACAAGAACCAGTAGCTGTATTTTGGGGTTTAGGTCTGCTGCTCACCTGCCGATAGATCTGGTGACAGGATTGAAAAAGGCCCCCCATGTACATCCCCCTCCAGAATCGTTCTCAGCATGGCCGCATGGCCGGTGTTTATAAGCTGGTCAACGCCTCGTCCAGTGTTGAAACGGCCGATCCGCACCAGCTGATCCAACTGCTGTTCGAATCTCTCAATGAAACACTGCTCAAGGCCATGGGGGCTTTGCAGCGTGGCGACATGCAAACTAAGGCGGATGCCTTGGGCTTGGCCACCCGACTCATCGATGAAGGTCTCAAGGCCTCCTTGGTGCACAACAGCGGCGACCCTCAGGCGGATGCCTTGTCTGCCAAATTGGCCTTGGTTTACAACTACACCAGCATGCGTTTGACCTTGGCCAATTTGCGCAACGATGTCAGTTTGGTGGAAGAGGTTCGCAATGTCATGGCCCCTGTGTCCACAGCCTGGTTGCAGATCAAGTCTGCCATCAAGGCTGACACCCAGGAGGTTTGACCATGACCCCCAACTTGATGGACTATTACAAGGCGATCGAGGACGGTAGCCTACGCATGCTGGCTGCTGCCGAGCAAGAAGATTGGGATCAGGTGGTGCGGCTCGAGGGTGTTTGCGCGGTACTGATTGAGCAACTCAGGGTCAAGGCCCGTGGGAGCTCTTTGGCGCCTGACGAGCGTCAGGAAAAATCCAGAATCATGCAGAGGATTCTGATCAACGACGCCATGATCCGATGCCTGGCCGAGCCTTGGCTGAGTTACATCGATAAATCTTTAGAGCACGCCAAGGCCACCGTTTTGCATTGAGTTCAGACCTGCATGTTCATGATGTCGGTGTAAGCCTGAACCATGCGATTTCTGACGTGCAAGGCGGCTTGAAAACCGATTTGCGCTTTCTGAATCGCCACCATGGTTTCTTCCAGACTCACTTGCGGGTTTTCCAGCTGAATGTCCCGTTGCAATTGCGATGCATTGTTTTGTGCGGCACTGACCTCGGTCAGTGCGCGTTGTAATTCAGTCGCAAAACCAGTCTTGGCGGAGCTCGCAGGGCGCAAGCCAGCTGAAGAAGCATGGGTCGAAGACGGGGTCGATGCAATGCGCAGATCCATGGTCCATCCTGTGGTGAATAGGGTGCATGAATGCTAGGTTGTGCGCACGCGACCTAGTGGTGTAAATACAAGGTATTCGGTGTGCTTATTGCCTGCACACTTTCAGTGCCAGCCCGAATAATCCATGGCATAGGTTGGTGTGAACTGCACACCCCTGCAATGGAAGACACGATGGCTGAGCTCACTGCAATCACAACCAACAACACCTTGGCGCAAAAGCTGGCCGCGGTGGAGCCCGCTCAGCGCTGGCGTTTGTTGGCGGGCGTGTTGCTGGTGCTGGTGTTGGCTGTCACTGGGCTGGTCATGTCGCGCCAACCCGAGTGGCGCGTGCTCTACGCCAACCTGGCCGACAAAGATGGTGGCGCCATCATCGCGCAACTCTCGCAGCTCAATATTCCCTACAAGCACGCCGAAGGTGGCAGCGCCATATTGGTCCCGGCAGACAAGGTGCATGACACCCGTTTGAAATTGGCTTCGCAAGGGCTGCCCAAAAATTCGGTCAGTGGTTTTGAAATGGTGGAAGCCAATCGATTTGGCATGACACAGTTTCAAGAAAGACTCTCGTTTCAGCGTGGGCTTGAGGGTGAACTCACCCGTTCGATCCAGGCTTTGTCGTCGGTAGCCCAAGCCAGGGTTCACTTGGCGCTGCCCCAGCAAAACGGGTTTTTCCGCGAGCAGCAAAAACCTTCAGCCTCGGTTCTGTTGTCTTTGCATGGTGGAAGAACGCTGGATCGCGCACAAATCGCCGGCATTGTGCACCTGGTCGCATCCAGCGTGCCTGAGATGAGCCCTCAAGCCGTGAGCGTGCTGGATGATTCAGGCAAATTATTGTCAGGCTCAACCCAAACACAAGGTGGGATTGATGCGCAGCAGCTGCAGTATGTGCAGCAGATCGAACAGCTTTACAGCCGCCGGATCATTGACATCTTGGAGCCCGTGGTCGGTCTGAACAATGTGCGTGCGCAGGTCACGGTCGATGTTGATTTTTCGCAGACCGAACAAACCTCGGAGTCGCACCGACCCAACCAGTCACCTGAAACCAGTGTGATCCGAAGTCAACAGCTGGTGGAGAGTGCGCAAGGTGCCTCGCCGGCTCAACCCTCGGGTGTGCCAGGTGCCACGACCAACCAGCCACCCAGCACCAGCACAGCGCCTGTCAATGGCACTGCACAAAATTTAGCCGCCAACAGCAGCTCGGCCAACGGTCCCTCGAAGCGAGAGTCCCTCATCAATTACGAGGTCGATAAAACCATCAAGGTGATGAAGGCCAGCGCCGGAAGCATCCGACGCCTGAGCGCTGGCGTGGTGGTGAACCACCAGCTGCTGACGGATGACAAAGGCAAAAGTGTGCAAACAGCCTTGAGCCCCGAGCAGGTTCAACAAATGACGGCTCTGGTGAAGGAGACGGTGGGCTTCAATGCGGAGCGAGGTGATTCGGTCAATCTCATGAACACCCCATTCGCGCGTGAAAAAACGCAGGTGGTCGATGTGCCCTTGTGGCGACAGCCTGCAACGCAAGACTTGGTGCGCAGCCTGGCTTGGCCAGTGGTGACGCTGTTGTTTGCAGCTTGGGTGATCTTGGGTTTGGTCAAGCCCTGTTTGAAGGCGCTTGCCACGCCGCCTGCCTTACCTGCCCCCGAGCCTGCGGTGGCCCAGCAGCTTGATGCTGTGGTGGCCGATGACCCGGAGCTCACCACCTTGCTACCCACAGGAGCGCCAGCCCTGGCGGCACCCGCGCCGAGCGCGAGTGAGTTGGCCTTGGAAGACGCCCGAAAACTCACACGTGACAACCCTGTGGCTGTGGCCAATATTGTGAAAACCTGGGTCAACGGGGAAGCGCCGGCCTGACCCGGACAACCATCAAAGCATGACACAAGACGACGGCGTTCAGGACGCAGCCATTTTGCTGATGTCCTTGGGAGAGGAAGAGGCGGCTGAGGTGTTCAAACACCTCTCGCCCAAAGAGGTTCAGAAGCTGGGAGAAGCGATTGCCAAAACCAAGGCGGTTGCCCGTGAAAAAGTGGACGAGGTGGTGTTCAAGTTCACCGGTATTGCCGCTGCCCAAAGTTTGCTGGTCAACGATTCAGGCGACTATGTTCGTTCTGTGTTGAAAAGGGCCTTGGGCGATGACAAGGCCGCGCTCTTGATCGACCGTATTTTGCAAGGCGGTGACGTTTCCGGGATTGAGAGTTTGAAGTGGATGGATCCGCTGTCGGTTGCAGAACTGTTGCGCAATGAGCATCCGCAAATTGTGGCGGCCATCCTGGTGCACCTGGATTACGACCAGGCTGCTGACATCCTGAAAAACCTCACCGAGCGTCAACGCAACGAGGTGATGCTGCGCATCGCCACCATGGAAGGCATTCAACCCACCGCCTTGAAAGACCTCAACGAAGTTCTGTTCAAGGTGTTGGCCGGTGGCGATAAGGTCCGCAAGGCTTCCTTGGGTGGGGTGAAAACTGCTGCTGAGGTCATCAACCTGCTGGGAACGGCTGCCGAAGGCATGGTGATTGAGTCCATCAAGAGCCACGACCCTGACCTGGCGCAGAAGATCATGGACAAGATGTTCGTGTTTGACGACATCGCCAAGCTCGACAAAAAAGCCATCCAACTCATCCTCAAAGAGGTGTCTTCCGAGTCGCTCATTGTGGCGCTCAAGGGCGCACAGGCCGAGCTCAAAGAATTGTTTCTTTCCAACATGTCATCGCGTGCGGCCGAGAGCATGCGCGAAGACCTGGAATCGCGTGGCCCCATGCGTTTGTCGGAAGTGGAAGCGCAGCAAAAAGAAATCATCAAAGTCGTTCGACGTCTGGCCGATGAGGGGCAGATCGTGGTGGGCGGCGGCGGTGGTGAAGACGCGATGGTCTGAGCATGAGCAACCCTTATTCAAAATTCATACCCGGCGAAGAAATTCAGGGTTTCTCCAGTTGGCGATTTGGTGAGATGGGGGCTGCCCCTCAATTGCCTGAGCCACCGTCGGTCAAGCCAGCGCAAAGTGACGATCAATCTGAAACCTACCGCCAACAGGGCTTTGCGGAAGGCTTTGTGCAGGGTGCAGCGCAGGCCAGGTTAGAAGCGCAACGCGAGATCAACGAATTCATGCATCAGCATTCGCAGACCACCGCGCAGGAGATGGCGGCGATGATCAAGTCGCTGGAAGCGCAATTGCTGGAGATTGAACAGGCGGCCGCTGAGCAGGTGCTGGTGCTAGCTTGCGAATTGGCGCGGCAGATCATGCGTCATGAAGTGCAGGTACATCCCCAATCCTTGTTGCCTGTGATCAAGGAAGCGCTGGGGCAGGTCTTGGTTGAAAGCAAGGTCAAGCGCTTGCGGCTGCACCCACAAGACATGGCGCACATCCAAGAACATTTGAGCCAAGAGTTGGCTGACACGCCCGTGACTTTGGTGCCAGATGCCTCGATTGTTCGTGGTGGTTGCGTGTTGGAAGCGACCCATGTCACGGTGGATGCCACCATGGAGGGGCGCTGGCGCCGCGCCTTGGCAAGCTTGGGGTTGACTTTGAAATGGCCGGAAGAAGCTGATGATCGATGACACGCATCAGCACGGTAGACGCTGGACCTCTTTTTTCAAAACCTCTCTGTCACAGGTTCGCGCTTTACCGTCACCCCTAGAGACGCGTGGCACCCTGACCCGCCTGACAGGCTTGGTGCTGGAGGCTTCGGGCATTCGTGCACCAGTAGGCTCGCAGTTTTGGATTGAAAACGGCCGGCAAACGGCTGTGCTGGCCGAGGTGGTGGGCTTCACGGCGGACCGCGCCTACTTGATGCCCGTCATGCCGGTGGAAGGTTTGGTCAGTGGTGCCCGCGTCACACCTGTGACCACGGTGGAATCTCTGCCTTTGTTGCGCGACAGCTTGAGTGACGCCACACCCACAGCGCCGACTCACCTGTTCAGATTACCGATGGGCTTGGGCTTGTTGGGCAGGGTGTTGGGACCCTATGGTGAGCCCTTGGACAAGCGAGGTCCCTTGCAAGGTGTGCGCAGCCAGCATTTGACGCGGCCAGCCATCAATGCCATGGATCGTGTGCCCGTTCGCGAGGTCCTGGACACGGGGGTGCGCGCCATCAATGCCTTGCTCTCGGTGGGGCGTGGTCAGCGTCTGGGTTTGTTCGCCGGTTCAGGGGTGGGCAAAAGCGTGCTCTTGGGCATGATGGCGCGTTACACCAAAGCCGACGTGATTGTGGTGGGGCTGATTGGAGAGCGCGGTCGCGAAGTCAAAGAGTTCATCGAAGATATTTTGGGTGAGGACGGTTTGAGTCGTTCCGTGGTGGTGGCCGCCCCGGCAGATGCACCACCCTTGGCCAGGATGCAAGGCGCCAATTACGCCACGGCCATCGCCGAGTATTTTCGCGAGCAAGGCAAGCATGTGCTGCTGTTGATGGATTCCCTCACGCGCTACGCCATGGCCCAGCGGGAAATCGCCTTGGCGATAGGTGAGCCACCTGCGACCAAGGGTTACCCGCCCTCGTGTTTCACCAAATTGCCTCAGCTGGTGGAGCGCAGTGGTAACGGCAAAGAGGGCGCTGGATCAATCACGGCTTTCTACACCGTGCTCACCGAAGGTGATGACCAACAGGATCCGATCGCAGACGCTGCTCGCGCGATCTTGGACGGTCACATCGTGCTGTCCAGACGCTTGGCTGAGGCGGGGCATTACCCGGCCATTGACATCATGCAGTCCGCTTCCAGGGTGATGCACCAAGTCGTCGACGAATCGCATTGGCGATCGGCGCGCCAATTCAAGGCCACTTATGCGTGCTATGAAGAGGTGCGTGAGTTGTTGCAGATCGGGGTTTACGTGCCAGGCTCAGACGCGAAGGCCGACCAAGCCATTGCCTTGAAGGACGCCATGCTGGAGTTCTTGCAACAGGACATGCTGACCTCAGCCGGATTGGCCGACAGCCTGCGTGACATGGCTGTGGCCATGGGTGAATCAGATCGCTTGGGTCGTAACTGATGTCTGCCCCACGTACCATCGCCATGGCGGTCACGCAATCTGAGCGACGGCATCGCCAGGTTGCACAAGAGATGCGCCAACTGCAGGAGCGTCGACAAATGGCTGCGCAGCAACTCGAGCAGCTTGAGTCCTATGCGCATGAGACCCAGCAAAACTTTCTGCGTTATGCCAAGCGACATTTACAGCCGGTGGTGTTGCAGCAGCACCATCAGTTTGTCGGCCGACTTGATGATGCGATCTGTCGTCAGTCGGTGGTGATTGAAGAGTTGCAGGTACACATCGAAAAAGTTCACAGCCAGTTGCTGGCCTGTGAACAGCGCCTGAATGTTTTGCAGCGTTGGATGGATAGCCAGGCCTCGCAACGTGCGAGTCATGAGGCACGCAAAGAGCAAAAAATGAACGATGATGTGGCTGCCCGTGCAGATCGAGCTTGGTTGTCGCCTGATCGAGGTGAAGCATGAACATCGACCCTATGCCTGCAGCGGTGGAGCCTATTCACCTCCATTTGCATCACCAACCTTCAGACAAATCGAGCAACTGCAGCCCATTGTCTTTTGCGCAGACCTTGGCTGAGCATCAGATGCCACCTGCCCAAGCTTCAGCGAAGGGTGCTGTCCATGACAAAGGTGAGCAAGATCTGGGCAGACACCGTGAGCCCAAGTCGATCGAAGAAGATGAAGGGCAGGTCCAACAAGCTGTGAATTCGCCACCGGATGAGTCACCAGCCAAGACCCAAGACGGTGCGCCAGAGAAAACGCCTCAAGATGTTCTTGCATCACCGTCGTTGCCACAGGCAGAGGTCTTGGCGTTGATGTCGAATGAACTGGTCAGTACGCCTGTGGATGATGAAGGTGCAAACGTGGGCCAATTGGCTGATGGTCATCGCCATCAGCCAATGGCTGCCGCGGTACAAGCAGACCAAGGTATGCATGCAGCACAGATGCACGATGCCAAGCTTGCACACCCTGCAATGAACACATCGCCATCAGATCTGATGTCCATGAATTCGGTGATGTCTGATACCCGCGTTGACTTGGCTACATCCACCGAGGTGATGGCCGCTTCCCGATCATGGTTGCCAGCGGAAAAAAAGGACAGTACCAAGCCTCATGACCCATGGGTGGGACTGGTGTCCGCAGACAGCACCACTTATAAACAGACTCCCCAAGCGGTGATGCCAGCTTCTCCGGTGCTGGTGGCCGAGCAACTCAAGCATTGGTTGGTGCGCGATGTCCAGCATGCGCAGTTGTCCATACAAGGCATGGGGCAAGAACCTGTGGAGGTGGCCATTCGTGTGCAAGGACAGATGGCGCATGTGGTGTTTGGGACGGATAACCCCCAAGCCCGGCAGTTGCTGGAAGGTTCTTTGCGCGAGCTGTCGTCTTTGCTGTTGCAAGATGGCTTGCTGCTCTCAGGTGCAAGTGTGGGGACGTCGTCGCAGGGACAAACCTCGTCACGATTTGGCTCATCTTCTTTCACGCAGCGCCAGGCCTCGTCGTTCAAGCCCGAGCGCGAATTGATGGCAGCTGATGTTCAGACACCTCGTCTGAGTCGCAGTGGCTTAGACCTCTACGTTTGAGCCCCGAAGCGCTAGCGGTAAGTCAGGTATTCCAAGCCTTATTCCTGCCTTTGTTTCAAGCGAACTTACGAATAATTTGGGCATGAATACGCCTGACTGATGTCATGCGCAGGCGCACCTTACGAAGGAACCCTCGTGTCAGCAAAACCAGAAGCCCCAGAGGGCGCAGAGCCACCCAAGAGTAAGAAAAAGCTCATCATGATCATCGCTGTGGTGGCGCTGGCCTTGGCCGGAGGTGGTGGCTGGTTCATGATGTCCAAAAAGAAGGCGGAAGACGCAGAGGAAGAGGTGGCGCATGCACCTGCCAAAACAGGGCCACCCACTTACCTGGCGGTTGAGATGATGGTGGTCAATCTGGCGGACCCCGGCGGCGAAAAAGTGGCGCAGGTGGGCGTGACGCTGGAGTTGACGGATGCCAAAGTCACCGAGAAGGTCAAGCCTTACCTGCCCTCCATCAAAAACAGCATCCTGATGCTGGTCTCGCAACGCACGGCTGAAGAGTTGCTGCAGCGCGAAGGCAAAGAAAAATTGGCGGAGGACATCTTCAAAGAGGCGTCACGTCCTTTTGTGGGCGATGAAGAACCCGAAGAAAAGCCTAAGAAAGACAGCAAATCCAAAAAGAAAAAGCCCAAGAAGCCGCCGGTCGATAACCCCATCGTTGGGGTTCTCTTTTCGAGTTTCATCGTTCAATAAGTTCGGACCGAGCGGATGAGCGAAACATTTTTATCGCAGGAAGAGGTTGATGCCCTTCTGGAGGGTGTCACGGGCGAAAGCCAGAAAATTGAGGAAGAGGTTGCGCAAGCCGGCGGGGTCAGGGACTACAACATCTCGAGCCAGGAGCGCATTGTGCGTGGGCGTATGCCCACCATGGAAATCGTCAATGAGCGATTTGCCAGGAACTTTCGCATAGGTTTGTTCAACTTCATCAGGCGCAGCCCGGAAATCTCGGTCGGTTCTGTGCAGGTTCAGCGCTACAGCGCATTTTTACGTGAGCTGGCCGTTCCCACCAACTTCAACATCATGGCGATACGGCCTTTGCGTGGCAATGGTCTGCTGGTGTGCGAGCCAGGTTTGATTTTCGGAATCATTGACACTCTTTATGGCGGTACGGGCAAGTTCCAAACACGTATTGAAGGCCGTGATTTTTCGGCGACCGAGCAGCGCGTTATCAACCGATTGGTTGATGTGATCAGCCATGAATACAAGCAGGCGTGGAAAGGGATCTACCCCTTGGAGTTGGATTACCAACGCAGCGAGATGCAGCCGCAGTTTGCCAACATCGCCACCCCCAGTGAAATTGTTATTTCATCGTCCTTTCAGTTGGAGATTGGTGACATTGCAGGTGCCATCCATGTGTGCATTCCTTATGCCACGTTGGAGCCTATTCGTGATGTTTTGTACTCATCCACCCAGGGCGACTCGATGGAAGTGGACCGGCGCTGGGTGCATGTGCTGACCCGGGAAATTCAGGCGGCAGAAGTCACGCTGGTGGCCGAGTTAGCCCGGGCCGATGCCACGATTGAACAACTCTTGGCCATGAAGCCGGGCGACTTCATCGAGCTGGACAAACGAACGCGCATCCAAGCGACGGTGGACAACGTGCCTGTGTTCGAGTGCAACTACGGCACCCACAACGCCAAGTATGCGATCCGCATCGACAAGCGCTTGCGGGGTAATGAATCAAATTGGTTGGGAGACGAGCATGGCCACTGAAAACAGCACAGACGATACCGACTTGGCGGATTGGGCCGAGGCGTTGCAAGAGCAAAAGGCCTCGGACGCCTCCATGACTGATGTCAAACCCGGTGGTGTGCTCTCGGGAGACAGCTCAACCCACTTCACGTCCTCAGATCGCAGCGATGCATCGATGCAAGACATCAACATGGTGCTCGACATCCCGGTTCAGTTGTCGGTGGAGCTGGGTCGCACCAAGGTGCCGATCAAACACATTCTTCAATTGGGGCAAGGCTCGGTGGTTGAGCTTGATGCGCTTGCCGGCGAGCCCATGGATGTGTTGGTCAATGGGTATTTGATTGCGCAAGGCGAGGTGGTCGTGGTCAATGACAAGTTTGGCATTCGATTGACCGATGTGGTCACACCCTCTGAACGTCTCAAGCGGGTGAGCCGTGGATAAAAGTGCGCCGGCTCTTCTTCTGTTGTTGCTGTTTCTCGGGGTGTTGCTGATGATTCCCAAACTGGTACGTTGGCTTCAGGGGCGAAACCTGGTGCCTGGCCAGGCGCACGACTTGAAGGTGGTCTCTGCCCTGTCGGTGGGGGCGCAACAACGGGTGGTGGTGGTCTCTTTGGGCTCAGCCATGAACCACACGCATTTGGTTTTAGGGGTGAGCCCTCAGTCCATCACTTGTCTGCATGCGATCGACGCATCGGGGCACTTACACCCACAAATTCGAGAGGTTGCCAAGTGAGCGTGCGTCTGGTCCTGCTTGTGCTGCTGGGGCTGAGCTTCACGCCAGCGTGGGCACAAGCGCAACTGCCTTTGCTGGTGGGCAATAACGGCACGGGCATGAGCTTTTCAGTCCCTGTGCAGACCCTGCTTTTCTTCACTGCGCTGTCGTTTCTGCCGGCTGTGCTGCTGATGATGACGGGCTTCACGCGTATCGTCATTGTCTTGTCCTTGCTTCGACAGGCGCTGGGCACACAATCTGCACCACCTAACCAGATCATCATAGGCTTGTCACTGTTCTTAACGTTTTTCGTCATGGGGCCCACCATCGATCGCGTTTATGAAGACGCTTACCTGCCCTACACCAGCAAAAGCATGCCCTTTGATGAGGCCGTGAGCAAAGCTCGACTTCCTTTGCGTGACTTCATGGCCAAGCAGACCCGGCAGGCGGATCTCTCGCTTTTTCTCAAGCTGGCCAAACTGCCCACAGACACCCAGATTGATGCAGCGCCTTTCAGGGTGCTGGTGCCTGCTTTTGTGATCAGTGAATTGAAATCTGCGTTTCAGATTGGCTTCACCATCTTCATCCCCTTTTTGGTCATCGACATGGTGGTGGCCAGTGTGTTGATGTCGCTGGGTATGATGATGTTGTCGCCTGTCTTGGTGGCTTTGCCTTTCAAGCTGATGTTGTTTGTCATGGCCGATGGTTGGAACCTGCTGATCGGTTCCCTGGCGGCCAGTTTCTGAGCTGACGATGAACGCGCAGTCTGTTTTAACGCTGGGGCAGGATGCGCTGCTCATGTTGCTCATGGTGTCGGCCCCGGTGCTGCTGGTGGTCTTGCTGGTGGGTTTGGTGGTGAGCCTGCTGCAGGCGGTCACACAAATCAATGAAGCCACGCTGGCCTTTGTGCCTAAATTACTGGCCGCGGTGTTGGTGTTCGCTGTTGCCGGGCCTTGGATGCTGAGCATGCTGGTGGACTACATCCGCAGGATGATCGAGTCCATCCCGGGCGCTATTCTGTGAAGGCTCGCTAGACCATGACATGGTCTGAAGCGCAGCTCATGGCTTGGTTGAACCCGGTCTTGTGGCCGTTCATCCGTATCTTGGCCGTGTTCTCCTCAGCGCCTGTGTTTTCTTCTCGTGCTTTCCCTGTGCGTGCCAGGATTCTGTTGGCCATGGTGGTGGCCGTGGCTGCGCAAGCTAGTTTGCCTGACATGCCTGTGATTGCGCTGACCAGTGACCAGGCCCTGGGTGTCCTGGTTCAGCAGATCACGGTGGGTTTGGCCTTGGGGTTTGTGGTGCGTTTGATCTTTGCCTGTGTCGAGTTCGCAGGTGAGTTGGTTGGCGCTCAAATGGGTTTGAACTACGCTGCATTTTTTGACCCGTCTTTGGGTGGGTCGGCCAGTGCCTCGGCCCGCTTATTTGCCTATCTGGGCTCGTTGGTGTTTGTTGCGGTGAACGGTCACATCATGGTGTTGATGGCGGTGCTTCGCAGCTTTGAGGTGTTCCCTGTCGACCAAGGGTGGTGGGAGACCTTGTCCAAACTTCAAATCCACACCTTAGGCGCCGAATTGTTTGCCACTGCGCTGTGGATGGCCTTGCCAATGTTGGGCATGTTGATGTTTGCCAACATGGTGCTGGGCATCATGTCGCGCATCGCGCCCCAGATGAACGTGTTTGCCATCGGGTTTCCCGTGACCCTCACGGTCGGTCTGATCGGCATGTTGGCTACCTTACCGATATTGGAAGCTCCGCTGCTGGCCTTGCTGGTGCGTGCGGTTGACTTGTTCAGCCGCGGCTAGCGCGCACGTCAACCAAAGTTGTTTCAAACCAGGTTGTTGCGAATGGCGTAGACCGTGAGTTCGGCGTTGTTGGCAAGTTTGAGTTTTTCCAAGACGCGAGAGCGGTAAACACTCACCGTTTTGGGGCTGAGCATCAACTCTTCGGCAATGTCTGAGAGTTTTTTGCCGGAAGCAATTTTGAGCAGGGTTTGCAACTCCCGCTCAGACAAACTCGCGTGCAGGGCTTCGTCGCTGGGTGCTGAGAGATGATCGGCCAGCATTTGCGCGACTTCTGCGGTCACATACTTGCGCCCTTGCACCACGGTACGCACCGCCTTGATGAGGTCACCAGGGTCGCCGCCTTTGTTCAGGTAGCCTTGGGCACCAGCCCGCAGGCAACGGATGGCGTATTGATCTTCAGGGAACATCGACACCACAACCACTTTGGTGTGGGTATCACCCGACTCTCGGATGGAGGTCAGCACATCCAGG
>CANGLW010000020.1 GCA_947454955.1 Comamonadaceae bacterium
CGTAAAAAGCAAGAGCAGGTCAGCGATGTGGAAGCGCTCATCAAAGACCTGAGCGAGCTCAATGTGGGCGACCCGGTGGTGCACAGCGCGCACGGCATTGGGCGCTACCGCGGCCTCATCAACATGGATGTGGGGCAACTGGGTGCTGATGGCGAGCCCGAAAAGCAAGAGTTTTTGCACCTGGAATACGCCGACCAGGCCACGCTGTATGTGCCGGTGAGCCAGCTGCAAATGATCAGCCGCTACACCGGCGTGAGCGCTGATGAAGCGCCCCTGCACAAACTCGGCTCGGGCCAATGGGAAAAAGCCAAGCGCCGCGCGGCTGAGCAAATCCGCGATGCCGCTGCCGAGCTGCTCAACATCTACGCCCGCCGCGCTGCGCGTGAGGGACACCCGTTCCGCTACTCGCCCAAAGACTACGAGGTGTTTGCCAACGACTTCGGCTTTGAAGAAACCGCCGACCAAAAGGCCGCCATCCACGCGGTCATTCAAGACATGATCAGCCCGCAACCCATGGACCGCTTGGTGTGTGGCGATGTGGGTTTTGGCAAAACCGAGGTGGCCTTGCGCGCAGCCTTCGTGGCAGTGACTGGCGGTAAGCAAGTGGCGTTTTTGGCGCCCACCACGCTACTTGCCGAGCAGCATTACCAAACGCTGATTGACCGCTTTGGCAAATGGCCGGTGAAGGTGGCGGAGATGAGCCGCTTTCGCTCCGGCAAAGAAATCACCGCGGCCATGAAAGGCATTGCCGACGGCACGGTCGACATTGTGGTGGGCACCCACAAGTTGCTCAGCCCCAACACGCAGTTCAAAAATTTAGGCCTGCTCATCATCGACGAAGAGCACCGCTTTGGCGTGCGCCACAAAGAGGCCATGAAGGCCCTGCGCGCTGAGGTGGATGTGCTCACGCTCACTGCCACGCCCATCCCCCGCACGCTGGGCATGGCCCTGGAAGGCCTGCGCGATTTGAGCGTGATTGCCACCGCGCCGCAACGCCGCTTGGCCATCAAAACCTTTGTGCGCACCGAAGGCAATGGCGTGATCCGCGAGGCCGTGCTGCGTGAGCTCAAACGCGGCGGGCAGGTGTACTTTTTGCACAACGAGGTGGAGACGATCGAGAACCGCCGCGCCAAGTTGGAAGAGCTGTTGCCCGAGGCGCGCATTGCGGTGGCCCACGGCCAAATGCCTGAGCGCCAACTCGAGGCGGTGATGCGCGACTTTGTGGCCCAGCGCAGCAATGTGCTCTTGTGCTCCACCATCATCGAGACCGGCATTGACGTGCCCAGTGCCAACACGATTGTGATGAGCCGCGCCGACAAGTTCGGCCTGGCGCAGCTGCACCAACTGCGCGGACGTGTGGGCCGCAGCCACCACCAAGCCTACGCCTACCTGATGGTGCCCGACCTGGAAGGCCTGACCAAACAAGCCGCGCAGCGCCTGGAAGCCATTCAGCAAATGGAAGAGCTGGGCTCAGGCTTCTATTTGGCCATGCACGACCTGGAAATCCGCGGCGCGGGCGAGGTGCTGGGCGAGAACCAAAGCGGCAACATGCTCGAGGTCGGTTTTCAGCTTTACAACGAGATGCTCAGTGAAGCGGTGCGCAGCCTCAAAGAAGGCAAAGAGCCCGATTTGCTCAGCCCGCTCAACGTGACCACCGACATCAACCTGCACGCCCCCGCCCTGCTGCCCAACGACTACTGCGGCGATGTGCACATGCGCCTGAGCTTTTACAAAAAGTTGGCCACTGCGAAAAACACCGACCAGATCGATGCGCTGATGGAAGAAATTGTGGACCGCTTCGGCAAGCTGCCCGACCAGGCCCGCAACCTGATTGATGTGCACCGCCTGCGCGTGATCGCCAAGCCCTACGGCGTGGTGAAGGTGGACGCAGCACCGCACCTCATCACCATCACCTTCCGCAAAGACGCGCCGATTGATGCGATGAGCGTGATTGCCTTGATCCAGAAGAACAAGCACATCAAATTGGCGGGTAACGAGAAGCTGCGCATTGAGCGCGAGCTGCCCGACCCCAAAGCCCGCGCCCAGATGGTGCGCGATGTGCTGCGCAGCTTGGGGCAGGTCAAAGAAGTGGCTTGAGCCTCACGTGTAAAAATTCAAACCATCAAAAAATTTCAGCATGGCTACACAAGAAATCTCTCCCGGCCTGGTGGTGCAAAACCTGCCCCCTGCTTTGCGATTGAGCGACTACAAGCTCATCGCGTTTGACATGGACTCCACGCTCATCAACATCGAGTGTGTGGACGAGATTGCCGATGCGGTGGACCGCAAGGTGGAGGTGGCCGCCATCACCGAGGCGGCGATGCGCGGCGAGATCACCGACTTCAAAGACAGCCTGCGACGCCGCGTGGCCCTGCTCAAAGGCGTGACGGTGGCCGACATGGAGCGCGTCTACGCTGAGCGCTTGAAACTGAACCCTGGCGCTATGGAATTGGTAGCGGCCTGCAAAAGTGTGGGCATGCAGGTGTTGCTGGTCAGTGGCGGTTTCACGTTTTTTGCCGACCGGGTGCAAGCGCGTTTGGGCATTGATGTGGTGCGCGCCAATGTGCTGGCCATTGAAAACGGCGCGCTCACCGGCGGCCTGGTGGATCAACCCTGGGGCGACATTTGCGACGGCGAGCAAAAGCGCCTGACCCTATTGGAAATGTGCAGCAAGCTGGGTATTTCGCCCTCACAAGCGATTGCCATGGGCGACGGTGCCAACGACCTGCCGATGATGGGAGAGGCTGGCTTGTCAGTGGCGTACCACGCCAAGCCCAAGGTGCGTGAGCAGGCGCAGGTGGCGATCAACACCGGTGGCTTGGATCGCTTGTTGGAAGTCTTGTCGCAAGACTGACATCAACCGCGCTGACGCAGCGCCTCGTACAGGCACACGCCGCTGGCCACCGACACATTCAGGCTTTCCACCGCGCCCTTCATGGGGATGCTGACCAACTCGTCGCAGGTTTTGCGTGTGAGTTGCCGCATGCCCTGCCCCTCGGCCCCCAAAATCAGCGCCACTGGGGCTTTGAGGTCCACCTGGTACACGGTTTTGGGCGCGTCGTCACTGGTGCCGATGCACCAGATGTTGCGCTCTTTCAACTCGCCCAAGGTGCGCGCCAAGTTGGTCACCATGAAGTAAGGCATGGTCTCGGCTGCACCGCTGGCCACTTTGGCCACCGTGGCGTTGATGCCCACCGCGTGGTCTTTGGGGGCGATGACCGCGTGCGCGCCCGCGCCATCGGCCACACGCAAACAGGCGCCCAGGTTGTGCGGGTCGGTCACGCCGTCGAGCACCAGCAGCAAAGGCGGCTCTGAAATGCTGTCGAGCAAATCATCGAGCGAATGCACCTGAGAGATCTCTTGCACCCGCGCAGCCACACCCTGGTGACCGTGGCTACCGCTGAGCTTGGACAGGCGCAGGCCATCGGCCTCGATCAGGCGAACGCCTGCCTCTTTGACCTTGTCGATGAATTGACGCATGCGCGCATCACGGCGCGTGGGCTCGAAATAAATCTCGATGATGGAGGCCGGCGCGGTTTTCAGGCGCACGCCCACGGCGTGAAAGCCAAACAGAACTTTTGGGGATGACATCCCTGGATTATCAGGCCTGCGGTACTGGGCGCCCCGTGTCGTTCACCAGGCGCCCGGCTTCGATGGTGAGCTTGCGCTCGCAGCGCGCGGCAATGGCGGCATCGTGCGTCACCAACACCAGGGTGGTGCCCAGCTCGCGGTTGAGCGCAAACATCAGCTCCATCACCTTTTCGCCGGTGGCAAAGTCCAGGCTGCCGGTGGGCTCGTCGGCCAACAGAACCGCTGGTTGCATCACAAAGGCCCGCGCCAGGGCCACGCGTTGCTGCTCGCCCCCGCTCATCACCTTGGGGTAGTGCTTCAAGCGTTGGGCCAGGCCCACGCGCTCGAGCATCTCGCCAGCCTTTTGCCGCGCGTGAGGCAAGCCTAACAACTCCAGCGGCAGCATGACGTTTTCCAGCGCGGTGAGGTTGCCCAGCAGCTGAAAACTTTGGAACACAAAGCCCACTTTTTGCGCACGCAGCGCCGCACGCGCGTCTTCGTCCAGCGCAAACAGGTCTTGGCCGTCTAAAAACACGGTGCCGCGGCTGGGTGTATCAAGACCTGCCAAGATGCTCAAGAGCGTGCTTTTTCCCGAACCGGAGGCGCCCACAATCGCGGCGGTTTCCTTCAATGACAAAGAGAAATCGATATCGCTGAGAATATCGAGTGTGCCGGTCGCATCGGTCACGGATTTACCGACGTGCGACACGGAAATGATGGGATGGGGCATGCGTTTGTTCAAGGTTTTCCAACACTTTATCTCAGCCACCTTGCTGGTGTTGCTGGCGGGGTTATGCCTGAGCGCCCAAGCCGCAGGCCGCACGGTCTTGGTGGTGGGCGACTCCCTCAGCGCGGAATACGGCTTGGCCCGTGGCACAGGCTGGGTGGCCCTGCTGGAACAACGCCTCAGCGCCCAAAACATCAAGGTGGTCAATGCCAGCATCAGCGGTGAAACCACCTCAGGTGGCGCCACGCGCATAGGCGCTTTGCTGCAGCAGCACCAACCCAGCCATGTGGTGATTGAGCTTGGCGGTAATGATGCCCTGCGAGGCTTGCCGCTCAAGGCCACGCATGAGAATTTGTTGCGCATGGTCAAGGCGGCCAAAGCCGCGGGCGCCAAAGTGCTGCTGGTGGGCATGCAGGTGCCGCCCAACTACGGCAAAGACTACACCGCGCAGTTCTCGAGCATGTTTGTTGAAGTGGCACGCGCTGAAAAAACCGGCCTGGTGCCGTTTTTCTTGAAAGGCGTGGCGGAGAATGAGGCCTTGTTCCAGGCCGACCGCATCCACCCCAACGCCCAAGCGCAGCCCACCATGTTGGGTCATGTGTGGCCCGAATTGAAGAAATTGTTATGAGCCTCAAAACCATCAGCGCCGAAGAGGCCCTGCAAGACCTGGCGCGGTTTGATGCCATCATCGACGCGCGCAGTGAAGACGAGTACGCGCTGGACCACCTGCCTGGCGCCCTGAATTGGCCCACCCTGAACAACCAGGAACGCCACGAGATCGGCACGATGTACGTACAGGTCAACGCTTTTGAGGCGAAAAAGCGCGGCGCAGCCATGGCCGCTGCCAACATTGCGCAGCACATCAACGCGCATGTGATTGACAAACCCAAAGACTGGAAGCCTCTGGCCTATTGCTGGCGCGGTGGCAAGCGCAGCGGTTCGCTGAGCTTGGTGCTGGGCCAAATTGGCTTCAACGTCACCCTGCTGGAGGGCGGGTACAAAGCCTTTCGCGCGGCGGTGCTGCAAGACATTCCGCGCCTGGCGCAAGCCATCACTTGGCGGGTGGTGTGCGGTACCACCGGCTCGGGCAAAACGCGCTTGCTGCACGCACTTTCGCAGGCGGGCGCGCAGGTGCTGGACCTCGAAGCCCTGGCCTGCCACCGCAGCTCGGTGCTGGGCGCCCTGCCCGGCCAGCCGCAACCCAGCCAGAAAAACTTCGACATGCGGGTGTGGCATGCCTTGAAGCAACTCGACCCAACACGGCCGGTGTTTGTGGAAAGCGAAAGCAAAAAAGTGGGCAATGTGGCCGTGCCTGAGAGCCTCATCAACGCCATGCGTGCCTCACCCTGCATCAATTTGCTGCTATCAGATCAGGAGCGCGTGGCTCTGTTGATGGAAGAGTACGATTTTTTTGTGCAGAACACCGACGCGTTTTGCGAACGCTTGGGCGCGCTCATCGAGTTACGCGGACGCGAGGTGGTCAATGGCTGGGTGGCGCAAGTGGGCAGCGGTCAAATTGCCGCGGTGGTGCAAGACCTGCTCACCCACCACTACGACCCGGTGTACATCCAGTCGATGAAGCGCAACTTCGCGCAGTACGCGCTAGCGGTTGAGGTCTCGCCTGCGGACCGCACCCCAGCAGCCATGTTGGCTGAGGCTCAGAAGTTGGTGGCGCAGGACACTTAAGCTCGTACTTAATCTCGCAATTAAGCGCGTCAGTAATCCCGCCATGAAGCGCTTGTTTAAGCGCGCAAGGCGTGCAGTGCCTGCGCCAAATCAGCCTGCAGGTCGCGCACATCTTCCAGGCCGATGGCCAAGCGCACAACTGCACCGGGCAGCACACCGGTGGTCATGCCGGGGGTCCGCATGCTGGCGATCTCGTAAGGCACCACCAGGCTGATGGGTCCACCCCAGCTGTAGCCGATGCGAAAGAGCTTCAAGGCATCGCAAAACGCATCCACCTGCGCGGTGCTGAACGCTGGCTTGAAAACGATGCTGAGCAAACCCGCGGCCATGTCGTCTTGACAGACGACTTTCCAGTGCTCATGCCCGGGCGACCCTGGCAAAGCCGGGTGCAACACCTGCGCCACCTCAGGCTGGGTTGTCAGCCAAGTAGCCAAGCTGCGGCACGCCTGGTCTTGCGCGGCATAGCGCAGCGCGATGCTGGGCAGCGCGCGCAGCACGGCCTCGACGTCGTTGGCGCCCACCCCCAAGCCCAGCCGCATGTGGGTGAGCTTGAGGCGCAAATGCAAAGCCTCGTTGACTGTGACCACGCTGCCCATCAACACATCACCGCCCCCACTGGGGTATTTGGTCAGCGCATGGATGGTCAGGTCCACCCCAAACTCAAAGGGCTTGAAGGCCAGACCCGCGCCCCAGGTGTTGTCCAGCGCGGTGGTCACGCCCTTCTCGCGGCACGCCACTACCAAAGCTGGCAGGTGAGGAAACTCCAGGGTCACCGAGCCCGGCACCTCCAGCCACACCAGCTTGGTGGAGGGGCTGAGTTTGGCGGCCAGGTCAGCCGCGTCCATGGGGTTGTAGGTGCGGTGGCTGATGCCCCACTGCTTGAGCTCAGCCGCGGCCAAAGACTTGTTCGGTCCGTAGGCGTTGTCGGGGATCAAGACCTCGTCGCCGGTTTTGAGCAGCGAGAGGCTCACCAGCGCAATGGCCGCCAAACCGCTGGGCACCAACAGGCATTGTTGGCCGCCCTCTAGGGCGCACAAACGCTCTTCCAGCAGGTAGGTGGTTGGCGTGCCGTGCAGGCCGTAGGTGTAGGCGGTTTTGTCTTTCCACTCGCGCGCGCGCATGGCCGCCACATGGGGGAAAAACACCGTGCTGGCTTTGAACACGCCGGGCTGCGGCGCCTCAAAGCCATCTGGGGGCAGGTAGGGGTGGTGGATCAGGCCGGTGATGTCTTGCATGACGTTCAGGCCGGGTGCTTTAACGCTTCAGACTTTCCATTTCGCCAGCAGTTGCTCAGGCGTCATGCGGTCGTAGGTCTCAAAGGGCTGGTGGATCCAAGGGTTGGTGGCCAGGGTCTCCACACTGAAATCGGGAATGAAACTCGACTTGGCCTTGGTCCACAACACCGCACTTTTCAACTCGGTGATGGCCGGGTACGAGGTGTGCAGCAGGTCAATCACGCGGCCCAGGGTCACGCCCGAATCGGCCAAGTCGTCCACCAAGAGCACTCGCCCAGCAATCACGCCCTGGGGTGTGGTGATGTACTTGGCAATGTCCAAAGTGCTTTGCACCGTGCCGCCCTCAGCCCGGTAGGAACTGGTGGACATGATGGCCAGGGGCTTGTCGAAAATGCGCGAGAGGATGTCACCCGCACGCAAGCCACCACGGGCCAGGCACAAAATCGTGTCGAATTTCCAGCCCGATTGGTGGACCTTGATGGCGAGTTTTTCAACCAGGTTGTTGTACTCATCGGGGCTCACGTAGTAGTGCTTGCCGTCTTCGGTCAACATGGGGTTGCTCCTGGTTTGATAGCTAAATACCTTGATTGCGCTTGAGGCTCTGGCCTGATCAGACCACATCAAGCCACGTAGGGGTGACGCATCATGATGGTGTGGTCACGGTCCGGGCTGGTGGAGATGATGTGGATGGGCACGCCTGTGACTTCTTCAATGCGCTTGAGGTAGCGCTGGGCGTTCTCAGGCAGCTGTTCGTAACGGGTGGCGCCCACGGTGGTCTCGGTCCAACCGGGCAGGGTTTCGTAAATCGGCACGCAGCGTTCAATGTCGTCTGCGCCCATGGGCAAGATGTCGAGCACCTCACCATCCATGGTGTAGCCGGTGCACAGCTGAAGCTCTTTCAAGCCGTCCAGCACATCGAGCTTGGTCAGGCACAAACCGGTCAGGCCATTGACCTGGGCCGAGCGCTTGAGCAGCGCGGCATCAAACCAACCGCAACGGCGCGAACGGCCGGTGGTCACGCCTTTTTCAGCGCCCACGGTGCTCATGTGGTAACCGGGTGTGCCTTCCACTTCCCAATCGAGCTCGGTGGGGAACGGGCCGCCACCCACGCGTGTGCAATAGGCCTTGGTGATGCCCAGCACATAGTGCAACAAACCCGGGCCAACGCCCGAACCCGCCGCGGCATTGCCTGCCACGCAGTTGCTCGAGGTCACGTAAGGGTAGGTGCCGTGGTCCACGTCCAGCAGCGTGCCCTGGGC
This sequence comes from Comamonadaceae bacterium, assembly GCA_947454955.1. GTDB lineage: Bacteria > Pseudomonadota > Gammaproteobacteria > Burkholderiales > Burkholderiaceae_C > Hylemonella. The sequence goes on from CANGLW010000020.1 coordinate 8,478, forward strand.
GCCTTCAAACAGCAGGTTCTCACCGCGGCCGTGGGCTTCGTTGAGTTCACGCGACACATCGGCCATCATGGGCTTGAGCAACTCGGCGTGCTGCATGGCTTCGTTGTACACAGCGTCAAACTGCACTTCGCCATTGACGATGTAGGGCTTGAGCGCATCACCAAAGGTGAAGCTTTTCGAGCCCAAAAACGTGGTGAGCACATGGTTGTGCAGCGCCAAGAGTTCGCGCAGCTTGTTGGCGAAACGCTCGGGGTATTTCAGGTCTTGCACGCGCAGGGCACGGCGGGCAATTTTGTCTTCGTAAGCCGGGCCAATGCCGCGGCCGGTGGTGCCGATTTTCTCGGCACCGCCCTGCTCTCGCGCGGCTTCACGCGCCACGTCAAGTGCTGCGTGGAAAGGCAAAATCAGCGGGCAAGCCTCGCTGATGCGCAGGCGCGAACGCACTTCCACACCGGCTTTTTCAAGGCCTGCAATTTCTTCAAACAATTTCGCAGCCGACAGCACCACACCATTTCCGATGAAGCACTTCACACCGGCGCGCATGATGCCGCTGGGGATGAGGTGCAGCGCGGTTTTCACGCCGTTGATGACCAGGGTGTGGCCGGCGTTGTGGCCGCCTTGAAAACGCACCACGCCGTGGGCGCTTTCGGTCAGCCAGTCGACCAGCTTGCCCTTGCCCTCGTCGCCCCACTGGGTACCGACCACCACCACGTTGCGACCTTGGGTCACGGCTTTGCTGTTACTCATGTTTACTCTCAAATGGCTTGCACAACCCACTGTCCGGCGGCTTGTACCAGGACGCGGTCGCAATTGAATTCATCGATTTCCTGCTCGTGCCCGGGCAGCACGCACACCACGGTTTCGCCTTGGCTGCGCAAACGCGCCACGGCCGCACGCAACTCAGGCGCTTCGCCCCAGGGCGCGCGAATGGCGGTGCGCAGCGCAGGCTTAGGCACCACACCCACCAGAGCCTTGAGGTCCAGGCTGAAGCCCACGGCGGGGCGCTTGCGGCCAAAAACCGCACCCACCTCGTCGTAACGGCCGCCACGCACCACCGCGTCTGCCGCGCCAGGCACCAAAATGGCAAAGCGCATGCCGCTGTAGTAGGCGTAGCCGCGCAGGTCGGCCAGGTCAAAGGTGACAGAGATGCCGGCCAAGTGGCTGGCCAGCCACTTCAAATTCGATAGCGCCTCGGTAATAAGCGGCAAGGCGGGCAGGCGTTTGGCAGCCTCGTCGAGCACGCGGGCATCGCCGTACAAATCCACCAGGGCCAGCATGCCGCTGCGGCGATCTGCGGGCCAGGCGGCCGTCAAGGCTTGCAGGCTGCTGGCGTCTTTGGCAGCCAGGGCTTCGTGCACCGCATCGCGTTGCGCAGCGCTCAAGCTCAAGCCTTCAAGCAGGGCCGAGACAATGCGGGCATCGGCCAAGTCCACCGTGACCGGGCCGGCTTTGGCCGCACTCAGGCTGTCCAGGGCGAGTTGCAAAATTTCCAGGTCAGCTTCCAGACCGGCATGACCATAAATTTCAGCACCAAGTTGCAGCGGCTCGCGGGTGGCGTGCGGGGCAGCTGGGCGGGTGTGCAGCACCGGGCCGCAGTAGCACAGGCGGGCCACGCCCTGGCGGTTGAGCAAATGCGCGTCAATGCGGGCAACCTGGGGCGTGCTGTCAGCGCGCAAACCCAAGGTGCGGCCCGAGAGTTGGTCCACCAGTTTGAAGGTTTGCAGATCCAGCGTTTGGCCGGTGCCCGAAAGCAACGAGGACAGGTGCTCGAGCAGCGGCGGCATGACCAGCTCGTAACCATAGCCACGGGCGGCATCGAGCAGATCGCGACGTAGTTCTTCGATGTGGCGCGCCTCGGAGGGCAGCACATCGGCAATGTGATCCGGCAGGACCCAAGCGGACATGAGAAAAGCTCAGAGCTGTTAAAAACGAGATTTTACCGGTCTGCGAGACCGGTTCTGGCGCTGCCAGCCTCGATCACGCAGAAATTTGCGCCTGCGGGGCTGTTCAGTGCTCAGATCAGCCACATGAGCAGCAGGCCCAGGCCGATGCTGCACAAGCCAAAAAAGCGGATTTGCCCATCGCCCAATTGCAGAATTTGCGCGAAGAGCTTGCGCCACCCTGCTGGTGAGATGAAGGGGTACAAGCCCTCGAGCACCAGCATCAGGGCCAAGGCGCCCCAGAAAAGATCACTGTCCACGTAAGACTTATTTTTTCGGGGCAGGTGCTGCCGAGCCGCGGAAGGTCTTGAAGAATTCCGAACCCGAGGGGTCGACCACCATCACGTCGCTCTTCTTGGCAAAGCTGGATTTGTAGGCCTCCAGGCTGCGGTAGAACTGCGCAAACTGCGGGTCGCGACCGAAGGACTCGGCGTAAATCTTGGCGGCTTCGGCATCGCCCTCGCCTTTGATTTTTTGCGCGTCACGGTAAGCGTTGGCCACGGTCACTTCGCGTTGGCGGTCGGCATCAGCGCGAATTTTCTCGCCCTCGGCCGCACCGGTAGAACGCAGCTCGTTGGCCACGCGCTTGCGCTCAGCTTCCATGCGGCGGTAAACCGACTCGGTGATCGCGTCCACGTAGTCGGCGCGGGTGATGCGCACATCCACCACATCAATGCCCCAAGGCTTGGTGCCCTTGACCTTTTCCAGCACCTCTTTCTTGACGTCTTCCATCAAGGCTTCGCGCTTCAAAGACAGCAACTCTTTGACGGTGCGTTTGTTGATTTCTTCCTGGAAAGCGTTGCGCACCACGCGGTTGAGCTGGCTCGCTCCCGCAGCTTCGTCCAGGCCCACATTGCGGATGTACTCTGAGGGCTCGGTGATGCGCCAACGCACATACCAGTCAATCACCACACGCTGCTTTTCAGCGGTGAGCATGGGCTCGGTGTCCACGCTGTCGAGCGTGAGCAAACGCTTGTCGATGTAGCTCACGTTTTGGAACGGCGGCGGCAGCTTGATGTTCAAGCCCGGCTCGGTGATCACATCCTTGATTTGCCCCAGGGCATAGACCACGCCAAACTGGCGCTGGTCCACCACAAAGAGCATGGAACTGGCCAGGGCCAAAGCCACCAGCAGCGACGACAAAATAAAGCCAACCCGGTTCATGGGGTTCTCCTAGCGTGCATCGCGGTCGCGTGAGCGGCCGCTGTCCCGGCCGCGGATGTCCGCGCTCGGGGTGGTGTTGGGGGCGACAGGCTGAGGCGCAGCCGCGGGGGTGGCCGCTGCAGCGGCTTCGCTGGCGGTCATCTGCATGATCTTGTCCAGCGGCAAATACAGCATGCCGTTGTGCGTTTCCACCATGACCTTGGTCACGTTGCTGTAGATCTGCTGCATGGCATCAATGTACAGACGGTCACGCGTGACTTGCGGGGCCTTCTGGTACTCGTTGAGCACCGAGCGGAAACGCTGCGCATCACCCTGCGCTTGCGAGACGATGCGCGACTTGTAGGCCTGCGCCTCTTCCATCAAACGCGAGGCCGAGCCCTGCGCGCGCGGAATCACGTCATTGGCATAAGCCTGCGCTTCGTTCTTGGCACGCTCACGTTCCTGGCCGGCTTTGAGCACATCGTCAAACGCGGCTTGCACCTGCTCAGGGGGACGCACGCCGCCTTGTTGCAGGTTGATGCCCACCACCTCAATGCCTACCTTGTAGCGGTCCAAAATGCTTTGCATCAGGGCGCGCACACGCGGGGCAATTTGGTCGCGCTCTTCAGACAGGGCCGAGTCCATCTTCATCTTGCCCACCACCTCGCGCACCGCGGTTTCTGCAGCTTGCACCACGGCTTCACCGGGGTTGCGGCTCTCAAACAGGTACGCACGTGCATCGTTCAAGCGGTACTGCACCGCGAACTTGATCTCGACGATGTTCTCGTCTTCAGTCAGCATGGCCGACTCGCGCAGGCCCGTGGTTTTGATGACCGCATCGCGCCCCACATCCACCGAGCGGATTTGGGTCACAAAAATCAGTTCATGCTTTTGCACCGGGTAAGGCAAGCGCCAGTTGAAACCCGCACCCACCGTGGACTTGTATTTGCCAAACTGGGTGATGACGGCCTGCTGGCCCTCTTGAACAATGAAAAAGCCGGTGCCCAGCCACAAGAGCAGCAAGACCGCCGCGATGACACCCACGCCCAAGCCGGCGTTTTTGAAGTCGGGCAAACCAGGGCCACCCGAACCGGAACCGCCTGAACCCGAGCCACCGCCGCGCTTGCCACCAAACAAGCCGTTGAGCTTTTTGTTGAAGTCGCGCCAGAGTTCTTCCAGGTCCGGCGGGCCTTGCGTGGCCCCGGCGGGCTTGCGGCTGGGTTCTTGGCTCTGACCCGAGTTTTGACCCGGGTTAGAGCTTGGATTGGGGTTCGGGTTGGCACCGGGGTTGGCGTTAGGCTGTTGAGCATCGCCACCGTTGCCCGCAGACTCGTCGCCCCGGCCCCAGCGCGGGTCGTTGAGGTTGAACATGCCGCGCGCACGGCCCAACACGCCTTGAGCGGTTCGCCCGATCAGGCCGCCGCTCAGGCGTGGTCGTGATTCTGGTAGGTTGAGTTTCATATCAATTGATTTGATGATGCCCCGATTGTGCCCAATCGTCAGAAGCCTTCATATTCTCAGGGGTCTGGGTGTTTGTACCGGTCGCGGCCAGGTCTGCCAACTTGTGCCGCAGCGCCCCCAAACCCGCCCCGGTGGCCGCACTTAAAAACAAACGCGGGGTGGGCACGCCGTCCAAGTCATACACATCTTCAGTCAGCAAGGGGGCTTTGTCGACGGGCAATGCATCGGCTTTGTTGAAGATCAGCAGTTGCGGGATGTCGCCCGCGCCAATCTCGCGCAGCACGTTTTGCACCTGGGCGATTTGCTCCGGGAAGTCGGGGTTGGACGCGTCCACCACATGCAGCAGCAAATCAGCGTCCACCGCTTCTTGCAAGGTGGCCTCGAACGCGTCCACCAGGCCGTGAGGTAGGTCGCGAATGAAGCCCACCGTGTCCGACAAAGACACACTGCGCCCGGCCTCGCCCAGATACAGCTGGCGGGTGGTGGTGTCCAAGGTGGCAAACAACTGGTCGGCCGCGTAGGCGCGGGCTTTGACCAAGGCATTGAACAACGTGGACTTGCCCGCGTTGGTGTAACCCACCAGCGAGATGTTGAAAGCGTCACGCCGCTCGCGTTGGCGGCGCTGGGTTTGGCGCTGGCGCTTAACCTTGACCAAGCGCTCTTTGGTGCGCTTGATCGACTCGTTGATCATGCGGCGGTCCAGCTCAATTTGCTTCTCACCCGGGCCGCCACGCACACCGGCGCCACCGGTTTGGCGCTCCAAGTGCGACCAGCGGCGAACCAGGCGGGTGCTGAGGTACTGCAGCCGGGCGAGTTCCACCTGCAATTTGCCTTCGTGGCTGCGGGCGCGTTGGGCAAAAATTTCAAGAATTAAGAGCGTGCGGTCGTTGACCGGCAGCTCCAGGTGGCGCTCGAGGTTGCGTTGCTGCGCAGGGCTCAAAGACTGGTCAAACAAGACCTCTTGCGCGCCATGGGCTGCGGCCATCATCTTGATTTCATCAGCTTTGCCGCTGCCCACAAACAGGGCCGCATCAGGGGCGCGGCGTTTGCAGGTGATGCGCGCCACCGGCGTCATGCCGGCGGTTTGGGCGAGTTGGCCGAGCTCGTCGAGCTCAGCGTCAAAGTGCGGCAGGCCCAAATCCACACCCACCAAGATAGCGGGTGTCAGCGGGCGTTGTGAGGCGGTCAAATGCGTGAGCGCGCTCAGGCTAAAGCGGCTGGTTCGCCCTCGCCCGAGGAGAAGTTCACGGCGCGGCCCGGAACAATCGTGGAGATGGCGTGCTTGTAGACCATTTGCGTCACGGTGTTGCGCAGCAGCACCACGTACTGGTCAAAAGACTCGATTTGTCCCTGGAGTTTGATGCCGTTGACCAGGTAAATCGACACCGGCACGTGTTCACGGCGCAGGGTGTTGAGGAAAGGGTCCTGGAGGAGTTGGCCTTTATTGTTCATGGTCGTTTTCACGGTATGGGTCCGTGTTCCAAAAAAATCAAGAACCGCACATTAACACAGCTGCGGATTCTGTGGGAAAAATGAAGGATATTTTTGTAGCGATAGCGACAACTTATCGCCACGCTTCTTGATCCAAGCCTAAAGCTCAGTCGTCTTTGTCGGCAAACGGGTTGGCGCTGGTCTTGAGCTCGATGCGCAGCGGTGTGCCCACCAGCTTGAACTCTTTGCGAAAACGCCCTTCCAAAAAGCGCTTGTAGGCATCGGTCACATGCTCGAGCGAGTTGCCATGGATCACGATGACCGGCGGGTTCATGCCGCCCTGGTGGGCGTAGCGCATTTTCGGGCGGTGCATGCCCGCCTTTTTCGGCGCCTGGAACTGCACCGACTCGATCAACAAGCGCGTGAGCACCGGGGTGGACATTTTGCAGAAGGCCGAGGCATGCGCCTGAGCGATCGAGGTCCACAGCGGACCCAGACCCTGGCGTTTTTGCGCCGAAATGAAATGCAGGTTGGCAAACTTCAAAAACGTCAGGCGCGTCTCGATGGATCGCTGCACCAACTCGCGCTGGTAGTCGTCCACCGTGTCCCATTTGTTCACCGCCAGCACCACCGCACGGCCAGACTCGAGGATGTAGCCTGCGATGTGCGCGTCCTGGTCGGTCACGCCCTGGGTGGCGTCGAGCAACAGCAGCACCACGTCAGCCGACTCGATGGCCTGCAAGGTTTTGACGACCGAGAACTTCTCAATCGCCTCAAACACCTTGCCTTTGCGGCGCAGGCCGGCGGTGTCGATCAATTCAAACTTCTGGCCGTTGCGCTCAAACGGCACGGTGATCGCATCGCGCGTGGTACCGGGCATGTCAAAGGCCACCAGGCGCTCTTCGCCCAGCCAGGTGTTGATGAGCGTGGACTTGCCCACATTGGGCCGCCCCGCTACCGCCAGCTTGATGACGCCGGGTGTTTTTTCCTCGGCCGCCTCATCAGGGTCAGGCAGGTGCAGGGGCTCCAAAGCCAGATCCACCAGCGAGCGGATGCCCTGCCCGTGCGCGGCTGACACCGGGTGCACCTCACCCAAGCCGAGTTCGTAAAACTCGGAGAGCTGCATGCCCTCTTTCATGCCTTCGGCCTTGTTGGCTGTGAGGATGGTGGGCTTGCCCAACTTACGCAGGTACTTGGCAATGTCGTGGTCTTGCGCAGACAGGCCCAGGCGGGCGTCCACCACAAAAATCACCACATCGGCCTCGGCCACCGCTTGGCGGGTTTGCTTGGCCATCTCTTTGAAGATGCCCGAGCCCGCATCGGGCTCAAAGCCGCCGGTGTCGATCACGATGTACTCGTGCTTGCCCTGTTTGCCGTTGCCGTAATGGCGGTCGCGCGTCAAACCAGCGAAGTCCGCCACGATGGCGTCGCGCGTCTTGGTCAGACGGTTAAAAAGGGTCGATTTGCCCACATTGGGGCGGCCCACCAGGGCCAGAACAGGTTTCATCAGTTGCCCGGTCGCAGTCCGGCCACCAGGCCTTTGGCAGTCACCACCACCAGGGTGTTGGCCGCCAGCACCGGCGCACCGGCCAGGGCCGAGCCGTCCAGGCTGATGCGCGACAAGGTGTCACCGTTGTCTTTGGACAGCACATGCACATAGCCCTGCGCATCCCCCAGCACCAGGCCAGCGCCCAGGGCCAGCGGGGCACTCAGGCCGCGGAAACGCAGGTTCTGGGTGGACCACACGCGCTCGCCATCGGTACGGCGCCATGCACCCACCGTGCCGTCTTCGTCGGTGCCGTAAAGCTGGGTGGTGTCACCGCTCAGGCCCACCGAGCCTGCAGAAGGTTTGGTCCAGGTCAGCGTGCCACGGGTGGCGTTGGTGCAAGCCACGGCGGCTTGGAAAGCGCGCACACAAACCTCATCGCCCTCACGGAAAGCCGGGCCCACCAGGTCCACCAGGCGTTCCACATCGTTGATACCGCGGGGCGTGGCCACCGGGGCCTCCCAGCGGATGCTGCCATTCAAGGGGTTCAAACCCACCAGCTTGCCCGACACACCGGCCACCAGGGTGTCGCCCACCGCCAACAGCACGCCGGCTTGGCGCAACACCAGCGGCTCGCCCGGGCGCTGTTGTGTCCACAAACGGCGACCTGAGGCGCCATCAAAAGCGCTCACGGCACGGTCAGCACCCAGCACAAACACACGCCCGCCCGCCACCAGCGGTGCGGTGTGGCTTGAGGCATTCAACTTGGTGCGCCAAATCACCTTGCCGGCTTCCAAGGCCAGCAGGTCGTGGCTGCGGGTGACGACCGCTGCGCGGTTGCCATCAAACCCCACACCCGCGCTCAAGGCTTCAGCGGTTGCGGCGCGCCAATTGGCTTGGCCGGTGCGCACATCGAGCACCACCACCTCGCCCTTGCCATCGGCCACAGCTGCGCTGTTGCCTTGCACCTTGATGTCCAGCGGAAAGTCCACCGCGCTCAAACCCAAGGACCACACCATCTTGATGCTGAACTTGTCGGGGTTAGGACCTAAAGGTGTGGGCTGCGGGCGCGAGGACGTGCTGGAGCACGCAGCCAGCACCAGAGCTGCAGCGGTTGTTATGAAAAGACGAGCGACGGTGTGACGCATCACTTGGCGGCCTCAGATTTAGGTTCGGCTTTCACCTCAGGCGCAGCGCCCAAGGCGATCAATTTCACCTCGACGATGCGGCGGTAATCGGTGCGCTCGTCCATGGCTTTGAAGGCTTTGTTGAAGGCCTCGATGGCCTGGGGCTTTTGGCCTTGGGCCAGGTAAACATCGCCACGGCGGTCATCGGCCAAGGGCTCGAAAGACGCGGGGAATTTGCCGCTCAAGGTTTTCAAAGCGTCGTCATAAGCTTTGGCATCGAGTTGCAAACCCGCCAGGCGCAATTTGGCCAGCGACTGGTAACCCTCGTCACCCGCTTTGTCAGCCACCCAACGCAAAGCCGCTTGGGCCTCGGCGGTTTTACCGGCATCGGTGTAGAGCTTGGCAGCCAGCATGGCGGCCTGGTGGGCGTAGAGGTGCGAGGCGTATTTGTCTTTGATGTCACCCAGCGCACGGTCCAGGCGGGTCAGGTCGCCGCTGCGGGCCACGCGCTCGAATTCGTCGTACATGGCTGCGGCCTTGGTGGCCTCGCCACGCTGCCAGTACTGCCAACCGTTCCAGCCGGCCACGGCCAGCAACACCGCCAAGGCCAGGTTGGTGATGAGGTTGCCGTACTGCTTCCAGAAGTGCTTGATCTGGTCGAGTTGTTCTTGTTCTTCGAGGTCGAGGTGCGCCATGTCAGTCTGTGGAGTGAAGCGCCAATTGTAGGACGGACCCGGTTTGGCGCGTTAGGGAGCAGGTCAAGCGTTTGACCTGATGCGTTAAGCCATCAACAGGGCCGCCCAATCGCCCGCCTCGTTCAGCGTTTGCGCGGTTTGTTCGCCAGATCCATCACGCAGCGCTTTAACAGTAACTTCACCACGCGCGAGCTCATCCGCTCCGAAAATGAGAGCAAACTTCGCCCCACTGGCATCAGCTTTCTTGAACTGGGACTTCATGCTGCCCATGCCCTCGGCGTTGCTGGTGTGCATTTGCACCTTCACGCCGGCCGCGCGCAAAGCCTGGCAGCACACCATGGCGGTGGGCAAGGCAGCGGCCTCAGGAATGATGGCGTAGGCGTCGGGTTTGGGTGTGGGCACCTCGGTGCCCACTTCTTTGAGCAACTCCAGCACCCGCTCTACACCGAGCGCCCAGCCCACGGCCGGGGCGGGTTTGCCGCCAATTTGCTCAATCAGGTAGTCGTAGCGTCCGCCACCGCAAATCGTGCCTTGCGAGCCCAAGCGGGTGGTCACAAACTCGAACACGGTCAGGTTGTAGTAGTCCATGCCGCGCACCAGGCGCGGGTTGATGGTGTAGGCCACGCCGTTGGCTTCCAAAATCGCGCGCACCTGGGCGAAGTGCGCCAGAGAGGTCTCGCCCAAAAAGTCCATCAGCTTGGGCGCGGCTTCCACCAGGGCCTGCATGCTGGGGTTTTTGGTGTCCAAAATCCGCAAGGGGTTGGCGTGCAGACGGCGCTTGGCTTCCTCGTCGAGCTGGTCGATGTGCTGCTCGAAATACGCGATCAACGCAGCGCGGTGCAGCTTGCGTTCCTCAGGCTGGCCCAGGCTGTTGAGCTCCAGACGAACATCGCTCAGGCCTAAGGTTTGCCAAAGTTCGGCGGCCATCAAAATCAATTCAGCGTCCACCTCGGCACCGCCAAAGCCCAGGGCTTCAGCGCCAATTTGGTGGAACTGGCGGTAGCGGCCGCGCTGCGGGCGCTCGTGGCGGAACATCGGGCCCATGTAGTACAGACGCTTGCCACCGTCGTAAAGCATGTTGTGCTCGGCTACCGCGCGCACCACCCCGGCGGTGTTCTCGGGGCGCAGGGTCAAAGGCTCGCCGTTGAGGCGGTCGTCGAAAGAGTACATCTCTTTTTCAACGATGTCGGTTACCTCCCCCAGACCGCGGATGAACAGCGGTGTGGGCTCCACAATCGGTGTGCGGATGTTGCCGTAGGCGTAACGCGCCATGAGGGCTCGCACCTGCGCTTCCAACCACTCCCAGCGCGCCGAATCCGGCGGCAGGATGTCGTTCATGCCTTTGACGGCGGTGATCTTCTCGAATTTGGGCGCTTTGGCTTTGGGGGATGCAGGGGTAGAGGCTTGCTCGGTCATGGGTCAGTCTTGCGCCGTGGCGCTGGCCAGGGTTCGCGTGTCAGAGGCGCCAAAGCGCTGTTCAATGTAATTTTCCACCAGGGTCTGGAATTCCTGGGCAATGCCTGCGCCGCGCAGGGTGAGTTTTTTCTCGCCGTCGATGAACACCGGCGCAGCAGGCGCCTCACCATTGCCCGGCAGGCTGATGCCAATGTCGGCATGCTTGGACTCGCCCGGGCCGTTCACAATGCAGCCCATCACCGCCACCTTGAGGTTTTCCACCCCCGGGTATTGGCGGCGCCACACCGGCATTTGCAGGCGCAAAAAGTCATCAATTTGCTTGGCCAGTTCCTGGAAGGTGGTGCTGGTGGTGCGCCCGCAACCGGGGCAAGCGGTCACGCTGGGCACGAACATACGAATGCCCAGCGACTGCAGAATTTCAGAGGCAATCACCACCTCTTGCGTGCGCGCCTCGCCGGGCTGCGGGGTGAGCGAGACGCGGATGGTGTCGCCAATGCCCTCTTGCAACAAAATGCCCAGGGCCGTGCTGGAGGCCACCGTGCCCTTGGTGCCCATGCCCGCTTCGGTCAGGCCCAGGTGCAGCGGGTAGTCGCAGCGACGCGCGAGTTCGCGGTACACCGAGATCAAGTCCTGCACGCCACTGACCTTGCACGACAAGATGATCTGGTTGCCATCCATGCCCATATCTTCGGCTCGCTTGGCCGACTCGATGGCCGAGGTGATGAGCGCTTCGTACATCACTTGCTTGGCCGACCAGGGGTCAGCGCGCAGGCTGTTTTCGTCCATCAGGCTGGCCAGCAGTTCCTGATCCAGGCTGCCCCAGTTCACACCGATGCGCACCGGTTTGTTCCACCGCATGGCCGCTTCAATCATCTGGCCGAACTGGCGGTCGCGTTTGTCGCCCTTGCCCACATTACCGGGGTTGATGCGGTATTTGGACAGCGTTTGCGCGCACTCAGGAAACTCGGTGAGCAGCGTGTGGCCGTTGTAATGGAAGTCGCCCACCAGGGGCACCTCGATGCCCATGCGGTCGAGCTGCTCGCGGATGTGCGGCACCGCCTTGGCAGCCTCGGGCGTGTTGACGGTGATGCGCACCATCTCTGAGCCGGCAATGGCCAGCTCTTTGACCTGGATGGCCGTGCCAATCACGTCCACCGTGTCGGTGTTGGTCATGGACTGGATGCGCACCGGCGCACCGCCACCAATGGTGATCTTGGTGTTGGCCCATTGCACCAGGGCTTGGCGGTTGTTGCGCACCAAGGCGCGGGCTTCTGCAATGCTCATGCTCACTTCACCTCAAAACGCGCCACATTGCCTTGGGCAATGTCAGCCATGGAAAAAGGTTTGCCGCGCACCGAAACCTCGGTCGCATCCACCCGGCCGATCACCACTTTGAGCGGTAATGCGCCATCGAGCGTCACCGTCTCGCCCTTGTTGACCACACGGCTGAGCAGCAACTGGCCTTGCGCATCGGCCACCTGGATCCAGCTGTCGCCCTTGGCGCTCAGGCCCAGCACGCCGGATGTGGTGACGCTTGAAGTTGCAGGTGCAGCGGTGGGCTTCGCGGTGGTTGATGTGGATGCAGGCGCGGATGGGGCTGCTGAAGCGGTTGCTGGTGCTGCGGCAGATGTCGCGGTGGTCGAAGGCGCTGCAGAGGCTACAGGTGCTGCTGTGGACGTTGCAGCACCAGATCCAGCAGCAACTGTTGCATTTGTATCAGCGGTTGAAGCTGCACCCGCCGTAGCTGGCACTTCAGGCACTTGCACCTGGTTGGCCAAATTGGCCACGGGTGCCACCGCCTCGGTCGCCACGCCCGACGTTGCAGGGGACGAAGACGTGAAGCGCGAGGACAAGTCCGGTACAAAAGCCACCAGCAAGGTGACCACCGCCAAGCTGCCTGCCACCCAAAACGTGGTGCGTGAGGGGCCGCTGCGGCCCGCAGAGGATGGGCGGAAACGCACCGGCGGTTCTTCTTGCACGCGCGAGGGTTTGGGCAGGATCAGGTTATCCGCCTGGGGCAGCAAGGCCAACACAGGCGCGGCGTCCACCTTGAGCACACGGCAGATGCTCGATGCCATTGAACGGGCAAACACGGGCGAGGCGAATTCGTCGAGCTGGTCCGATTCGAGGGCCTGCACTTTTTTCACCGGCACCTTGATGTGCGCCGCCAGCATGGCGATGTGCATGCCCTGCTGTTCGCGAGCCAGGCGCAGCAACTGTCCGGCGCTCAGCGCGGGGTTGACCGTGGATGTTTCACTCATCGAAGCTGCCTCTCTCATAGGCTTGGAGTTCCCGGGACATGGGGTAACGTTTTCTCAATTGATCTGCCAGTTGCGCCACGGTGTGCGGGTTGCCCAGCGCCCGCTCCACACGCATGCCCAGCCAAAGCGATTCCGCGTTGGCTTGCGGGCTGTTGTTCAAGGCTCGAGTGTAGCTCTGTGCGCGGCTGAAATCGCCCTGTCGCCACAGAATCCAGCCCAGGTTGTAGTTGACCAGGGCCTGCCCAGGCGCCAAGGCCTCTGCGCGCCACAAACTTTGCAGGGCCGCGGCGTGCTGCCCCGCCAGGATTTGGCACAAGCCGCGGCTGGTCCAACTCTTGGCCGCGCGGAGGTAGCTGGGCTGCGCCAAGGCCTGTTCAAAGGTGCGGTCAGCCTGGGCGTATTGGCCTTGCTGGCAACGCAGCCAGGCCAGGTTGTGCAGGGTGTCAGGGTCTGAGGGTTTGAAGCGCAGGGCCTGCTCAAAACTCTGGGTGGCAGCTTGGGTCTGGTCCAGACGCATCAAGGCCAAGCCTTGCAAATTGAGGGCATCGACCGAGGCCGGGTCTGACTGCAAAGCCAGCTTGACCTCATCGAGGGCCACCGCGTATTGCGCTTGTTCGAAATAGCCGGCCGCCAAAGCCAGGCGCAACTTGGCGCGCTCTGTGGCTTGCGTCGATGTGCCAGGCGACCCACCGGGCACGGTGGTGCATGCCGACAAAGCAGACGACAAAACTGCCATGAGCATGCAAGCAACAAAGAATGTCAAAAACCCACGCATACCTTGGTTCACCCCCTTGCTGGTGGCGTGGCCCAGGGCGGGCACACGCACCGGCTTGATCACCCCACCGCGCTTTTCAGGTGGTGAGTCATCTTGCCGCGCGGGGCGGCGTTTGCCTATGCCGGAGAACCCTTGGTGGGGTGCAGGGTGATGGTGCGTTGCTGGGCGATGCGCTCGCCCACGCGGGTGCGGTCTTTCACATCGCCAGCCAACTGGCCGCAGGCCGCGTCGATGTCGTCACCCCGGGTTTTGCGCACGGTGGTGACGATGCCCGCGTCCAGCAACTGCTTGGCGAAGGCTTGCACACGAGCTTGGGGCGAACGCAGCAGGCCCGAGGCGGGAAAGGGGTTGAAGGGAATCAGGTTGAACTTGCACCACACACCGCCGGTTTGGTGGCGCTTGACCAGGTCAATCAGCGCCTGCGCATGCTCGGGCTGGTCGTTCACGCCATCGAGCATGCAGTACTCGAAGGTGATGAAGTCGCGCGGGGCGTGCTGCAAATAACGGTTGCAGGCGTCCATCAACTCGTCAATGGGGTATTTGCGGTTCAGGGGCACCAGGTTGTCGCGCAGCGCATCAAGGGGCGCGTGCAGCGAGACCGCCAGGGCCACGGGGCAGTCTTGCGAGAGACGGTCCATCGTGGGCACCACGCCCGAGGTGGAGACGGTGACGCGGCGGCGCGAAAGGCCATAGCCGTGGTCATCGAGCATGACCTTCAAGGCGGGCACAAGCGCGTTGTAATTTTGTAGCGGCTCGCCCATGCCCATCATCACCACATTGGTGATGACGCGTTCAGACCGGTTGAGGTGCTTGCGCAAAAAATGCTCGGCAAACCACAGCTGCGCCAGGATCTCGCCGGTCGTCAAATTGCGGCTGAAGCCCTGGTGGCCGGTGGAGCAAAAACGGCAACCCACCGCGCAACCGGCTTGCGAGGAAACGCACAGCGTGCCGCGGTCATCTTCGGGGATGAACACCGCCTCAACAGCGTCGCCCTGCCCCACATCAAACAACCATTTGATGGTGCCGTCAGCCGAGATGTGTTGGGAAATGACTGGCAGGCCGGTGATGGTGGCTGCCGTTGGGAGCTTGTCGCGCAGCGACTTGGCCAGGTCGGTCATGTCGCCGAAACTGGTGGCCCCTTTTTGATGGATCCAGCGAAACAGCTGGGTGGCGCGGAAACGCTTTTCACCCAGCCCTTCGCAAAAGCGGGCCAAACCCTCGAGGTCAAAGTCGAGCAGGTTGGCCGCTGAACTCATTAACGCGAGTAAACGTTCATGCCGGGGAAGAAGAAAGCAACTTCCACAGCGGCGGTTTCGGGGGCGTCAGAGCCGTGCACGGCGTTGGCGTCGATGCTGTCAGCAAAGTCAGCGCGGATGGTGCCAGGAGCGGCTTTCTTGGGGTCGGTGGCGCCCATCAGGTCGCGGTTTTTCAAAATCGCGCCTTCGCCTTCGAGGGCTTGGATCATCACCGGGCCGGAGATCATGAAGCTCACCAGGTCGTTGAAGAAGGGGCGTGCTTTGTGCACAGCGTAGAAGGCTTCAGCCTCGCCACGCGAGAGGTGAGCCATCTTGGCGGCCACAACCTTCAGGCCAGCGGCTTCGAAACGGGCGTAAATTTGACCGATGACGTTCTTGGCAACAGCGTCGGGCTTGATGATGGACAGGGTACGTTCGATAGCCATGGTTTTTCCTCTGAGATTAAAAATAAAGCGAATTCGGCAAAGCCTACGATTTTAGCGCGAATGTGTGTCGCGGGTGAGGCTCAACGTCCTCGGCCACCACGACCACCACCGGGTCGGCTGCCAGGGCGTGCACCGCCTCCGCCGGAACCACCGGGGGCTCGCTTGGCTTGGCGTTGACGCGAGAAGCTGTCGGCACCGATGTAACCCAGCGAGGTTTTCATCGGGTCGGGAATGGCACCGCCCTCACCCATCTCGTCGGCTGGGCGCGGACCGGCACCGCGCTGGCCAGGACGGCCATTGCGGTTTTTGGGTCCACCCTGGCCACCAGCGCCTCTGGGTCCTTTCGGACCACGTTGGCCCTCCGTGCCGCGCGGCTGCTCGCCGGCTTGCGGGTAACTCGGGCGTGGGCCTGCACCACGTGAACCACGGGCGCCGCGTCGGTTGTCACGCGCAGGCTTGGCTTGACGGGCCTCGCCCTCGGGCGCTTGACGTTCGCCTTGACCGACAGCACGCATGAGCGCGCGGATGTCGGCCTCGTCGAGCTCGAGCCAAGCGCCGCGCTTCAAGCCACGCGGCAACATCATGGCGCCGTAGCGGATGCGGATCAGGCGGCTGACCGCATGGCCCACCGCTTCCATCATGCGGCGCACCTCGCGGTTGCGGCCTTCAGAAATCGTCACGCGGTACCAGTGGTTGGAACCCTCGCCGCCACCGTCTTCGATGGAA
Organism: Comamonadaceae bacterium; assembly: GCA_947454955.1. Lineage (GTDB taxonomy): Bacteria > Pseudomonadota > Gammaproteobacteria > Burkholderiales > Burkholderiaceae_C > Hylemonella. Next base: position 24,620 of record CANGLW010000020.1, read on the forward strand.
CTGAACTGGGCTGGGCCGTCGTCGAGTTGCACGCCTTCAAGCAGCTTGTTTTTTTCTTCGGCGCTTAAAGCACCGAGCACGCGCACCGCGTACTCGCGCTCCAGGCCAAACCTGGGGTGCATGAGGCGGTTGGCCAACTCGCCCGAGCTGGTGAACAGCAAGAGGCCTTCGGTGTTCAAGTCCAAACGGCCGACCGACTGCCACTTGCCCTGGTAGAGCTTGGGCAATTTGCGAAACACGGTGGGGCGGTTTTGCGGGTCGTCATGGGTGACCACTTCGCCTGCAGGCTTGTGGTACGCAATCACACGCGCGGGCGGCGGGTCGATGCGCACGCGGATGGGCTTGCCGTTGACCTTGATACTGTCGCCAAATTGGATGCGCTGGCCGATATGCGCCGGCTCGTTGTTGACCGAGATGCGCCCTTCCATGATGAGCTGTTCCATCTCCAGGCGCGAGCCCATGCCGGCTTGCGCCAAGACCTTGTGCAACTTGGGTTGCTCGGCTTGCGGCAGCAACACACGCTTAGCGGGCAACACGATCTCGCTGGCCTCATCGGCGTCCAACGTGCCGGCTACCACGTCTTCGAAGCGGTAGCCGCTTGCTACTGAATCTGTAGCAGCTTGGGCATGTGAAGTCTCATGTTGCGACTCTTTTGAAACCGCAGCTTGCGGTTCTGCTGAAGGCGATGTTGATGCCTCAGCCTGTGCCTCGTCATCCGGTGGGGCTTGGTGCTCAGACATCATGTGGGGGGATTTTCTTCAGGGGAATCTGTGGGTGGTGCGTCGGGTACAGGCGGATCGGCGGGCGCGTCTTCCAACTCAAGCTGGTCACTGGCATCGCCCAAACCGCCTAAGCCACCCAAGGCGCTGAGTTGCTCAGCAGGGTTCTCCATCAGCGGCAATTGGTCGAGCGAGCTCAGGCCCAGGTCGTCCAAAAACTGCTTGGTGGTGGCGTACAAGGCCGGGCGGCCGGGGGCTTCACGGTGGCCGATGACTTCCACCCAACCACGGTCCTCAAGCTGCTTGAGCAAGAGCGAGTTGATGGTCACGCCGCGGATGTCTTCCATGTCGCCACGGGTGACGGGCTGGCGGTAGGCAATGATGGCCAAAGTTTCCAAGGTGGCGCGGGTGTAACGCGGAGGCTTTTCGGGGTTGAGCCGGTCGAGGTACTCGCGCATCTCGGGGCGGCTTTGGAAGCGCCAGCCACTGGCCACGCACACCAATTCCACGCCGCGGTGCGACCAGTCTTGCTGCAATTCTTGTAGCAAGGTTTTGATGGTGTCTGCGCCCAGCTCGTCGTTGAACAAGGTGCGCAAATCACGCACCTGCAGCGCCTGGTTGGCGCAGATCAGGCTGGTCTCAAGAATGCGCTTGGCATCCGCCGTGTTCATAGGTCTGTGTCGTCGGGGTGGGCCGTGGGCACCGGGCTTGTCGTTGGGACAAGGGACCGGTCAGTCCACAACGTGTGGTGCCGGGTTGAACCTGCAGCATGTCGCAGCAGCAGGTCAGGTGTGGCTAGTGTAACTGAGGCCCAGGCTCGCCAGGAGCGCGGTCATGTCAGGCGGCAGCTCGGCGGTGAACACCAGCGCCTCCCCCGTGACCGGGTGGGCAAAGGCCAGACGCTGGGCGTGCAGGGCCTGGCGGGGCAACTGGGTGTTGCCACCATACAGCGTGTCGCCCATCAGCGGGTGCCCCAGGTGCGCGGCGTGCACCCGAATTTGGTGGGTGCGACCGGTGTGCAGGGTGCAACGCAACAAATTGGCCTCTGTGCTGCGCTGGATCACGTCAAACTCGGTTTGCGCGGTTTTGCCGGGGTGCTGGGCCAGGTCCACCACCGCCATGCGCAGGCGGTTGCGCGGGTCGCGGCCGATGGGTGCGTCCACCAATTTGTGACGCGAACCCACCCACGTGCCCTGGGCCACAGCGACGTACTGGCGGCTGACCTCACGCGCGGCAATCAGGCGCACCAGGGCTTCCATGGTTTGGCGGTCGCGCGCCACCACCATCAGACCGCTGGTGTCTTTGTCCAATCGGTGCACGATGCCTGCGCGCGGCAAATTCGCGGCTTGCGGGTCTCGCCCCAACAGGCCATTGAGCAGCGTGCCCTGCCAGTTGCCAGGCGCGGGGTGCACCACCAAACCTGGGGGTTTGTTGACGATGAGCAAATGCGCGTCTTCAAACACCACATCCAGCGCCATGGCCTCGGGTTTGAAAGCCTGGCTTTGCGGCGTGGGGCGCAGCAGCACCTGCCCGCGCTCCCCGGCCTTGACCTTTTGCGAGGTCTTGCGCTGCACGTTCGCACCGAGCGTGACCGCGCCTTCTTCGATGAGCTGCTGCAAATAACTGCGCGAAAACTCAGGCACCATGACCGCCAAAGCGCGGTCCAGGCGCTGGCCGTGCAGCTCGATGGGCACCGTCCAGTCGCGCAGTTCGGCCGGGTCTTCGGTGTCCGTGGCTTCTTCAGTCACCAGATCCAGGGGGTCGGTCGATATAATTTGTGGATTGTTCAAGGAAGTGGCTCGTGATGTCTCGCAGCAAATTATCAACGGTATGGCGCGCCCTGGCCCTGTGCTCTGCATCAGCCCTGCTGGTGGCCTGCTCGTCCACCCCTGTCGACCGCACCGCCAGCATGTCGGTGGAGAAGATTTACGAGACCGCCCAGGACGACATGAAAATCGGCGCCTGGGACAAAGCCATCCCCCTGCTCGACAAACTCGAAGGCCGCGCGGCCGGCACGCCCTTGGCGCAGCAAGCCCAGCTCGACAAGGCCTACGCCCACTTCAAAACCCAAGAGCCCGCCCAGGCCCTGGCCACCCTGGACCGCTTTTTGAAGCTGCACCCAGCCAGCCCGGCCTATGACTACGCGCTGTATTTGAAGGGTGTGATCAACTTCAACGACGACCTGGGGTTGTTCTCGTCCATCACCCGCCAGGACTTGGCCGAGCGTGACCAGAAGGCGGCCAAAGAATCGTTCGAGGCCTTCCGCGAACTCGTCACCCGTTTCCCCACCTCCAAGTACGCTGACGACGCGCGTTCGCGCATGGGCTACATCGTGAACTCGCTCGCGCAATACGAGGTGCACGTGGCGCGCTACTACTTCAACCGGGGCGCGTACCTGGCGGCCATCAACCGCTGCCAGCAGGCGATCAACGACTACCGCGATGCACCGGCGATTGAAGAGGCGCTGTATGTGATGGTCAAGTCTTACGAGGCGCTGGACCTGCTGCAGTTGCGCGACGACACGCTGCGCGTGATGGAAAGCAACTTCCCGCAAAGCGAACTCTTGGCCAAGGGCCTGCGCGCTAAGCAGAAGTCTTGGTGGCAGTTCTGGTGATGTCTTGCAGAAGCGCCAACGCTTCTGCCTGAGTTTTCAAACGCTGCATGGGTGGCAAGGCCGCCATCAAACGCCGCCCGTAACCCATGGTGAGCAAGCGGGTGTCGCCAATCACCAGCAAACCCCGGTCGGTCTCGCTGCGTATCAAACGCCCTGCGCCCTGCTTCAAAGCCACTGCGGCTTGCGGCACCCAGTACTGCATGAAAGGCTGACCCCCCTGCGCTTCGATGTGCCGCGCACGTGCGTCGACCAGCGGGTCACCCGGTGGCGGGAAAGGCAACTTGTCGATCACCACGCATTGCAGGGCCTGACCGGGCACATCCACCCCTTCCCAAAAAGAGGCTGAGGCCACCAGCACGCAACCTTGCTCGTGGGCATCGGTGAAGCGCGCCATCAACTCGCGCTTGGGCTGTTCGCCTTGCACCAGCACCTCCCAGGTAGAAGGCATGTCGCGCAGCACCTGTGCAATCTCACGCATGGCTTTGAGGGTGGTGGTCAGCACCAGGGTGCGCCCACCCAAGGTGTTGGCCAAGTCACGCACCACGCGCGCCAGGGCCGCGCTGTGCTGCGGCTGCGCGGGCTTCGGTAAGTCGCTCGGCACCCACACCGCAGCTTGTTGGGGATAGTCAAACGGGCTGGGCACTTGCAGGCTGCGCGCGCCGGCCAGGCCGCAGGTTTTGATGAACCAGCTCAGCGCTGCGTCGTCACCCAAAGTGGCGGAGGTGAACACCCATGCCTTGGAAGACTTGCCCCCACCCGGATCGCCCACACCATCGACATCGCCCGAACCATCACCATCGAGCAAGGCATCGTCTGTGCCCTCACCCTCTTTCAAGCCTAAGCCTAAAAGCGGTGCCATGGCACCCGCGATGTCGAGCGGCGAATGCACCCAGCGCATGGTGTTGCCCACATCCACCCAGCGCACACACGCGGGCTCAACCGGCTGCAAAAAACGCAGCAAGCGTTCGCTGATCAGGTCAGCGCGCTCGGCCAAACGCGCCAGGTCAGGCGAGGTTTCGGCCAGCAAACGCAAAGACGCGCGCAGGGTGTGCAAGGCATCGCGCATGGCTTGCAGCGCGTCCATCCAATCACCGCTGTGCACGCCATCGGGCGCGTCGTCCATCCAGCGGCGCAGCCCTGTGCCCACCAGGCTGCGGGTGTGCTGCAAGGTTTGCTCCAATGCGTGAACCAGGCCATGCCAATCGGCCAAGCCGCGCGCCTGGGTTTGGCCGCAGGCCAGCACATCGCGCGCAAAGTCCAGCCACTGCGCGCTGGAAAACTGTTGCCCTAAAAACTGCACGCCGGTTTCATTGAGCTGGTGCGCTTCATCAAAAATGACCGCATCCACGCTGGGCAAAATCTCGGCCACACCGCTTTCGCGCACCGCCAAATCAGCAAAGAACAAATGGTGGTTGATGACCACCACATCGGCGGCCATGGCCTCGCGCCGCGCGATGTTCACATGGCAATCGGCAAAGCGCGGGCAGCTGCTGCCCAGGCAGTTTTCGCGGGTGGAGGTGATGCGTGGCATCAGGGGCGAGCGTTCATCCAGGCCGGGCAACTCGGCCAAGTCACCACTGCGGGTGACCTGCGCCCAGCGCTCAATGCGCGCCAGCGCACGGGTGGTGGCGCCATCCAGCGGCTCTTCGCGCGCCAGGGCCAGACGGTGCAAACACAAATAACTGCCGCGGCCTTTGAGCAAAGCCAAGCGCACCGGCAAACCCAATATCGCCAAGAGGCGTGGCAGGTCGCGGGTGAAGAGCTGGTCTTGCAAGTTTTTGGTGGCGGTGGAAATCAAAGCGCGCTGGCCGCTGACCAGCAAGGGCACCAGGTAGGCAAAAGTTTTGCCCACACCGGTGCCGGCTTCGACCACCAGGGCACCGCCCTCGTCCAAGGTTTGCGCCACGGCCAGGGCCATCTCGGTTTGGCCACTGCGGGGCAGCAAGCCCTCGCGCGCCAGGACGCCATGCGCGGCAAACACCTCGGCAACGGCGTGGGGCAGGCTCATCGGAGACTTTGAGACAGGTGCTCAGGCCAGGTCGTCGGGGCTGAGCAGGCGCTCAAGCCGCTGGATCTGGTCACGCAGCGACAGGCGGCGTTTTTTCAGGCGCCGCATCATCAGCTCGTCGGTCGGCGCTTGCGCTTCAGACTTGTCGATCATCGCGTTGAGGTCAGCGTGCTCGATGCGCAGCTCGATGAGCTGACGCTCTGGGGAATGCAGGTTGGCGTCCATGGTCAGCGAGGGGTGGGCAAGGCGGTGGGGGGCGCACCCGGTACGGTGGGTTTAGCGGCTTTGTCAGCCAGGGCTTTGTCCACCCGGGCTTTGGTTTCTGCCGCGGCGCGCTGTTTCTCGTCAAACGCCTCGCGGGCGGTTGATTTGTCGGTGTCGGTGGGCAGGTTGCTGCTGGACAGTGTGCGTGGCTCAGGCGCGGTCATGGCCTCGCGCTCGCGCTGTTTTTGCTCGGATTGCTCTTGGCGGCTGCGGGCTTCTTCCAGGGCCTCTTCGCGTCGCTGTCGGGCCTGTTCGATGGCTTCTTCAGAAAAACGCTCGTCAATGCGCAGTTGCTGTTCGCCACCACGCTCGCGGCGCAGCGCGTCATTGAGCACAATTTCTTGGCGACGCAGATCTTCAATCAGCACGCGCCGGCGCGCCTTGGCCTCGCGCACACAGGGGTTGACCCAAAAGCGTTGGTAGCAAGCCGCGCGGTCTTGGTCGTAGCTGGCTTCCACCTTGGCGCGTTGGGCATCAATCTGACGTTGGGCCATCTCAGCGGCGCTGGGGACTTGGGCTGCTTCTTCGTTTGAAGCTGGGGTTGGCGTCGGACTTTGCGCAGCCACGTTCAGCACTGTGACGCATGACAGCGTGATGAGGACAGCGCGCCAATGTGTCATGTCAGGCTCGTGTCCACCATGCGCCGCTCCAGGCTCAGGAACTCGCTGCTTTGCATTTCGTTCAATCGCGACACCGTGCGTGGAAATTCATGCGAGAGCGGCCCTTCGGTGTAGAGCAACTCAGGCTCGACTTCGGCGGACATGATGAGCTTGACGCGTCGGTCGTACAGCACATCCACCAGCCAGGTGAAGCGGCGCGCCTCAGAGGCTTTGTTCACCGGCATGTGCGGCACATCGCTCAGAAACACAGTGTGGAACTGCGTGGCAATTTCCAGGTAATCGTTTTGTGAACGCGGGCCACCGCACAAGGTTTTGAAATCAAACCACACCGCGCCACCTGCCTTGCGACGCGCCACGATTTCACGCGACTCGATGTTGAGCACCGGGTCTTCGTCACTGGCTTCGGCCAGCTTCTCAAAGGTGGCGGTCATCTCGGTATCTGCCGCTGGCCCGTTGGGCGAGTGGTAGAGCCGTGCATTCTCAAGCGTACGGCGGCGGTAATCCGTGCCGTTGTCCACGTTGATGACTTCGAGCTGCTGGTTCAAGAGCGCAATGGCCGGCAAGATGCGGTCGCGGTGCAAACCATTGGGGTACAACTCATCAGGCTTGAAATTGCTGGTGGCCACCAGCCCTACGCCGTTGTTGAACAGCGCGACCAACAAGCGGTGCAAGATCATCGCATCGGTGATGTCGGCCACATGAAACTCATCGAAGCAAATCAAGCGGTATTTTTTGGCGATGCGCGCGCCCAATTCATCGAGCGGGTTCACCGTGCCTTGCAGGTCGGCGAGTTCGCGGTGCACCTCGCGCATGAACTCGTGAAAGTGCAAACGGGTTTTGCGCTTGAGCGGCACCGCGCCGTAAAAGCAATCCATCAAAAAGCTTTTGCCGCGCCCCACCCCGCCGTGCATGTACACACCCTTGGGAATCTCAGGGTGGTTGATGAGTTTTTTCAGGGCGTTCGAGCGCTTGCTTTTGAACTCGGCCCATTGGGTGGCGCAGCGCTCCAGCGAATCGACCGCGCGCAGCTGCGCCGGGTCGGCCATGTAACCACGGGCCTTGAGTTCAGCCTGGTACGCTTCTTTAACGCTCAAATCAACCTCCACAGCGCTTGATTTTCACACATCCGCCACGCGGACGCGACGTGCCCAATCAAGGCCTTACAAATATCAGACGCTACAAAATAAATAGCTGCCAGGCCAGACTGGGTCTGAGCTGGCAGCTACTTTTGCGCTAAGTTTAGAAATTCAGCGTGCGCTTGTCCACCGCCAAGGCGGCTTCTTTGGTGGCTTCACTCAAAGACGGGTGCGCATGGCAAATGCGCGCGATGTCCTCGGCACTGGCCTTGAACTCCATGGCCACCACGGCCTCAGAGATCAACTCGCTGGCCATCGGGCCCACGATGTGCACGCCCAGAATTTCATCGGTGGTGGCATCGGCCAAGAACTTCACCATGCCGGTGGTGTCGCCCAATGCGCGGGCGCGACCGTTGGCCAGGAAGGGGAAGGTGCCGGCCTTATAAGCCACGCCATCAGCCTTGAGCTGCTCTTCGGTGCGGCCCACCCACGCAATTTCGGGGCTGGTGTAGATGACCCAGGGGATGGTGTTGAAGTTCACATGCCCGTGCTGGCCAGCGATGCGCTCGGCCACGGCCACGCCCTCTTCCTCGGCCTTGTGCGCCAACATGGGGCCGCGCACCACATCGCCCACCGCCCACACGCCGGGCAAGTTGGTTTTGCAGTCAGCGTCCACCACAATCGCGCCGCGCTCATCGAGGGCCAGGCCCACGCCTTCGGCGTTCAAGCCGATGGTGTTGGGCACACGGCCGATGGACACGATCAGCTTGTCCACCTCAAGGTTGATGGCCTCGCCTTTGGCGTTGGTGTAGGCCACGCTCACGCCTTTTTTGCCGGTCTTGATCTCGCCGACTTTCACGCCCAGCTCAATCTTCAAACCTTGCTTGGTGAAAGCCTTGTGCGCCTCTTTGGCAATTTGCTGGTCCACCGCGCCCAGGAAGGTGGGCAAGCCTTCGAGGATGGTGACCTCTGCACCTAAACGGCGCCAGACCGAGCCCATCTCCAGGCCAATCACGCCAGAGCCAATCAGGCCCAGCTTTTTGGGCACCGCGCCCACGCGCAAAGCACCGTCGTTGGACAAGATGAGCTCTTCGTCAAACGGTGTGCCGGGCAAGGCGCGCGCGTTCGAGCCGGTGGCGATGATGACTTGCTTGGCGCTCAACGTTTCTTCAGCAGCACCGGCCACCTTGATCTCGTAGCAACCCTCGGTTTTGCCGGCAAAGCTACCGCGGCCGTGGAAGAACGAGACCTTGTTCTTTTTGAACAGGTACAAGATGCCGTCGTTGTTTTGTTTGACCACGTTGTCTTTGCGCGCGATCATTTTGGCCACGTCCATCTTCATATCGCTGGCGGTGATGCCGTGCTCTGCAAAGTGGTGGTTGGCATGCTCAAAATGCTCGCTGGACTGCAGCAGCGCCTTGGACGGGATGCAACCCACGTTCGTGCACGTACCGCCGGGCGCAGGGCCACCCTTGGCGTTTTTCCACTCGTCCACGCACGCCACGTTCATGCCCAGCTGCGCCGCACGAATGGCTGCGATGTAACCACCCGGGCCACCGCCAATCACCACCACATCAAATTGTTTGCTCATGGTGGGTCCTATCAAATATCAAACAACAAACGGGCCGGATCTTCCAAAGCCTCTTTCATCGCGACCAAGCCCAGCACAGCCTCGCGGCCGTCGATGATGCGGTGGTCGTAGCTCATGGCCAGGTAGTTGATGGGGCGCACCACCACTTGGCCGTTTTCCACCACGGCGCGGTCTTTGGTGGCGTGCACACCCAAAATCGCCGACTGAGGCGGGTTGATGATGGGGGTGGAGAGCATGGAGCCGAAGGTGCCGCCGTTGGAGATGGAGAAGGTGCCGCCGGTCATCTCTTCGATGCTCAGCTTGCCGTCACGCGCCTTGGCGCCGTACTCGGCAATCTTCTTCTCGATCTCGGCAAAGCTCATCTGGTCGGCATTGCGCAAAATCGGCACCACCAAACCACGGGGCGAGCCCACCGCGATACCAATGTCAAAGTAGCCGTGATAAACAATGTCGGTACCGTCCACCGAGGCGTTGAGCACCGGGAACTTCTTGAGGGCGTGCACCGCGGCTTTGACGAAAAAGCTCATGAAGCCGATCTTCACGCCGTGCTCTTTCTCAAACTTCTCCTGGAAGCGCTTGCGCATTTCCATCACCGGGGCCATGTTGACCTCGTTGAAGGTGGTCAGGATGGCGGCGGTGGACTGCGACTGCAGCAAACGCTCGGCCACGCGGGCACGCAGGCGGCTCATGGGCACGCGCTGCTCTGGGCGGTCACCCAGGTCCACAGCGGGTGCAGCCACTTGCGGCAAGGCCGAGGTGGGCGCGCCGGTGGGAATGGGCGAAGCTGCTACAGCTTGAGGAGCAGCAGGTGCAGAGGCAGCAGCGAGCACGTCACCTTTGGTGACGCGGCCGTCTTTGCCGGTGCCAGCCACAGAACCAGCGGCCATGCCGTTGTCGGCCATGATCTTGGCAGCAGCAGGCATGGCCACGCCGGCCTTGCTGGTGCTGGCGGGCGCGGCGGCAGCGGCGGCTGGTGCAGCAACGGCAGCGGGTGCCGAAGCAGGTGCCGCAGCACTGGCCTTGCCTTCGGTGTCGATGCGGGCAATCAATTGCTCAGCGACCACGGTGCCGCCATCGGCCACCAAAATTTCAGCCAACACACCCGCGCTGGGTGCGGGCACTTCCAAGACCACTTTGTCGGTCTCGATCTCGATCAAGATCTCATCGGCCGCGACGCTGTCGCCGGCTTTTTTCTTCCACTGCAACATGGTGGCTTCAGCCACAGACTCCGACAACTGCGGAACTTTCACTTCTACGATAGCCATTTCAAATCCTGTGATGTAACTGCCGGGCGCCAGGCGCCCAGCGGGGTTAAAGACGTGAGCTTGAGCTTTACTTGCTCAACACAAAACCTTTGAGCTTGCCGAAAGCACCATCCACCAGGGCTTTTTGCTGCTCCTGGTGCAGGTGGGAGTAACCCACCGCGGGCGAGGCCGAGGCGGCGCGGCCGGAGTAACCCAGCTTTTGGCCTTCGAGCATGTTCTCGTGGATGTAGTGCTGCACAAAGAACCAGGCGCCCTGGTTCTGCGGCTCGTCTTGGCACCACACGATCTCGGTGGCGTGGCTGTACTTCTTGATCTCGTTGGCAAACGCTTTGTGCGGGAAGGGGTAGAGCTGCTCAACGCGGATGATGGCCACGTCGTCAGCGCCCTTCTCTTCGCGCTTTTTCACCAGGTCGTAGTACACCTTGCCCGAGCAAGCGACGACACGCTTGACCTTGTCGGCCTTGATGTCCTTTTGCTCAGGAATCACCGTCTGAAAGCCACCCTTGACGAACTCGGACACCGGTGAGGTGGCGTCTTTGTTACGCAACAGCGACTTGGGCGTCATGATGATGAGCGGCTTGCGCAGGTTGCGCACCATCTGACGACGCAGCACGTGGAAGATCTGGCTGGCCGTGGTGGGCTGCACGATCTGCATGTTGGTGTCAGCGGCGAGCTGCATGAAACGCTCCAGGCGCGCCGAGCTGTGCTCGGGGCCTTGACCTTCGTAGCCGTGCGGCAGCATGAGGGTGATGCCGTTCACACGGCCCCACTTCACTTCGCCGGAGGCGATGAACTGGTCAATCACCACCTGCGCGCCATTGGCGAAGTCGCCAAACTGCGCTTCCCAAATCACCAAGGTGTTGGGGTCGTTGGAGGCGTAGCCGTACTCAAAGCCCAGCACCGCTTCTTCGGACAGGATGGAGTCGATCACCACAAACGGAGCCTGGTTGTCGGCCACGTTTTCCAGGGGCACGTAGGTGCCGGTGTCCCACTTCTCGCGGCTCTGGTCGTGAATCACAGCGTGGCGGTGGGTGAAGGTGCCGCGGCCGCAGTCTTCGCCCGACAAACGCACCGGGTAGCCGCTGGCCACCAGGGATGCGAAAGCCATGTGCTCGCCCATGCCCCAGTCCACCGGGATGTCGCCGCGGCCCATGGCTGCGCGGTCGTCGTACACCTTTTTCACCAGCTGGTGCGGGGTGACCGATGCGGGGATGGTGGTGATTTTCTCGGCCAGGCGTTTCCACTCGGTCATGGGGATGGCGGTGTCACCGGCATCGGTCCACTTCTTGCCCAGGAAGGGCGACCAGTCCACCGCGTACTTGCTCTTGAAGTTGGTCAGCACCGGATCGACGGTGTGCTTGCCGGCGTCCATGGCGGCGCGGTAGGCCTTGACCATGTCGTCGCCCAGCGTCTCGCCCATGCCTTGAGCGGCCAGCTTGTCGGCGTACAGCTTGCGCGTGCCGGGGTGGGCCGCGATTTTCTTGTACATCAGCGGCTGGGTCAGGCTGGGGGTGTCTTGCTCGTTGTGGCCCAGCTTGCGGAAGCAGGTGATGTCCACCACCACATCGGTGCCAAAGGCCATGCGGTAGTCCAGCGCAATCTGGGTGGCCAGCACCACGGCTTCAGGGTCGTCACCGTTGACGTGCAACACCGGTGCCTCAACCATCTTGACGATGTCGGTGCAGTACACGGTCGAGCGCATGTCGCGCGGGTCGGAGGTGGTGAAACCAATCTGGTTGTTGATGATGATGTGCACCGTGCCACCCGTGCTGTAGCCACGGGTTTGGGCCAGCGCCAGGGTTTCCTGGTTCACGCCCTGGCCGCCAAACGCGGCGTCGCCGTGCACCAAGACCGGCAACACTTGCAGGCCTTTGGGGTCGCCACGGCGATCCATGCGGGCACGCACCGAGCCCTCGACCACCGGGTTCACAATTTCCAGGTGCGAGGGGTTGAAGGCCAGGCTCAGGTGCACGGGGCCGCCCGAGGTGGTCACGTCCGAGCTGAAGCCCTGGTGGTATTTCACGTCACCGGCGGGCAGTTCTTCGGGGGCGGTGTGGTCGAACTCGGCAAACAAGTCCTTGGGCATCTTGCCCATGGTGTTGACCAGCACGTTCAAGCGGCCGCGGTGGGCCATGCCCAACACAATCTCTTGCACGCCTTTGGCGCCGGCTTGCTGAATCAGCTCGTCCATGGCGGCGATGAAGCTCTCACCACCTTCGAGCGAGAAGCGCTTTTGGCCCACGTACTTGGTGTGCAGGTAACGCTCCAGGCCTTCGGCCGCGGTCAGGCGGTCGAGGATGTGCTTTTTCTTCTCGGCATTGAAGTTGGGCTTGGCACGGATGCTCTCCAACTTTTGCTGCCACCAGCGTTTTTGCGCCTGGTCGGTGGTGTACATGTACTCCACACCCAGGGTGCCGCAATAGGTTTCGCGCAGCGCGTTGATGAGCTCGCGCAGCGACATGGTTTCTTTGCCGAAAAACGTGTTGCTGGTGTTGAACACGGTTTCCTGGTCGGCATCGGTGAAGCCGTAGAAAGACGGCTCCAGTTCAGGAATTTGGGGGCGCTCGGCGCGCTTTAAGGGGTCGAGATCGGCCCAGCGTTGACCCACATTGCGGTACGCGGCGATGAGCTGCTGCACCTGGGTGCGCTTGCGGCCCATTTCAGAATCAGCGCCACTGGCCACCACCACTTTGGTGCCGCCTTGTTTGGCGCGCTCAGCAAAGGCGTTGATGACGGGCTGGTGGGGGATGTCTTTGGCGTGGCTGCCGTCGACGGCGGGCACGTGCTGCAAAGCATCGAAGTAATCGCGCCAGGTGTCAGGCACGCTGCCGGGGTTGGCGAGGTAGTTTTCGTACATCTCTTCGACGTACGGGGCATTCCCACCGAACAGGTAGGTGTTGCTTTGGTAAGCCTGGTAAACCGTGGCTTTAGATTCGCTCATATTGCGCTGACCTCCGTTTCCCTTGAGGAAACTTTTAGCTGGTTGAAAACCTCCCGCGGCACGGCTGAACCGATTGGCGGATGCGACTGTGGCAGTGGAAGGGCCTAAGTAACCTCGCGATTGTGCCACCGATTCACACCGGTGGCAGTTGTTTTTTAACCCTTAAGCGCTGAAAAAGCCCTTGATTTGGGTGAGTGGCGTGGGGTCGTCCATGGTGCTCAGGTCACCCGGGTCGCGCCCTTCGCTCACCGCCTGAATGGCCCGGCGCAGCACCTTGCCGCTACGGGTTTTGGGCAGCGCCGTCACAAACAACACACGGGCCGGGCGGGCCACGGCACCGAGTTGCCCGTCCACCACTTTCATGATCTCGCCTTCGAGCTTGGCGCGCGCAGCGTCATCGGTCAGGCCACTGGTGTCTTTGACCACCGCAAACGCCATGGCCACTTGGCCTTTGAGGTTGTCGGCCACGCCCACCACCGCGACCTCGGCCACATTGGGGTGGCTGGAGATCGACTCTTCAATCTCGCGGGTGCCCAGGCGGTGCCCGGCCACGTTGATCACATCGTCGGTGCGACCCAGGATGTAGAAGTACCCGTCTTTGTCGCGGATGCCCCAGTCAAAGGTGCTGTAGACCATCTTGCCCGGCACGCTTTGCCAGTAGGTTTTGACAAAACGCTCGTCGTCTTGCCACACGGTTTGCATGAAGCCCGGGGGCGTGGGGCCTTCGATCACCACCACGCCTTTTTCATCGGCGCCGGTGAGTTCTTCGCCGGTGCTTTCATGCACCAGCTTGACGTTGTAGCCGTACATGGGAATGCCCGGGCTGCCAAACTTGCTGTCTTTTTTCTCAATGCCGTTGGCAATGGTGAGGATGGGCCAGCCGCTTTCGGTCTGCCAGTAGTTGTCGATGATGGGCACGCCCAAGCTGTCGCTGATCCAGCGCGCGGTGGGTTCGTCCAGCGGCTCGCCAGCCAAGAACAAGGCGCGCAGCGAACTCACGTCGTATTTCTTCAAGAGCGCAGGGTCTTGCTTTTTGAGCACGCGCACCGCGGTGGGGGCGCTGAACATCACGGTGACCTTGTACTTCTCCACCAGGCTCCACCAAATGCCAGCATCCGGCCGGGTGGGCAGACCCTCGTACATGATGGTGGCCATGCCGGCAATCAGCGGCCCGTAGATGATGTAGCTGTGCCCCACCACCCAGCCGATGTCGCTGGTGGAAAAATAGGTTTCGCCGGGTTGACCCATGAAGATGTGCTTCATGCTGGCGGCCAGTGCCACCGCGTAGCCGCCGGTGTCACGCTGCACGCCTTTGGGTTTGCCGGTGGTGCCCGAGGTGTAAAGCGTGTAGCTGGGGTGGGTGGCGTCCACCCACTCGCACGGCATCTGGTCGTTCAGATGCTTTTGGCGCATGTCGGCCCACAGGTGGTCACGGCCAGCTACCAAATTCATAGCAACCAGACCTCGGTCAGCTAACAGCACCGCGCTGGGTTTGTGCTGGGCAAGGCTGATGGCTTCATCCAGCAGCGGTTTGTAAGGCACGCCTTTGCCACCGCGCGAACCGGCATCGGCACTCACAATCACTTTGGGGGTGGCGTCGTCAATGCGCGAGGCTAACGAGCCCGAGGCAAAACCACCAAACACCACCGAATGCAGCGCGCCGATGCGGGTGCAAGCCAGCATGGCAAACGCAGCCTCGGCAATCATGGGCATGTAAATCAAGACCCGGTCGCCCTTGCCCACACCCAGGGCCTTGAGGCTGGCAGCCATGCGCTGCACTTCGGCGTGCAGCTCATGAAAGGTGTAGGTGCGCTCGGTGTCGGTCTCGGTGCTGATGGCGATCAGCGCGGCTTGGTCGCCACGCGCGGCCAGGTGACGGTCCACCGCGTTGTGGCACAGGTTGGTGGTGCCGCCCGCAAACCAGCGGGCAAAGGGTGGGTTGCTGTAGTCGCAGATTTGCTGCGGCGGGGTGTGCCAGTCGATCAATTGGGCCTGTTCGGCCCAAAAAGCATCACGCTGCGTGAGCGACTTGTCGTGGAATTCAGCAAAGCGGGTCAAAACACATCTCCTCGGGAATTGCATTCTTAATTATGGAGACCAAACTTGCGCGCCCCTGACATCGCAGATTCAAGAGTTCGCGCCGCCCTGCCGATGTGTCTGGCAGGGAGTGAACCATGGAAGCAGCCAAGTCAGAGGCTCAAACATCAAAGCATTCGTCAACGCATTCATCAACACATGCGTCAACTCATGCGGAGACTTATGCAAGCAGCGACGCGTGGAAGGATGCGTGGGCAGATTCAGGCACCGAGCCCTGGGTCAGAACACCGCAAGCGCGCGAGTTGGCGCGCTGCGTGGTGGGCGTGTGCGCCAGCACCGACTACCGACTGGCCGCCACCGACAGCTGGGGGGACGAGGCGCTGCAACTGCTCTACCAGGCCTGCGCCGACATCAAGGCCGCAGCCAACCGGCTGAACATGGCGGTCAAGCCACCGCCCAGCGCCCCGCCGGGCACGCCGCTGGTGGCGCGCTGCGTGCTGCTCAACCAGTTTTTATGGCGGCTGCGCAAGCAGTGCCAGGCCATGCTGGCGGCCTGAATGCCAAGGCTTACTTGACGATGTCGAGCACCGCTTTGAACTGCGGGTGATCCGCACCGCGCAGCCATTCAAAAGCCACCATCTCGGTGGTCACCAACTCGGCACCTGCGCCGGCCAGGCGGTCAAAGGCCGCGTCGCGGTTGCGCTCGGTGCGTGAGCTGCTGGCATCGGTCACCACCACCACATCGAACTCTTCGTCGAGCAAATCCAGGGCGGTTTGCATCATGCAAACATGGCTTTCGCAACCGGCGATCACGATGGTGCTGCGCTGCGGCGCAGGCTGGGCTGGTTTTTGCAGGTGTTTGGGCAAGCTGCGGGCATTGCCGCCAGCTTTGGCCACAGGCCGCAGGGCCTCCGCCAGGCCATCGGCCACGGCAGAGAACTGCATTTTGGGCAGCACCCGGCCGCGCGCCGCCTCGATGAGTTGCAACAACTCAGGCGCGGTGCCGCCCAGGCTGGCCGGGTTTTCTTCGGTGGCCCACACCGGCACCTTGAGCAAAGCCGCCACCCGCGCCAAGCGCATGGCATTGGCCACCACCTGCGGCCCCTCAAAAATCGCGGGCATCAGGCGGGTTTGGTAGTCAATCAGCAGCAGTTGGGAATCTTGAACGTCGAGCAGCATAGGGTTCTTTTTGAGGGGCCATCATCCGATAAATGGAGGGCCGATATGGAGGGCCGATGAATTGAGGACCATTAAATTGGGATGATCATTAAATAGAAAGGCTTCAGCGCCCGAACAGATCCGCTTGGTCCACCGCAGCCTTGGCCGTCTCAGGCGCCAAACGTGCGATGAGGTGGCTCAGGTACAGCTCAAACAAAGCCTCGGGCTGCTGGGCGAACAATTTGATGCGCCGGGTGTGGTGCAGCAGCAGCACACCCACCCCATGTGCGAACAGGGCCGCGTTTTCCTGGCGGGCGGCCGCGGGATCCAGCCCCAGGGCCAGCATCGCGTCTTCACAGGGCTGCAAGGCGGCCAGTAACTGAGCGTTGAGCTGCTGGTTGAGTTCGGTGGTCAAACCCCGCGGGGCCATGCCGTGCACCAGGTAAAAGCCCAGGTCCAGGTCGCGCGGGTTTTGAAAGAAAAAGTTGAACCAGGCCTTGGCCTTGAGCTCCAGGGTCTTGGCCGGCTTCGCCTTGAGGGGCCGGGCCTCGTCGACCGCAGCTTGTAAGCGGACCAAAGTAGCCTCCAACAAAGCGCCGTATATGGCTTCTTTGCTCTCAAAGTAAGAGTACAGGGCACCGGGCGTGTAACCAGCGCGCTTGGCAATCTCGCGGATGCTTGCGCCCTCCAGCCCCAGCTCTTCAAACACCGAGCGGGCGGCCTCTAGCACCAGGGCGCGGCGCACCTCACCCACCGCTTGCTGGCGCTGTTTGCGCTGGTCGCGCCGGGCCTGGGCGGCCTGCGCTTGCGCTTCGCTAGGGACTTCCACCAAGTCTGAGAGCTGAACTTCCATGCCAAGATGTTAGCCGATTTGTCAGAAAATCCACCCATCCGTCAAAATTTCAAACACTTGATTTTTTATTTGAACACTGTTCAAATTATTCCCTAGCGAGCAAATCAGTCTCTGCCATTCAATCAAGTACCACACCAGACAAAACCATGAACACCACTGCCCCCACCTCCCTGCTGATGAGCGGACAAGACTACCGGGAGTCGCTGCGACGCTACAACCCGCGTGTGTTTTTGGATGGCCGGCAGGTCGATTCGGTGGCCGATGAACCAGGCTTTGCCCCGGGCATCAACGCGATTGGCCTGACTTACGACTACGCCCTCAAGCCCGAATACGCCAAGCTGATGACGGCCAAGCAGTTCAGCTCGGGCAAGACCGTGAACCGCCTCACCCACATCAACACCAGCGCGGGTGACTTGCTCAACAAACTCGAAGCCGTGCGCCTGGTGTGCCAGGAAACCGGCTGCGCGCAGCGTTACCTGACTCATGACGCGATGAACGCGATTGGCCAGGTCTCGGCCCGCATTGACGACGCCAAGGGCACGACCGAGCACACCGCCCGCTTTTTGAATTACCTGCACCGTGTGCAAGACCAGGACTTGACCCTGGGCGTGGCCATGACCGATGCCAAAGGCGACCGCAGCAAACACCCCCACCAGCAGGCCAACGCCGACAGCTATGTGCACATCGTGGAGCGCAACGCGGTCCACAACGGCCAGCGCGGCATCGTGATTTCAGGCACCAAAGCCATCGTGACGGGCGCACCCTACATGCACGAGCTGCTGGTCATGCCCTGCCGCAACATGACCCAGGCCGACGCCGACTTTGCGGTGTGCTGCGCTGTGCCCATCGACGCCCCGGGCCTGACCATCATCGCCCGCCCCGCCGGCCGCCCTGGTGAGCCCGAGCATGGCGCGGCACTCTTCAGCAGCAAATACGGCCAAAGCACCGCGGTGTGCATGTTCGACCGCGTGTTTGTGCCCATGGAGCAGGTGTTTTACGCCGGCGAATGGGAACACTCCGGCCACCTGACCTACAGCTACGCCACCCACCACCGCCACACCTGCATTGGCGCGCGCGCCGGTTTTGGCGACTTGCTGATTGGTGCGGGCGCCCTGATGTGCGAGGCCAACGGCTTTGACCCGGGCAAAGAGAGCCATTTGCGCGAGCAGATGGTCGAGCTCATCACCATCACCGAGAGTTTTTACGCCTGTGGCGTGGCCGCCAGCGTGTACGGCAAGTTTGACGAACTGAGCCGCAGCTATGTGCCCGACGCGGTGTTTGCCAACATCGGCAAGCTGCTGCTGGCCACGAAAATTTACGACATGCACCGCATCGCCCACTATGTGAGCGGCGGGCTCATCGTCACCCTGCCCGGCCCGGATGAAGACCACAACCCCGAGACCGGCGCTAAGCTCAGCGAGGTGCTGCGCGCCAACCCCGATGTGCCTTACGAGCAGCGCATCCAAACCGCGCGTTTCATCGAAGACCTGACCGCCGGTTACCAAGGCGGCTGGTACTCGGTCATCAGCCTGCACGGCGGCGGCTCACCCGCGGCCATGAAGCAAGAGATTTACCGCAACTACCCCGTGGGCTCCAAAGTGGAATTGGTGGAGCGTTTGCTGGAGCGCGGCATTGCGGCTGATGGCTCACCCGCCCCCGCGCCGCATGACCCCGAGCGGGCCATCACGAAAAACCGCCAACCCGGCAAATGCTGCGACGACGGCTGCAGCGCCCCGGGCACGCCGGTGATGGTGGACTTGCCCACCGTCACCGCCACCCTGCCCTCGAAAAGAACTTAAATCTTCACCACCACCCGGCCACGCACCTGGCCGGCCATGAGTTGCTGGGCTTTGGCGATTGCCTGGTCCATGCCCACCTCGTCAATCATGCTCTCCAACAGCGCAGGGTCCAGGTCACGCGCCAAGCGGTCCCAGGCGCGTTGGCGAAGGGCCAGCGGGGCCATGACCGAATCCACACCCGCCAGCGTCACGCCGCGCAAGATGAAAGGCATGACGGTGGTGGGCAAATCCATGCCCTGGGCCAGACCGCAGGCCGCCACCACACCGCCGTACTTGGTTTGCGCCAACGCATTGGCCAGGGTGTGCGAACCCACCGCGTCGACCACACCCGCCCAGCGTTCTTTTTGAAACGGCTTGCCCGCCGCACTCAAGGTCGCGCGGTCGATGATGCTGGCAGCACCCAGGGCTTTGAGGTAAGCCTCTTCACTGGCTTTGCCGGTGGCGGCCACCACGGTGTAGCCCAGTTTGCTCAACAGCGCCACAGCCACGCTGCCCACGCCGCCGGTGGCACCGGTTACCAAAATCTCGCCACTTAGGGGTGTGACGCCATGGTCTTCCAAGGCCAGCACGCACAGCATGGCGGTGTAACCCGCCGTGCCGATGGCCATGGCCTGGCGCGGGGTGAAGGCCGCGGGCAACTTCACCAGCCAGTCGCCCTTGAGGCGCGCCTTCTCGGCCAGGCAGCCCCAATGGGTTTCGCCCACGCCCCAGCCGTTGTGCACGAACGCATCGCCCGCTTTCCAGGCCGGGTGGCTGGACGCGATCACCGTGCCCGCACCGTCAATGCCGGCCACCATCGGCCAGGTGCGCACCACCGGGCTTTTGTTGGTGATGGCCAGGCCGTCTTTGAAGTTCAGGGTGGAGTACGCCACCTGCACCGTGACATCGCCCGCGGGTAATTGGGCCTCGTCGACCTCGCTGACTTGGGCGGAAAAACCGTTCTCATTGCTTAACAGGATGGCTTTCATCTCAGGATATACCCTTCAAAAAACTAATGAAATCAATGGCTTAAATCAAACTCTTGATGCGACTTGGCGCTTGGAGAAGTCTCCCCACCCCTTTATACTAGCGCCATGTGCTTGCCTCGTCTCATCGTTCCCCGGGAACACCTGGCCCTGCTCACCCTCTGGGTCGGCGGGGTGGGTAGCTTGGCGCGTGGCGTCATGTGCAAGGTGTCGGCCAGCTTGGTGCCTAGCCTGGTTGCCTTGACGGCTGCCGTCTTGATGATTGGCGCGGCGCAGGCTGAGCCTAAAACGAAACAGGCAAGCCCTCCTCAAAACACTTCAGTGCCTGCCCCAACCCCGGTGCAAAGCGCCCTGAGCGCAGATGAACCCCAGGCCTTGCCCAGTGACGAGCTGGACAAGCTGCTTGCCGACAAAGGCTTGCTGGGCAAAATCACCCGGGTGGGTCAGCAAGTGACCCAAACCGTGAGCAGCGGGGCCTCCAAGGTCAGCAGCAAAGCGTCGGAGTTGGTGGTCTCCGCCATGGGCGCTTTGGGTGTGCCTTACCGCCGTGGCGGCAGCAGCTTTGACGGGTTTGATTGCAGCGGCTTTGTGCGCGCCATGGTGGAACAAACCGCGGGTTTGATCTTGCCGCGCAAGGCCGAGCAGCAAGCTGCAGCCACCCAAAAGATCGACAAGAAAGACCTGCAACCGGGCGACCTGGTGTTCTTCAACACCATGCGCCGCGCATTCAGCCATGTGGGTATTTACCTGGGGGACGGCAAGTTCATCCACTCGCCCAAACCCGGCGCCGAGGTGCGGGTGGAAGACATGGGCCAGCCCTACTGGACGCGCCGCTTTGACGGTGCGCGCCGGGTGCAAGAAGGCGCTGAATAAACCGGTTCAGGCGGTGAACCGTAGGAGGTTCAACGGCTGACAGTTTCTGAACGCGGGGTGTTGGGGTCGCGACCAATCAGGGGGCAGATGCTGCGCCACACATCGTCAAAGTCGTAAGGCTTGGTGATGTAGGCATTGAAGCCCGAAGCCAAGCCCCGCTCCACATCTTCAGGCAAAGCGTTGGCAGAGACGGCCACCATGGGCGTGTCTTTGAATTCGGCCATGGCGCGAATTTGTTCCAAAAACTTGTAGCCGTCGATGCTGGGCATGTTGATGTCGACCATCATCACATCGGGGCGGTGTTGCACCGCTTGCTCCAGGGCCACACGTGCGCTGAAAGTGGGGATCACGCGGGCTTTGAACATGTTCTCCATGATCAAGGCGAGCAGCTTGGCGTTCGACACGATGTCGTCGACCACCAATACCGTCAATGGCTTGTCTGTTGCGTTCGTCATGATCACCCCCGAGCGTAGGCTGAAGTTAGCAGCCACCAATGAAAACAGAGCAAAAGTTTATCAGGGAAATCCCTAGCCGCGTGGGGAACCCATGAAAAAGCCCGGGCTGCGAACAGCCCGGGCTTCTTGGATTCACCGGTTTACTTTTTGGCCGGTGGCACGTCGGTACACGAACCGTGCGCCACTTCCGCGGCCATGCCGATGCTCTCGCCCAGCGTGGGGTGCGGGTGGATGGTTTTGCCGATGTCCACCGCGTCGGCGCCCATCTCGATGGCCAGCGCAATCTCACCAATCATGTCGCCCGCATGGGTGCCCACCATGCCGCCGCCCAGAATCTTGCCGTGGCCATGCGCCTCGGGCGAATCATCGAACAGCAGTTTGGTCACGCCCTCGTCGCGGCCGTTGGCAATCGCGCGGCCCGAAGCCGTCCAGGGGAACAGGCCCTTCTTGACCTTGATGCCTTGGGCCTTGGCCTGGTCTTCGGTCAAGCCTACCCACGCCACTTCGGGGTCGGTGTAGGCCACACTTGGAATCACCCGGGCGTTGAAGGCGGCAGCGGCGAGTTCGGCATTGCCTTGCAGCTCGCCGGCAATGACCTCAGCAGCCACATGCGCCTCGTGCACCGCCTTGTGCGCCAGCATGGGCTGGCCCACGATGTCGCCAATGGCAAAGATGTGCGGCACGTTGGTACGCATTTGAATGTCGACGTTGATGAAGCCACGGTCGCTCACGGCCACGCCGGCTTTCTCAGCGGCAATTTTCTTGCCGTTGGGCGTGCGGCCCACGGCTTGCAACACCAGGTCGTAAGTTTGCGGCGCAGGGGCGGTGCCGCCTTCTTGCGCGGGTGCAAACGTCACCTCAATGCCTTCGGGCTTGGCCACCGCGCTCACGGTTTTCGTGTTGAGCATGATGTTGTCAAAGCGCTTGGCGTTCATCTTCTGCCAGATCTTCACCAGGTCGCGGTCCGCGCCTTGCATCAGGCCGTCCATCATCTCCACCACATCCAGGCGAGCGCCCAGGGTGCTGTAGACCGTGCCCATCTCCAGGCCGATGATGCCGCCACCCAAAATCAGCATGCGCTTGGGCACGTCTTTGAGGGCCAAGGCGCCGGTGGAATCCACCACGCGCGGGTCTTCGGGCATGAAGGGCAAACGCACGGCTTGCGAGCCTGCGGCAATGATGGCACGCTTGAACGCAATGACCTTCTTGCTGCCGGTTTTCTCTTGCGCACTGCCCGTGGTTTCTTCCACCTCCAGGTGGTTGGCGCCCACAAACGCGCCGTAGCCGCGCACGGTGGTGACCTTGCGCATCTTGGCCATGGCGGCCAAGCCACCGGTGAGCTTGCCAATCACTTTTTCTTTGTGGCCACGCAGCTTGTCGATGTTGACCACCGGCTTGCCGAAGTCCACGCCCAGGTCGGCCATGTGCGAGAC
>CANGLW010000021.1 GCA_947454955.1 Comamonadaceae bacterium
GCGGTGATCAAAATTTTCCCGGGCATCACCTTGCCCCCCAAAGCAAACACTTGAACGCTATGAACATTCTCATCACCGGTGGCAGCGGCTTTTTGGGCGCTGCCTTGGCCCGCGAACTGCTCAAACACACCACCCTGAACCTGGAAGGCCGCGGCACCCAGGCCTTAAGCAAACTCATCCTGACCGACCGCGTGGCACCACCTGCTGACCTGGCTGCGGATGCGCGCGTGCAGGGCATCACTGGCGACTTGTTTGACCTGATTCAAAGCAAGCAGCTGAGCCTGTCCGGCGTGGATGCCATCGTGCACTTGGCCGCTGCGGTGAGTGGCGAATGCGAGGCCAACCTGGACCTGGGCTTGCACAGCAACCTCAACACCAGCTTGGCTTTGCTGCAAGCAGCGCGTCATGCAGGTCAGCGCCCGGTGTTCGTGTTCCCCAGTTCAGTGGCGGTGTTTGGCGCGCCGGCAGGCAGCACGATGCCCAGCCCGATCACCGACAGCACCCTGCCCATGCCGCAAAACAGCTACGGCACGCAAAAGTTCATGGTGGAGCAGTTGGTGGCGGACTACGCACGCCGTGGCTTGGTCCATGGCCGCAATGTGCGCCTCATGACGGTCTCAATCCGCGCAGGCAAACCCAATGGCGCGGCTTCAGGTTTTTTGAGCGGTATGCTGCGCGAACCACTGGCAGGCCTGCCCAGCGTGGTGCCGGTGCCACCCGAAACTGCGGTGGCCTTGGCCTCACCAGAATCCACCATCGCGGGTTTGGTGGCGGCCATCACCACCCCGGCTGCGGTGTGGGGACCAGCCAATGCGGTGAACTTCCCCGCCATCAGCACCACCGTGGGTGAGATGGCGCAAGCCTTGAAAGACGTGGCTGGCGATGCCGTGGCCGCGCACTTGAGCTGGGTGCCTGATGCGAAAGTGCAAGGCATTGTGGCCAGCTGGCCCAGCCGCTTTGAAGCACAACGCGCCAAAGCCCTGGGCTTACCGGCCGATGCCTCGGTGCACAGCATCATCCAAGCGTATGCGCAAGCCCACCCACAAGCAGTCACTTGCCCTTTGAAGTTTTAAGCCTCATGAGTCACGCTGTTTTAGGCTGCATTGCCGACGACTTCACCGGCGCCACCGACCTGGCCAACAACCTGGTGCGCAGTGGTTTGCGCACCGTGCAAATCAACGGCGTGCCGCAAGACAACTCGAAGGTCGATGCGGATGCCTTGGTGATTGCGCTCAAATCTCGCACGATTGCGCCAGCTGATGCGGTGGCGCAGTCGCTCCAGGCTTACCAATGGCTCAAAGCGCAGGGTGTGCAGCAAATTTACTTCAAGTATTGCTCTACTTTCGATAGCACACCGCAAGGCAACATTGGCCCGGTGACCGACGCGTTGCTTGATGCCATTCATGGCCCGGGCCAGGGCTTCACCATCGTGTGCCCGGCCTTCCCAGAAAACCACCGCACCGTTTTCAAGGGTCATTTGTTTGTGGGTGATGTGCTGCTGTCTGACAGCGGCATGCGCCACCACCCGCTCACGCCCATGACCGATGCCAATTTGGTGCGGTTCATGCAAGCCCAAACCAAGCGGCAAATCGGCCTGGTGCAGCACAGCACGGTAGCGCAAGGGCCGCAAGCCATGCGCGCTGCGTTTGCGCAATTGCAAGCCCAAGGTGTGGGTGTGGCGGTGGTGGATGCGATCAGCAACCAAGACCTGATGCTCATGGGCCAAGCCCTGCAAGACATGCCTCTGGTGACCGCAGGTTCTGGCGTGGCCATTGGCCTGCCGCAAAACTGGCCTGACCGTCTTCAAAAAGGTTCATCGGCAAGCCAACTCCCCGCGGCTTCAGGCCACGGCGCGGTGATCTCCGGCAGTTGCTCGCTGGCCACCAACGCGCAAGTACAGCACTGGGTGCAATCAGGCCGCCCTGCCCTGGCCATCGACCCGCTGGCGCTGGCTGCGGGCCAAGATTTGGTGGCGCAAGCCCTGGCTTGGGCCAAGCCCTTGTTGGCTGCAGGCCCCGTACTGGTTTACGCCACGGCCAACGCTGAATCTGTCAAAGCCATACAAAACACCCTGGGTGCCCAACACGCTGGCGAGTTGGTGGAGCGCGCGCTCTCAGCCGTCGCGCAAGGCTTGGTGCAAATGGGTGTGGGCCAGCTGGTGGTGGCAGGTGGCGAAACCTCCGGCGCTGTGGTGCAAGCCCTGGGGGTGGAGCGCATGGTGATTGGCCCGCAGATTGACCCCGGTGTGCCATGGACAAGTGTGCGCACGCCTGCAGCGCCCGGGCGCGATGTGCATGTGGCGCTGAAGTCGGGCAATTTTGGTGGTGAAGATTTCTTTGTCAAAGCCTTTGCCATGCTGGAGACACACCCATGAACCTGCATGACGCCAAAGCCGCCATCTGCGCCACTGGGGCATCGCTGTACGCGCGTGGCTATGTGCATGCCAGCGCAGGCAACATCAGCATGCGCTTGGAAGATGGCAGTTTTTTGATCACGCCGACTGATGCGTGCCTTGGCAATTTGCAGGCTGCTGAGTTGGCCCATGTGGCGCATGTCCTGCAAATCAGCGGGGCACGTGCTTCCAAAACGCTAGCACTGCACCAAGCTATTTATGCAGCGGAACCGAATGCGCGCTGCATCATCCACACTCACGCCACGAACCTGGTGTCGCTCACCCTGCAAGGGGTGTGGCAGGCCGATGACATCGTGCCGCCTATCACGCCGTATTACGTGATGAAAGTAGGCCACGTGCCCTTGGTGCCGTACCACCGTCCGGGCCACCCCGAGGTGGCCAGGTTGGTCACGGCGCTCATTGAAAACAGACAAGCGCAAGGCAAGCCCCTGCGCGGTGTGATGCTCGACCGCCTGGGGCCTGTGGTGTGGCACGACAGCCCTGCCCAAGCCAGCGCGGTGCTGGAAGAGTTGGAAGAAACCGCCAAGCTCTGGCTCATGAGCCAACGTCAAGCCACGCCCTTGAGCGAATCACAGATTGAAGACCTGCGCCAAAGTTTTGGCGCCCTTTGGTAAACACACCATGCCTAAATTTGCTGCCAACTTGAGCATGCTCTACAACGAGCATACTTTCCTCGACCGCTTTGCCGCTGCTGCGCAAGACGGCTTCCAAGCGGTGGAGTACTTGTTCCCCTATGAGTTTGAAGCCCAGGCCTTGCGCCAACGCTTGCAAGACCATGGTTTGCAACAGGTGCTGTTCAACGCACCACCGGGCGATTGGGCGGCGGGAGAACGCGGCCTGGCTTGTCTGCCTGGGCGCGAGGCTGAGTTCCGTGCAGGTATTTTGAAAGCCATCGATTACGCGGTGACGCTGGACTGCCCACGCATCCATGTGATGGCTGGTTTAAAGCCTGCAGGCGCGAACTTATCCACCCTGCATGCCACTTACACCGCCAACCTGGCCTGGGCTGCCGAGCAAGCCGCCAAAGCCCACAAAAACATTTTGATTGAGCCCATCAACACCCGCGACATGCCTGGCTTCTTTTTGAACTACCAGGCCCAAGCGCATGAGGTGGTGCAAGCTGTGGGCGCGGCAAACTTGCAGGTGCAGATGGACCTGTACCACTGCCAAATCATGGAAGGTGATTTGGCCAGCAAGCTGCGCCAGTACCTGCCCACCGGGCGTGTGGGGCATTTGCAAATTGCTGGCGTGCCCATGCGCCACGAGCCCGATCTGGGCGAGGTCAACCACGCTTATTTGTTTGAGGTGATTGACGAGGTGTCAGCCGCCTGTGGCTGGCAAGGGTGGATCGGTTGCGAGTACCGCCCAGCTCGCGGCGCTGTGCCAGGTGGCACCAGCCAGGGCTTGGGCTGGCGGCCTAGATAAGCTGAACGGCTTTGTGCTTCAGGCCAAAGCCAACTCGCCACCCAAAGCTTCGAGCAAATCCGGCAAGAGCTTGCGCAACTCACCGGTGGCAATGGCCACGTCGGCATCAAAGCCCTCGTCTTTGCTGCTGGTGTCATCGAACACCACATCTAAAAAATCCAGCTTCTTGAGCTGCAAACCTTCAGTCAACATGAAGGACACACGGCCGGCCCAGGTCATGGCCAAGCGTGTGGGCAGCTTGCCGCCTTTCACGTGGGCCTTGACTTCTTCGGTGTCCAGCGCATGGCGTGCGTAACGCACCACGGCTTTGGATTCATCAGCCGCTTTGAGCTCGCAATCGCGGTCCACCGAAAAGCTTGCAGGCGCTTCTTGGGTGAGCAACCAATCAGCCATGGCTGCCATCGGAGAGACTTGCGTGTTGATGAGGTTCAGACCCAGACCATCCAGGCTTTTCACCAAGAGCGTCACCACCTCATCGGCCTTGGCTTGGCTGCCGGCATCAAGCACCAGCAAACGCGCTTGCGGGTCGATCCACACCCACACCGTGGCCTCTTTGCTGAAGGCCAGCGGCATGAGCGAGAGGCGTATGTCGTCTTTGATCTCGCGGGTTTCTTTCTTGCCAGGCTTGCGGCCGGTGGTGGCCTCGATCTGCGCGGCACGCTCTTTGGCTTTGCGCGTCACCACGGCACCTGGCACCACCTTGGTCTCGAGCTTGAGCTTGAGGATGAGCTGTCCACCCACCACTTCCACCAAAGGGCCATGCGCCTCGCCACGCGGCTCCACCCAGCCCACCGACTTGTCTTCATGCGCGCCGCAAGGCACAAACCGCAACGCATCCAAACCAGCCTCCACCTGCTGCTGTGTGGGCGCCCAATCCGGGCCGATGCGGTACATGATGATGTTTTTAAACACGAAAATTCCAAAAAAGAAATGGCCCCACAGGGCCAAACGCCAACAACTGGATTGATGCCAGTTCACCTAACAACAACGCCATTGTGCCGCAGAAGACGAAGGCTGCTGGGCAACACAAAACAACCATCCATCATTGATTACACAGACCTTAATTTTGACAGAGAGACACAAGTTAGCTACATTTGTAGCAAAGTGATTCAAGGAGAAACACATGGGTATGCCCGTAAGAATTGACAGCGAGCTGTACGACCAAGCGAAATCGTATGCCAACGCAGAGCGCAGAACCATCGCAGGTCAAATTGAGTTTTGGGCCATGATCGGCAAAGCGGCTTTGGATAACCCGGACCTGCCCATTGATTTTGTGCGCGACCTGCTGATTGCCAGGGCTGAGGGCCAGGCACTCGCCACCCCCTTTGTGCCCCAAGCCAAACGCTGATGGCGACCCAACCGGTCACGGTGCTTCAAACCTCGGCGTTCGCCAGGTCTTACAAGAAGCTGCACCCCCATCAACAGCAACATGTTGATGCGGCAGTGGAAGCGATTGTGTCCAACCCACAAGCCGGCGAGGCCAAGCGTGGCGACCTTTCGGGTGTGTATGTCTACAAGTTCAAGAGCCATAGCCAATTGATGCTGCTGGCCTATGAATTTGATCCAGCCACACGGCTCTTGCTGCTGCTGGGCTCTCACGAGAACTTTTACCGAGACCTCAAACGCTGAAGACTTTCAAAGCTTCAGAAAGCAAAAAGCCCGAACGGTCATCGTCGCCTCGTTCGACAGCTACAGCTATCGCGGGAAACTTGGCATTGCAGATGACGTACTTTTGTGTGACTGATGCAAGACCAATCGTCAATTACTGTGCTGTGTGTACCCAATTTTCCAGTTCCAGCGCAGGCACCCGTTTGAACTCCCCCATGTTGTTCGTCACCAGCACCAGGCCTTCGCTGCGAGCGTGCGCTGCAATGTGCATGTCGTTCACACCAATAGGCTGACCGAGTTTTTCCAAGGCGGCGCGAATGGCTCCGTAATGCTGCGCGGCCTTGGGGCCATAGGGCAGAACTTCAAGGCGACTACAAAAGTCCTCGATAGCTGCCAGGTTCTCGCTGACTCGGTTGCTTTTCTCCGCACCGTGCAAGAGCTCGGCGAGGGTAATGGAGGAAATCGCCATGCGACTAGCGTTGGCGTTGAAAATGGAAAGCACCTCGACAGGTCGCCGCTTCAGCACGTAGATGACGATGTTGGTGTCTAGCAGGTAACGCAGCATCAGAGCGCTTCCCGTTCCGGCTGTTGCTGGGTAGCGCGCTCGGGCAGGAAGTCGTCGCTCACTGTGGGGCCACCCAGAAAGAAGCTGTCCCAAGTTTGGCCTAGGGGGGAAATGATGCGCTCTTTACCTTTAACGCGTATCTCTACCTTGTGGACACCCTCAGGTAGACGCACGTCCAATGGCAGACGAACGGCCTGGGTACGGTTATTGACGAAAACAGTGCCGATGGACATGATGAACCCCCAAGGAAAAGTATATAGCAATTGTATACAGCATATCCGAAGCAGTCAATCACAGGAGACGAACTTCAGACGTGACTCCAAAAAGCTTCGTGCGGGATCAGTTCGTAACTCCGGCAGCTCTCAAGGCGAATACTTATGAACTCTGTAAGCAATGTGGAACCACACATAACCCGAGGCGGTCTTAGCTCGGAAACGCCTTCGACCTTGACTGGGGCAAGTATCGTATTCGACCACTCCTAAATGGCCGCCAGTTCCGCCCGAATTTGACATCGCATCGCAAACGCGATACATTCAACCCATGAAAACTGCATCAATTCCACCGATTCGCATCGAGTCTACTTTTCGCGAAGAAATAGAAATGGCGCTTGGCGATGGTGAAACCATGGCGTCGTTGGTAGAAAGTGCTGTACGTACCGAGGTAACTCGTCGTCGTGATCAAGCTGAATTCGTTCGGCGCGGTCTAGCGGCAATTGCTCGCTCAGAAGCGGATGGTGACTGGATTCCTGCTGAGGTGGTGATAGCCAAGCTAGAAGCGAAAGTAGCTGCCGCAAGAGCGCGCCAAAAGAACCATCAGAAGTGAAGTATCAGATCGTTTTCAGCCGTGAGGCCGAGGAGGATCTCGAAAGATTGTTTGACTTCGCATTTGAGCGTGAGTTGAACAGTCCGACTGGTGATCTTGACAATCCAACAAAAGCGATCGAGGCGATACGACAAGCCTGCCAATTCTTAGCTATCAGCCCATTTAGCTGTCGCAAAGCAGATACAGGTCCATTCGCCCGAGAGTTGATTGTTCCTTTTGGAGCAACCGGGTATGTCATTTTCTTTGAAATCAAGACTTCAAATCGAGTCCATATCGGTGCTGTAAGGCACCAAAGAGAAAGTGATTACCACTAAACCGAACCCACTTGGTTACCAATAGGTGCTGGCGGGTTTTCTATTTTCAGTGGCCTAACTCAACGGACTCAAACAAGGCTTTTGACTCTCCAAACAACGGGTAAAAGATCGTCCTCCTTAATGTATTTAATCGGGTTCTGCAGGCGACTCTCCACATAACAGTTTCCAGAATCGTCAACGATACACAATAAAGAAAAGAAGCAAATATTTCGGGAGCAGCAAATGACTCATCACGCGGCATCAGCAGACCTTATCGCGGCTTTCCGCCGGACAAACTACTGCGTTCATACTGACCCGCGTATGACGCTTCACATCGGGAAGTCAAGCCCTCAGCTCTTAGACCTTCACCGCTCGCATAAAGTCAATTCAAGCGTCTTCATCACGGCTTGCAATCCTTTGAGCCAACTGTTGTCAGAGGACGAGAACGCGATACGAATGGACAGCCTGGGCAAGGAGTTGACCCAAAGGGGACTGACGTTCTTTGAAGGTTTGGGCCAGAGTCCATCGATGGAGTGGCCTGCCGAGCCCGGCTACTTGGTTCTGGACATGTCCATGCAAGCGGCCATGGCGTTAGGCAGAAAGTACGAACAGCATGCCATCGTGTTTACCGAGTTCGATGCCTTACCCCAGCTCATCATGCTGACTGGTTCGCCCCCTGCTTAACTCGTCGATGGTTTGATCGAAGATTTACCTTAAGTGATCTATCGATCCGCAAACTGACTTACATTTCCCACGTTGAGAAATTTAAGAGCTTCAGAAAGCAAAAAGCCCGAACTAAGTCGGGCTAAGTGCTTGATTTATATGGGGTGGCTGATGGGGCTCGAACCCACGACAACAGGAATCACAATCCCATTAAATTATGATTTGCCATTGTTGATTGATGTTGTTACACTCTATATAAATCAACAGGTTACGCAATTTATACTGTTCATATAAACAGTGTCTCCGTTGATTGAAATTCATCAAAATACCCTAAATTTGGCTACATGGTGGCTACATGGTGGCTACATGGGATTAGGAAGCAAGGAGCGAGAGGCAAATGGCACGACCACCCAAAGACCTAAAAATTGACCTGGCCCAGCCCCACAACCTGACTGCCGGGCTGATTGAGCGCCTTACCTGCCCCGAAGGTAAGCAACAGGCTTTCATGCGCGACAGCGATACCAAAGGTTTGCGGGTACGCGTCACATCCAACGGTGCCAAGTCCTATGTATTTGAGAAAAAGCTATCTCGCCAGACAGTACGCCGCACCATCGGGGATACAAGTAACTGGAGCATTGAAGCCGCCAGAGTGGAGGCCCGCCGCCTGTCTAGGATGCTTGATGAAGGTGTCGACCCACGACAAGTAGAGCGCGATTTACAGGCCGCCACCGCACAGAGAAAGGCCGATGCGATTGCCAAGATTGAGTCCGACAAGCTGGCCGCTATCACTGTCAAAGAGGTCTGGCTTAGGTATGTAGAGGAACGCCGCCCGTATTGGGGCGAAGCCCATTACCGCGACCACATAACCAAAATCCAACCAGGTGGAGAGAAGCCCAAAAAACGCGGCAGACCCGGTGAGACAGTCGCCATGCCATTAGCGCCCTTAATGCCCCTGGCACTTAAAGGCCTCGACCAAGCCACGATTGAAGCATGGGCAGCCAAAGAAGGGCAGACTCGCCCAACCTCTGCCCGGCTTTCATGGCGACTCTTATCGGTGTTTCTGAATTGGTGCAGCGAACAGCCTGAATATGCAGCTTTACTGCCCGCCAAGAACCCAGCTAAGACCAAGAAAGCCCGCGAAGCCTTCGGCAAGGCCAGTGCCAAGTCGGATGCGTTGCAGCGAGAGCAACTAGCCGCGTGGTTTGCAGCCGTTCAAAAGATTCAGAACCCTGTTATTTCGGCATGCCTACAAGTCCTGTTACTCACTGGCGCTCGTTTGAATGAGGTCCTAACCATGCGCTGGGAGGACATAAACACCCAATGGAAAGGCATCACCATCAATGACAAGGTAGAGGAAGCAAGAGAAATTCCTTTGACCCCTTACGTAGAAAGCTTAATTACCGCCCTGCCCCGTCGAAATCAATATGTATTTGCAAGCGCCAGAACATTGGACATGAGCGAACGAAACAAGTCCCGCCGCGAACGCAAGAGCGCCACCAGGGGGAAACCCACACCGACAGGAGCCATCTTGGAGACTAGCGCAACTGGCTACATATCCGAACCGAACACCCCGCACACCCGTGCTTGCAGAACAGTTGGGATTGAGGGTTTGACATTGCACGGTTTGCGCCGCTCGTTCAAGAGCCTGTCTGAGTGGCTGGAATTACCTGTTGGCGCAATCGCACAAATCATGGGACATAAACCGAGCGCAACCGCGGAGAAACATTACACGGTGCGCCCACTGGACTTACTACGAATTCACCATGAGAGGTTTGAAGCTTGGATTCTGGAACAGGCTCAAGTGCCGTTTGTAGCCAATGCGGAGCCGGGTAAGTTGCATGCAGTCAAATAAAGCAGGCCTGATGCGAAACCTGCAATCTGACAAAACCGCCACCTCTAGCAAAAAGCTATTGAGAAAAACTTTCAATCACGCTTAGGCTATGACTAATTCAAAATTGTCCCCGTTAACCACCAACGGAGACATTTATGCCAAGCGAACACATTGCTGTCCAGATTGCCGACACCTACCGCACACACCTACAGACTGCGTTAAACATGGCAGAGAGCCTAATTCAAGCCAATGACTGTGTAGCCCTGTCCCAAGCAAAAGAAACGCTCAAGATGGTCTCTGAAGGCCTTGATTCCCTGTTCGACGATTTAGCCGCTGAATTCCCACTGATGGATGCCGACATGCTTCGTGAGTTATCCGAAGCCTCATAAGTCGATTGCTTTTACCCCGGCTAGGCCCGCGAACCGAAAAGCGGGAGACTTCACCCGCCTGCTGGGGTTTCGATTTGAAGTAACACCGGGAAGGGGTGTTTTATGCAAGACCAAACAGGGATTAAGAAGCCTGAGACTCAGCAACAAAGTGAACGCGGGTTTATCGCGTATTTCGGTGAGTATGTGAACAACACCAACCCTATCGATTGGAATTACTGGCTCCAACAAATGCCCAGACTTAGCGCCGCCGAAGCCGCCAGGCTCATGTGCGCATTAGACCCAGATGAATTTGAAAACCTCAAAGCAGACCCCAACCCCAAAGGCAACAGCACAGAAGGCCCACGGCAAAAAGCAAGGAACATTGAGCGTATAGCCGTGAGCGAGGACATGAAGAGCGCCACACCACGCGAGTGGGCCGAATGGGCGATTGAAAGAAGCATCCATGTGCACGATGTTTTTACCCTTGCGCTTGGCTCTGTTGACGAGGGAAAACCTCAAGCAAACCAACCATCACAGAACAGTCAACCAGACCCATTGCCCACCCAAGATATTGCGGTGTTGTTTGCTGGCGTTAGATTCACGCGAGAGCGTTGGATTAAAAACATTGGACATGCGAAGTGGCTGGCCCCGGCCAATCGCACCAAAGGCCAGCAAGGCGGTGCGCCTGCTACGTGGTGCCCGCTGGAGCTCGCCCAGCTTATATGTGACAAAGAGAAGGACACCAGAGCCAAGCAAAAGACTCTGAAAAGTCTAAACAGTCGATTCCGTAAGAACCCCGCGCTCAAACCGTGGGTGGACGCGTGGAATGATTACTACGAACAGTTCAAAGATACTGACGAAGCCTAACCAATACCCTGGGATTAACCCCGTGGCTATGGCTGCAAATCAGCGTAAGTGATTGATTTAAAAGGATTATCAAATACCGGGGTATTAGCGCCAAAAGTGCGGAAATTTTCAATGCGACTGTCATCAACAACGCCATACGGCAAAGGACAGAAACATGGAAACACCGCAGACTATCAATGCACGGACGCAAGCCGCGCAACCTTACACACCTCTGGCGCAAGAGACACGCGCCAACCTCCCAACCAGTGAGGCGGCCTATCACCTGAATCGACGCGAGCAGACCTTGAGGGGCTGGGCTTGCTTGGAAAATGGCCCACTGCGCCCCATGCGTATCAATGGCCGTTTAGCCTGGCCTGTCTCAGAGCTTCGCCGTTTGCTGGGGGTGGCGTGATGGTGGCCGCTCTCAAAGAAATCGCACTGCGAATCTGGTGCGCCACTCCAAGCCGCTGGTGGAGGGCCGCCAAATGAATAAAGCCCCGACACACGCCAATGCATCCGGGGCTTACGGTGAACAACTTTCGTTTCTACCGACACCCGCATTATCGGTCAAATGGCCCAAAGAAACAACCGTGGCCGGGCTGGTATTGAGTGAGCTTTTAGAGGGCTCATTTCTGGACCATCAAGACCTCATTGATGGTGTTTCTTCGTGGCGCTTGGCCGCGTACATCAACCAACTTCGAAACGATGGCTGGCCCGTTGAAACGATAGAGCGACCTGCACCCTCTGAGGGCTGCCCTAGCCGCTGTATCGCTCTATATGCGCTGCCGCCCGCCGTGATTGCACAGGCCTTAGAGATGCGAGGTGCCCATGCTTAACGGTCATGACACCAACCGCGCTCGTGATGCGCTTTACTCAATCCCCGCTGACCTCGACCGCTCTGAGTGGGTCAGTGTCGGCATGGCCGCCCATGCTGCTGGGCTGGACTTTGATGACTTCAATGACTGGTCGGCCCAAGGCGTTACCTACAACGAGCAGGCCTGTCGTTCTACCTGGCGAAGCTTCAAAGACGGCAAAGGCATCGGGGCTGGCACGCTATACGCCAAAGCACGCCAGTATGGGAATGGGCAAACCAGACGACCACATCCCAGCCCCAGGACTATCACCAGACCACTAGAAGCACCTATCAAGCCTCGCGCTGGCATGGGAGCCACTGAAATATGGGACCGCTGCGAAGCCGCGACTCGCGAACACTCTTACGTTTTGAAAAAACAGGCTTTCGGGGTTGCACTCGATAACCTTCGTGTGGTCCCAAGTGGTGACAGCCTCACAATTGCAGGTGAGCGTATGGCTGGGTCCCTTGTGGTGCCAGTCCAGCGACCTGATGGCACGCTATCGAGCCTGCAATTCATCACGCCACCTGAGACTGCCGCACGCCTCAAAGCGCAAGGCAAAGCTGACAAACTGAACCTGCCTTCGCATCCCGTCGATGGCTGGTTTGTTGTCGGTGAGCTCGTGCCTGGTGGTGTTACGTACATAGTCGAAGGCATCGGCCAAGGGTGGGCCTGCTGGACCGCGACCGGGCAGACCGCGATTGTCTGTTTTGGCGCTGGAAACATGGGCAGAGTCGCCTCAGCCCTGCGAGAAAGGGACGCAAGCGCCCAACTCGTGCTGGTGCCTGATGTTGGCAAAGAAAAGCAGGCCGCTCAAATTGCCGCGGAAGTATCGGGCATGGTTGCCGCAATGCCTGATGGCTGGGAAAAGAACAGCGATGTTCACGACCTGGCCCAACGCGATGGCATGGAGGCGCTGGCGATGCTGCTGGATAACGCGACAGCACCGACCAAGGCCGAGCCCCGTTACAAGTTGCTCAATGCTGCCGACCTGCGTGACATGCCGCCAATGGCATGGCGCATCAAAAACGTTTTGCCAACCTCGGGGCTGGCAGCTGTGTATGGCCCAAGCGCAAGCGGCAAAAGCTTTCTGGGTTTCGACATGGCCGCACACATTGCAATGGGTCACACGTGGTTTGGATGCCGCGTAGAGCCTGTTCCAGTGGTGTACGCCGCCCTTGAGGGTGAGGCTGGTTTCAAGCTTCGCGCACAAGCGTGGGAGTCGCATCGTGGGCATGCTCTACCCAATGACTTGCATCTGATGCTGCAACCGTTCCAGCTAACGGAGGCTGTTGATGTGCAAGACCTGGCCGCAGTCGTTCCGTCTGGTGGCGTGGTGTTTATCGACACATTGAACCGTGCCGCACCCACCGCAGATGAGAACAGTAGCAAAGACATGGGTGAGATATTGCAAGCCGCCAAGCGCCTGCAAAGCCTCACCAATGGCCTGGTGGTACTCGTTCACCATACAGGCAAAGACGCGAGTAAAGGCCTACGCGGGCACTCCAGCCTGTTCGCTGCAATGGACGCGGCTATAGAGGTTTCTCGCGATGGTGACCGCAGACAGTGGCGACTAGCCAAAGCAAAAGACGGTGCGGATGGTGAGGCCCATGCCTTTTACCTACAGATTGAGGCGCTGGGGACTGATGCTTATGGCGACCCCATCACATCATGCACCGTGCGTGTCGATGGCAGTGCTGAGGATGTAAAGCGCGTGAAACTGCCCCAAGGTGGAAATCAACGCCTGGTCTATGAAGGCATCCGCGGCATGTTCAAAGATGGCGTGACCGGAAAGGCTGGAGCGCCACCACTTCGCCCCTGCATTGAGCTCGAAGCCGCTGTAACCGCTGGAGCCCTGAGCCTGACCTGCGAGACCCACCGCCGCGCGACTCGTGCCAGAGAGGCCATCACGGGGCTGGTTGCGCGTGGTGTTCTCGGATTACACGAAGGGTGGCTATGGACTGCTTAACCGAAATTAACCGAAATCACCCTATTCGGTCTTTATCGGTAACCGAAATTAACCGCCACCCCTATAGGGGGGGTAGGTTTTCGGTGGTTTTTTCGGTGGTGCTCCATGACTGATTTATTCGGACTGGAACACCAGGTAAAGCGTACCAATAACCGCCCAGAGTCTGCCGCACTCATTGAAGTGCTGAAGGCTTTGAAGTCTCACCCATCGGTGGTGTGGTGCGAACGAATGAATAGCGGTGCTGCCAAAGTGGGTAACCGATTTATCCGCTTTGGATTTACTGGCTGCCCTGATGTGTTGGGGCAGTTGGACGATGGCCGCGTGCTGGCCGTGGAGGTTAAAAGCCCCACCGGAAAGCTAAGGCCAGAGCAATCAATTTTTCTGGACCGCATCAAAGCCGCTGGAGGCGTGGCCTTTGTCGCCAGAGATTGCCGAGACGTATTCAGAGAACTATCCAGCCACTGCAAACCTATTGCATTTTCAACAAAGGACGAACGATGACACCCAAACGACCCAAAGGATGGCAACCGGGCCAATCCGGTAACCCCAAAGGTAAACCCCCTGGCTCCGGAGAGCTCCAACGGCTGAGGGCAGCGATTGCACAGCACGTGCCGACCATCCTGGAGCAATTGATAGCCTCCGCCCAGGGTGGCGACATACAGGCCGCACGGCTGATACTGGAGCGCGTTCTGCCGCCCGTGAAGGCCACAGAACAGCCCGTAGAGATTCAATTGCCCGATGAAGGTACGTTGACTGCAAAGGCTGAGGCCCTGCTGTCTGCCGCTGCTGATGGGGTCCTATCGCCAGGACAAGCCTCGCAACTTATCGCCGCTCTTGGCGCTGTTGCCAAAATTAATGAGATTGACGAACTGACCGCCCGAATTACCAAACTGGAAGCCCTCCATGTCAACACTTGAAAAACGCATCGACAACCTAGAGCAAGCCACCAACACCCATACAAACACCGTTGTCTTTGTCAGGTTTGACGAGCCAGGTGAGCCAGACAGAGAGCTTACAGGCCTAGAGGGCTCCTACAGCAAAGCCACCTACCAGAAATGGGCACGCATCGATGGGGAGACTGAGCAGGCCTTCAAAGCACGCGCGTGCAGGGAAGTTAAGCGCAACCCAAATGGTGTAGCCCTGCTGTTCCAAAAAGACTGACAATCAATAAAGGACCTACAAGCCCGCCATGTGCGGGTTTTTTACTTTGGAGCCACCTGAAGTCACCCATGCCGTTAAAGAACGCATGCGCTGCGCTTGAGACTCGATGCAGAGCTAGTTACCAAAAGTTTAAAAATGGTTACACAAATTTCAGGCCCAGCCAGAACACCCAGACCAGGTGTCATTCAATGCGTGGGGCTGGTCGAACATTGTGCAAAACCATGTACCGCTGGCTACATGGTGGCTACATGAAGGCAAAGAAAAAGGGCTTGCTACTATTTTCATAGCGGCAAACCCTTGATTTAGTTGGGGTGGCTGATGGGGCTCGAACCCACGACAACAGGAATCACAATCCTGGACTCTACCAACTGAGCTACAGCCACCGTAGGGCTAAATTATAACCCAGGCCGCGCCTCTTTGATGTTGGTCTTGAAGCGCTGTTGCAAGAGCTTGCTGTAAGCCTGGCTCTCGGCCTGGTTCCAGGTTTGTGCGTACTGCGCACGCTCTTGTTTTTGCACGTTCTCAGGGGTCTCACGCGGCACCACCTTGGCCACGCGCACCACGGCATAGCCCTGGTCGCCCAGGTCCACACCCAGCAACAAAGGCAGCTTGGCAGGGTCGGCGCGCAAGGCTTTGTCCACCACGGCAGGCGACAGGCTGGCCGACTGGTTGCGCGACACCGTCACCGCTGCGGCCAAGCTGGCGCTCTCCGGTTTGGCTTGCCATGCGGCTAATTTTTCAGCGCCAGCTTGCTTGGCCAATTCAGCCGAGCGTGCGGCCACCAGGCGGTATTGCACCGCAGGGCGAACCTCGTCCAGCGCCAGGGTGCGCGGCGCGGTGTATTGGCTGATGCGGGCAGCTGCCAGCATGCTGGTGCCCACCTCGACCGCTTCGGTGTTGCGCTTTTGCTCGACCGACTCGGGGCTGAACAAGGCGGCCAACAGCTTGGGGTTGGCCAAGGCGCCAGCCACACCCTGCGCTGGCACGCGGCCGATGTTATTGGCAGTTTGGATCTCAAGCTTGAGTTTTTGTGCCACGGGCTTCAAGCTGTCAGACTGCTCATAAACCAGGTTGGTGAACACCTCAGCAGCCTCGGCAAATTTGGCACGGGCTTGTTGGTTTTTCAGCTCGTCTTCCAGGCTGGCGCGCAGCTCGTCAAACGACTTCTGCTTGGGCATTTTGATGTCGGTCACTTTGATGATGTGAAAACCAAAGTCAGATGTCACCACATCACTGATCTCGCCTTTTTTCAAGGCAAAGGCCGCTTCTTCAAACGGCTTGACCATCGCACCACGGGCGAAGAAATCCAGGTCACCACCATTGGCGGCTGAGCCCGGGTCTTGCGAATTTTTACGCGCCACTTCAGCAAAGCTCTCCGGCTTTTGCTTCACAAGTTGTAGCAGCTCCTTGGCTTTGGCCAAGGCTTTGTCACGTTCTTCTTGAGAAGCGGTCTTGGCCGCGGTGATCAGAATGTGGCTGGCACGGCGCTCTTCCTGGCCGCTCAAACGGGCAGCGTTTTGCTCGTAATAACTCTTCACGTCCGCCTCACTCAAGGTGATGCTTTTGCGCACGGCGTTGATATCGAGCACCACGTATTCCACCGCGGCTTGTTCAGCCGCTTGGAACTGGGTGGTGTTGGCTTTGTAATAAGCCTCGATGTCGGCATCGCTGGGTTTGACTTGGGCTGCAAAGTCTTGCGCTTTGAAGTTGGCCACTTGAATTTCGCGGCGCTCAAAAAAAGCTTTCAAGGCTTCGTCAGCCGAGGTGTTGGCCGCCAAGGCGGTTTGGGTGATGCCCAACTCCACTTGACGCACCGCGATGTCGTTGCGCAAGCGGGCCTCGTACATCTCAGGCGACATGCCTTGGGCGCCCAGCAGCTGGCGGTAACGCTCCATGTCCAAAGAACCATCGGGCTTGCGCAAGCTGGCAATGGTGGGGTTCTCTTGCAGGTCTCGGGCCAGGCGAGCGTCGCTGGTGGTCAAGCGGGCGTCTTTGCTGGCTTGGGCCAAGGCACGCTCACGCACCATGCGCTCTAGCGTGACATAACGCGCGCTGGGGGAATCCAGCAGCTTGGGGTCGATGTTGGGCATGGCCGCGCGCAGGCGGTCCACCTCGTTCTTGTGGTTGGCGTCCCACTCGGCACGGCTGATGCTGTCATCGCCCACCGTGGCCACCACATCTCCACCTTCACGAAAGCGGTTGTAGCCATCAATGCCGAAAAGCACAAAGGAAGGGATGATCAACAGGAACATCAGCCCCATCATGATCTTCGTATGCTTCCGGACAAAATCAAACATCCACAACCTCTTACAAATAGTCTGAACTCAACCGGCTATGGTAACTCAAGCCACCTGGCGTCCCGCCCTAGCGGTTTACCCTCGCTGGGGCGCTGTGGCTCCTAGAATGGGTCAACCACCAAGGCTTCCCACATGACCGCACACGCCAGCCAACCGCACCGCACTTACCGCTATTACGACCTGATCGTGGTGGCCTTTGTCACCGTGCTGTTGTGCGCCAACCTGATTGGCGCGGCCAAGGTGGTGCAACTCGACGTGCCGGTTTTGGGCACCCTGGTGTTTGGCGCAGGCGTGCTGTTTTTCCCCATCTCTTACTTTTTTGGCGACATCCTCACCGAGGTCTATGGCTACGCGCATGACCGCCGCGCAGTGTGGTGCGGCTTTGGCACCTTGTTGTTTGCAGCCCTGATGGCCTGGGTGGTCACCCGCATGCCCGCCGCCCCGGGCGACTACAACAGCAGCCTGCAGTCGGGCATGGAAGTGGTGTTTGACAACACCTGGCGCATTGTGGCGGGCTCCATCATCGCGTTTTGGGCGGGTAGCCTGGTCAACAGCTATGTGCTCTCCAAGCTCAAAATTTACACCGGTGGCAAATACCTGTGGGTGCGCACCATCGGTTCGACCGCAGCGGGTGAGTTGGTGGACTCAGGTCTGTTTTACATGCTGGCCTTTTACGGCATTTGGGACACCGCGCAGGTGATCCAGGTGGCGGTGACGCAATACTTTTTGAAAACAGGGTGGGAAGTGCTGGCCACACCTATCACTTACAAACTGGTGGGCTACCTGAAGCGCAAAGAAAACGAAGACTACTTTGACACCCACACCAACTTCACGCCGTTCAGCTTGAAGGTGTAGGTCTTCAGAGCTTTACAAACATGCGCCCAAGAAAAAAGCCACCTGAAGGTGGCTTTTTGTTTTGGTGGGTGATGACGGGCTCGAACCGCCGACCTACGCCTTGTAAGGGCGCCGCTCTACCAACTGAGCTAATCACCCAGCAGATCAGTTCAGCGCGTCTTTCAAGGCCTTGCCTGGACGGAACTTAGGCACCTTGGCAGATTTGATTTTGATGGCAGCGCCAGTGCGGGGATTGCGGCCGGTGCGTGCAGCACGCTTGGTCACCGCGAAAGTACCAAAGCCCACCAGCGACACGGTGCCGCCTTTTTTCAGGGTGGTCTTCACAGCACCCATGGTGGCTTCCAGTGCGCGGGTTGCGGCCGCTTTGGAAATGTCGGCTTGCTTGGCGATGTGTTCAATCAGTTCGGTTTTATTCACAAAGAACCTCTTAAGGCTTAAGGTGGTTGAGCGATTCGTTCTTGCTGTGTCATCGACGAAAACACAGACTTTCATTTGCCTGAATATGAAC
Source organism: Comamonadaceae bacterium (assembly GCA_947454955.1). GTDB lineage: Bacteria > Pseudomonadota > Gammaproteobacteria > Burkholderiales > Burkholderiaceae_C > Hylemonella. The sequence goes on from CANGLW010000021.1 coordinate 18,476, forward strand.
AGGTAAAGAAATTCTAGACGGTTTTTCCGGTCTAGTTACAAGGTCTTCATACAAAAATATTTCTGGAAAACCCGCATCAACGCTGGCTTGGCGGGGTGCGCACCACCCAACTCACGCCCCATGCCGCCAGAGCCGTACCGATCAAGGTGTAGGTGGTCACCGGCTCGTTGAACAAGAGCCAAGCCATCAAGGCCGTGGTGGGCGGCACCAGGTACAACAAACTCGTGACCGCGGTGGCCGCACCGCGTTGAATCAACATGAAGAGCAAAGAGCTGCCCCCCAAAGTCACCGCCAGTACCGACCAGGCCATGGCGCCAATGAGTTCGCCCGTCCACACCATGGCCTCGGTTTCCATGGCCGCCAGTGGCGTGACCGCCAAAAACGCGGCCATGAGTTGCACCGTGTTGGCAGTGCGCACATCACACGGCTGAACAAAGTGTTTTTGGTACAGCGTGCCCACGGTGATCGAGACCAGCGCCAACACGGTGAGCGAGAGGTTCCAGGCATTGGCCTCGCCCGCGCCGAGCTTGTGTAAGACCACCAGTGTCAAACCACCAAAGCCCAGGGCCAAGCCTGCCCACTGCCGATTGCTGACACGTGCGCCGCGGCCTGAGACCCACAGCGCGGTGAGGATGGGTTGCAAACCCACGATGAGTGCGGTCAAGCCCGACCCCATGCCGGCTTTGACCGCCTCCCACACGCCACCTAAATACCCCACATGCATGAACACACCGGTCATGCCAATGTGAAACCACTGCGCACGGTTTTGCGGCCAAGCCACTTTGGACCAACGCACCCACACCAAAAAACACACGATGGAAATCAGAAAACGCAGCCACAAAAAGCGCATGGGAGGCGCGTAGGGCATGCCGTAACGCGCCACGATGAAACCTGTGCTCCAGATGAGCACGAACACCCAAGGCATGGCACGCAGCCAGTTTTTGTCTTGCATGGCGCGCCTCAGCGCACGTGCGCGCGAATATCGGGCAGGGCTTTTTGCAGGTAATACACCATGGACCACACGGTGAGCACCGCAGCACCCCAAATGAGCAAGGTGCCCCAGAAGTGGGTGTCGAGCAAGCCAAACAACACGCCATCAAACAGCAAGAAGGGAATGGCCACCATCTGCACCGTGGTTTTCACTTTGCCCAGCATGTGCACCGCCACGCTTTTAGACGCGCCAATTTGTGCCATCCATTCACGCAAAGCCGAGATGGCGATTTCACGGCCGATGATGATGAGCGCCACAAACACATCGGCCCGGTTCATGTGCACCAGCACCAAAAGCGACGCGCACACCAAAAACTTGTCAGCCACCGGGTCCAGGAAAGCACCGAAAGACGAGGTTTGGTTGAGCTTGCGCGCCAAGTAGCCGTCAAGCCAATCGGTCAGGGCAAACAGCACAAACATGACAGTGGCCACCAGGTTGCGCGTGGCCATGTCCCAAGGCAGGTAAAACACACCCACGATCAAGGGGATCGCGATGATGCGCGTCCAGGTCATGAGGGTCGGGATGGTCCAGAACATGCGCAGCATTGTGGCATGTAATTAAGACCCATCCCCTGCGTGGGTCGTGAGGCATCGTTCAGCGCAGCGCGCGGTAAATCGCTTCGGCCAGGTCTTTGGAAATGCCGTCCACCGTGCACAGGTCGTCCACGCTTGCTGAGGCCACGCCGCGGATGCCACCAAAACGCTGCAACAACTTGGCGCGGCGCTTGGGGCCTACGCCTGGAATCTCTTCAATTTTGCTGCCGCCCACACGCACCTTGGCGCGTTGCGCGCGCATGCCGGTGATGGCAAAGCGGTGCGCCTCATCGCGAATTTGCGCGACCAGCATGAGCGCAGCCGAGTCTTTGCCCAGGTACACCTTCTCACGCCCATCGGCAAACACCAACTCTTCCAAACCCACTTTGCGGCCCTCGCCTTTTTCCACACCGACAATGCGCGAGAGGTCCAGGCCGAGTTCTTCAAACACCTCGCGCGCCATGCTCACCTGGCCTTTGCCGCCGTCAATCAGCACCAGGTCGGGCAGCTTCAAGCTAGCGGCATCGCCCTCCTCACGCAGGGCTTGCGCCACCTTGCCGTAGCGACGCATCAAGACCTGGCGCATGGCGGCGTAGTCATCGCCACCGGTGATGCCTTCAATGCCGTAGCGGCGGTATTCGCCACTTTGCATTTTGTGCTGGGCAAACACCACACACGACGCCTGCGTGGCTTCACCCGCGGTGTGCGAGATGTCAAAACACTCGATGCGCAAATCATCCAGGCTGTCTTGCGGCAAGTCCAGCGCCTCGGCCAAAGCGCGCGTGCGGGCTTGCTGCGAGCCTTCTTCAGCCAGCAAGCGGTTGAGCTGCAGGGCTGCGTTGGTTTGCGCCATCTCCAGCCAAATGCGACGTTGCTCGCGCGGGTTGTGCACCACGCTGATCTTCACGCCGCTTTGCTCGGTGAGCGCCTTGACCAGGGCCTTGCTCACCGGGCTGCTGGTGATGATGCTGGGCGGCACAGCAATGTCCACATAGTGCTGGGCCATGAAGGCTTCCAGCACACGCACCTCGATCGGCGTTTGTGGCTTTGATTTAGCAGCCGGGCCCTCGGGGGCATCACTGTTGGCTGGCGCTTCTGCATCAGCGCTGAGTTCATCAGCCTCGTCGTCAAAAATCGCGTCTTCCACATGCACGGGAAAATAAGGCCGGTCGCCCAAGTGGCGCCCGCCGCGCACCATGGCCAGGTTCACGCAGGCGCGCCCGCCTTGCACTTTCACCGCCAGGATGTCCACGTCTTTGTCATCCACCGTGTCCACCGCCTGCTGGTGCAGCACATTCGACAAGGCGCCAATTTGGTCGCGCAACTCGGCGGCTTGTTCAAACTCAAGTTGCTCGGAGTGCGCCATCATGCGCGACTCCAGGGCCTTCATCACATGCTGCGTGTCGCCGCGCAAAAAGCTCGCGGCGTTGGCCACGTCTTGCGCGTAGCCCTCGGCCGTCACGTGCCCCACACAGGGCGCCGAACAACGCTTGATTTGGTAGAGCAAACACGGGCGCGTGCGGTTGTTGAACACCGCCTCGTCACAGGTACGCAACCTGAAGACTTTTTGCAGCAGCTGAATGGCTTCTTTGACCGCCCAGGCACTGGGGTAAGGGCCGAAGTATTGATGCTTTTTCTCCACCGCCCCGCGGTAATACGACACCCGCGGAAACTGCGAGCCCTGGTACTTGGGGCCGTTGACCTTCAAAGGAAACGTGCCGCTGAACTTCAGGTAGGGGTAGCTTTTGTCGTCCCGAAACAGGATGTTGTACTTCGGGTGCTGCGTCTTGATGAGGTTGTTTTCCAGCAGCAGCGCCTCCGCCTCGGAGCGCACCACCGTGGTCTCCATGCGCGCGATTTTGCTCACCATGTGGCCGATGCGCGTACCGCCATGGTCTTTCTGAAAATAGCTGGAAACCCGCTTTTTCAAACTGCGCGCTTTGCCCACATACAGCAGGTTGCCCTGCTCGTCAAAATAGCGGTACACGCCAGGCAACAAAGGCAGCGAGGCCACCTGGCTCAACAAAGCTTCAGAATGCATGCTGGTATTGTGCACATGATGTTCGATATTTTCTGCAAGGTCATCGACAACCACGGCGACTTGGGTGTGTGCTGGCGCTTGTGCTGCGAGCTGGCCCGCCGTGGCCAATCGGTCCGCCTGTGGGTGGACGATGCCAGTGCCCTGGCCTGGATGGCGCCACAAGGCCAGCCCGGCGTGACGGTGCATGCCTGGACTGAGCCCCTCAACTTGCAGGGCCTCACTCCCGGCGAGGTGTTGGTGGAGGCCTTCGGCTGCGAAGTTGCTCCTGAATTCATAGCTGCATTTGCAAGCAGCACTATGCCTAAAGCCTGGATTAACCTGGAATACCTGAGTGCCGAGCCCTATGTGGAACGCAGCCACGGCCTGCCTTCACCCGTCATGAGCGGACCGGGCAAGGGGTTGACCAAACACTTTGTTTACCCCGGCTTCACTGCGCGAACAGGCGGGTTGTTGCGCGAAGCGGACCTCAAGCAACGCCAGCAAAACTTTGATGCCGCGGCTTGGCTGCAAAGCCTGGGCGTCCCCCCTTCAGCAGAACGTCGCATCTCCTTGTTTTGTTACGAGCCGCAAGCATTGGGCGAGTTGCTCGAGCAGCTGCAAGCCAGCGAACAAGCCACGCAACTCTTGGTGACCGCGGGGCGTGCGCATGCGGCAGTGGCCGCATGGTTGAAAGCGCAGGGCCATGAGGTGCCGTGGGGTTCATCGCAGCCCATGAACATGGCAAATTTCAAGCTCGAAGGGTTCAAGCTAGGGCACTTAAGCATCTACGCCCTGCCCTACCTCACCCAACATGATTACGACCACCTGCTGTGGGCCTGTGACCTGAACTTTGTGCGCGGCGAGGACTCGGTGGTACGCGCCTTGTGGAGCGGCGCGCCTTTCGTGTGGCACATCTACCCGCAAGAGGATGAGGCGCACCACGCCAAGCTGCTCGCATTTTTGAAGCAACTGCAGCTACCCCCCAGCTGGTGTGCGTTTCATCAGGTGTGGAACGGTCTGCAGGCCGGGCCGCTGCCCAAGCCGGATGCGTTGCTGGATGCTTTGCGGGGTGAGACGGCTGACTTCAAGAGGGCTGCCGACGCCTTGTGGCAGCAAGACGACCTGAGCACCCAGCTTTTGGCTTTTGTGCAGGCCAAACTGCAGGCATAAGGCACCCCGGGCACTGGATGCCTGGGTCTGTAGCCACCAGCCTCTGCGCGCCCCTGGTGGCGTCATGAAAGGGCCTCAAAAGCGGGTTAAAATAGCGGGTTTAGCGAGACACCCGTTTTGCGCCCCTCTACCGCCCTGCGCTGTGCGTGCAACCGCGGTCAACCTCTGGAAACCCTATGAAAATCGCTCAGGAAATTCGCGCCGGTAACGTGATCATGCACGGCAAGGACCCCATGGTCGTTCTGAAAACCGAATACAGCCGTGGTGGCCGCAACGCCGCCACCGTGCGCATGAAGCTCAAGAGCCTGATTGCCAACTTCGGCACCGAAGTCGTGTTCAAAGCCGACGACAAGATGGACCAGATCATTCTGGACAAGAAAGAGTGCACCTACTCTTACTTTGCCGACCCCATGTACGTGTGCATGGACACCGAGTACAACCAGTACGAAGTGGAAGCCGAGAACATGGGCGACGCCCTGAACTACCTCGAAGACGGCATGGCGGTTGAAGTGGTGTTCTACGACGGCAAAGCGATTTCTGTGGAACTGCCCACCAGCGTGGTGCGTGAAATCACCTGGACCGAGCCCGCTGTCAAAGGCGACACCTCTGGCAAGGTGCTCAAGCCTGCCAAGATTGCCACTGGCTTTGAAATTGGCGTGCCAATTTTCGTGGCCCAAGGCGACAAGGTCGAGATCGACACCCGCACCGGCGAATACCGCAAGCGCGTCTAAAACAGTTGCCATCAAGTACCTCGGGTATTTGATGTGCATCAAGATCAAAGCTCCTGCCCGCAAGGGTCAGGGGCTTTTTTCATGGCTCGGGTGTATGCTGGGTCATGGTCGACACCCCCGCCAGCGCCCTGACCGGCCCAGCCAAACTCAGTCGCTTGCGCCTGCGGCCGGTGGGCATCGACACCTACCACGAGAACGTGGCCTACCTGCACCGTGACTGCGAGGTCTACCGGGCTGAGGGTTTCAAAGCCCTGTCGAAAATTCAGCTGCACTTGAACGGCAACAGCATCTTGGCCACCCTCAATGTGGTGGACGACACGCGCATCGTTGACTGCAACGAGGTGGGTTTGTCCAAGTCGGCCTACCTGCAACTGCGCCAACTCAGCTGCCCGCCCAGCGCGCTGACCTGTCCAAGCAGCCCCGATGAAGAAGTGGTGATGGTCACCATCGGGCAGGCCGAGCCACCCGCGTCCATGGGGGCGCTGCAAAGAAAAATCATGGGTGAGCGCATGACCCAGGATGACCTGCAGGCCATCGTGCACGACATCGCGCAGCACAAGTATTCCAAGATTGAGCTCAGCGCTTTTTTGGTGGCCACCAACCGCGATGAACTCGATCGCGAAGAGGTGTTCTTCCTCACCCAAGCCATGGTGCAAGCCGGGCGGCGCCTGGACTGGCACGAACCCATGGTGGTCGACAAGCATTGCATAGGCGGCATTCCGGGCAACCGCACCTCGATGCTGGTGGTGCCCATCGTGGCAGCGCACGGTTTGCTTTGCCCCAAAACATCGTCGCGCGCCATCACCTCGCCAGCCGGCACGGCCGACACCATGGAGGTGCTGGCCAAGGTGGAGCTGCCGATTGATGAGCTGCATGACATCGTGCGCCGTCACCGCGCCTGCCTGGCTTGGGGCGGCACCTCCAACCTCTCACCGGCCGATGATGTGCTGATCTCGGTGGAGCGCCCTTTGTCGCTGGACGCACCGGGGCAAATGGTGGCTTCGATCTTGTCGAAAAAAGTAGCGGCGGGCTCCACCCACTTGGTGCTCGATATTCCCATCGGGCCGAGTGCCAAAGTACGGTCCATGCCCGAGGCGCAACGCCTGCGCCGTTTGTTCGAGTACGTGGCGGGCCGCATGAACTTGGCGATCGATGTGGTCATCACCGACGGGCGCCAGCCCATTGGCTTAGGCATCGGCCCGGTGCTTGAAGCGCGCGATGTGATGCAGGTGCTGGAAAACGACCCCGCCGCCCCGATGGACCTGCGCCAAAAAGCGCTGCGCTTGGCTGGGCGCATGATCGAGTTTGACCCTGATGTGCGCGGTGGTGATGGCTTTGCGATTGCCCGCGACATCCTGGATTCGGGCCGCGCACTGGCCAAAATGAACGACCTCATCCAGGCGCAAGGCAGCGCTGGTTTTGACCACCACCACCCCAGCCTCGCGCCCCTGTGCTTGGAAGTCAACGCCCCACGCAGCGGCATGGTGACCGGCATCGACAACCTGCAGCTCGCACGCATTGCACGCTTGGCCGGTGCGCCCAAAATCAGCAACGCGGGGGTGGACTTGTGCCACCAACTTGGCAGCGAGGTGCAAGCAGGCGAGGTGCTCTACCGCGTGTACGCAGCCTACCCGGCCGACCTGGCCTTTGCCCAGCAAGCGGTGGGCAAGTCCGACGGCTACACCCTGGGCGAAGCGGTGGATTTGCCGCATGTGTTTGTGGAGTTTTGATGCTGCTGCACTTTGAACCCCCCGTCCCACGCACCGATGCCAAAGCCTTGCGCTTGGACACACCCGCGCAAAACTTTGCACGGGCGGCGGGCTTGTGGTCCAGCCCCATCGTGCAGCACTGGTTCCCGGACGGCGAAATCAAGCTCAAGCTGCCGCCCAACTTGCCGGCAGAGGTGGTGATTTACTGCTCGCTGCACCAGCCCAACGACAAGCTGGTCGCGCTCTTGCTGGCCGCCCGCACCGCGCGCGCACTGGGTGCCAAGCACCTCACCTTGGTGGCGCCTTACCTGGCCTACATGCGCCAGGACATGGCGTTCAGCCCAGGCGAGGTGGTGAGCCAACAGGTGGTGGGCCGCTTTCTGGCGGATTTGTTCGATGCGCTCATCACCGTTGACCCACATTTGCACCGCGTTTCTCGCTTGCAAGATGCGGTGCCGGTGCGCCAGGTGCAAGTGCTCAGTGCTGCAACGCTGTTGGCCGACCATGTGGCCGCGCACGTTGCCAAGCCTTTGTTGCTCGGGCCGGATGAAGAGTCTTGGCAATGGGTGAGCAAAGCTGCGCACCAACACGGCTTGGGCTTTGCGGTGTGCAACAAAATTCGCCGTGGTGACCAGGACGTGCAAATCACCCTGCCACCTATGGATTTTTCAGGCCGCAACGTGGTGCTGATGGACGATGTGGCCAGCAGCGGCCACACCCTGGCGCAGGCTGCGCGCATGGCTTTGGCAGCCGGTGCGGCCAAGGTGCATGTGGCCGTGACACACGCGCTCATGGCCGACGACGCACACCTGCTGATGGCCAAGGCGGGCATTGATCAGATCTGGAGCAGCAACAGCATCGTGCACCCCAGCAATGTGCTGAGCTTGGCGCCTTTGCTCACCCAGGGTTTGCGTCAGATTTATAAGCTGGCCTGAGCCGCCAGGCCAGCTGCGCGCCACCCCCCACCACCGCGCCCACCAACCAAAACACCACCGACACCCCAACGGCCGCACCCAGCGTGCCAAACAGCAGGGGCATGACCACGCTTGAGCCATTGAGTGACATGAGCCGCAGCGCCAGCGCCTCGCCGTGTCGGTGCGCCGGGGTGATCTGGTGCAAGGTGCTCATGATCATCGGCTGCACCGAGCCCAGCACCAAGCCCAACAACACCGAGCACAAGCCCATGGTCAGCGGCGTGGGCATCAATGGGTAGACCGCAAACAAAGCGGCAGTGAGCAACATCGAGCCGGTGATGACCACATGCTCGCGCAGGTGCGAAGCCACCAAAGGCAGGGCCATGCGCACCAGTGCTGCAGACACCGCGAACACGCCCAGCAAGGTGCCGATGGTCGAAGCGTCATACCCGCGCTCATGGCTGATGACCGGCACCACAAAGGTGTGCACGTCCCAACACGAAGACAAAAACCAATTCACCAGCAGCAAGCGGCGCAACATGGGCTCACGCAGCAAGTCCCACACGCGGCGCGGGCCCTCGTCCACCTCATGCGTGGGCAACTCTTGGGTGTGGCGCACCCACCACCAGCTCCACAGTGGCAGCACCGCCATGAGCAAAAACGCGGCGCGAAAACCGGTCACATCGCCTTTGACGCCACCCAGCCACACACCAGCGTGGTCAATCAACAAGCCCGCGACAAACGGGCCTAAAAAATTGGAAAACGCCGGGCCAATCGCCAACCAACTGAACACCACCTTGAGTTCGGTGGCGTCTTGCGCAGCGCGTCCGGCGTGGCGCTGCAAAGCAATCGACGCTGCACCCGTGGCGCCACCGGTGCACAGCGCAGCCACACACAGCGCCCAAAATTCTGCAAACACCAAAGCCACCGCTGTGCCCAGCACCGCGGCCAACACCGCCCAGGCCACTGGGCGCTTCACGCCCACGCGGTCGGTGTAGCGGCCGGCGGGCAATGCCAGAAACACTTGCGTGAGTGCAAACAGCGACAAGAGCACACCCAACGACAAAGCGCTGTAACCCTGCTTGAGCGCAAGCAGAGGTGCAGCCATGCGCATGCCAGCCATGCCTGCGTGCAGGCAAATTTGACCGGCGATCAAACGGGCAATCAGGTCGCGGGTTTTGGAACGGCGGTTGGCGCTCAAACCGGTTTACTCGGGCTTGTCCGCTGCGTCCTTGGGACCGAGCTCAAGGTCTGCGCCATCCAAAGATTCCAAGGGCAACAGCGCTTTGGCTTGTGGCTCGGGCAAGGCCTGCACCTGGCGCAAAGCGCGGTCCATGGCGCGGCTGCGGGTGTGGGCACTGTCGATGGTGTTGAGCACGGTTTGGGTTTGCGCCTTGACCTTGGCCAGCACATCGCCAAACTTGCCAAACTCGGTCTTGACCGCGCCCAGCACCTGCCACACCTCGCTGGAACGCTTCTCCAAAGCCAGGGTGCGAAAACCCATTTGCAGCGAGCTGAGCATGGCGAGCAAGGTGGTGGGGCCAGCCAGGGTGATGCGGTGATCGCGCTGCAGCGATTCCATCAAGCCCGGGCGGCGCAGCACCTCGGCGTACAGCCCTTCGGTAGGCAAAAACAAAATCGCGAAGTCGGTGGTGTACGGAGGCTCCACGTACTTCTCGGCGATCGACTTGGCTTCTAAGCGGATGCGTGCCTCCAGGGCTTTGGCCGCTGCGTCTGCCGCAGGTGCATCGGCGCGGCCTTGGGCATCGAGCAAACGCTCGTAATCTTCATTCGGAAACTTCGCATCGATAGGCAGCCACAAGGGTTGGCCGTCGTCTGACTTGCCCGGCAAACGCACCGCGAAGTCCACCACATGCTTGCTGCCCGGGCGTGTGGGAATTTGCGTGGCGTACTGATCGGGCACAAACATTTGTTCGAGCAAACCAGCCAGTTGTGCCTCGCCAAACATACCGCGGGTTTTGACATTGGAGAGCAAGTGCTTCAAGTCGCCCACACCCGCGGCCAGGGTTTGCATTTCACCCAAGCCTTTGTGCACTTGCTCAAGCCGGTCAGCCACTTGCTTGAAGCTCTCGCCCAAACGTGCGTGCAGCGTGGCTTGCAGTTTTTCGTCCACCGTGGCGCGCATTTCATCGAGCTTGGTGGCGTTGTTGCTTTGCAGTTGGGTCAGCTGGGCTTCCAGGGTTTGACGCACCTCTTGCAAGCGGCGTGCATTGCTTTCACTCAGGTCGGTCAGCTGGCGCGCCAGCGTGTCGGAGAGTGTTTTTTGCAGCAGGGTGAGCTGCTGCCCAAAGGCGTCAATTTGCGTGTTTTGCGTGCGCGTGGCCTCAGCACTTTGCTGCACCAAGCCTTGCTGAAAGGTGGCGAGGTTTTGCGTGAGTTCCAAGCGTGAGGTACGCGCGCTCTCGCCAACTTCAGCGCGCAGTTGCACGGCGAGTTGGTCCAATCGCTCCCCGGTGCGCAAGACCTCCGACTGCAACACAGCTTGCTGCGTCAAGGCCTGTTGCATGTGCGCTGCGAGTTGCTCACGCATCGCAGCATCACCCTCTCGCCCAGACCGGACCACGCGCAGCAAGGCCAGCATGAGCACCACGCTCACGCCACCCAGCAACAACAAAAGGACCGGCGAGAAATCAGCCATGCTATGAATTACGCAGCAAGCACCTCAGGGTTCAAGGGGGTGATAGGCTTGTTGGTTGTCAAGTACGCAATCAGGTTGTCAGCCGCCAAGTTGGCCATGGCCAAGCGGGTGGGCACGCTCGAACTCGCGATGTGCGGAGTCAAGACCACATTAGGCACGGTCAGCAAATCAGGGTGCACCGAGGGCTCGCCTTCAAACACATCCAAACCTGCCGCGGCAATTTGTTGGTTCTTCAAGGCTGCTGCCAAAGCGGCGTCATCCACAATACCCCCGCGCGCGATGTTGACCAGCGTGGCAGTGGGTTTCATTTGCGCAAGCTCTGCCGCACCAATGGTGTGGTGCGAAGCAGCCGAGTACGGCAGCACCAGCACCAGGTGATCCGCAGTTTTGAGCAACTCTTCTTTGCTCACATAGCGGGCTTTGCACTCGGTCTCGAGTTCAGCCGAGAGACGTGAACGGTTGTGATAAATCACGTTCATGCCAAAGCCGTGCGCGCCGCGCTTGGCAATGCCCTGGCCAATGCGGCCCATGCCCAAAATGCCCAAGGTGGCACCGTGGATGTCGGAGCCGGCGAACATGTCGTAGCTCCACTTGGTCCACTTACCGGCGCGCAGGTAATGCTCGCTCTCGGTCATGCGGCGGGCGGTGGCCATCAGCAAGGCAAAGCCAAAGTCGGCGGTGGTTTCGGTCAACACATCGGGGGTGTTGGTGGCCAGCACGCCGCGCGCGGTCATGGCGGGAACGTCGAAGTTGTTGTAACCCACGGCCATGTTGGCGCAGATTTTCAAATGCGGTGCAGCGGCGAGCACCTCGGCGTCAATGCGGTCGCTGCCGGTGGTGAAGGCACCGACTTTGTCGGCGAGTCGGCGGGCCAATTCGGCTTTGGACCAGGTCTCATCGGCCTGGTTGGATTCAACATCGAAGTGCTGCGACAAACGCGCGATGGTTTCAGGGAACACAGCGCGGGCAACAAGAATTTTGGGTTTGCTCATGGTGATTTTTTAGTGAGGTTCGTCGAAAAAATTAAGACAGCCAGTGGGTGAACTCAGCGGCTGGCACACGCGGGGTGTGGAAGGTGTTGACCTTGTCGGACGCATCGGCATAACCCAGGGCCATGCCGCAGACCAGCATCTCGTTGTCTTGCGCGCCGATGTGCGGCAAGATGATTTTGGCAAAGCCGTTCCAGGCCGCTTGCGGGCAGGTGTGCAAGCCATAAGCGCGCGCGGCCAGCATGATGTTTTGCAGGAACATGCCGTAGTCCACCAGCGAGCCGCGGCCCATCACTTTGTCCAGCGTGAACATGAGGCCCACCGGTGCGTCGAAAAATTTGTAGTTGCGCTGGTGCTGGGCGTGCATGGCGTCTTTGTCGCCCTTGCCGATGCCCAACAAGCCATAGAGGCTCCAGCCGTTTTCGCGGCGACGGTCAATGTAGGGGCTCACCCATTTTTCAGGGTAGTAGTCGTATTCTTCGCGGTACTCAGCAGCCAGCTCGGGGTTGGCGCGAATGGCGTCGTGCGCGGCGCAGACCTTGGTCACCAAGTCGTTACGGCTTTGGCCTTGCAACACATAGACCTTCCAGGGCTGGGTGTTGGTGCCCGAGGGCGAGCGCGCGCTGAGTTGCAGCAGGTCTTCGAGCACCTGGCGCGGCACCTCTTGCTGGGTGAAGGCGCGCGCCGACATGCGCGTGTTGATGGCGTCGATCAAAGACAGGGGCGTGGTCAAAGCAAAGTCTCCAAAGTGGTTTTGAGTTGTGAGGGAAGCGGCACGGGGCGGCGGGTTTGCCGGTCCACGTACACATGCACAAAATGGCCTTGGGCCGCAGCAGTAGGCGCGCCTTGTTCAAACAGACCCACCTCGTAGCGCACGCTGGTGTTGCCCAGTTTGGCCACGCGGATGCCAGCCTCGATGGTCTGCGGAAACGCCAAGGGCGCGAAGTAATTGCACTGGGTTTCAATCACCAGGCCGATGGTGCTGCCAGCGTGGATGTCCAGCGCGCCCTGCTCGATCAAATGGGCGTTCACCGCGGTGTCAAACCAGCTGTAGTAAACAACATTGTTCACGTGGCCATACACATCGTTGTCCATCCAACGGGTGGTGATGGGGCGCCAGACGCGGTAGTGGCTGCGGTCGTGCGCTTGGGGCTTGGGCGCGGGGGTTGAAGTCACGGGGGAATTCTTGGGGGTGTTCATAAGCTCAAGCCCCTGATTCTGCCAGTGCGCCACGCCACGCTGGGTTAGCAGTGTCACGCATGCTGCGCCTCACGCGCAGCGGCCAGGCGAACCTGCCAACGCTGCCAGTAGTGGTGCGCCACGCGGTAGGTGTTGAGTTGCACCTGCACGGTGTCCGTCAGGTCTACCCCGTAGCCTCCACCCATGCACAGGGCTGCGGGCAACTGCTTTTGAAAACACCAGTCCAGCACCCGCCGGTCGCGGGCCTCCAGGCCATCGAAACTGAGTTTGAGGCGCCCCAAACGGTCGCCCTCGTGCGGGTCGGCACCGGCCAGGTACAACACCAGGTCAGGCTCAAAACGGGCTTCAAGCGCCATCAGGGCTTGCTCGAGCGCTTCCAAATACATAGCGTCGCCCGTGCCGTCGGGCAGCGCGATGTCCAGGTCGCTGCTTTCTTTGCGAAAAGGGAAATTCTTCTCGCCGTGGATGGACAAGGTGAAGACGCTCGGGTCGTTCGCAAAAATGCGTGCCGTGCCGTTGCCTTGGTGCACATCCAGGTCGATCACCGCCACCTTCAAAGGCTGGCGCTGCAAGCGGCCCCGCTCGGCCTGCATCAGGCGCGCGGCCACCGCACAGTCGTTGAACACGCAAAAGCCCCCGCCCTGGTCGGCATAGGCGTGGTGGGTGCCGCCTGCCAGGTTGGCGGCCACGCCTTGGGCCAGAGCCACCCGGGCCGCCGCCACCGTGGCCCCGGCCGAGCGGCGGGAGCGCTCCACCATGGCCGGGCTCCATGGAAAACCAATCTCGCGCTGCTGTGCCGCGCTCAACTGCCCCTGGGCCACGGCCTGGATGTAGGCCGGCGCATGGGCCAGGGCCAACTCGCCGTCACTGGCCGGTGGGGCTTCATGCAGGGTGATGCCCGGCAGGTCGCTGGCCAGTTTTTCCCGCAATAAGGCGTACTTGGCCATGGGGAAACGGTGCCCTTCAGGGAGCGGCAGCACGAAGTGGTCGGCGTAATACGCTTGCATGAAAGCATTGTGACCCAGGGTTTGCGCAGGCTCAGAAACCGTGGGTTTTAGAACGCCACCTCTAAAAATGCTGCGTTGCAACAAAAAGTGCTTGCAAGGGGCTGGGTTATCCCTATAATTCGTTCTATGTTGCACCGCAGCATTTCTGTTTGTAACTTACTTTTGGAGTTAACTATGATGACCGTTGAACAAGTGATGGCTTCCCACAAAGCTAACGTTGAGACCCTCTTCGGTCTGACCAACAAGGCTTTCCAAGGCGTTGAAAAGCTCGTCGAGCTGAACATGACCGCCTCTAAAGCTGCTCTGAACGAAGCCGCTGCCCAAACCAGCACCCTGCTGAGCGCCCGTGACGCCCAAGAACTGCTGGCTCTGCAAGCCAACATGTTCCAGCCCCTGGCTGAGAAGACCGCTTCTTATAGCCGTCACCTGTATGACATCACTTCCAGCACCACCGCTGAGTTCAGCAAAGCTGCTGAAGCCCAAGCCGCTGAAGCCCAGAAAGCTTTCATGAGCCTGGTGGACAACGCTGCCAAGAACGCCCCCGCTGGTTCCGAAACCGCTGTGGCCGTGATGAAGAGCACCGTGGCTGCCGCCAACAACGCCCTGGAATCTGTGCAAAAAGCTGTCAAGCAAGCCACCGACCTGGTCGAGTCCAACATCAGCGCCGTGGCTGCCCAAGCCACTGAAGTGACCAAAACCACTTCTAAAAAGCGTTAATCCATTTGTTGTATCTGGGCGAATGTTGGTGTGAATTTTTCACGCCAACAAGGGAAAACCCTGATACAATTCACATCATCGGCAGACGTTGAAAAACACTGCCCACTGATTGTCTCCTCGGGTCCTTTCGAAACCATCGTGGTTCAGGGATCCCTTCAAGGCCTCGTCTCTGACGAGGCCTTTTTTTTGTTGGTACTTAGCGCGCGCGTGCTTCCAGGGCAAGCTTGAGCTCGGGCAGGCGCAGCTGCATGGCCGCGCGGCCTGCAGCAATCGAGCGTTTGCGGGCGTTGAAGTCGGCGCTGCCCACCCCAACCAACGAGGGGCGCACCACCACATCGGCCTCGCGCAGTTCCAGGTTGTTGATGCTTTTGCCCATGATGTTGAAGGTCTGCATCAAGATCTGGAACGTGTCGCCCGAGGGGCTGGACTCGGGCGGGGTGGAAATGTCCACCGCAATCACAAAGTCAGCGCCCATTTGCTTGGCAAAACGCACCGGCACGGGCGAGACCAAGCCGCCATCCACATACTCGCGGCTGCCTATGCGCACCGGCTGAAAAATAGCCGGCACCGCACTTGAGGCGCGTACCGCAGTGGCCGTGTCGCCCCGACGGAACAGCACGCCCTGCCCGTTTTGCAGGTCGGTGGCCACGATGCCCAGGGGCAGCGGCATGTCTTCGATCAAACGGCTGTTGACCTGGTTTTGCACATATTTGGCCAGCGCGTCGCCACGCAAAATACCGCGGCTGAAGATGGGCAGCGTCCAGTCGGTGAAGGCGGCCTCGTCCATGGTTTCAGCCACATGCTGCAGCTGCGCGCCGGTTTTGCCGCTGGCGTAAAACGCCGCCACCAGGCTGCCGGCTGAGGTGCCGGTGACCAAGCTGGGCTTGATGCCGTGCTCTTCCAAGACCTGAATCACCCCCACATGGGCAAAGCCGCGCGCCGCCCCGCCTCCCAGAGCCAGGCCGATGCGTACCGGTTTAGGCGGTGGCGGCGTGACGACCGCAGGGGGTGCGTCGTTGGACAGGTCTTTAGCGGCGCCGTTGGTGCCGGGCTGCGTGCGGTCCGTCGAGCCGGCAACCGCAGGGCTGGGCGCGGGCTTGCTGGGCGCTTGATTGACCGGTGCGGTGCTGCAACCCAGCAACACCGCAGCCACCAGACCCAACATGGTCATTCGCCAGGACTTATTGATAATGATTCTCGTTTGTTGTAACATGATCTCTGCTGTCATTCTTTTCCCTGAGTCCAAAAACAAATGCCTCAAACGCTGTTCCCTAAGCTGTCAAGCCCACAGACCCCAAGCCTGACCCCAAGCCTGACCCTAAGTCTGACTCAAAGCCTGATCGGCGCTGGCCTGCTGCTCGCTGCTTTGGCCGCTCCCCTACAGAGCCAAGCCCAGGAAGCCACCCTCAACATCTACTCGGCACGCCACTATCCCACGGATGAGGCGCTGTACGGCAACTTCACCAAGTCTACCGGCATCAAAATCAACCGGGTGGACGCGGACGATGCTGGCATCCTGGCCCGCCTCAAGGCCGAAGGCTCAGCCTCCCCGGCCGATGTGATTTTGCTGGTCGATGCCGCGCGCCTGGTCAAAGGCGAGAACGACGGCTTGTTTGCGCCGGTCAAGTCTGCCGCCCTGCAAGCCGCCATTCCAGCGCAGTACCACGCCAAAACCGTTGATGGCGGCGTGGCCTGGTTTGGTTTTTCCACCCGAGCCCGCGTGGTGGTGTACGACAAAGCCCGCGTGAACCGCGACGATGTGGACACCTACGAAGAGCTGGGCGATGCGAAAAACAAAGGTCGCCTGTGCATCCGCTCGGGCTCGCACCCCTACAACCTCTCGCTGTTTGGCGCGGTCATGGAACACCTGGGCGACAAAGCCACCGAAGACTGGCTCAAAGGCATGGTGGCCAACATGGCGCGCGCACCCAAGGGCGGCGACACCGACCAGATCCGCGCCGTGGCCTCGGGCGAGTGCGCGGTAGCGGTCACCAACACCTACTACCTGGCGCGTTTGATGCGTTCCACCTCGGCCGAGGACAAAGCGGTGGTGGAAAAAATTGGTGTGGTCTTCCCCAACCAAAACACCTGGGGCACGCATGTGAACATTGCCGGCGGTGCCATGGCCAAGTACGCCAAGAACAACGCCAACGCCATCAAGTTCCTCGAGTACCTGGCCAGCCCCTCAGCGCAGGAACACTTTGCCAACGGCAACAACGAGTGGCCGGTGGCCAAGGGCGTTTCTTTAAGCAACCCGGCCCTGCAAGCCATGACCGGTGGCAATTTCAAAAGCGAAACGATCCCGATCAGCGCGGTGGGTGCGAACCAAATCAAGGTTCAGCAAATGCTGGACCGGGTGGGTTTCCGTTGACACGTTAAGCTACGAATTTCATAGCAAAAAAGCCCGCCAAGGCAAGGCCTGACGGGCTTTTTGACTTCTAAACTTAGAAGTTAGAGGACCAAGATTTAACCCGCCGTGGCTTCCTCAGGCTTGGCCTTGCCTTCTTTCTTCGGCAAAGGCTGGATATCGAGCAGCACCTCGGTTTTGCTCTCGTCCTTGTCGTCCAGGTCCACCGTCAAGCGGCCGCCATCGGTCAGGCGACCAAA
>CANGLW010000022.1 GCA_947454955.1 Comamonadaceae bacterium
GCACGGGCCTTGTCCACATCGGTGCGCGCGCCTTTGGTGATCTCTTTGGCGGTTTGCAGCACGATGCCATCGGTGGGCATGAGTTCGGTGGCTTGCACCCAGGTTTTGAGCGACAGCGGGTCTTCTTTGACCACGGTTTTTTGCGCAAAGTCGTTGCTGCGGTTTTGGGAGCGGATACGGCTGGTCAGCTCCAGCACGGGCTTGTCGATGGTCGGTGCAAATTCAGCGACCAACATGCGCGCGCCGTATTTGGCATCTGACACCAACTCGGTTTTCGTGGCATTGCCACTCCAGGTGCTGTCAAGCGACTGCTGGTAGTCGGTGTTGATCGAGGGCACGGGCAACCACACACGGGTGGTGCCTTTGGCTACAGCCACCTCAACGCGGGTGGTGAACTCAAACTCACGCCAGGTTCCGGGCTGGGGGTTGAACTGGCGCTCTTGCGCCAGGGCAGTGCCCGCCACACCGGGCAAGGCCAGGGCCGAGGCGGCCTGAACGAATTGACGACGATTGACCATGCTTACTCCTTAAGTTCGCGCAACACAGACACTTGAGCGGAGGCAGGCTTGATCAACGGACTGATGAGTCGCTGCGCCTGGGGTCCCGCCCAATCAAATTCACCTAAAACCATCACCTGAGGTTGACCACGCACATCCAACAACACGGAGGTGGGAAAGATACGACGTGTCCACGCCTTGGTGGTTGAACCATCACGGTCTAACAATACCGGAAAGCTCAAAGGCACAGCCTCTAAAAAGCGGTTGATTTTCGCTGGATTTTCCTGGTAGTTCACTGCCAGCACCACCAATCGCTCCGGGTATTGCCGGCTCAAGGCCACCAAAGAAGGCATTTCCTGGCGACAGGGCTCACACCAGGTGGCCCAAAAATTGAGCAAGACCACCTTGCCGCGCAGTTGCTCTAGGCTCCATGGGCGCCCATCCAGGTCGGCCAACTCCAGGGCCGGCACGGCCTTGCCCTTGGGCCAAGGGGTGATGGCCGCATCGGCCCAAACCATGGGGGTGAACCACATGGCCAGCACCAGGATCACACTTCGCCTGAAAAATCTCATGGGCGCATCCTAAGTGGCTCTGAATGTCCTTGTAATCTGCTGTGCTTATCAAGGTTTTGGCTCTCTGCCCATCGGTCAGTATCATGGCTTGACGTTGGACGCAGACATGAAAACTCCCGAATTCCTACAAATCCATCACGACGACCATGCGGCCATCCGCGACGAATTGATTCAGGGCTTGAGCGCACCGAAGGCGCATACCTCCCCGAAGTTCCTGTACGACGCGCTGGGTTCACGCTTGTTTGAGGCCATCACCGAACTGCCCGAGTACTACCCCACCCGCACCGAAGCTGCGATTTTCAAAACGCATGGCGCCGCCATGGCCGCCTGTGTGCCGCCTCATGCCACCTTGATCGACCTGGGTGCGGGCAATTGCAACAAGGCTGCGGCGTTGTTCGATCGCTTTGCCCCCAAGCGCTATGTGGCGGTGGATATTTCGGTCGACTTTTTACGCGGTGCGCTCGAGTGCCTGCAACGCCAATACCCCGAGCTCGACATGATGGGCATCGGGCTGGATTTCTCCAGTAGCCTGCGACTGCCTGCACAGGCAGGTAGCCCCCAAGACCCGCGCATCTTGTTCTACCCAGGCTCGAGCATTGGCAACTTCACGCCTGAACAGGCTCTGAGCTTCCTGCAAGACGCGCATCAAGCTTGTGGCAGCGCATCTCACAGTGGTTTGCTCATTGGGGTTGACCTGGTCAAAGACCATGCCGAACTCCAAGCCGCCTACGACGACGCGCTGGGCGTGACTGCGGCGTTCAACCGCAACCTCCTGCCCCACATCAACCGCGTGGTGGGCAGCGATTTGCGTCTGGCCGATTGGCGGCACCTGGCGCTGTTCAACCCCAAAGACTCGCGCATTGAAATGCACTTGCTGGCCAACCGCGACCTGACCGTCACCTGGCCGGGTGGCAGCCGAGACTTTGCCAAAGACGAACGCATCCACACCGAGAACTCTTACAAATGGACGGTGGCAAGTTTTTCAGAACTTCTGCAGCAAGCAGGTTTCGCCAAGCCTCAGGTGTGGACCGATGCGCATGACCCCGCCCATGGCCGCTTTGCGGTGATGTGGGCAAGCGCCCGTTAAGCCATGCCCCAACGCGTGGTCATCGTCAGCCCTGCATTGTCAGATGCCAACAACGGCAACTGGCAGACGGCTCGGCGCTGGCAAGGTTTCTTGCAATCGCAATACGCGGTGAGGATTGTCAAAGCCTGGCCAGATGAGCAAGCCCAAGATGATGCGGTGATGCTTGCACTGCACGCCAAACGATCCGCACCCGCCATTCAAGCCTGGGCGCAGCGTCATGGCGCCCCCGCAGAAGGATCGCCAGGCCTGGGCGTGGTGCTCACCGGCACCGACCTGTACCGCGACATCCAAGAAGATGCCAGTGCCCAGCAGTCTTTGCGACTGGCGCGACAGCTCGTGGTGTTGCAGCCGCTGGGTGTGGATGCACTGCCCGCAGATTTGAAGGCCCGCACGCGGGTGATCATCCAGTCCACACGCTCACGCCAAGCGCAGACCAAAACCCAGCGGCATCTGCGCGCGCTCATGGTGGGCCATTTGCGCGCAGAAAAAGACCCGCAAACCTTGATGGCGTGTGCTGGGCTGCTTCAAAAAGAAGAGCACATCCTGATTGACCATGTTGGCGCGGCCTTGGATGACACCCTGGGTCAGCAAGCCCGCCACACCATGCAAACCCATCCGCATTACCGCTGGCTGGGCGCGCTACCGCACGAAGCAACGCGCAAACGCATCGCTGCCGCCCACGTGCTGGTGCATGCCAGCCGCATGGAAGGCGGCGCGCATGTGGTGATGGAAGCGGTGTGCAGCGGCACGCCGGTGATCGCTTCGCGCATCGACGGCAATGTGGGCATGCTCGGCGCAGACTACGATGGTTACTTTGAGGCGGGTGACGCACAGGGTCTGGCACAGTGTTTGAAAAGGGCCGCACATGAGCGCGGTTTTCTCCAACACCTGGCCCGGCAATGTGCCTTGCGTGCGCCCTTGTTTGCGCCACAGGCTGAACGATCCGCGTTGTTGGACCTGGTGAGCCATTTGATACATAAGAGAACATGAAATCAACTTCGCAACCGGTGGTGCGCGACATCATCCTGATTGGCGGGGGACACAGCCATGTGGGCGTGCTCAAACGCTTTGGCATGAAGCCCGAACCAGGTGTGCGCCTGACCGTCATCTGCACCGATGTGCACACCCCCTACTCGGGCATGTTGCCTGGGTATGTCGCGGGTCACTACAGCTACGACGATGTGCACATCGACCTGGGGCGCTTGTGCATGTTTGCCGGGGCCCGCTTGTTTCGCGACGAGGTGATCGGCATCGACCGCGCACAACGCAAAGTCATCTGTCGCAACCGCCCGCCGGTGGCTTACGACCTGCTGTCCATCAACATCGGTTCAACCCCGCAACTCAAGGTCAGCGGCTCGGAGTTGGCCGTGCCGGTCAAACCCATCCATGGCTTCAATGTGCGTTGGCAAGCTCTGTTGTCACGCGTGCAAAACCACACCCGTGGTCCGCTGCGCATTGCCGTGGTGGGTGGTGGGGCCGGCGGCGTGGAGTTGCTGCTGGCCATGCAACACCGTTTGCGCGCAGAACTCAAAGCCCTGGGGCGCGACGTCAACATGCTGCAGTTTGCTCTGGTGCATGCCGGCGCACATATTTTGCCCACCCACAACCCGCGGGTACGCCAAACATTTGAGCGCGTGCTGCGCGAGCGTGATGTGAACGTTCACCTCAACGCCGAGGTCACCCGCGTGGACCGTGGGCTCTTGATTTGCAAAGACGGTCAACAGTTTGATGCCGATGAGGTGATCTGGGTGACCCAGGCCGGCGGTGCACCTTGGTTGAAAAACACGGGCCTGAGCCTGGACCGTGAAGGCTTCATCCTGGTCAACAACAAGCTGCAAACGCCCGACGACGCCTTGATTTTTGCAGCCGGTGACATCGCCACCATGCGCGATCACCCCCTAGAAAAAGCCGGGGTGTTTGCGGTGCGCATGGGCCCTGTGTTGGCGGACAACTTAAGAGCAGCGTTGCGCGATGAACCTTTGCAAACGTACGAGCCGCAAAAACATTGGCTGGCGCTGATCAGCACCGGCAACCGTTATGCGGTGGCTTCGCGCGGCAACTGGGGTTGGGCGGGCGCCTGGGTTTGGCGTTGGAAAGATTGGATCGATCGGCGCTTCATGCGCAAGTTCTCTGAATTCCCGCCCATGAGCCCGCAGCCGGCGAACACCACCGCGAACACAGCCCTGAAAATGAGCTCGGAAGAATCCTTGCAGGCCATCTCTGCCATGGCCATGCGCTGCGGCGGTTGCGGCGCCAAGGTGGGCGCCACTGTGCTGTCGCGTGCCTTGGGGCAATTGAATGTGGTGCATCGCGACGATGTGCTCATCGGCCTCAAAGACCCCGACGATGCAGCGGTGGTGCGCATACCCCCGGGCAAAGCCTTGGTGCACTCGGTCGATTTTTTCCGCGCCTTTGTGGACGACCCTTACCTGTTTGGCCGCATTGCGGCCAACCATGCGCTGGGCGATATTTTTGCCATGGGCGCGCAAGCGCAAACAGCCACCGCCATTGCCACCGTGCCACCGGGGCTGGAACACAAGGTCGAAGAGTTGTTGTTCCAAATGATGACCGGCGCGGTGGAAGTGCTCAACGACGCCGGTTGCGCCTTGGTCGGCGGCCACACCGGCGAAGGTGCTGAGCTGGCTTTGGGCTTTGCGGTGAACGGCCTGATTGACGAGAACACACCAGGCCTGATGCGCAAAGGTGGCATGCAGGTGGGTGATGTTCTGATCCTCACCAAACCCATCGGCACCGGCACCTTGTTTGCCGCGCACGCCAAACTGGCCACCAAAGGACGCTGGATCGATGCGGCCTTGGCCAGCATGGCCATGAGCAACCGCCAGGGCTCGGACATCCTGCGTGAATTTGGTGCCACCGCCTGCACAGACCTCACCGGCTTTGGCCTCTTAGGTCACCTGGTTGAAATGACCAAACCTTCGGGCGTGGACGCCGAGCTGAATTTAGCGGCTTTGCCTTTGCTCGAAGGCGCTACAGAAACCATAGCAGCAGGTATTGTGAGTTCGCTGCAACCAGCCAATGTGCGCTTGCGCCGTGCGCTGCGCAACCAGGAAGACTTCATCCACCACCCGCGTTACCCCTTGCTGTTTGACCCGCAAACCGCAGGTGGCTTGCTGGCCACCGTGCCGGCCGATCAGGTGCAGGCTTGTGTGGCCAAACTGCGTGCGGCAGGTTACATCCAAACCGCGATCATCGGTCGCATTCTTCCCATGGGTGAGGCCCTCGAGCCGGTGGTGTTGATCGACGCTTAACGCTTGCCACATGACCGATTGGCTCAGCTTCAGCCCGGCCTTGTCTGATCTGCAAACCTGGCAGCTGCAGTTCGATGCTTTGTACGCCAGCCACCCGGTTCTGCTCAGCCTGGCTTACCTGGCGGTCTTCACCGTCATCACCGCGCTGTGCTTGCCCGGGGCGGCTGTTTTGATGCTGCTCAGTGGCGCAAGCCTGGGCTTGTGGGCAGGCACTTTGCTGGCCACCCTCGCTTCAGCGTTAGGCGCCACACTGACCATGCTGGCTGTGCGTTGGGGTTGGCGTGCGCGCACCGAACAGCGGTGGCACACGCAACTCCAAGAGGTCAATGCGGGCCTGGCGCAGCATGGATGGCTTTATGTGCTGTGGCTGAGGTTGGTGCCCCTCATTCCTTTTGTGCCTTTGAACATTTTGTGTGGTTTGACCCGCCTGTCTGCCACGCGTTTTGCTGTGGCCAGTTTTGCTGGCATGCTGCCGGGCACAGCGGTGTATGTGCATGCAGGTGTTCAATTGGCGCAATTGCAAACCCTGGAAGACCTGTGGTCGCCACACATGTTGGGGGCGTTGATGCTACTGGTCTTGCTGACCAGCTTGCCCTTGCTCAAACCGCTAGGCCAACGCCTGCTCAGGCTCAAAACCTAGTTGACCCTGAATGCGCGTGAAGTACGACACATGCGCATCAGACCCAGACGGCCACTGCGTCAAAAAGTCTTGTTCCCAACGCGCGGCATCGTAGACCAACGGCAATGCCTGGAGATGCACACCGGCTTTCACCACACCATACAGCGCCTGTGGTGAAGGCACCGAGCTGATGCGGGTGATGAGCCCTTGCCGGCGACCAGAAAAATTGGGCATGCCTGCAGCCCCGTTGTTGATGACAACGCCATGTGTGTGTTGCTTGAGCACAGGCACGCATGTGTGGCTCGATGCAAACACATCCACCTGCGCTTCTTCGAACATCCGTGCAAGCCACGCATCGTTGTGCAGCTCCGTGAGCGCGCTGTGATCAAAGCCCCAGCCGGCCAGCGACTCTGCATCGCCATGAACAACGGCCACGCGCAAGCCCGAGACCTCGTAGCGCGCATGCATGGGCAAAGCCGACAAACACTCACGCAAGTCTGGGTGTTGATGCAAGGCGGCTTTGAGCCGCGCATGGATGCGGTTGGAACGCGCCACCACCTCAGCACCGACTGACTCAGGGTAGGCACAGCCGCAGCCCGCATCATCCAAAGCGGTGCACAACTCGGCTTCTACATTGCCGGCAATCGCATCGTGTTGCAGCACGCGGGTATTGACCTCGCGCAGCATGGCAGCGTCCACATTGAACCAGTTGAAGTCGCCGTTGAAACACATCGTCACGGGCCCTGGTTCTTGCGCCAACAGCTGGTCGAGCGCATCGAGTGCTGGCACATTGCCGTACAAGCCCCCCACCACATACAAGGTATGGGCCTGACGCAATGGCGCTTTGGCCAGCGCTTGCGGGCCGTAGCGGTAAGACAAAGGGCAGCTGCGTCCGAGTGTCATGGGGTTTGGTAGAGCTGGTTCAACACCGTGTCGTTGACCTGTGCAGTTGGCAGGTCAAACATCACGCGTCCTTGGCGCAACCCTATCACACGGTCGGCCAGCAGTGGCAAGAGGGCGGTGTTGTGAACCACGGTGATGAGTGTGGCTTGTTGTGCCGCTTGAAACAACTGCGCGCATGACTGCGCCGCAGCCACCGGGTCGAGTGCGGCAGTGGGCTCATCGGCCAGCACCAGCTCAGGGCCTTGCATGAGCAAACGCGCCAGAGCCACTTTCTGTCGCTCACCACCTGAGAGTTGGTCACACCGCACATCCGCCAGGTCAGCAGCCCCCACACGTTCCAGTGCCAAACGCGCCAAGGCTTGTTCTGGCGCGGCATACAGGCGCAGCCAACTGCGCCAGCCCCTGATGCGACCCAAAGCGCCGATCAACACATTGTCCAGCGCACGCAAGCGCCCCACCAAATGCAGCCCTTGCCACAGATGCCCGACCTTCGAGCGCAAGGCACGCAAATCTTGCTGGCGCATGCCAGGGCTCACATGCGCACCCAACACCTGCACCCGTCCCTGCGAAATAGGAACCAGGCCACTCAACACTTTCAACAGCGTTGATTTGCCAGCGCCGTTGTGCCCCACCACAGCCACACGCTCACCAGCGTGTACATGCAGATGGTCAATCTGCAAAATGATTCGGCCCTGCACCTCACAACGCACATCATGCAGGCTCACCACCGCCGCGCTCATAGCAAGGCCTGCCGAATGCGCCGGCTCATGGCATCGAAAGCAGCGACCATGAGCACGATGACGATGAGCACCGTGGCCAAGCGTCCCCATTGAAAGAGTGAGGTGGCTTCGGTGATCAACAGCCCCAAGCCCCCAGCGCCAATCAGCCCCAGGATGGTGGAGTCACGGATGTTGAACTCCCACACATACAAATGGCTGGACACCAACTGCGGCAACACCGCAGGCCACACCGCATTGAAAAACACCTGGGCAGGTGTGGCACCCACGCTGCGCACCGCATCCACCGCGGCCATGTCCAGCGACTCCATGCTTTCAGCAAACAACTTGCCATAGGTGCCCATGCTGTGCAGCGCAATCGCCAAAATGCCAGCGGTGGGCCCCAAACCCACAATGCCCACCAACACCAGGCCAAACACCAGGGTGTGAATGGCACGCGCGGTGTTGAGCACCCCATTGGCCATGGCAGCCAACAACTGAGGCGCATGCAGGTTACGTGCGGTGAGCACCGCCAAAGGTAAGGCCAGCAAGGCGCCCAACAAGGAACCCAGCGTGGCAATTTTCAAGGTGACCCAGGCAGCGCGCGCCAGGCCGGCCAAGTACTCGCGTTCCAACTGCGGGCGGTTCTCCACACGCAAGACCCGACCCTCGTCGTTTTTGTATTCCAGCGCCGGGTTGCCCCACCACAGGTCCAGAAAGCTGGGGTGCGCAAAGTCCTGCGCGGTCTTGATGAGGTTCTGAAGAGGCTGACGGCCCAGGCTCACATCACCATCAAGCCACAGCGAACTCAGGCAGGCCACCACCAGCGCGGCATACACAAGCACCAAGCTGAAAAAGCCCAAGCGCCCACGCAAACTCAGTGGTCCCGACAAGCTCGCCATGTCAACGCAACGTCACGCTTTACTTGGCCTGCAGCTTGCCTGTGGCAAGGCCTGCATCGCGAATGGGTTTGTAGTACGTGTTGTCTTTGCTGACAAAACCGGTGTAGTGCGTGGGCAGCAAGTTGGGCTGCTGCTTCAAGGCTGGCCCCACAGCCGCTAAGGCGGCTTGCAATTGACCCACCAACGCTTTGTCAGCAAAGACAGACTTGCTCACGGCGAACGCGTCATTGGGCAGGGGCGCAGATTGCCAAATCACCACCGATTGATCAGCCTTGATGAGGCCCTCTTCAATCATGGCGTTGCGGTTGCGGTTGTAGTCTGCACCGGCATCGAGCAAACCTTGCGTGACTTGCGTCTCAATGGCCTGGTGTTTGGTGTAAAGCACTTTGGAAAAATAACGCTCTGGGTTGATGCCTTGCGTCATGAAATAGTGCAAAGGAATCAGGTAGCCGGATGTGGAGCCTTTGTCGCCAAAGGCGAACGTTTTACCCTTGAGGTCCGCCACGGTTTTGATGCCCGACTTGGGGTGCGTGACCATGATGGCGTGGTACTCGGGCTTGCCATCGTAAAGAATCGTGGCCACCGCTTGGGCACCGGCCTCGTGGTTGGCCAGCACATAACCCCAAGGCCCCATCAGGGCCAAATCGGTTTCGCCGTTGGCCAGAGATTTGGCCAAGCCCTCCCAACTGTCAACCGTGCGCAATTGCACCTCCCGACCCAACTTGCTGGCCAGGTAAGCCGCCAGGGGTTGGTAGGTCGCATCGTTCTTTTCTTTGTCGGGTTGAAACAAGCCCACGCCCAAACGCAAAGGTTCTTTCGCAGCAGCTTGCCAAGGCAGGCACAAGCTCAACAAGGACAAAAGACTTAGCAATAAAAATCGGGTACAGCTCAGCATGGCATTCAAGGTAACAGAGAGGGAAAGTCGCACGGCGAATCGGTTGACACAAAATGCAGATCAGCAAATCCAGAGCGCACAGATTCACCGGTGTTGTCGGTGTCAGCCGCCACGGCCAGCAAGGTCAATCGCACATCTTGCAGGTTGATGGGGCCGAACACACGTTGTGCGTCGTCCCACACATTCACACGCTCGCTGACCCACTGTCCCAGTTGCGCTGCGCCGCTGCGTTGGACTTTCATGTGCGCTCGGTCGGTGTAGACATTGGGATGCAAAGTGCCCACCGGGTTGTCTTTGTCCCACACATAGTTGATGGCGCCATCGGGCACCAAGTCGCTGTAAATCGTACGCGCGATTTTGAGCTTGGCGCGTGTGGCCAAACTCATGCTGGCCGAAGGCAAATCAAACGCCACGTAGACCCTGGCCGGGTAATCATCACCCGACTTCTTGAACATGTCGGCCTGCTGAACCAGGCGCTCTACCCGCCAACGCCAGCACAACACCGGGGTTTGCGACAAATCCACCTTCACCTCGCGCGCCAGCAAGGCCATGCTGGCCTCTGCGCGCGCTTCCACCGCATTCACGCCCTCCCACACCACAGCCTGATAAGCCGTGGGTTTGAGCTTGTTGATGGGCACCACCCGCCAAGGCTTGGGCAGTTGACCCGCAGGCGCCTGAAAACGACCGGCCCACACCACTTGCGCTGAGGCATGCGACATCAGGCTGGCCAGCAGCATCGCCATCAGCGTCTTAAGCCACATGCTGAGCCCCAGTTTTTAGCGCTGTGATCAGCGCTTGGTCAGGCCAATGCAACAGATCCGCAGGCTCATCGATGTCATGCAAGGTCGGCCCCACCCACACCGAGGTGTGGGACAAGCGTTGAAGGGTCAAGGCGCACACCTTGGGCGTGCTCCAGGGCATGTCGTCAAACACAGCTTGCCAAGCTCTCAAACCCAGCAAACCATAGCCGCCATCGGCTGTGGGCAAGAGGCACGCCTCATGCGTGAGCAAGGTTTTCGCTGCGCTTTGCAACAGCTCGCTGGTCAGCTGTGGCAGGTCAGTGCCAATGAGTAAGACTTGCTCTTTTTTTGATAGCGCGCTTTGCACAGCACGCGACATGCGTTGACCCAAATCGCCATCACCTTGGGCCGACCAGTTCAAGTCGGACGGCAAACCCAGTGACGACCAGGCAGGGGCTTGCGGATCGGGCGATGCGCAAATGGTCACGCCATGAATGTGGTCACCCCGCGCGGCTAAGGCTGCAGCCACCGTGCGCGCCAACATGCGCTGCGCCAATTGGGCAGCGCCTGGCGCACCCAAGGCCGGGATGAGCCTGGTTTTCACCTGACCGGCCAAAGGCGCTTTGGCCATGATCACCAATTGCGTGGTCATGTCAGCGGTATGCGCGTGCCAAAGACTCAGCGGGTGCACCCAGCCAATAAGCCAGACGCAAACGCCACATCAAAAAAATGGTGCGCCACACGCCACGCTGTTCCCAGCGCCGACCCGAGGTGATGACCTGGTAGCGCAAACATGCCGGTGCGCTGATGGCTTTGAGGGCTGCAGACATCTCGATGTCTTCCATCAAAGGCTGATCAGGAAAACCACCCGCTTGCAGATAGGCCTGACGCGTCATGAACATTGCTTGGTCGCCCGTGGCAATGCCTGTCAGGCGTGAACGCCAGTTCATCAACGCAGCCACCACACGCAGCATCTTGGCTTGGCCTTGAATCTGCACATCAAAGCGGCCCCAGGCGCGGTGTTGCAAGGCCTCTTGAACACGGGCCAAAGCGGCTTCAGGCAGTTGGGTGTCAGCATGCAAAAAAAGCAGATGCGGCGCTTGCGTGGCCAGGGCGCCTGCGTTCATCTGACGCGCGCGACCGCGCGATGCATGCACCACGTTCAGGCCAGCGGAGCGTGCCAGGTGCACGGTGTCATCGGTGCTGCCACCATCGACCAAGATCACCTCGGCATTCACAGCGATTTGTTGCAGATGCGCATGCAGCGCCGGTAGGTTGGCCGCCTCGTTGAGCACAGGTACGACGATGGCCAGTTGCATGGCTAAGCGTTGAGCGCACCACCACAGCTGCTACCCGCACCAGCGGTGCAACCGTAGCAGTGGTCTGCCACGCGGATGGCTGCACCCAGCGGGTTTTTGAACAGCAAGTCGCGCAAGTGGGGGCGATGCACTGGGCTGATGTCCAACACCTGCATGGGGGGCATGGGCAGTTCAAGCTGCTGGTTGAAATCACAATCGAACAAGTGGCCTTGCCAGTCCACGCTGATGAGGCTGCGGCACATCACATGCGCCAGGTTGGCATCGGCATGGTTTTGCTGCAGCAAGGTCATGTAGTTGTTGAACTGACCTTTGGAAATCAACATCGAGCCAAAGCGCTGGATGGGCATGTTGGCCAAGGCATACAGGTCATTGAAGACGATGCCAAAGTTGGCGCCCAATTCACGTTGGTAGTCCGCCTTGAGTTGCGCTTGCGCAGGCGGCAACACCGCGCCTTGCGGGTTGTAAACCAGGTTGAGTGTGAGGCCCGTGCCCGGCTTGCCGTAACCCAAAGCGTTGAGACGCTGCAAGCCGGCGATGCTTTTGTCAAACACCCCCGCGCCACGCTGCTTGTCCACATTGTCCAGCGAGTAGCAAGGCAGGGAAGCCACCACCTGCACCCCTTGTTCAGCCAAAAAGTCAGCCAGGTCTTCATGGCCGGGCTCGAACAAAATGGTGAGGTTGCAGCGGTCAATGACCTGCACACCCAAAGCGCGCGCTTCACGCACCAGACGCTTGAATGAGGGGTGCAGCTCGGGCGCACCGCCGGTGAGGTCCAGGGTTTCAATGTCGCGCGCTTTGATGACCTCAAGCACCAGGTCGATGGTGGCCTCGTCCATCATCTCGGTGCGGTTGGGGCCGGCGTTCACGTGGCAGTGCACGCACGATTGGTTGCACTTGTAACCCAGGTTGAGCTGCAGGGTGGTCAAACGCTCGCGGCGGATGGCGGGAAAGCCTTGAATTTCAAGTAAGGGAAGGGTGGCATGCATAGGGCATTTGTAGCAATTCGGTGCCCGTCCAAAGACTGGAAAAGCAGCATGAAAGTCTAGCCTAATACCTTGAACCTTTCATTACACTCAAACTATCTAACCCAGCATGGGGCCAGGTGGCCCCGACACAAGGACAGCTCATGACCCAAGCTCTGGTCGGCGTGATTGGCGGCAGCGGCCTCTACAACATGGACGCCTTGCAGAATGTGCAAGAGGTGCAGATGGACACGCCTTTTGGCGCCCCGTCTGACAGCTTCATGTGCGGCACGGTGCACGGCGTGAAGGTGGCGTTTTTGGCGCGGCATGCACGTGGCCACCGCCTCATCCCATCTGAGGTGCCATACCGCGCCAATGTGCATGCCTTCAAACAGCTGGGGGTGAAGTACCTCATCTCCATGTCGGCGGTGGGGTCGCTCAAAGAAGAGCTGGCCCCGCTGGACATGGTGCTACCCGACCAGTTTGTGGACCTGACCAAACACCGTGCCTCCACCTTTTTCGGCAATGGTGCGGTGGCGCATGTGTCGATGGCACAACCGGTGTGCTCGGCTTTGTCTGATGTGTTGGCTCGCGCGGTTGCTAGCCTGCAAACGCCACCCAAACTGCACCGTGGTGGCAGCTATGTGTGCATGGAAGGGCCGCAGTTTTCCAGCCTGGCTGAATCGCAGTGGTACCGCAGCATGAACGCCAGCGTGATTGGCATGACCAACATGCCCGAGGCCAAGTTGGCGCGCGAAGCACAAATGGCCTATGCCACCCTGGCCATGGTGACCGACTACGACTGCTGGCACCCGCGCGAAGCGCATGTCACCGCCGATGCGGCCATTCAAAACCTGATGAAAAACGCCAGCAACGCGCAGCACATCGCCGCGCGCGCCATCGAGTTACTGGGGCAAGAGCAACCTGTGTCTGAGGCCCACAGCGCTTTGCAGCACGCGCTCATCACCTCACCTGAGGCGATGGCCCCCGAGGTGCGTGCGCGGCTGGACGTGCTGTGGCGTTGAGCCGCGAAAAACGCAGGCCTTAGGGCAAACGCAAGCTTCAGAACAGGCCCGAAATTTTGCCGTTGTCGTCCACGTCGATGCGCAGCGATGCGGGTTCTTTGGGCAGACCCGGCATGGTCATGATGTCGCCGCAGACCATCACCACAAACTCGGCACCGGCACTCAAACGCACCTCGCGCACATTCACCACGTGACCGCTGGGGGCGGCGCGCAGCTTGGGGTCGGTCGAGAACGAGTACTGGGTTTTGGCCACGCACACCGGGTAGTGCCCAAAGCCATCAGCCTGCAGCTTGTCGATTTTTGCTTTCACCGACGCATCGGCCGAGATGTCTGCCGCGCCATAAATTTGCGTGGCGATTTTGCGCATCTTCTCCCACAGCGTGTCTTCGTCGGCGTAGGCAAATTTGAGTTGCGCTTGACCCGACTCAGCCAGCTTCACCACCTCGCGCGCCAGGTCTTCTGCACCCGCCGAGCCATCGGCCCAATGGCGGGCCACCACCACCGGCACACCGCGCTCTTGCATGCGCTGCTTGAGCAAGGCCAATTCTTCGGCGGTGTCAGAGGTGAAGTGGTTGATCGACACCACGCAGGGCAAACCGAAGCTGCGCAGGTTGTCCACGTGGCGCTGTAAATTGGCCATGCCGCGGTCCAGCGCCGCCAGGTCTGGCGTGTTGAGGTCTTGAGCCGCCACACCGCCGTGGTGTTTGAGCGCGCGCAGCGTGGCCACCACCACCGCGGCATCGGGTTTGAGGCCCGACTTACGGCATTTGATGTCGATGAATTTTTCAGCGCCCAGGTCCGCACCAAAACCGGCCTCGGTCACCACGTACTCACCGAGCTTCAACGCGGCTTGCGTGGCGGTGATGGTGTTGCAACCGTGGGCGATGTTGGCAAACGGCCCGCCGTGGATGATGGCCGGGTTGTTCTCGAGTGTTTGCACCAAGTTGGGTTTGATCGCGTCTTTCAAGAGTGCCGCCATGGCGCCCTGGGCCTGCAGGTCTTTGGCGCGGATGGGCGTTTGCTCGCGGGTGTAGCCCACGATGATTTTGCCCAAGCGCTCTTTCAAATCTTTGCGCGAGGTGGCCAGGCAGAAAATCGCCATGACTTCAGAAGCCACCACGATGTCAAAACCATCCTGACGCGGAAAGCCGTTGCCCGGGCCACCCAAAGACACCACGATGTCACGCAGCGCACGGTCGTTCATGTCCACCACCCGCTTCCAGGTGATGCGTCGCACATCAAAGCCCAGCGTGTTGCCGTGGTGGATGTGGTTATCAATCAAGGCCGAGAGCAGGTTGTGCGCCAGCGCAATCGCGCTGAAGTCGCCGGTGAAGTGCAGGTTGATGTCCTCCATCGGCACCACCTGCGCATAGCCACCACCGGCTGCGCCACCCTTCATACCAAACACCGGGCCGAGCGACGGTTCGCGCAGCGCAATCACCGTGCGTTTGCCGATGCGGTTGAGCGCATCGCCCAAGCCCACGGTGGTGGTGGTTTTACCTTCACCCGCAGGCGTGGGGCTGATGGCGGTGACCAAAATCAGCTTGCCTTGGGGGCCCGGGTGCTGATCGAGCCAGCTCAGGTCAATCTTGGCTTTGTAGTGGCCGTAAGGCTCGAGCGCGTGCGCGGGAATGCCCAGGCGTTCCTGGCCGAGTTGAAGAATGGGTTGAAGTTTCGCGGCTTGTGCGATCTCGATGTCTGAACCTGGCATGGAGTCTCCCTCGGTGTAGGTGTTGGTTTTGGTTTTGATGTGGATCTAGAGCGCAAGATCGTAACCCGAACCGCCAAGCCTGACCAAGCCCACCAACCTTAGCCAACCGCTCGGGGTGAAGACCCTCAGGCTTCAGCGGTGAAGACCGTGAGCACCCCGGTGTAGCCATAGAGGTGGTTGCGCGCGATTTCGCCACCTGCGAAAAAGCCCACCAGCGGCACATCGCCCAAAGCACGCCGCACAATTTGCAGCTCGGCACTCGGCCCGCCAAAGTGCGGGCCACCCCGCCCAGAACAACTCACGTACACCGCGCCAGCCATGCGACGAGCCGGGTGCGGGGCAGCTTCGGCCTGGGTCGCGTCCAGCGCTTGCGCAGTGGCCAGGGGCAATTCTTCAGGTTCGAGCTCTTCGCGAATTTCAGCGCAAATGCGCATCAAGTCTGCGCGCGCGGCTTGCATGTTGCGCTGGCAAAACGCCAGCTCGGTGCCGTTGACCACCAGGTCCGCCACCGCCACACCGCGGCGTTGCGGGTCGAGCCCGACGATGTGGCGCACCATCACGTCCGAGCCGAAATTACCGGTGCGACCAATGAAAGCTTCGTCTTGGCCTTGCGTACTTGTGAGGCCCACCAAGGTAGCGCGCACTTTCTCCAACGCTTGTTGCGGTTGGTCGAGCGAGACTTTCAAATCATCCAGCAAGACATCCAGCGCGGGCTGGCCATCGAGCTTGAGCACCAGGTTGCGGTCAGCCTCGGTGATGGTGCGCGACTTGGAGACCGGCAAACACCCTTGCGTGACGCGCGAGACCAGGGCCACCTCAGACCCAAAGGCCACGCCACTCAAGCCACCATGGAACACACCCTTGGACAAACCTTGGCCGCGGATGAAGCCATCGCCCCCCACCGCGAACTGCACGCTGTCGCCACGGCTGGCAGACAAGCCACCGAACACATAACCGGTGTCGGTGCGCTCGGCCATTTCTTCAATCAACTCGGCCAAGTCGGGCGTGTGGCCGTCGGCGTGAATCAGTGCAGTGTGAGGCTCAAAGCCCAGGCCCAGCGGAGCCACGCCTGAGAACACGCGGTACTGGTCGGCGGGCAAGTCGCACAGCATGACGCTCAGGGCTGGCTCGTCAAAATACTCCACGTTGTTGGCGCACACCCCCACACCCACGGTGCCCACCCAGTCGGTCACCTCGGGCAGTTCGTTGCGCAGGTATTCAAGGATGTCTTGGGCTTGTGCGGCGTAATGGTCGGTGATGTAGAGCAGCGCCAGCGTGGGGTTGGTCGCGTAATCGGGCAAGGCGGTTTGCGCACGCAACTGCGCCACCACCAAGCCAGCGGCCATGGCCCACTGCGGGTGGGTGGCATGGGCGTGCGGAAACAATTTCATGGGCAATTTATGCGCTCTTTCGGGCTGCAGGCCTTTTGGCAGCTGGTTTCTTTGCTATTTTTTGAGTAGCTACTTTTTTAGGCGCTGATTTTTGAGTTGCCGCTTTTTTGACAGCCCCTGAAGCCTCGCCAACGCCAGAAGCTGATGCCTGCGCTTTGGTCACATCTTGCAAGGCCTGGCTGGCGATTTGCTGAAACTGCTGCGTGAGCGAGCCCCAAAGCTGCAAGGGGTCCAAGTTGGAGGTGGCCGGTTCTGCGGCCTTGGCCTGCTTTTTTTCCGCCTCTTGTTTGACAGCTTGCGCTTCTTCTTTGGCCTGTTGGCGGGCCTTGGCTTGGTCTGCTTTGTCCTTGGCTTCTTGCTCGGCTTTTTGCTTGTCTTGTTGAGCTTGCTGAGTTTGTTGTGCTTGCGTGGCACCCGTGAAATCCGGGAACTGGAAAGCTTTGGCCATGGCGCTCATGTCCATGTTCATGCCCTTCAAGGTCGCCAGGGTCATCTTCTGCACCTCCAGCGCCTGGATGGTGGCTTTGAGCGCGGTGGTGTTTTGCTCTAACCAGAACAGCACGGCCTTGAGGTCGGTGATGCGCTTTTCCAGCTCTTCGGGGTCGAGGGTGGGGGCCACCCAACTGCTCACACCCGGCATGGGGCTGCTGGTTCCCTTGGAGAGGTTTTGCAGAAAGTCAAAGCCCGGCACGAATTTGGCAAACGATGCAGCGTCGCTCATGGTCACTCCTCTGAAGCAGTCACTCAAGCTTAACGCATGGGACCCCTCAAGAGGTGACTTTACTCAACCTTGCCGATGCGCTGCACCACCGCGGCCATGATTTTGGCGTCTTGCAGCACAAAGCGCTCGAACTCCGGCGCGTCTTGGTATTGAAAGCTGCTGCCCGCCGAGGCCAGGGCCTGCTTGGCGCGGGGGTCTTCCACCGCCGCTTTGGCGGCAGCGCGCAACCTGGCCACCACCGGCTCGGGCGTGCCCGCGGGCACAAACATGCCGGACCACTGCGAATAGGTGATGGGCAAGCCCAGCTCTTTGAGGCTGGGCACCTCGGGCAAGGCGCTCAAGCGGCCTTCGCCCCAATGCGCCAGCGCGCGCAATTTGCCTGCTTTGATTTGCTGCACCACGCTGGACGGGCCCGTGGAGACCGCATCCACCTGACCGGCCAACACCGCCATGATGGCCGGGCCAGCGCCGGTGTAAGGCACGTGCAGCATGAAGGTGTTGGTGCTGGCCTTGAGCTGCTCCATGGGCACGTGCATGGTGCCGTAGTTGCCCGAGGAACCAAAGGTCACCGCGCCCGGGTTGGCCTTGGCATGCGCCAAAAACTCGGCCAAAGTTTTCCACGGACTCTCGGCACGCACCACCAAGACCGTGGGGTCAGCGGTGAAGCGGGCCACCGGCTTGAGTTGGTCCAGCGTGAACATGGGGGCGCGCTTGAGCACCTTGTCAGCCTCAGGCAAGACCACCACCGATGAGAGCGCCATCAGCACGTTGTAGCCATCGGCCTTGGCCTTGGCCACCTGGGCCATGCCGATGCCGCCACCCGCACCGCCTTTGTTCTCCACCACCATGGACTGCTTGAGCGCGCGGCCCATGGCCTCTGCCACCGGGCGACCCACCGTGTCAGCCACCCCGCCAGGCGGGAAAGGCACCAGCATGGTGACCGGACGGGCCGGGTACTCGTCTTGGGCCTGGGCTATCCAGGGCATCAGCCCTAAACCAGCAGCTTGCGCGGTGGCGAGAAAACGGCGGCGTGAGACGTCATGCATGGCGATGCCTTCCAAGACTTTAGATTTCTTCAACCGGGTTGTTCAACTCGCCCAGGCCCGAGATGGCCACGCGCACCACGTCACCGTGACGCAAGAACTTGGGCGGGTTGAAACCCACACCCACACCCACCGAGGTGCCGGTGGCGATGATGTCGCCGGGCAGCAAGGTCATGCCCATGGACATGGTTTCGATCAAGGTGGGCACGTCAAAAATGAGTTGCGAGATGTGGGCGTTTTGGCGCTGCTCGCCGTTGACCCAGGTCTGCATGGTCATGTCGGTGGGGGCCTCGTCGCGCGAGGTCATCCAGGGGCCCAATGGGCAGAAACCGTCGAGCGATTTACCCAAGAACCACTGCGCGTGGTTCTTCTGCATGTCGCGGGCGGTCACGTCGTTCAAGGCGACAAAGCCCCACACATGGTTCATGGCATTGGCTTTGCTCACGCCTTGGCACACCGAGCCGATCACCACGCCAATTTCACCCTCGTAGTCCACCGAGGTGGTTTGTTTGGGGTTGAAACGGATCGGGTCGGTCGGGCCAGACAGGGTGTGGGTGGCCTTGGTGAAAATTTGCGGGAAAGCGGGAATGGCCGAAGCGCCCGAGGTGGCGTTGAAGCCAGACTTGTCGAACTCCAGGGCGTGCTCGTGGTAGTTCTTGCCCACGGCAAAGGGGTTGCGCAAAAACGCGGTCAGGGGCGAGAGGAATTTCACCGAGCCCAGGGGCACACGCTGTGTGACTGCCGCTTGCACGGTGGCCGCGGGAATGTTGTTCTGGATGATGTTGAGAACAGGGTTGGCGTGCGCGGCCAACTCACCACCCACCAGGGCGACTTGCCCAGCGGCTTCGTCCACCAAAGCCAAATGCGTGGCACCAGCCAACGAGATGCGTGCGATTTTCATGAGAACTCCAAAACAAAACTGCTTGGGAGTGTAGGTCTCGCACGCACCTGCACAGGTGCGTAGCTCTACTTAGCTCAGTGTTTGTGCTGGCTGTGGTCCATGCCGGGCGTGCCCGATGGCATGGTGCCAGGGGCGCGGATGGCCACGGGCAAGGCGATCTCCACCTTGCTTTGCACACCTTTGGGGTCTTTGAACACCAGGGTCAGGGGCACGGTGGTGTCTTTAAGCAAAGGCGTTTTGAGGTTCATCAGCATCACGTGGTAGCCACCTGGCTTGAGCTCCACGGTTTGGCCGGCGGGCAAATCCAGCGCGCTCACTGCGCGCATGCGCATCACATCGCCTTCCATTTTCATTTCATGCACCTCAGACACACCGGCCACCGGGGAAGACACCGACAGCAGCTGCAACCTTTCTTTGGCGGTGATCTTCATGAAAGCACCGGTGGCCTGCTGGCCCTGCACCGAGGGGCGCGCCCAGGCGTCTTTGACTTCAACGTTTTGGGCTTGCGCCAAACCCAGAGCAAACATGAGGGCTGAGAGGGTGAAGATGTTTTTCATGGTCAATTTTGGTGGTCAATGGTGGTGAACCGTGTTGGAAGGAATCACGTCGAGCAAAGCGGCGGGGGCTTTCATGCCTTTGGTGCTGGTGCCATTGCCAGGCACCTCGGCCCAATCGGTGGCACCTTGGTCGCAAGTTTGCAGCACCTTGAACCACAGGGGGCCGCCCTGCACCGCCAGCTGCCCGCGCAGCACAAACTCATCGTACCAAGCATCGGGCAAGGCGTGTTCGGGTGAGGTGGCGGTCCAGGTGATCTCCACCACATCATCGGTGATGGTTTTGCCATGGCTCACATAAGGCTTAGCCAGTGTTTCGCTTCGCACACTCAACTTCCAGCCGGTTTTGGGCATGGGCTTGGCGCCTTGAAAACCTGCGGGCAAGCTCACGCGGATGCCGGTGGTGGGCCGCCCATCGCAGCCATGGCCCACACGAAAAGCAGCGCGGTAGGAGGTGTTGGCCAAAGCCACGGGCTCGGCCAGCACCACATGGGCTTGCGCTGCTGCGCTCAAACAGCTCAAGGCCAGGGTGATGATGTGTTTCATGTGTTGTCTTTCATTCAATCGGTGAATTCGATGGGGTGAATTCAATGGGTGTATTTCAGCTCAAAGGTGTAATTGCGCTGCGGGTAGGGGTGGAAGTTCCAGTACTGGTAGCTGTTGAGGTTGTCGATCGCAAATGACGCGGTCCAGTGCTTGTCAACCTTGTAGCGCGCGCGGATGTCGGTGGTGAAGTACTCGCTCACGCCCATGTAGGTGTAGCCGTAAATATCGGCGTTGTTGAGCGTGCGAAACTGCGGACCGCTGTAACGCGCGCCCACGGCCACGTTCCAACGCTCGTCCACCTTGTAATTGGCCAATGCACTGGCGCGCCAAGTGGGGATGTTGGGCTGCATTTTGCCGATGGTGTCGCCCACACTGGCCACGTAGCCGGTGTTGTCCACAATTTTCGAGTCGGCATAGGTGATGCTGCCCCACAGGTCCAAGCCGCGGGTGAACACATCAAAACCGCTGTAGGCCAACTCCAAACCTTTGGTCAGAATGCGGTCCACGTTGGAGATGCGGCTGATGGTGCCGCCGTTGTCCAGAAAAGTGATCTGGCTGTAGATCGAATCTTTGGTTTCTTCAGCGAAGAAGGTGACCCGCAGCAAACCGCTACCGGTGTCTTTTTCCATCGAGAGTTCGGTGGTCCAGGACTTCTCGGGCTTGAGGTTGGGGTCGTTCACAAATTGCGAATTGGCGTTGGTGGTCGCGCCATACAACTCACTCAAGGTGGGCATGCGCACCGCGCGACCTAAGGAGGCTTTGAGCACCGTGTCCTCACGCCATTGGTTAGACATAGCAGCCTTGGGCGAGAGGTAAAACTCTTCACGTCGCTCAAAGTTGTAAGAGGTTGAGGACGCCGCATTGCTGGTGCCAGACGCAATGTCGGTGCGCCCGTCAAACACCGACCACTGCTCCGCACGCAAACCCAGCACCGACTTCCATCTCGGGGCGAAGGACCAGGTGTCTTGCGCAAAGGCGCTGAGCAAGTTCGACTTGCCCGCAAAGGCGTTGTTCAACACACCCGCGCTGCCTGAGATCCAGTTGTCGGTGTTGTTGACGCGGTAGTTCAAATTGCCCTGGTCTTGTTGCAAGCCCATGTCCACCACGTGCTGAGCATGTTCAGGCCGCCAAGTGCCTTTCAAAGCCAAGGTGTTCCAACCCGAGCCTTTACCGCTGGCGATCGTGCCTGCACCGCCCGAGAGCGCACCGGGCAAAGGGTTGCTGCTGGTGTTGGTCGCGCCGTTGTTGCGACGTTCGTCTTTGACGTAGTC
This sequence comes from Comamonadaceae bacterium, assembly GCA_947454955.1. Classification (GTDB taxonomy): domain Bacteria; phylum Pseudomonadota; class Gammaproteobacteria; order Burkholderiales; family Burkholderiaceae_C; genus Hylemonella. The sequence goes on from CANGLW010000022.1 coordinate 21,645, forward strand.
GTACAAGCTGGCAGCCAGTTCCCAGTCCCACACGCCCTGGGTGTTGGTTTTGAGCGAGAGGCCGTGCATGGCGTGCAGCAACTGCTCGTTGCTCAGCGCAAAGTCAGTGCCTGTCAAAGCGCTGTAGTTGTTACCGCTGATGCTGTAAGAGCCGCTGTAAATGGGTTGCCCAGCCGCATTGCGCAGGTAGGTGGTGGGGCGATTCTCGGAAGCGTTTTGCCACAGGCCCAATTGGTAAGTGGCTTTCAGGGTGGATGACACGTCGTAGGCCAGTTTGAGTTTGGTCTGGTCTTGGATGGTGTGGTACTGCGTGCCTGAGCCCAACACATAGATGGGCGCGCCACTGGTGTTGCGGTCAGGCATGGCGCCTGTCACATTGCCGTTGGTGGTGGTCAAGGTCGAGGTGGAGGGCGTGACCGTTTTGAAGGTCAAAGGCTGCCCATTGCTGTCGGTGCGTGAGCCCGCCAAAAACCAAGACCAGTCGCCGCTCTTGTTGCCCAAGGTGAACGCGCCTTGGCTGCCGCCATAGGTCTCGTTGGTGTTGTACATCGAGAAGGGCTGGATGTTGTGTTGCAGCTTGACCGTGGCTTGGAACGCTTGGGGCATGCGCGTCACATAGTCCACCACCGCACCGACCGAGTTGCCCGGGTAGGCGGCCGAGAAGGGGCCGTACATCACATCGACCCGCTCGATCTCTTCGGGGCTGACCATGTTCCAGCGCGGTGCGTAGCTCAGCGTGCTCACGCCTGAGCCCAGCAGGTTCGACAAGGGAATGCCATCGGCAAACACCATGGAGCGCGGGCTGTTGCTGGTGCCCGAGGCCCGGCTGGAAAGCATGGCGTGGTTGTAGTCCCCGATGTAGCGCTTGCGCACCAAGAGGCTGGGGAAGTAGCGCAGCGCGTCTTCGCTGTCATAAGCCGCCACGGTGTTGTCGATCTGCTCGCGCGTCACGCCTTCGATGGTGGTGGGAATGTGGGTGGGCAGCGAGGTGGGTTGGCCGCTGCTGACGGTCACGACGCCCAGCGATTTCACAGGGGCTGAAGTTGCCGTTGGAGTGACCGTTTGAGTGACCGTTTGAGTTGCGGTTTGCGTGGCTGTTTGAGCTGCAACCTGCGAGGCCAGTTGAAAATAAACCATGGCCATTGCCAAGGCAAAAGGAGAACGATGCATGTAAATCTCTGAAGAAAAAACACAACGCAGGTCAATGAATCATTGACGATGACGCTATCAATTCAGGAGCCACCAAAAGGCAAGCGCCTGAGACAGTTTTTTCAGAGAGCAGGTGGGCCGCGTGGCGGCAAAGGGGCGGCTGTGCGTGCCGCGATATGCGCTGCAGGCACAGGCTGCAGGGCGTAAGACAAAGCCAGTTGCACAGCTGGCAGGCTTCGCGCCACTGGCGGTGGGGCAGAGACCGTGCCACACAGCGGGCAGTCCAAGCTGGTGTGCAGCTGGCCTTTGAGCTGGGTGCCCAGCTTGGGGTCTTGCAGGTCCAGGGCCTGCTGGCTGCCGTCCATGGCGGTGACGAGCATTTTCATGCTGCCCATGCCGGTGCACAGCAGCTCAGCACCCTGGGGTTTGAGCAGGGGCGAGGCCATGGCCACCCCCACCGACGCGACAAACCACACCAAGAGCAACTTGGTGAGGAAGTGAGCGCGACGCAGAAGGTCCATGGCGTGATTATCTCAAAACATGATCATTCAAATTTGGGTGCGCGTTTGCCTTGCAACGAGGCCACGCCCTCGCGCACATCGGGGCCAGCAAAGCCCATGAACTCCAGGGCCAGCGAGGTGTCAAAGGTCGGGCCGGCTTGGCGCAGCCAGTTGTTCAAGGCGTACTTGGTCCAGCGGATGGCGGTTTGGCTGCCGTTAGCCAGGCGGTCGGCCACCTCGTAGGCTTTGTTGAACAGCTCGGCCTCGTCCACCACCAAGGACACCAAGCCAATGTCGTGCGCTTCTTGGCCGCTCAAGGGCTCGCACAGCATCAGGTGGTACTTGGCCTTGGCCATGCTGCACAACAGCGGCCAGACAATGGCGGCGTGGTCGCCCGCAGCCACGCCCAGGCGGGTGTGGCCATCGACAATCTTGGCGGTTTTGCTGGCGATCGAGATGTCAGCCAGCAAGCCGGCCACCAGCCCCGCGCCCACAGCCGGGCCGTGCATGGCGCTGACAATCGGTGTGTCGCAGTTCACGATGTTGTAGACCAGGTCGCGCGCCTCGCGCCACACACGGCTGCGCACCGCAAAGTCGGTGCTCATGTCTTGCACCAGGCCCAAATCGCCGCCGCCTGAAAAACCCAAACCTTCACCACGCAGCACGGCCACGCGCACCGATTCGTCACGCCCCACATCGCGCCAGATTTCGGTGAGCTCGCGGTGGCCGTTGTGGTCGGCGGTGGGCAGCTTGCCGTTGAGCGCACGCATTTGAATGTCGAGCACGCAGTTGTTGGGGCCGCGGCGGGTGATGGCCAGGGTTTGGTAGTGGTCGTAGTTCATGAGGTCTCCAGTTTTTTGTGGGTCTTGCCAGCCAAGTATTTTGACGGCAATCAACACAGGCACGCGGCTGCGCTTGCAAGATAGGCCCCACAGGAGAGCAACCATGCAACTCAGATACACCCAACCCTATGAATCCACCTTGCGCCAAATGCGTGAGAGCCTGTTGGCGCAACTGCGCGAACAGCGCGGCGGCACCGTGGGGCGCGCCGAAGTCGCGGCGGAACGCTTCAGCAACGCGATGGACGACCGCGCACAGTTCACCACCGAGCATGATTTGGACATCGCCCTGGGTGAACGTGAAGCGCAGGAACTGCACGACATTGACGACGCGCTCGAGCGCATCCGCCTGGGGCGTTTTGGCATTTGCACCGACTGCGGCGCGGTGATTGCGCTGGCGCGCTTGCAGCTCAGCCCTTACGCCAGCCGCTGCTTAGCCTGCCAGCGCAAGCACGAGTTCGGTCACGAGCACTGAACCCCTTCAAACCGCGTTGGCCTGGCGCACTTCCTGGTGAATGGCGCCAAAGATGGACTGCCCGTCTTTGCCCTTCATCTCAATGTGCACCGTGTCACCGAACTTCATGAAGTCGGTGTGGACTTGCCCGTCTTGGATCATGTCCATCGCACGCTTTTCTGCAATGCAGTGGTAGCCCTTGGGCCAGGACATTTGCGCACCCTGGCCGCTGCCCTGGTTGCTCACCGTGCCTGAACCCAGGATGGTGCCGGCACGCAAACGACGGGTTTTGGCAGCATGGGCGATGAGCTCACCAAAATGAAACTGCATCTCGGGGCCGGTGTCGCACAGGCCCACCGTACGCTCGTTCCAAGCGGTTTGCAAACTCAAGTTCAGGCGCCCGTGAGTCCAAGCCTCGCCCAATTCATCGGGCGTAACCGCCACAGGCGAAAACGCGGTGGCCGGTTTGCTTTGCACAAAGCCAAAGCCCTTGGCCAATTCGTCAGGAATCAAATGGCGCAAGCTCACGTCGTTGACCAGCATCAACAGGCGCACCGCGTCCAAGGCTTGGTTGGCGTCCACCCCCATGGGTACATCGCTGGTGACCACGGCAATCTCAGCTTCAAAGTCAATGCCATGCGCTTCCGACACCGCCACGATCGGGTCTTGCGGGCCACTCAGGTCATCACTGCCGCCCTGGTACATCATGGGTTCTTTCAGATAACTCTCGGGCAACTCCGCGCCGCGGGCCTGGCGCACCAACCGTGCATGGTTCAGGTAAACCGAGCCGTCCAACCACTGGTAGGCGCGGGGCAGCGGGGCCATGCACATCGCGGGGTCAAACGGGAAAGCGTGGCGCGCCTTGCCCTGGTTGAGGGTGTGCGACAGGTCTTGCAGTTGCGGCGAGAGGAAGTTCCAGTCGTCCAGCACTTGTTGCAGCGTTTGCGCGATGCCCGTCGCATAATGGGCTGTGCTCAGGTCACGTGAGACCACGACGAGTTGACCGTCGCGCGAGCCGTCTTTGTAAGTCGCAAGTTTCATGGGTGTTTGGTTCAGGGCGGATCCCCAAATTATGAACGCGCCACACCGACCCTGGCCAACAGCCCTGTGGCTGCTGACTTTGGTGGTGTTGCTGGCGCACCTTTGGTTGCTCAACGGCAGCTTGAGCGCCCTCGTGCTCTCGCCAGGTTCTCGCGCACCCTCGCAAGCGGCCACGGTGCTTTTGCAGTTGCAGCCAGCGCCCGAGCGGCCTGCACCTTCAACGACCTTGAAGGCTGCGAGCAAGCCCAGGCCATCAAAGCCACCCACATCTCCCGTGCCACCCTCTGCTGTCGACTCACCAAGCACGGCAAGCCTTGATGTTTCAGATGCACCAAGCACGCAGGTAGCAAGTGCATCCGAGGCGCCAAGCGCCACCGCAATCTCTTCAGACAACACACAGGTTTTCAGCAATTCAAGCCAAGAGCAGCAAGAAGAAGCAGCTACCAATTCCATAGCAAAAGACTCTGCCGCTGAAGCAACAAAGCCCAGCGGGCCGGTCATCACCGAAGCTGGCAGCTACCCACCAGTGGCAGTGCCCGGGCCGCTCAAGCTGCTCTACAAATTGCAGGGGCAGGCCAAGGGTTTCAATTACTCGGCCAAAGGTGAGATGCTGTGGTTACCTGCCGGGCAGCGTTATGAGGCGCGGCTGGAGATCAGCGCATTTTTGCTGGGCTCGCGGGTGCAAACCAGCCGCGGCGACATCACCGCCAACGGTCTTCAACCCCAACGTTTTTCAGACAAGGTGCGCTCTGAAGTGGCTGCGCATTTTGATTGGACGCAGCGCAAAGTCATTTTCAGTGCCAACACCCCGCAAGCCGATTTGCAAAATGGCGCGCAAGACCACCTGAGCGCTTTCATCGCTTTGGCGTCCTTGTTGGGGGGTGATTTGCAGCGCTACCTGCCCGACGGAGAAATTCGCCTGCAAGCTGTTGGCCCGCGTGAGGCTGACATGTGGCGGGTGTTGATGAGTGGCGAAGAAACCCTGGACCTACCTGCTGGCAAGTTTGCCACCTACAAACTCACCCGCCCGCCCGTGAAGCCTTACGACTTGAATGTGGAGCTGTGGATGGCACCCAGCCTGGGCTTTTTGCCCGCGCGCATTCGTTTGACGCAACACAACGGCGATTACATTGACCAGCTGCTGCAATCAAGCACTCAACCCTGAGTGCTCAACCCTGAGTCCTATAGGGTGTTGCAGCAACTCTTGAAGTTTGGCGAGTCGTCTTCATTTAACATGGTGTTCACACAGAGGTCATGCCATGCAATTGCTCTACGAATCTGACACGTTTGCCGTCACCCACCTGGCCCCGGAGGCTAAAGTGAACGCGGCCGACACCACGCCTCAAGAGCACGCACTCGTGCGTCATGGTTTTGAGATTGTGGACAAGCGCTCGGGCAAAGAGGTGTACTTGGACGGCTCGTGGGCGGAGCTGTTTCAAGAAAAGCTGCAAGCTTGGCAACGCCAGTCGCCCACCCAAGAAGAGGTGGAAGACACGCTCGACGGTTACGCCGGTCTGGCGCAAATGCCGGTGACCGTGCACTGACAGCTTTTAGTTTTTAGGCGCTGCGATGAAGCGCCGGTAAATCGGCTCAAGCAAGACCAACACCGCCATCAGGCGCGAGACCTGCAGGGCTGTCACCATGGGTGCGCCGAGTTGCAAGACCTTGGCGGTGATGGACATCTCAGCAATGCCGCCCGGTGCGGTGGCCAGCATCATGGTGGCCGGGTGCAGATCAGTCATCCACGACATGACGATGCCAAAGCCCGCGCACAAGGCCATCAAGCCCAAGGTGCCCAATGCCACCAGGGCCAACCAGCGCGGTGCTGCCATCACAAACTGACGGGTGAAGCGTACCCCCAAGCTCACCCCAATCACCAACTGCGCCGCATTCACCCAAGACGCGGGCAAGGTGGACAGGCGCACATCCCAAGCCGTCAGAACCATGGCCACCAACAACGAGCCCATGAACCAGGGGTTGGCACGGTCATAACGGTCCAGCAGGTAGCTGCAAACCGCAGCCAGCGCATAAAGGCCAGCCAGCCCCCACCACCGCACATCAGGGGTGATGAAGCCACTGCGGTCCAGCCCATGCAAGCCGCTGAACTGCATGGCAAAGGGAATGAGCACGGTGACCATGAGCAAACGCAGGCTGTGGGCCGAGGCCACCAAGTCGGTGCGGCCCTGGGCGCGCTCGGCCAAGAGCGTCATCTCCGACGCGGCGCCTATGGCCCCCGCAAAAAAAGTGGTGGCCCGGTCCAAACGCGGTTGGCTGGGGTCATGCAGATGGTGCAAAAAACAACCGAACAACCAACCCAAAGCCAGTGCCCACACCACCCCCAACAAAATCGCCCACCACAAGCTGCCCACCAGGCGCATGACCTCGGGCGTGAAATACAAACCCAGCGCCAAACCCACGGTGCATTGCGCCGCGTTACGCAAGGGCGTGGCACTCAGGGTGGGCGCGCCGACGATGGAGGCCAGCGCGGTGGCCAGCAAGGGGCCAATCATCCAAGGCAGGGGCGTTTGCAAGGCCAGGCAAATTTGCGCACCCAAGCAGGCCACCCCCAGCGTGCCCACAACAGACAAGGCATTTTTCAACATGGTCAGGGCGTAGTATCGCGTGATGTCCTGCCCCTCATTCATACGCCGCACCTGCCTGCTGTTCTTGCTTGGCTTGCTGTCTGCTTGTTCAGCATTCAATGCGCCCTCAAGCCATAAATGGCAAGCCCCAGGCGCTACAGAATTTGAAGCATTTGCCACCGCGCCGGTCTTGCTGCTGGGTGAACAGCACGACGCGCCTGAGCACCACCGCATCCAAACCGAGCTGGTGACTTGGTTAACAGCCCGTGGCCGCTTGGGCGCTTTGGTGCTGGAGATGGCCGAGCTTGGCCGCAGCACCCAAGGGTTGCCAGTAGCGGCTTCAGAGGTCGAGGTGAAAGCTGCGCTGTCCTGGGCCGACGCGGCTTGGCCCTGGGCTGACTACCGCGGCGCTGTGATGGCGGCGGTGCGCGCCGGCGTGCCGGTGATCGGCGCCAACCTGAGCCGCACCGAGCTGCGCGCAGCCATGAGCAACACAACACTGGACGCAGCGCTTGGCGCACCAGCCCTGAGCGTGCAAGACGAGCGCATGCGCAGCGGCCACTGCGGCATGCTGCCCGAGAGCCAAATCCGCCCCATGACCCGGGTGCAAATTGCCCGAGACCAAGCCATGGCCAAGGCTTTGCAAGCCGCGCTGGCTGCGGACCGCCAAGCAGCCCAAAACACATCACAACACACCACAGTGCTTTTGCTGGCCGGTCACGGCCATGTGGACAAAACGGTGGGCATCCCGCAGCACATGACCGTGCCCCTGCGGGTGGTGCGCATGCAAGCCGGTGGCGAGATGAGCCCCACGCTCGCAAGCGACCCCAACGCCGACTTGGTGTGGCTCACCCCTGCCCTGCCACCCACCGACTACTGCGCTGGTCTGACAGGCAAGCGCTGACACCTTAGGCGCGTCATCGATCCTTGGCGCAAGCGCTGTCTTGCGCTGACGACGCTCGGCCATGACTTCCTGCTCACGCCTGCTTTGACAGGCGGCTGCGAGCGCGCCCCAGCACGGGTTTTCGGCGCTTTTCTGAGCTTTGAAATTCAGCGAAATCGGTAAAAACGACATACCTGCTCTTGCTCAGCATCAGCAGTAAGTCCGCGAACCCAAGGCCAGGCAGGGGTGCCACTGGGTGAGCCGAAGGCGCAGATGCGCCAGACCCTGGAGTGAACACATGCAAAACACAAGCCAAGAAAGCAGTCCGGATTTGTTGAATTACCTGGCCAAGCGGCGCTGCTCGCCCCAATGGCAACGCTTTTTACACGCGCTAGCTGCGGAGTTTTCGTCGGCCCTGTCAGTGGGCGACCTGCGCACCTTGAGCCGTCGCATCGGCACCCGCTTTGCCAATGACGTGCCCCTCAACAACTTCCCCACCTTGGACACCTTACAGGCCGAAATCTCCCGCGTTTGGGGCGAACTCGACTGGGGTTATGTGAACCTGGTGCAGCAAAACGACTGCGTGGAAATTCAGCACTTCTGCTCGCCCTTGTCGGCGGGCTTGGGCAAAGCCGGCTCCGAGTGGTGCGCCGGTTTTTTAGAGGGCGTTTACCAGCAGTGGTTTGAGCAACAAGGCGCAGCCGGCTTGCGCGTGAGCCAAACCCACACCACCGACCCGCTGGGCAATGTGTTTTTCCGACTCAGCCGCTGAACGGACGGACCTGACGTGAACAGCCTGAACGACACCGCCAAGCTCTACCAACTCTTCGGAGGCCAAGCGGGCGACTACCAGGAGCTGCGCCGCAGCGACCAGGCCAAGTTGGCCAAACAACGCTGGCCGCTGTTGGCCTGGCTCGACCTGAGCGCTTTGCATGTGAGCGAAGCGCCCAAAGTTCAGCTGGGTGAAACGCCTCACGCCAGCGCGGCAGCCCGCCCAGCACCCAACAACGCGCCACTGTCGACCCCCTTGAGCCCGCAGTTCACCAACCCGCCGAGCTCACACGTGAATGCACCTTTGAGCACGTCATTGAGCGCCCCATTGAGCACACCTTTGAAAGCGCCGATGACGCCCATGGCTCCGAGCCTGAGCCCAGCCGCTCGCGCCATGGCGGGCAAACCCGTGGCACCCACACAACCAGCCTGGTTGCCTGCCTCACCTACTTTGCCTGCTGCGCAAGCTGTGCCGTCTTCGGCGCCGGTTAACACCACACTGAAGCCACCCGCTGCGCCCGCTGGCCCAGCAATCACGCCGACAACCAGCACCAGCCCTGCCACTGCGCCCTATCTGCAGCAGCTCTTGGATCCACCCGCACGACTGCAGGCCTTGGGGACAGCGCCTCAAGTGGTGACGCCTGTTGCGTCCGCACCCGTTGCACAAGCTCCCAGCACCGTAGCTGCGCCAAACGCTGAGAACACAGCTGATGTCAGCAACAACACCTTGCGTGACATTTTTTCGCGCATCGCTCAACCGACGCCTTCTCCCACCAACCCCACGCAGCCTGCGGGCTCGCTGTGGTCCAACCTGACTTCCAGACTATGAAGATCATCTCTGTGGTCTCCGCCAAAGGCGGTGTGGGCAAAACCACTGTCACCGCCACCCTGGCCCATGCCCTGGCGCGTCAAGGTGCGCGCGTGCTGGTACTCGACCTGGACCCGCAAAACGCGCTGGCCCTGCACTTTGGCATCCACCCCAACGAACAGCGCGGCCTCTCGCGCGCCACCTTGGCGCAACAAACCTTGCGCAGCGTGGTGATGGAGAGTGCGAGTGGCGCCTTCATCGTGCCTTATGGCATCGTCAATGAAGACGACCGCGGTCGCTTTGAGCGCCTGGTGGAAAACCGTACCGATTGGCTCACCAACCACATCCAAAGCCTGGGCTTGCCCAACGACACGCTGGTGTTGATCGACACACCGCCCGGACCATCGGTATACATGAAGCACGCCTTGCACTGCGCCAACCTGGTGGTGGTGGTCACCTTGTCAGACGCCGCGTCTTACGCCACCGTGCCCATGATGCAGCGCCTGGTGCAAACCTATTGCATGAACCGCCCGGACTTCCTGGACTGCCTGTACGTGGTCAACCAGGTGGACAAGAGCCTGCAGCTCTCCAAAGACGTGACCCACTTGATGATGGAAACCTTTGGCGACCGTGTGATTGGCTTGGTGCACCGCGACCAATCGGTGTGCGAAGCCCTAGCCCAAGACCGCAGCGTGATTGACTACGAACCCGGCTCGCAAGCCAGCAGCGACCTGCGCAGCGCGGCCGAACGCATCAACCAACGGTTGCAAGCACAACCCCTTGTGGCATGAACAACCCTCACGACCCCTATTTGAACGGCACCAAGCCCGAAGCGCTGGAGCCCTTGAGCCGCGGCCAAAGCCGTTGGCTCAACTTCAGCGAAGGTTTGCTGGGCTCTGCGATCTGGGACAACCCCTTGAGCCGCGGCTTGCTGGGCTTGCTCGCGCTGGGCATGGCCTACAGCGTGATGGCTTCGCCCCTGGACTTTTTCTCACAAAGCGTGCTGGGCGTCGTCACGGTGATGATGATTTTTTTCCTGCGCAAGATCCCGGGTCGCTTCACCACCATCGTGATGATTTGCTTCTCGCTGCTCACCGCGATGCGCTACATCTGGTGGCGCATGACCGACACGCTGGGTTTCGAATCCACCAGCGAAGCCGTGATTGGCTACGCCTTGGCAGGCGCTGAGTTGTACGCCTTTGTGGTGCTGGTCATCGCTTACTTTCAAACTGCTTGGCCGCTGGAACGCAAGCCCGTGCCACTGCCCAAAAACAACCAGCTCTGGCCCACGGTGGATGTGTTCATCACCACCTTCAATGAGCCCCTCGAGGTGGTCAAGCAAACCATTTTTTCTGCGAAAAACCTGGACTGGCCCACCGACAAGCTCAAGGTGTATTTGCTTGACGATGGTCGTCGCGATGAGTTCCGCAAGTTCTGTTTTGAAGCAGGCATCAACTACATCACGCGCGACAGCAACGTCAACGCCAAGGCTGGTAACTTGAATAACGCGCTGGCGCAAACGCGGGGTGAGTTTGTGGCCATGTTCGACTGCGACCACATCCCCGCGCGCTCGTTCTTGCAAGTCTGCATGGGCTGGTTCCTCAAAGACCCCAAGCTGGCCATGCTGCAAACACCGCACGTGTTTTTCTCGCCAGACCCGTTTGAGAAAAACCTCGAGACCTACCTGCGCATTCCCAACGAGAGCGAGCTCTTCTACGGCATCGTGCAAGACGGCAACGACCTGTGGAACGCCACCATGTTCTGCGGCTCTTGCGCCATCATGCGCCGCGCACCGCTGCTCGAGGTGGGTGGTGTGGCGGTAGAAACCGTGACCGAAGACGCCCATACCTCCTTGAAGCTCACCCGCGCGGGCTACAACACCTGCTACCTCAAGATCCCGCAGGCTGCGGGCTTGTCCACCGAGAGTTTGTCCGCACACATCAGACAGCGCGTCCGCTGGGCGCGGGGCTTGGCGCAAATTGCGCGTGTGGACAATCCCTTCTTGATTGGCGGCTTGAGCTTTGGTCAGCGCTTGTGCTACTTCAGCTCGATGCTGCACTTCTTCTACGGCCTGCCGCGTTTGATTTTTCTCACCGCGCCGCTGGCCTATGTGTTCTTTGGCGCCAACCTGATTCAAGCCGAGGCCTACACCATCATGGCCTACGCCTTGCCTAACTTGGTGGTGGCGAGTTTGACCAACTCACGGGTGCAGGGCAAGTTCCGTTACTCCTTCTGGAACGAGGTGTACGAATCGGTGCTGGCCTGGTACATCTTGTGGCCCGTGCTCACCGCGCTCATCAGCCCCAAATCAAGCAGCTTCAACGTGACGGCCAAAGGCGGTGTGATCGAGCAGTCATTTTTTGACTGGGGCATCTCGCGCCCTTATCTGTTTTTGCTGGTAGGCAACATGGCAGGGCTGTTCATTGGCATCTCGAATTTCGTGAACGGTGTCGAGAAGGACTACCCCACTTTGTTCTTCAACCTGTTCTGGATCAGCTACAACGTGATGATCTTGTGCGCCAGCTTGGCGGTGGCAAGCGAAACGCGCCAGATCCGCGCCACACCGCGTGTGGCCGCCTGGTTGCCTGCATCGCTCAAGCTGTGCGACGGCAAGGTCATCACCTGCCACACCGAAGATTTTTCAGCCCAGGGTTTGGGTCTGAGCATCCCTGCCAACCTGGTCTTGCCCAAAGACAGCAAGCTGCAAGTGTCCTTGTTCCGTGGCGATGCTGAAGCGGCATTTCCCGCTCTGGTCACCTTCTGCGGTCAAGGCCGTTTGGGCTTGCGCTTTGACAAGCTCAGCCTGGAGCAGCAAACCGAACTCACGGGCATGACCTTCTCGCGTGCCGATGCCTGGATCAGCACCTGGGGTCAAAAGCAACAAGACAAACCGCTCTCAGCGTTGACGGTGGTGGCCACCATCGGACGGCGCGGTTTCACCCAGTTGCTGCGCAATATTTATTTCACCATCTTCCCGCCACGGGCCAACAAAACCCCTTGATGCCGCTGTCCATCATGACCACTTCATTGCACCAACGTCTTGCACGCAACCGCCTCACACCGCTGATCTTGGCGATGTCGGTGCTGGTGAGCACCAGCGCGCCCGCCATGTCGGCCCAGGCCAAGCGCTACACCCGCATGATTGACGAACCCGAAGAAGCTGCGCCGCTGCCCAACCGTCAAGTGAAGTACAGCCTCAAGCAACTCGGCGCGCAAAACAACATGCAGCTGCGTGGCTTGCTGGGCCGTGCTGGTTTGGTCATGATGAACCGCGGTGACGAGGTGGTGGTGGGCGCCAAGCTGCGCTTGAACTACACCTACTCGCCCGCGCTGCTCTCCGACATCTCGCACATCAATGTGGTCATCAACGACCAGGTGGCTTACGCGATTCCCGTGCCGCAGGAACAAGGCGGCTTGAATGTGCAGCGCGAGATCAACCTGCCTGCGCGGTTGTTCACCGAGACCAACCGCCTCACCTTCGAGTTGGTGGGCCACTACACCCGCGAGTGCGAAGACCCCGCACACACCAGTTTGTGGGCCACCATCGGCAATGAGAGTGAGTTGGAACTCACCATGGCGCCCTTGGCCATCACCAACGACTTGGCCACCTTGCCCTCACCCTTCTTCGACCCGAACGACACCACCCAAGTGGCCTTGCCCATGGTGTTTGCAGGCGCACCCAACAACGGCGTGCTTGAGGCGGCGGGCACATTGGCTTCGTGGTTTGGTGCTTTAGGCGATTTCCGCCGCACCCGCATCACCACCATGGTCGATCAACTGCCCCCCAAAGGCAATGCGGTGGTGGTGGCCCTGGGCAGCGCCCTGCCACCTGGCTTGGAGGCTGAAGCTTTGCAAGGCCCCACGGTGAGCATGCACACCCACCCCAAAGACCCCAACGGCAAGGTGTTGTTGGTGCGTGGCCGCACTGAAAAAGAATTGCGCATTGCCGCTAACGCGGTGGCCTTGGGTGCAGGCACCATGTCTGGGCCGTCTGCGCTCATCACGTCGCTCAGCGACCTCAAACCGCGTAAACCTTATGACGCACCGAAGTGGATTCCCGGTGACCGTCCGGTGAAGTTTGGTGAGTTGGTCAAGCCCGAGTTGCTCACCGTCAACGGCACACGGCCTGAGCAAATTCGCGTGAACCTGAACATTCCACCCGATTTGTTTGATTGGAAAACCAAAGGCCTGCCGCTGGACCTGAAGTACCGCTACACCCCGCCGCGCAACCTCAACAACTCCACCATGAATGTGAGTGCGAACAACCAGTTCCTCTCGTCCATGCGTTTGTTGCCACGCGATATGACGCCCACCGATCAGGTCACGCAAATGCTGCAGCAAGTCGCCCCCGCCAAAGGTGACCCGACACTGAGCCAAGCGCGCATGCATATCCCGCTCTACAAAGTGCCGGCATCGGGTCAGCTGCAGTTCACTTACATCTACGACTTGCCCAAAGACGAGCCGTGCAAGAACGTGCCTGAAGACGCGTTGGACAATGTGCGCAGCACCATCGAAGCAGAGTCCACCGTGGACATCTCGGGCTTCTCGCACTTCATCGCCATGCCCAACTTGGCGGCCTTTGGCAATGCCGGTTTTCCGTTCACCCGCATGGCGGACTTGTCGCAAAC
>CANGLW010000023.1 GCA_947454955.1 Comamonadaceae bacterium
AGGCTTGCATCTGCGCTTTTGCACGACAGACAACGCCAGTTTCGATGCAGATCAAGCTCAGAAACTTGATAACTGTCAAATTCTCAGGGTCATGCCAGACTATCCATCACCTTGTGTGGTGAGGCTCACAGATGGCAGGGTGCTTTGAACTTTCGGGCAGTAAGTCACCCAAATAAAAAGCCCCGCGTGTTGCGGGGCTTGAGGCCAACTCATGGTCTGATGAGAAGACCTAAGGTATTTGATTTGGCGGAGAGGGAGGGATTCGAACCCTCGGTAGGGGGATGCCCTACGCCTGATTTCGAGTCAGGTACATTCGACCACTCTGCCACCTCTCCGCTCGAAGGAAGCATTGTAACAGCCTGGGTTTTAGCTTTTGGCGTCGCGCAGCGTTTGCAGTGCCGCTTGCACGTCGCCCTGGTTGATGCCAGCGGCCAATTGCAATTGGGCTAACCCAGAGGCCAAGGCACCAGCGTCGTCTTGCAGGGCTTTGACGGTCTGACCCGCGTCTTTGGGGGACGCAAAGCCTGAGCTGGTCACCAACAATTTTCCCTGCGCATCCACCAGCTTGAAGTAGAACTTGCCGTCAGCTTCACGGTACTGCTTGAAGCTGGGCAATGCTACTTTTTCTGTAGCAGCCTTGGCAGTGGCCTGTTGGCGCAGATCGCGCAAACCCACCGCATGACGCAGCTTGGTGGTGAAGGGCGTGGCAATCGCGCGAGCCTTGGCGGCACCTTGCAGCAGCAAGGCTTCGAGCTCGGCGGGGTTGGCCAACAGGTGTTCGTAGGTGGCGCGCATGGGGGCAATTTCTGCATCAATGCGTTCAAACAATCGTTGCTTGGCGTCTGCCCATGAAATGCCGGCTGCAAAGTCTTCGCGCAGTTGCGCGGTTTCATGCGGCTGGGCAAAGGCCTGGTAAATCTGAAACAGCGCAGAGCCCTCGGTGTCTTTGGGCTCACCGGGCGCACGTGAATCGGTCTTGATGCTGCCGATCAATTTCTTGAGTTGCTCACGCGGTGCAAACAAGGGAATGGTGTTGTCGTAGCTCTTGCTCATCTTGCGGCCATCCAGGCCAGGCAAGGTGGCTACCGATTCTTCAATGGCCGCTTCGGGCAGCACAAAGTGTTCGCCATAACGGTGGTTGAAGCTGCTGGCCATGTCGCGCGCCATCTCAATGTGCTGAATCTGGTCACGACCCACCGGCACTTGGTGCGCATTGAACATCAAAATGTCGGCCGCCATCAGCACCGGGTACATGAATAGGCCCGCCGTCACATCAGCGTCGTCGTCCAAACCCGCCGCGGTGTTTTTGTCCACCGACGCTTTGTAAGCGTGCGCGCGGTTGAGCAAGCCCTTGCCGGTCACGCAGGTCAAAAACCAAGTGAGCTCAGGAATCTCAGGCACATCGGACTGGCGGTAAAACGTGACGCGCTCGGGGTCTAAGCCTGCAGCAATCCAGGTGGCCGCAATTTCCAGGGTGGAGCGTTGGATGCGCGCCGGCTCGTCAATTTTGATCAGCGCGTGGTAGTCGGCTAGGAAGTAAAAGCTCTCCACGTTCTTGGCCAAGCTGGCCGCAATGGCTGGGCGTATGGCACCCACGTAGTTGCCCAGGTGGGGGGTGCCCGAAGTGGTGATGCCGGTTAAAACGCGTACGGTGCTCATGAATTCATAGCAAAGACAAAGGCCGAAGGATGAGCTCCAGCAGGTTGAAGGTCAAACCCATCAAAGGGCGCATCCAAAAATTGTTCAGCACGCCGGTGATGATCAGGCCCATCACAATGAAAAAGCCCCAAGGCTCAATGCGGCTGACCATCATGGCTTGGCGCCACGGCAAGAGGCCCACCAAAATGCGGCCACCATCCATGGGCGGCAATGGGAAGAGGTTGAAGACAAACATCACCACATTGGTGAGCATGCCGGCGCGGCACATCTCCAAGAAGAAGCGCTCGGTCATGCCCGCAGCGTTCAAGACATAAAACAAGACCCCCCAAGCCACGGCTTGCAGAAGGTTCACGCCCGGACCGGCCAGGGCCACCCAAATCATGTCCCGCTTAGGGTTGCGCAGGCGACTGAAATTCACCGGCACCGGCTTGGCATAGCCAAACAAGAGCGCGCCAGAGGTGGCGAAATACAACAACAAAGGCATCAGAATCGTGCCCATGGGGTCGATGTGCTGCAGCGGGTTGAGGGTCAGGCGCCCTTGCATCCAGGCGGTGTTGTCGCCAAAGTGGCGCGCGGCATAGCCATGCGCGGCCTCATGCACGGTGATGGCAAACAGCACCGGCAGCGCGTAAATCAGAACGGTTTGGATGAGTTCAGTGGGGTCCACAAGCTGATTCTCTCAGACTCGCCACGCCTGCCCGGCGGCAGCGTTGACAGGGCTCACAAGCCCAGACGAGCCGGGTCGCCTTGGCCGCGTCGCATCAACACAGGCTCGTCGCCGCACAGGTCCACCACGGTGGTGGGCTCGGTGGTACAAGCCCCCGCATCCACCACACCCGCCAATTGGTGTTCGTAGCGTTCGCGGATGTCTTGCGCTTCGTTGAGAGGTTCACGCTCGCCTTTGGGTATCAAGGTGCTGGCCAGCAAGGGCGCGTTGTGCAGGTCCAGCAGCGCTTGCAGCACCGGGTGCTCTGGCACGCGCAGGCCGATGGTTTTGCGCGAAGGGTGGCTCACACGACGCGGCACTTCTTTGGTGGCTTCCAGAATGAAGGTGTAGGGACCGGGTGTGGCCGACTTGAGCAGCCTGAACTGCCGGTTGTCCACCTTGGCATAGAGCGCCAATTCACTCAGGTCGCGGCACAGCAAAGCCAGGTGATGTTTGTCGTCCACACCGCGGATGGTGCGCAGCTTGTCCACCGCTACTTTGTCGTCGAGGTGGCAGACCAGCGCATAGCTGGAATCGGTGGGCACAGCCAGCACGCCGCCGCTGTGCAGCAGGTTCACCGCTTGCTTGAGTAATCGTTGCTGCGGGTTCTCGGGATGAACTTCAAAAAACTGTGCCATCAGACCACTTTGGCGCGTGACTCGCGCACGGCCAACCAAGCACCACCTGCACCGCAAGCGGCAATCAAGGCCATGCCCAGCAAGGAAGGACCATCGGGCACGTGTGAAAACACCAACCAGCCTCCGAACATGCCAAACAGAATTTGCGAATACATGAAGGGCGTGAGGGTGGCGGCCGACGCGCGTTGGTAGGCGTGAATCAAACAGAAATGCCCTAAGGAGCCCGTGGCCCCCATGAGCAGCAAGCCCCACACCTGTTCCATGCTGTGCAAGTTTTCCCAAACAAAGGGCAGGGCCAGTGAGGACAACAAGGCCCCCATCCAGCCGGTGTAGAAGTGCATGGTCAAGGCGTCTTCTGTTTTGGCCATCTTGCTGGTGAGCAATTGAAACCAAGCGTTGGTCACCACCGAAGCCAGTGGGAACACCACCGTCCAATTGAACAGGGCGCCACCGGGGCGCACGATGATGAGGGTGCCGATGAACCCGCCAATCACCGCCAGCCAACGCAACTTAGACACCTTTTCTTTGAGCACCAACGCAGCCACCACGGTGATGGCCAGCGGGGTGATCATCGCAATCGCGGTGAACTCACCCACCGGGATGTAGCGCAAGCTGAAAAACGCAAACATGCTGGTGAGCAAGAGCAAAGTGCCACGCAGGGCTTGAAACTTCGGGTGTTCGGTGCGCAGCAAAGACCTGCCGCGCACAGGCAGCATGAGCACGGTGTTGGCCAAGGCTTGAATGGTGTAGCGCGTCCACAAGGCCATGAGCACCGGCACGCCTAAGCCTGCGGTGACCCAGCGGGTGGCGGTGTCGAGCGTGGCAAAGCAAGCCAGCGCCAAGACGCACAAGCCCGTACCCAGCAGCATGCGTGCGCGCACGGTCATCGTGCGCCTCTCACAGGATGCGGTGGGTGAGCAACTCCCACACGGGGGTCAATTCACCCGGCAGGTAGGGCAGGGTGCCCAGGTCGGTGTGCGATTCATCGGGGCTGTGGAAGTCACTGCCGCGCGATGCAGCCAGGCTGAACTCGCGCGCCATGTCGGCGTATTTCACATACTCGGCACTGGTGTGGCTGCCAGTGACCACTTCCACACCTTGGCCGCCGTGGGCTTTGAATTCGGAAAACAAAGCGAACTCTTCATTCGCGGTGAAGCCGTAACGTGCCGGGTGAGCAATGATGGCCATGCCACCTGCTGCGGTGATCCAGGTCACCGCGTCGCGCAAGGTGGCCCAGCGGTGGGGCACAAAGCCAGGCTTGCCTTCGGTCAAATATTTGCGAAATACTTCATTGGTCTCTTTGCAAACACCAGCTTCCACCAAATACCGCGCAAAGTGTGTGCGCGAGATCAATTCTGGGTTGCCCACGTATTTCAGCGCGCCCTCGTAAGCGCCTTTGATGCCCACGGCCGCCAGGCTGTCCGACATTTCTTGGGCACGCAGTCCGCGCCCGCCACGGGTTTGTTGCAGGCCTTGCACCATCGAAGGGTCGTCGGCATCAAAGCCCAGGCCCACAATGTGCACGGTTTTGCCAGCAAAGGTGATGGAAATTTCGGTGCCGGTCAGGTAGCCCATACCCAGTGCTTTGGCCGCAGCGGCTGCGCGGTGTTGGCCGCCAATTTCGTCGTGGTCGGTCAGCGCCCACAATTCCACACCGTTGTTGTGCGCACGGGCAGCCAGTGCTTCGGGGGTCAGGGTGCCATCAGACACCACAGAGTGGCAATGAAGGTCAGCGTTCAGGATGGACATGAGGCTTGATTTTACGGCTTACAGCCCCACCGCGCCCTCGACCAGGAAACGCACACGACGCACCCCTTGCCACTCATCAGCATCGAGTCGATAAGCCAAGAGCACGCGCGAGGGCAAAGGGTCCACATGGCCAAACCAAATACCGTCCACCGCTTGGCCCTGATGCTTGAGCTTCAGTGCCAAGTGTTTGCCACCCACCAGACGTTGCGAGACCACGTCCACCTCTTCGCTGAAGGTGGGTGGTGCAAAGCCCTGGCCCCACACCGCTTGGTGCAAGGTGTCGACCATTTCGGGGCGGCGGTAGATGGGTGGCAGGGGGCCATCGGTCTCAATTTGACGTGTCAGCGTGGCCTCGTCCAGCCAGTCTTGTGCCACGTCGTTGAGTGCTTGCTCAAAATCGTCCAGACCATCTTCGGTGATGGTGCAGCCCGCGGCCATGGCGTGGCCACCGAAACGCAGAACCACACCGGGATGACGCTTGGCCACCAGGTCAAGTGCATCGCGCAGGTGAAAGCCCGGAATCGAACGGCCCGAGCCTTTGAGTTCATGCTCTTTGCCAGGTGCCGCACTGGCCGCAAACACAAAGGTGGGGCGGTGCAGTTTGTCTTTGATACGGGAGGCCACGATGCCCACCACGCCTTCATGAAAATCCGGGTCAAACACACACACCGCAGGGGGTGGGTCTTGCCCTTCTTCAAACAAAGACTCAGCCATCATCAGAGCTTGCTCTCGCATATCGCCTTCAATCTCACGGCGCTCACGGTTGATGGCGTCGAGCATGCGCGCGAGCTCATCAGCACGCACCGCATCATCGGTCAGCAGGCATTCAATGCCCAGGGTCATGTCGGACAAACGACCTGCTGCGTTGATGCGTGGCCCCAAAGCAAACCCAAAGTCAAAGGTGGTGGCGGTGGTGGTTTGGCGTCCGGCCACTTGGAACAAAGCCGCCATGCCTGCCGGCACGGCCCCGGCACGCACACGCTTCAAACCCTGGGCCACCAGGCGGCGGTTGTTGGCGTCGAGCTTGACCACATCAGCCACCGTGCCCAGTGCGACTAGCGGCAAGAGCGCATCGAGCTTGGGTTGTGTGGTGGCATCAAACACACCGCGTGCACGCAGCTCGGCACGCAGGGCCAGCAACACATAAAACATCACGCCCACCCCGGCGATGGACTTGCTCTCAAACGTGCAGTCGGGCTGGTTGGGGTTGACGATCAGGGCTTGCGGCAAGGTGTCGCCGGGCAGGTGATGGTCGGTCACCAGCACTTGCAAGCCTTGGCTCAGGGCGTGGGCCACACCTTCCACACTGGCAATGCCGTTGTCCACGGTGATGAGCACATCGGCCCCGCTGTCTTTCACGCGCTGGGCAATGGTAGAGGTCAGGCCGTAGCCGTCCACCACGCGGTCTGGTACCAAGTAGTTGGCGTGTTGCGCGCCGAGCAAGCGCAGGCCACGCACAGCCACCGCACAGGCGGTGGCGCCATCGCAGTCGTAGTCGGCCACCACACACAACTTGCGTTGCGCTGCGATGGCATCGGCCAGCAACACCGCAGCTGCTTGAGTGTTACGCAGGGTGTCGGGGAGCAGCAGTTTGCCCAGGCCGTCGTCGAGTTCTTCTTTGCTTTGCACCCCACGTGCGGCGTAAAGCTGTGCCAAAAGTGGGTGGATGCCAGCCTGTTCAAGTTGCCAGGCACTGCGTGGCGGTACATCGCGGGTGATGATGTTCATAGGGCGTTCCAAATCGTGTTCAAGCCCTGGGGGGAGAGGCGGTGTTTGAGCTTTTGCAAAAAGTTGCGTGGTGTGTTGGCCAGGGTCAGTACACGGTCTTCGCTGCACAGGCTCAAGGTGGCGGGTCCATGCTGCGCGGCTTGTAAGAGGTGTTGCAGCACAGACGCATCCAGCGTTTGCCAGGCTTGTTGCCAGCTGCCCCAGTCGTTGTTCAAGGCGTGGGCTTGCAAGACAGCATGCTCTTGCCATGTGGGGGGCAAGGCTTGCGCTTCAAAGCCCTCAGGCAAGGCGCCACTGCCACTGAACCACACCGAGTTCACCGCCACGGCACCGCGCTCGCTACGCGCGTCGTTGATGGGGTGGGTGTAGAGCAGCATTTGCATTTCATTTTGTAAGCGACGCAACAACTCGCTGCTGGGTAGCCAAGGCGAGAGGTTGCGGCCAATCGCACGTGCTGCAGGCGCGGTTTGCAGGTGTTTGAACACCTCGCCGCTGGCCAACCAATGTGCATGTGGTGTGGCGTGCAGGGTGATGCCGTCCTCTGCAAAAAAACCTTGCATGGCCAGGCGCAAACCTTCCAATTCTTTAGCGCTGAGTTGCAAGTCATGCGGGTTGCCCATCATCACCTGACCCTGACCCACTTGCCAGTGGCACGGTGTCACATGGCCCCAAGCTTGCGTGGTATCCAGACCCAGTTCAGAAGCTTCCAGGGCCGCCCAGGGGTAGTGGGCTGATAGCGGCAAACCCAAATGGGTGGCCCGCAGATGTTCGTGCGCCAAAGCCAGCTCTTTGGGCGGTATGACCGAGCTTGGGCTGGGCGAAAATGCCTGCACAATCTGTTCAAGGGCGGGCAGCTTGAGGGCCTGCGCGGCCTGGCGACAGGCCGGGTCATCCGACAAAGCAAAAGGAATCACAACATGCATGGTGGTATTGTCCAGCCTAATTGAAACCGACACCATGCA
Organism: Comamonadaceae bacterium; assembly: GCA_947454955.1. Lineage (GTDB taxonomy): Bacteria > Pseudomonadota > Gammaproteobacteria > Burkholderiales > Burkholderiaceae_C > Hylemonella. The sequence goes on from CANGLW010000023.1 coordinate 7,443, forward strand.
GATCCCCTATGAATTGATCCTGGGCTGGCGCTACACGCGCGCTGGCCGCAGCACCCGGCGCAATGGCTTCATCTCCTTCATTTCAGGGGTGTCGATGCTGGGCATTGCCCTGGGGGTGGCCGCACTCATCATTGTGCTGAGCGTGATGAATGGCTTTCAAAAAGAAGTGCGCGACCGCATGCTGGGTGTGGTGTCGCACATTGAGGTGTTCGCCCCGCAAGGCGCAGCCCTGAGCGATGTGGCCACCACGTTGCGCGAGATCAAAGCGCACCCGCAGGTCATCGGCGCAGCACCTTTTGTGGGCGCGCAAGCCTTGATAGCCCATGGCGAAGACTTGAAAGGCACGCTGGTCCGCGGCATTGAGCCCAAGCTTGAGCCTGAGGTGACCGAGCTGGCCGCGGCCTTGCAGCCCGATGTGTTGGCTGAATTGGTCAGCGGTGAATTCAAGGTGGTGCTGGGTGGCGACTTGGCCCGGCAGCTGGGTGTGCGCCGTGGCGACAAAGTCACCTTGGTCGCGCCTGGCGGGCAAGTGACCCCGGCGGGTGTGGTGCCGCGCCTCAAGCAAATGACGGTGGCCGGCACCTTTGACTCGGGCCACTATGAGTACGACGCTGCGCTGGTGATGGTGCATGTGGACGACGCTGCCAAAATTTTCCGCCTGGAAGGCCCCACCGGCGTGCGTGTGAAATTGCGTGATTTGCATCAAGCCCGCGCCGTGGCGCAAGACTTGGTGAAGAGCTTGAGTGGCGACCTGCTGGTGCGCGACTGGACGCGCCAAAACCGCAATTGGTTTGCCGCGGTTCAGCTTGAAAAACGCATGATGTTCATCATCCTCACCCTCATTGTGGCGGTGGCCGCTTTCAACCTGGTGAGCACCCTGGTGATGACGGTGACCGACAAGCGTGCCGACATCGCGATTTTGCGCACCCTGGGTGCCAGCCCGGCCAGCATCATGGGGGTGTTTGTGGTGCAAGGCGCAATGGTGGGCGTGCTGGGCACGCTGGCCGGTTTGTTGCTGGGTTTGGGCGTGGCGTTCAACATCGATGTGCTGGTGCCTGCGCTTGAAAACCTGCTGGGTGCAAGCTTCTTGCCGCGCGACATTTATCTCATCAGCCGCATGCCCAGCGACCCGCAGCAAAGCGACATCTTGCCGGTGGCAGTGATGTCTTTGGTGCTGGCCTTTGTGGCCACGCTCTACCCCAGTTGGCGCGCCAGCCGTGTCAACCCGGCGGAGGCACTTCGCTATGAATAAAAGAGCATTCGACGCTGATCGGGTGGTGCTTTCTGGCCAAGGATTGACCAAACGCTTCCAAGAAGGTCGCTTGGATGTGACCGTGCTGCGCGGCATCAACCTGCAGGTGCATGCAGGCCAAACCTTGGCGATTGTGGGGGCCTCAGGTTCGGGCAAAAGCACGCTCTTGCACCTGCTGGGGGGCTTGGATGCACCCAGCAGTGGCACCGTGCAGTTGATGGGTCAGAACCTCACCCAGCTCAGCCCGCAGGCGCAAGGCGCATTGCGCAACCAACACTTGGGCTTTGTGTACCAGTTCCACCACTTGCTGCCTGAATTCAGTGCCATTGATAACGTGGCCATGCCTTTGTGGATACGCCGCATGGACCGCGAGCAAGCCCGCGCCCAAGCTGCGCAGGCTTTGATGGCAGTGGGTTTGCAAGACCGTTTGCAGCATCGGCCCGCAGAGCTTTCAGGGGGCGAGCGTCAGCGTGTGGCCATGGCCCGTGCCTTGGTGACCCAGCCAGCTTGCGTGCTGGCCGACGAACCCACCGGCAACCTGGACCGCAGCACCGCCGATGGGGTGTTTGACATGATGTTGCAGCTCGCCAAAGAACAGGGCACCGCGTTTGTGCTGGTGACCCATGACGCGACCTTGGCAGCGCGCTGTGACCAGCAATGGCGCCTGGACCAAGGCCAACTCAGCCATGTGGGTTGACACACACTGCCACCTCGATGCGCAAGAATTTCAAGACCAAGCCCTGACCATTCGGGCTTTAGCTGCTACAAAAAACGTAGCTAAGTGTGTGTTTCCTGCGGTTGAGTTAGCCAACTTTGCGCAGGTGCAAGCCCTGGCCCACGCCACAGGCGATGCTTACGCGCTGGGCATCCACCCCTTGTACGTGCCGCAAGCGCAAGAGGCTGATTTGCAAGCCCTTGACGCGCAGTTAACCGCAGCTGCGCAAGACCCGCACTTGGTCGCGGTAGGTGAAATTGGTTTGGATTTTTTTGTGCCGGCCTTGTGCACGCCTGCCATGCGTGAGCGGCAAACTTTTTTCTACCACCAGCAATTGCGCCTGGCGCGTCAGCATGGCTTGCCGGTCATCTTGCATGTGCGTCGCTCGGCAGATCAGCTCTTGGCTGGGCTGCGCCGCTTCGAGGTGCGAGGTGGCATTGCCCATGCCTTCAACGGCAGTTTGCAGCAGGCCCAGGCTTTCATAGCGCTGGGGTTCAAGCTGGGTTTTGGTGGGGCTTTGACCTATGAGCGTGCGCTGCAGTTGCGTCGCCTGGCCACCGAGCTGCCTATCGAGGCCATCGTGCTCGAAACCGATGCGCCCGACATGCCGCCGCACTGGCTCTACAAAACCGCGCAACAACGTTCAGAGGGTCAGCCCCAGGGCCGCAACGACCCCTCACAATTACCGGCCATCGCCCAAGTGTTGGCTGATCTTCGGGGCATGCCACTCGATGAGCTCGCGCGCGCCACCACGCACAATGCCAGCCAGGCTCTGCCACGCTTATTTGCACAACCATGACCCGTCATAAAAAAATTGAACTGCCTGAGGTGAGCTACTCCGAAGAGGGTGATGTGCGTCACCTGCACCTGGGCACGCCCTGGATCCAAGGCTCCATGAACCTCAAAGACCCGCTGGTGCTGGTACATGAGTATGTGCAACGCATGATGGCTTGGCTGTTGTTGGTTGAGCCTGACACCGTGGCCAAGCGCCACGCCATGCAATTGGGTTTAGGGGCTGGGTCCTTGACCAAGTTTTGCAGCAAGGTCATCCGCATGAAGACCACCACTATTGAGCTCAACCCCCAAGTGGTGTTCGCCTGCCGGGGCTATTTCAAGCTGCCTGCCGACAGTGCCCGCTTGCAGGTGCTGCTTGCCGATGCCGCGCAGTACGTCAGCCATGCCGCGCACTGGGGCACGGTGGATGCTTTGCAGGTTGATTTGTACGACCATGATGCTGCGGCGCCTGTGCTCGACAGCCCCGCGTTTTACGCCGATTGCCGTCGCATGCTCACCGATGACGGCTGCATGACCGTCAACCTCTTTGGCCGATCGTCCAGCTTTGCCCGCAGCGTGGGCCACATGACAGAGGCTTTTGGTGAGCAAGCCATCTGGGCTTTCAAAGCCACGCGTGAGGGCAACACCGTGGTGCTGGCCCAGCGCACGCCCAGCCGACCCAAGCGCGCGGTGTTGATGGCCCGCGCCCAGCACATCCAAGCCACCTGGGGCTTACCTGCTGACAAATGGGTGCGTGGCTTCAAGCCCCTGAGTTTGTGATTTCTTAATGCGGAATTTGTGACAATCTGTGGTGGACATCTTCCAGCCGGTAGGTGTAATCCACATCTGACATGTGGTTTTTGCCAGCAAAATCGCCAGCTAGTTGTTCTTCTTAGGAGACGTTTGTGAGTATTAAGAGTCAAAAGGACTTCTTCTCTGGCCTCATGTTCATGTTGGTCGGTGGAGGTTTTGCCTGGGGTGCCACCATGTACAACGTGGGCACCGGCGCACGCATGGGCCCGGGGTACTTCCCGTTGGTGCTGGGCGTGGTCCTGGCCATTTTGGGCGCGGCCATCACCTTCAAGGCCTTGGTGGTGGAAACAGAAACCGGTGACAAGATCGGTGCCTGGGCTTGGCGTCCTATCTTCTTCGTGCTGGGTGCCAACCTGTTGTTTGGTGTGCTGCTGGGCGGCATTCCTAAGTTGGGCATTCCCCCCATGGGCTTGATGGCCGGCATTTACGGCTTGGTCATCGTGGCCAGTTTGGCTGGTGAGCGCTTCAAGCTGCGCGACGTGTTGATTCTGGCTTCCATCCTGGCGGTGGGCAGTTATTTGGCCTTCATCATGCTGCTGAAATTGCAGATGCCGGTCTGGCCCACATTCATCACAGGTTGAGGAGATAGAACATGGATTTACTTGCCAACCTGTCGCTGGGTTTCGGGGTTGCTTTCACCCCCATAAACCTTTTGTATGCGCTGATCGGCTGCATTTTGGGGACGCTCATTGGCGTGTTGCCGGGCATTGGCCCAGTGGCCACCATCGCCATGCTGCTGCCGGCCACTTACGCGCTGCCCCCTGTGTCGGCACTCATCATGCTGGCCGGTATTTACTACGGTGCCCAGTACGGTGGTTCCACCACCGCGGTGCTGGTGAACCTGCCCGGTGAGTCTTCATCGGTGGTGACCTGTATCGACGGCTACCAAATGGCCCGCAAAGGCCGTGCTGGCCCCGCTCTGGCGGCTGCTGGTTTGGGTTCCTTCTTTGCGGGTTCGGTGGGCACATTGATTTTGGCGGCCTTCGCGCCTCCTTTGACCGAACTGGCCTTCAAATTCGGCCCTGCCGAGTACTTCTCGCTCATGGTTTTGGGCTTGATCGGTGCGGTGGTGTTGGCCTCGGGCTCGCTGCTCAAAGCCATTGCCATGATCGTGTTGGGTTTGCTCTTGGGCCTGATTGGTACCGACGTGAATTCGGGCGTGGCACGCTTTAGCTTTGATATTCCTGAACTGACCGACGGCGTGGGCTTTGTGGTGATTGCCATGGGCGTGTTCGGCTACGGCGAGATCATCAGCAACCTCTCGGTGCCTGAAGATGACCGCGAGGTATTCACTTCCAAGGTCAGCGGCTTGATGCCCACCAAAGAAGACTTCAAGAACATGTTGCCTGCTGTGTTGCGTGGCACCACCTTGGGTTCCCTGCTGGGCATCTTGCCTGGTGGCGGTGCCTTGCTGGCGGCCTTTGCAGCATACGCGCTGGAAAAGAAAATGGTGCTCAAGCCTGGCGAAGTTCCCTTCGGTCAAGGCAACATCCGCGGTGTGGCTGGCCCTGAGTCTGCCAACAACGCGGGCGCACAAACCTCCTTCATTCCTTTGCTGACCTTGGGCATTCCACCCAACGCGGTGATGGCCTTGATGGTGGGTGCGATGACCATCCACAACATCCAGCCCGGCCCTCAGGTGATGACCAGCAACCCTGAGTTGTTCTGGGGTCTGATTGCCTCGATGTGGATCGGTAACGCCATGCTGGTGATCCTGAACCTGCCGCTGATCGGCATGTGGATCAAACTGCTGTCGGTGCCTTACCGCTTCCTGTTCCCTGCCATTGTGTTGTTCTGCGCGATTGGCGTGTACTCCACCAACAACAATGTGTTTGACATCTGGATGGTGGCGGGCTTTGGTTTCATCGGTTATCTGTTCGTCAAGCTGGGTGCAGAGCCTGCGCCGTTGCTGCTGGGCTTTATCTTGGGCCCGATGATGGAAGAAAACCTGCGTCGCGCCCTGTTGCTGTCGCGCGGCGACTGGAGCGTGTTTGCCACCCGTCCCTTGTCGGCTGGCTTGCTGGGCGCGGCGATTCTGATGATCATCATCGTGTTGCTCCCCTCGGTGAAGAACAAGCGCGAAGAAGCCTTCGTCGAAGACTGATCGGTCCGCCGATCCGAAAACAGCACCCCCGGGTGCTGTTTTTCATTGGGTGCAACTGTTTTCACTGGCGCGTCTTTTCTGCCGCCTGCGGATCAGCCACAATGCTCAATTTGGGAGTTGTCCATGAGTTCGCCCGTGCCATCGCAGCCCATCATGCAACACCCGTCGCGGGTGGTGTTGCACAACGAAATCCATGCGCGCCCACCGGAGGCCATGACGGCACCCCTGGCCATCTCGCATGTGGTGATGGTTTGCGACGCCAGCGAACGAGCCGCCAGCCGCACCCATGTGGCCGAGCTGCTGCGCAACCACCATTTGCCCTTACCCGATGAGCACGCCAACCACTTCCGCATGGACGTGGGGCCTTACCGCATCCGCTGGGAAGCGCACACCGAATTCGTGTCGTGGACCTTTCTGCACGACCTCGATGACGCAGCGCCCGATGACCTGCCCCAGCGCGCCACCGATGTGGTGCCGCAAGATTGGCTCTCACGTTTGCCGGGTCAGTGCCTGAGCAGCCAGCACCTGTGGGCTTTGCCCCAGCAGCGCGACAACAGCGTGCTGGTGAAAAAAATTCTGCACGATGAAACCTTGATTGGCTCTGAAGTGGTTGACGGCCTGGGCGAGGTCTACACCGACTTCGCCATTCATGCCGATGGCTATTCGCGCATGCTGGTGTTTGTGGGAGAGCTCACGCAACGCCGCTTGGGCCGTTTGGTGCAGCGCCTGATCGAAATTGAAACCTACCGCATGGCCGCTTTGCTGGGTCTGCCTGCTGCCCGCGAAGCCTCGGCCGTGTTGAATTCGGCCGAGCGTGAATTGGCTGAATTGGCCGATGCCATCCGCACCGCCACCCGCAACGACGAGCCCTTGTTGCTCGACCGCCTGACGCGCTTGGCTGGTCAGGTCGAGAGCCAATACGCCAAAACCCATTCACGTTTTTCGGCCAGTGCCGCGTATTTTGAGTTGGTGGACAAACGCATCAGCGACATCATGGAAACGCGCTTGAGTGGCTTGCAAACCATCCGCGAATTCATCGACCGCAGGCTCTCGCCCGCGCGCAGCACCTGCCAATGGGCCACCCGCCGGCAAGACGCTTTGTCGCAACGCGTGTCGCGCATCAGCAGCTTGCTGCGCACCCGTGTGGAGATTGAGCAGCAGCAAAGCAGCCAGGCCTTGCTGGCCACCATGAACCAGCGTCAGGGTTTGCAACTCAAATTGCAGTCCACCGTCGAAGGCCTGTCGATCGCGGCCATCACCTATTACATCGTGGGCTTGGTGAGTTACTTGGCCAAAGGCGCCCAAAGCCTGGGCTGGCCCCTGAGCCCTGAGACCACCACCGCCTTGGCCATTCCGCTGGTGGTGGGCTCCATCTGGTGGTCCATGCGTCGTTTGCATCGCAAAGTGTTCAAAGCCAAGGAGGCTCTATGAAGCTGCTCTTCATTGTTCGATCTTTTGCCGCTGTGTTGGCTTGTGTGTGCCTGCAAGCGCAAGCCGCCAACGCGCCTGAGGTGCTGGGTAAATTACCCCCGCCTGGTGTGCAGAGCTTGGTGGAGCAGGTCAAGGCGGCTGCGCCTAACCAAGAGCTGCTCCAAAAATACAAGCAAATTTATGCCGCCGAGATTCCCGGGAATGCCTCCTTGAGCAAACGCGCAGAGATGCTCAAAGAACGCGCGGTGGTGGCCGAAGAGTTGGGTGAGTTGCAACAAAAGTTAGCTGACCTCAAGCAGGTCGCTGACCTTTATCGCGCCGATGGCGATCTGCGAAAACTTGCCGGTGCTTTGATCGATTGGGGCATCGCTGAAGTGGTTTATGGCAGTGTGGCTGACGGTGAGGCCGCCTGTCGTGAAGTCTTGCAAATCACCAACCGTATCAACGGCCTCAACGGCGCCGAACTTTTGGCGCTGGCTTCATTGACCAACATCGCCACTGAAAAAGGTGACTTTGACGAGGCTACTCGCATGGTTGCCCGAGCTCGCACCTTGATGGACATGATGAAAAGTCGCCCGGGTGGTTATTGGGCTTTCATTCCGCAATGGGAAGCCTCGGTTTACAACAGCGAAGCCCGCCTTTTGATTGCCAAGGGTCAATGGGATGAGGGTGAGGCCAAGATGAAGCTGGCGGTAGCGAGAACTGAAGAGCTCGAGAAGAACCTCGAAAAATACGCGGTCCTCAACGCCAACATCACCTACAAAGCCAATTTGTTGGCGGCACGTAATGTGATGGTGTCCTATCTTGCCAGGCATCTGATGACCCAAGGAAAGTTTGATGAAGCCGAGCTGACATTGCGCGACATCCTCGGTGTCAACCTTCAAAAGGCGGGTCGTTTGTCTTTGAGGACATCCGCTGTTTTGACAAGGCTTGCAGACTTGATGGGCGCCAGAGGTCGTGTGAACGATGGTTTGCTTTTGCTGCAAGAGGCGGAGCAGATCAACAAAACCTTGGGCATTGGGCCATCCAACTACATTGGCCGCGCCTTTCAAGACAGCAAAATCAATTTGTTGGTAGGCCAGCAAAATTGGCCAGCAGTCGTTCAAGCTGATCAGGAGTACCTCAAGCAAGTTGACGCAGCATCACAAAATCGCATCGGCCTCATGAGCCCCGGATTGGCCATTGCTTTGTTGCAAACCCAACGTGCAGACCAGGCTTACACCCGCTTCAAACCGGTGTTTGATCTGCATGCGACCAACATGGGCGAGGACCACCCGCAAGTGGCCCAAGAGCGCGGCATTTTGGCCATGGCCTTGATGGCCCAAGGCAAGCGTGATGAGGCCTTGCCCCTGTTTGCCAAAGCCACCCCGGTGTTGCTCAGCCCGGCCGCCCAAGAATCAGAAGGTCAAGACCAGAGCCTGCGCACCCTCACACGCCGTTTGATTTTAGAGACGCACCTGGACGCCTTAGCCGAGCAAGCCGATGCGCCCGGCGCTGCCGACACCGCATTTCGCATTGCCGATGCGCTGCACCTGGGCAAGACACAGCAGGCTTTGTCACAAAGTGCCGCACGTGCGGCCACCCAGCAAGCCGATTTGGCCGCCTTGATTCGCCAAGACCAAGACCGCAAAGCCGAAAAGCTGGGCCTGTATGGACAGCTTCTGCGCTTGTCGGAATTGCCGCGTGAGCAGCAACTGCCCAAGGTCATGGACGACATGCGTGCGCGCATCGCGCAGATCGACAAAGAGCGTCAAGGCTTTGGAGCCACATTGCAAAAGCGTTTTCCTGCGTATGCCAACCTGATTCAGCCCAAGGCCCCGAGCTTGGAAGAAACACGCGCCGCGCTCAAAGACAAAGAGGCGCTGATCAATGTGTTTTCCACCGACCGTGCCACCTATGTGTGGGCGGTCTCGCGCAACGCACCCACCGCGTTTGCGCGTGTGGCGCAATCTCGTGAAGCCATTGCCCGTTCAGTCACCACCCTTCGCCGCGCACTTGACCCCGGCGAGGCGGACCTGGCCCGCGGCATCCCCGCCTTTGATGTGAACCTCGCGCACCGCTTGTACACCGACCTCTTGCAGCCGGTGTCTGCCGCTTGGAAAGGCGCGAATAGCCTGCTGGTGGTGAGCAATGGCGCCTTGGGCCAATTGCCTTTGGGCCTCTTACCGACCGCACCCTCCTCAGCGGTCAAAGGTGGCGCAAGCTACGCGGCTTACAAAGACGTGCCCTGGCTCATCAAAGAGGTGGCCATCACCCAGTTGCCTTCGGCCAATGCCTTGGTGACCTTGCGCAGCTTGCCCGCGGGCAATGCCAATCGCAAAGCCTTCGTGGGTTTTGGCGACCCTGACTTCACGGTGCAAAGCACACAAGTGGCCGCAGCGACGTCAACCGCCACAAGTCTGCGTCGCGTGACCGCCACCCGCTCCAGCACCCAAGCCTGGATGCCCTACAGCGACTTATCGCCCCTGCCTGACACGCGTGATGAAATTTTGGCTCTGGCCGAGGTGCTCAAGGCCGACCCTAAACGCGATGTGTTTTTGGGGCGGGATGCCAGCAAAGCCAAAGTGCTGAGCACCCCGCTCAACCAAAGCAAGGTGGTGGCCTTTGCCACGCACGGCTTGTTGCCCGGTGAGTTTCCGGGTGTCGATCAGCCCTCTTTGGCCATGTCCAACCCCGGTCAAGGCCAGCATGGCTTGCTCACCCTCGATGAAATTTTGGGCTTGAAGCTCGACGCCGACTGGGTGGTGCTCTCGGCCTGTAACACCGCCGCGGGTGATGGCAATGGCGCTGAGGCGGTGTCGGGTTTGGGCCGCGGTTTTTTCTATGCGGGCACCCGGGCCTTGCTGGCCACGCATTGGCCGGTGGAATCTGCCTCGGCGCGCCTGCTGGTGACGGCCACCTTTGAACAACAAGCGCAGCACCCTGGCATGAGTCGTGCTCAGGCTTTACGGGCCTCGATGCTGCAATTGATGAACCAACAAGCCCCCGAGGGTTTCAGTTACGCTCACCCCCTGTTTTGGGCACCCTACGCCCTGTTCGGGGATGGTGGGCAATGATTTTTTTCTAAAGTGACTTCATGAACTTCAACTACAACAACCCCTACAACACCACCCGACTGCCTGTTTTCGCGCGCAACGTCGTTTCCACCTCTCACCCCCTGGCTGCACAAGCTGGCTTGCGCATGCTGCTCAAAGGTGGCAATGCGGTGGATGCAGCCATTGCTGCTGCAGCCACCATCACCATCACCGAGCCGGTGAGCAATGGCTTGGGCAGCGATTCGTTCTGCATTTTGTGGGATGGCAAAGAACTGCATGGCCTCAATGCTTCGGGCCGCGCGCCGCAAAGCTGGACGCCTGAATACTTCAAACGCAAATACGGCGACCACACCACGGCCCCGCCCAAACGCGGGCTGGACAGCGTGACTGTGCCCGGTGCGGTGGCCAGCTGGGTGGCCATGAGCGAGCGTTTTGGCAAGCTGCCTTTTGCTGATTTGCTCGAGCCCGCCATTGAGGTGGCCGAGCGCGGTTACCTCATGCCCACCGTGGTGCAACAAAAGTGGGCTGCGGCCACCGATGAGCTGAAAAACCAACCCGGCTTTGCCCAAGGCTTTTTGCCCTGGGGCCGTGCACCGAACGTGGGCGAGCTGTTCCAGTTCAAGGCAGCCGCGCGCGGTTTGCGTGCGATTGCACAGACCAAAGGCCAAGCGTTTTACGGCGGCGAAATTGCCCACGCGCTGGAAAAATTCGCGGCAGAAAACGGTGCGTCTCTCAAGGCTTCTGACTTCGCGGCTTACAAGCCCGAGTGGGTCAAGCCCATCGGCAAAGACTACCGTGGCTACACCCTGCACGAGATCCCGCCCAACGGCCAAGGCATTGCCGCGCTGATCGCGCTGGGCATTCTCGACCAGTTCGATGTGGCCTCTTTGCCGGTGGACGGCGTGGCCTCGCAGCACTTGCAAATTGAAGCCATGAAGCTGGCTTTTGCTGACGTGTACAAGTACGTGGCTGAGCCTTCGAGCATGGAAGTCACGGCCGCGCAAATGCTTGATCCGGCCTACCTGGCCAGCCGCGCGAAGTTGATCGACATGAAAAAAGCGCAAGACTTCGGTGCGGGCAACCCGGTCAAAGGCGGCACGATTTATCTGAGTGCTGCCGATGAGAACGGCATGATGGTGAGCTTCATCCAAAGCAACTACATGGGCTTTGGCTCAGGTTGTGTGGAGCCCACCTTCGGGGTGAGCTTGCAAAACCGTGGCCATGCGTTCAGCCTGGAGCCTGGTGTGAACCAGGTGGCACCGGGCAAGCGGCCTTTCCACACCATCATCCCGGCCTTCCTGACCAAAGACGGTCAGCCGGTGATGAGCTATGGCGTGATGGGTGCGAACATGCAGCCCCAAGGCCACATGCAAACCTTGGTGCGTATGCTGGACTACGGTCAGAACCCGCAGATGGCGTGCGACGCACCGCGTTGGCGCTACAACGAGGGCCTGGAGATCAACGTCGAGTCGCATATGGATGCGAACACCGTGCAGGGCCTGGCAGGTTTGGGCCACCGCATGGAAGTCATCAACGACTCTTACCAAGACTTTGGCGCCGGCCAGTTCATCTGGCGCGCAGGCAACCCGAAAGTGGAAGGCTACATCGCCGCGAGCGATTCACGCCGTGACGGCCAGGCCGTCGGTTTTTAACAGGAGACAACGATGGATTTAGGAATTTCAGGCAAGTGGGCCTTGGTGTGCGGCGCCAGCAAAGGCTTGGGCTTTGGTTGTGCGCAAGCCTTGGTGCGCGAAGGCGTTCATGTGGTCATCAATGCCCGCGGCAAGGAAGCGCTTGACGAGGCTGCTGCTAAATTGATAGCAGATCCGAAGCGACCGCAAGGCACGCAAGTGCTGGCTGTGGCGGTGGACATCACCACCCCCGAAGGTCGCGCTGCGGTGTTCGCACAGCACGCTGATTACGACATGGTGATCACCAACGCCGGTGGCCCACCCCCTGGCGACTTTCGCAGCTGGAACCGCGACACCTGGATCAAAGCGGTCGATGCCAACATGCTCACGCCCATCGAGCTCATTCAAGCCACGGTGGACCGCATGGCCGAGCGCGGCTTTGGTCGCATCATCAACATCACCTCGGGTGCGGTCAAGGCGCCCATCGACAACCTGGGCTTGTCCAATGGCGCGCGCAGTGGTTTGACCGGTTTCATCGCGGGTGTGGCACGCAGCAAGCTGGCCTCGCAAGGCGTGACCATCAACAACCTGCTGCCGGGTGCGTTTGACACCGACCGCCTCAACACCACCATGGCTGGTGCGGCGCAGAAAACGGGCAAGTCGATCGATGAGATCAAAGACATGCGCAAGAAGACCATTCCTGCGCAACGCTTTGGCACCTCAGAAGAGTTCGGGGCGATCTGCGCGTTCTTGTGCAGCAAGCACGCGGGCTACATCACTGGCCAAAACATCTTGGCCGATGGCGGGGCTTACCCCGGCACGTACTAAGGCGTGGGTTTAGCGCGCCCGCTGCGGCGCGGGGCCGGTAGGCAAGGTGCTCTTGGGTGACACCGTGAGCACCGCCGAGCTGCCGCTCAAGGTGGCGTCGCTGATTTCTACCGTGGCGCTGCGGTCGGCTTTGGTGAACACCAGCAAGCTGGTTTTGCCGCGCACCGCGCTCACCAGCGTCCAGCCCTGGGCGGGGTAGTTGTCGAGGAAAAAGTTGTAGACGCCTGCGCTGTCTTGCTTGACCTCCAGCACCATGCGCCCCACCCAGTTCTCGCCCGAGCCCATGATCAACGACTGCGCGTTGTTGATCTTGCTGCCTGTGGGCAAGATGCTGCCCACCATGGCTTCCGAGCCGGTGGTGCTGACAGTTTCTTGGGTGGTGCTGCAAGCACCGATCAACAGGCAGGCACCAAGGGCCAAGGGGGCAAGTAGCTTGTTCATGTGAAACATTGTAGGTTGCCCGGGCAGGGGACTCAACATGGCTACCCCAGCGGATCTCAGCGGCGTGAACTCACCACAATGCCGCCCACAATCAGCACAAAGGCCAGCACGTGGTACAGGCGCGGTGGCTCGCCCAACAGGGCCGATGACAGCAGCGCCGCAAACAGCGGCGTGAGGTTGGCAAAAAAGCTCGCCACCGTAGGGCCCGCGCGTTGGATGCCCGCACCCCAGCAACGGTAGGCCAGCACCGCAGGCCCCAAGGCCACAAACAACAAAGCCGCGACCAGTCCCCAGCTCCAGCTGATCTGCGCGGGCGTCAAGGCCCACTCGCCTGCGGCAAACAAGCCCGACCAGGCCAGACCAAACACAATTTGCGACAGCAAAAATGCGGCCCAGTCGCTGCGAATCTCGGTGGGCTCTTTGCCGGGTTGCGCCAGCATCCAGCTGTAAAACGCCCAGGCCACCGAGGCCAGCAGCACATACACATCACCCGTCACCAGTTGCAAATCGAGCAGGATGGACCACTGCCCGCGCGAGAGCACCAGCAGCACCCCGGTCATCGACAAACTCGCCCCCATGAGTTGACGTGGCGTGATCTTGGCGCCAAAAAACAAGCGGCCCACCGCCAGCATCCAAATGGGCGTGCTGGCTGCCACCAGGGTCACGTTGATGGGCGAAGAGGTGTGCAGCGCCAGGTATTGCAAGGCGTTGTACAGGCCCACACTCAAGCCACCCAAGAGGGTGAAGCGCCGCCAGTGCGACCACAAGCCCTGGTTTTTCAGCACCCAGCCTGCCAGGGGCAGCAGGCACACAAAGGCGATCGCCCAGCGGAAAAAATTCAGCGTCATGGGCGGCACCCAATCCCCCACCAGGCGGCCCACCACCGCATTGCCAGCCCACATCAGCGGCGGAACCGTCAACAACAGGGCGGTAGAGGGGGTCAGGCGTGAGGTCATCCACGCACTGTAGCAAGTTCCTTTGTGGGTAAGCGTCGCGCCCTAGTCACCTGGCTGACAAAGTCGGGCGTCCTGGCGCGTCCGGCATCGGCAAAGTGCCCAAAACCGTGGCACGATAGGCCAAATTTTTTTGGAGATCCTCATGACCATTTCCTCACGCGCCGTTCAAATCACCGAACACGGTGGCCCCGACACACTCAAGCTGGTCACTGTGCAGGTGGGCGAGCCTGGCCCAGGTGAAATTCGCATTCGCCACAAAGCCATTGGCTTGAACTTCATCGACGTGTACCAGCGCAGTGGCTTGTACCAAGGCGCCATGCCTTTGCAATTGGGCATGGAAGGCTCGGGCGTGATTGAAGCGGTGGGTGAGGGTGTGACCCACCTCAAAGTGGGTGACCGTGCGGCCTACGCCAGCATGCCCCCAGGCAGCTACTGCGAGGTGCGTGTGATGCCCGCCAAGTGCGTGTGCAAGCTGCCCGATGCCATCAGCTTTGAGACCGGTGCGGCCATGATGCTCAAAGGCTTGACCGCGCAGTACCTGTTGAAGAAAACACTGCCGGTGCAAGGTTTGAAAGCAGGCGACTTCGTGCTGTTCCACGCTGCGGCGGGTGGTGTGGGCCTGATCGCTTGCCAATGGGCCAAGGCATTGGGCTTGAAACTCATCGGCACTGCGGGATCAGATGCCAAATGCCAATTGGCTTTGGAGCACGGTGCTGCGCACGTCATCAACTACGCCAAGGAAGACTTTGCCGCGCGTGTGAAAGAGATCACCGGTGGCCAGGGTGTGAAGGTGGTGTACGACTCGGTGGGCAAAGACACCTGGGACAAATCTTTGGAGTGTTTGCAGCCTTTCGGCTTGATGGCCAGTTTTGGCAATGCCTCAGGCGCAGTGCCACCTTTTGCACCTAACCTGCTGGGTGCCAAGGGGTCCATCTATGTCACGCGCCAAACCCTGTTCACCCATATCTCCAGCCGCGAAAGCACCCAGGCCATGGCCGATGATTTGTTCGAGGTGGTCAGCAGCGGGGCGGTGAAGATCCGCATCGACCAGCGCTACACCCTGGAGAACATCCAGCAGGCGCACACCGACCTCGAAGCACGCAAGACCACGGGTTGCACGATCATCACCCTGTGAACATCGTCAGCTGAGACGGGCAAGAAAAAGCCCCGATGCCGTTATGGCGTCGGGGCTTTTTGTTTGATGCCTCTTGGTTTTACTCTCAGTAATGCTCTCAATTTGAGAGCATCTGAGGATTGCTTTAAGCGGCTTTACGCTCACCTTCGCTCAAGGCCGTCTTCACACTGGCAGGCGTGAAGGGGATGGTGCGCAGGCGCACACCGGTGGCATCAAAGAAGGCATTGGCAATGGCCGCAGGGATGGTGGTGGGCGTTTGCTCGCCCGCACCCCAGCTGGGTTGACCAGGTTGGTCAATCAGCACGGTTTGCACCGTGGGGGTGTCGGGGAAGCGCAGGATGGGGTAGGTGGCCCAGTCCACGCTGTTGACCGTGCTGCCGCTCCACTGCACCTCTTCCATGAGCGTGCGGCTCACGGTTTGCATCACGCCGCCCTGGATCTGGTTTTGCACACCATCGGGGTTGACGATCTGGCCGCAGTCATGCGCCACAAACACCTTGGTCACCAAAATTTGGCCGGTGCTGCGGTTGACTTCCACCTCGGCCACCGTGGCCACATAGGTGATGGCGTTGTTGTAACGCACATAAGAAATACCGCGGCCACGGGTCACGTTGCCCGCATTGACTTGCGTGGCCGAGGGACGCTTTTGCCAGTTGGAGGCCTTGAGCACCGCGTTGATCACACCAGTGGCGCGCGCGTCGTTCAGGTGCGCCAAGCGGAAGGCGGCCGCATCAGCGCCGGCCGCTGCGGCCAACTCGTCCATGAAGGCTTCGTTGGCAAAGCTGTTCTCAATGCGGCCGGGGCTGCGCAGGTGCGACGAGCGCAGGAAGGTTTGCTCCACGTGCTTGGTGGTCACCAAGATGTTGGGCACCGCGTAGGGTGCGCCCGCGTTCTGGAACAAAAAGCCCACCCAGTTGCCAGGACGTGGCACGCCGGTGTCGCTGGCAGCCAGCAAGGGGAAGTCCAGCGGCTTGAAGGCGGCGATGTGGTTGAGCGCGATGTAGAAGTCGCCCTTCCAGCCGGTGATCTTGCCATTGGCATCCAGGCTGGCTTCCAGGTCCATGCTGCGCGGTGGGCTCTTGGGGGCCAGCGCAGTTTCGTCTTGGCGCATCCACTGCACACGCACCGGTTTGCCGATCTTCATGGCAATCAGCGCGGCATCAGCGGTGGCGTCTTCGTGGCCGTTGCGGCCATAGCAGCCCGAGCCGTCCAGGTACACCAGGCGAATGGCTTCTTTGGCCAGACCGGTGATGACCGAGAGTTCGTGCACCATGGAGTGCGTGGCTTGCGAGGCCGACCAGCACACCAGCTGACCCTTTTGGAAATCAGCGACCGCGCATGACGGGCCGATGGATGCGTGGGTTTGCACTGCAAAGTTGTAGGTGGCTTTGACGCTGCGCGCGCCGCTGCTCAAGGCCTGAGCCACATCGCCCACTTTTTGCGTGGCTTCTTCTTTGGCCACTGGCATCTTGCGCCAGGCTTCGAAAATCGTGGCTTTGGCAGGCAGGTCCGGGCCAGCTGTCCAGTTCGCTTGAATGGCTTGCGAGGCCTTGATGGCCGCCCACTCGGTCTTGGCCACCACCGCCAAGAAGTTGCCCTGACGCACGGTTTGTACAAAGCCGTTCACGCGCTTGGCGGGGGCTTCGTCAAAGCTTTGCAGGGTCGCGCCGATTTGGGTGGGGCGAATCACGCGGGCGTGCAACATGCCAGGCAGACGCAGGTCGTGCACATAGGGGTGCTCGCCGGTGACCTTGCCGGGAATGTCCACGCGCGGCACCGACTGGCCCACGAGTTTGTAGTCGGTGTGTTTTTTCACCGCGACTTTGGGGTCGACCTTGAGCTCAAAACCTTTACCAATCAGGCTGCCGTAGGTGGCGGTTTTGCGGGTGGCTTCGTGGGCAATCACGCCGTCGTTGACCACCAGTTCGCTCACGGGCACGTTCCATTGCTGAGCGGCGCGTTGCAGCAAAGCCTGGCGGGCATTGGCTGCGGCAATGCGCAACTCACTGCCGCCTTGCGAGATGGTGATGGCCGCACCGGTGATCCACTGGTCAGGCGTGGTGGCGGTGTCGCCCATCACCATGTCGATGCGCTTGAACGACACATCGAGTTCATCAGCCGCGATTTGCGACAGGGCGGTTTTGGTGCCGGTGCCCAGGTCCACCTTGCCCACATACAAGGTGATGCGGTTGTTCTTGTCGATGGTCAGCCAGGAATCCAGCGCGTCTTTGGCCACGCTTTTGGCAGCGGGCAAGTTGGCCGCGTTGGCCTCACCGGTCAGCGAGAAACCCACAGCCAGCACACCAGCGCCGGCTGCACCGAGAAATTGACGTCGATTGAAGTTGCTCATCGTGGTCTCCTTAAGCCGCGATGGCACGCTTGACGGCGGCCACAATGCGTTGGTGGGTGCCGCAGCGGCACAGGTTGCCAGCCAGGGCGTCGTTGATCTGCTGATCGGTCGGGTTTTTGTTGGTGGCCAACAAAGCGGTGGCGGTCATGATCATGCCGTTGATGCAGTAGCCGCACTGCACTGCTTGGGTGTCAATGAAGGCCTGTTGCAATTTGCCGGGTTTGGCGGTGGTGCCCAAGCCTTCGAGCGTGGTCACAGCTTTGCCTTGCACGCTGGCCGCAGGGGTGATGCACGAACGTGTGGCCTGGCCGTTGATGAGCACGGTGCAAGCGCCGCATTGGCCTTTGCCGCAACCGAATTTCGGACCGTTGAGACCGAGTTGGTCGCGCAGGGCGTAAAGCAGGGGGATGTCCTGGTCAGCATCGACCGTTCGGCCTTTGCCATTGACCTTCAAATTCATCTGAGCCATGGTTTGTCTCCATCATGAGGGCGCATTCGGGCATGCGCCAAACCTGCGCCTGTTGCGCGGTGTGCAAATTATGGGGAGCGGTGCGGGTTTTCGCTTGGGTAGTATCCCCAAGGCAGTCCGCTAGGCGACAGGCGATGCGTCGCTCAGGATTTGCTGCGGCGAACGCGCAGCAGTTCATCCAAAATCAGCAGGCCTGCGCCCAGGGTGATGGCGCTGTCGGCCACGTTGAACGCCGGGAAGTGGATGCCGGCGTAGTGGAAGTCCAGAAAATCCACCACATAGCCGTAGAGCAAGCGGTCCACCACATTGCCAATGGCGCCACCCAAAATGCAGGCCATGGCCAGACAAAACAGGCGTTGTCCAGCGTGCGATTTCAACATCCACACAATGACAACGGCGGCCACCGCACCCAGGCCGACAAAAAACCAGCGCTGCCAGCCTGAAGCCCCTGCCAGGAAGGAGAAGGCCGCCCCGGTGTTGTGCACCCGCACGATGTTGAAAAAGCTGGTGACCAAGGTGCCTTCACCCAGCTGGTAGCTGCCCAAAATCAAGACCTTGAAGAACTGGTCAGCCAGCAGAATCAGCAAAGCCAGCGCCAGCCACAGCGTGAGCCCGGTGTTGAGTTTTTTACCTTTGGCCATGGATAGATTGCGCGAGCTTCAAGCCTTGCTGCGTTGTTCGCCCGCACCATACAAATTGCTGGTGCAGCGACCGCAAATCGTGGGGTGAGCAGCATCGGTGCCCACATCGGCACGGTAATGCCAGCAGCGCTCGCACTTTGGGTGTTTCGAGGCTGTAACCTTGGTGTTCAGGGCCTCACCCGCTACCAATTCAATAGCGGAGGTGATGAACACGAATTTCAAATCATCTCCCAAGGCCGACAACAGAGCGTGGTCTTGCGCGTTGCACGTCAAGGTCACTTCGGCTTGCAAGGACGCACCCACCTCACCTGCAGCACGCAGGGTTTCAATGTCTTTGTTGACCGCATCGCGGATCTCGCGAATGCGGCCCCAGCGCGCCAGCAGTTCAGCGTTGGGCTGGCCCAACTCGGCATAGGTTTCCATGAAGATGGACTCGGACGTGCCCAGCAGGCCCCAGGCCTCTTCAGCGGTGAAGCTCAAGAAGGGCGCCATCCAACGCACCAGGGCGTGGGTGATGAGGTGCAGCGCGGTTTGCGCACTGCGTCGCGCGTGCGAATTGGCAGCGGTGGTGTAGAGCCGGTCTTTGAGCACGTCGAGGTAAAACGCGCCCAGGTCTTCGCTGCAATACACCTGCAGCTTGGCGACCACCGGGTGGAATTCATACACCTCGTAATGCGCCAGGATGTCGGCCTGCAATTCAGCCGCGCGGCTCAAAGCGTAGCGGTCGATTTCCAGCAACTCATCGAGCGGCACGCCGTCTTTGGCGATGTCGAAGTCGCTGATGTTGGCCAGCAAAAAGCGCAGGGTGTTGCGGATGCGGCGGTAAGCGTCCACCACGCGGGCCAAAATTTTGTCGTCAATGCCCAAATCGCCCGAGTAGTCGGTGGCTGCGCACCACAAGCGAATGATCTCAGCGCCCATCTTCTCGCTGATGGTTTGCGGCGCCACCACATTGCCCACGCTCTTGCTCATCTTGCGGCCCTGGCCGTCCACGGTGAAGCCGTGGGTCAGCAGGCCTTTGTAGGGCGCGTGGTCGTACATGGCGCAGGCGGTCAGCAGCGAGCTGTGGAACCAGCCGCGGTGTTGGTCATGGCCTTCCAAATACAAATCGGCCGGCCAAGCCGATTGCTGCGCGTGGCTGTGTTTGAGCACATGGTCGTGGGTGGTGCCGGAGTCGAACCACACATCCAAAATGTCGTTGACCTTGGTGTAGTGCTCAGCATCAGCGCCCAAGATGTCTTGCGCGGTGACTTTGCTCCAGGCTTCCACGCCACCGGCCTGCAACATGTCGGCCGCGCGGTCCATGATGGCCATGGTGTTGGGGTGCAGCTCGCCCGAATCTTTGTGGATGAAAAACGGCAGCGGCACGCCCCAGTTGCGTTGGCGGCTGATGCACCAATCGGGCCGGTTGGCAATCATGTCGCGCAAACGGGCTTTGCCGTTCTCGGGGTAAAAGCTGGTTTCCTCGATCGCCGCTAGCGCGAGTTGGCGCAGGGTTTTGCCCGCTTTGTCTTTGGTGAAGACGCCCACGCCTTCGTCCATGCGCACAAACCACTGGGCTGCTGCGCGGTAGATCACCGGGGTTTTGTGGCGCCAGCAGTGCGGGTAGCTGTGGGTGATGTCGTGCGTGGCCATCAGGCGACCGGCTTGGCGCAGCGCCTCAATCACCACCGGCACGGCTTTCCAAATGTTCAGCCCGCCAAACAAGGCAAAGTCAGGGGCGTAAGCGCCATTGCCCTGCACCGGGTTGAGGATGTCGTTATAGGCCATGCCATGGGCCACGCAGCTGTTGAAGTCATCCACACCGTAAGCGGGTGAGGAATGCACCAGGCCCGTGCCGTCGTCGGCGGTGGCGTAGTCGGCCAAATAAACCGGCGAATAGCGGCGGTAGCCGTGGCTGCCGTCCTCGCTGGCCACGTCATAAAGCGGGTGTTTGAAGTTGATCAGCCCCAGGTTCTTGCCCAGCGTGGTGGCCAGCACCTCGCCGTTCAGCCCATAGCGGCCCATGCATTTTTCCACCAGCGTTTCGGCCAAAACCAGCAAACCCTTCTCGGTTTTCACCAAAGCGTAGGTGAGTTCGGGGTTGAGGTTGAGGGCCTGGTTGGCAGGAATCGTCCAAGCGGTGGTGGTCCAGATGACCGCAAAGGCCGGCTCGCTGATGGCCTTCAAGCCGAATGCAGCGGCGAGCTTCTCGGGCTCAGCGCATTCAAAGGCCACATCGAGCGTGGTGCTCTTTTTGTCTTGGTACTCAATCTCAAACTCGGCCAGTGAGGAGCCGCAGTCAAAGCACCAGTACACGGGCTTCAAGCCACGGTACACAAAGCCGCGCTCCATGATGCGTTTGAGCGCGCGGATTTCATTGGCCTCGTTGGCGAAGTCCATCGTGCGGTAGGGGTTGTCCCACTCGCCCAGCACACCCAAACGTTTGAAGTCGGCCATTTGGCCCGCGATTTGTTCGGTCGCGAAAGCGCGGCTCTTGGCCTGCACATCGTCACGGCTGAGTTTGCGGCCGTGCAGCTTTTCAATCGCGTTTTCAATGGGCAGGCCGTGGCAGTCCCAACCGGGCACATAGACCGCGTCCATGCCCTTGAGCTGGCGCGCCTTGACGATCATGTCTTTGAGGATTTTGTTGACCGCATGCCCAATGTGAATTTGCCCGTTGGCATAAGGCGGGCCATCGTGCAACACGAACTTTGGTGCGCCTGCACGCACATCGCGCAGTTTTTTGTAAATGCCTTGGTCTTCCCACTGCTTGACCCAAGCCGGCTCGCGCTTGGGCAAGTCGCCACGCATGGGGAAGGGCGTGTCGGGCAGGTTCAGCGAGGCGCGGTAATCGGTTTTGGCGCTGGAGTCAGTCATGTTGTCAGGGGGTGCGCGGACGCAAAGTAGGCACGCGCAGCCTGGCAGTCACGAGCGATGCCGTCTTTCAAGGCATCGAGACCGTCGTACTTGAGCTCGTCGTGCAGTTTGTGGAGCAGTTCAACTTTGATGATTTTACCGTACCCCCCCTCAGCACCCAGGTGGGCGGGCCAATCCAGGCAATGGGTCTCCAGCAGCACGCGTCCGCCGTTCACATCGTTGGGGTCCAGCGATGGGCGCACACCCAGGTTGGCCACGCCCTGCAAAGACTGGTCGGCCAGACCATGCACCTGCACCACAAAAATACCGCTGGCCGCGGGTTTCCAGTGGGCAAAGCGCAAATTGAGGGTGCGGCAATCGAGCTCGCGGCCCAGCTTGCGGCCATGCAGCACATGGCCCGACACATGGTAGGGGTGGCCCAAGAGGCGCGCAGCGTCTTGCATGCGGCCTTGGCCCAGCGCTTCGCGCACCGCAGAGCTCGAGACCCGCAGGCCATGCACCTCGTAGCTGTTCATGCGGGCCACATCCAAGCCTGGCGTGGCATCCAGCATGGCGTAGTCACCCGCGCGTTTGGCACCAAAACGGAAGTCATCGCCCACCAGCACATAACGCGCACCCAGCCCGTTTTGCAGCACCTCTTGGATGAAGGCCTGGGGGGAGAGCGAGGCCAAGCGCGCATCAAAAGGCAGCACCACGGTTTGGTCCACGCCGCAGCGCGCGAGCTCCGCCAATTTGTCGCGCAGCGTGCCCACGCGGGCGGGCGCCAGGGCAGGGTTGCGGGTTTGTTCAGCAAAAAAGTCGCGCGGGTGCGGCTCGAAGGTCAGCACGCAGCTGGGCACGCCGCGCTGTGCGGCTTCGCTGCGCAAGAGGGCCAGCATGGCCTGGTGACCGCGGTGTACCCCGTCAAAATTGCCAATGGTGAGCGCGCAAGCCGGGGCAATGCCAGGGTGGTGAAACCCCCGAAAAATCTTCATGGTGAACCGAATTTCTGACTTGTTATCGTTTTGATAGCAGCGTGATCAAAGGCACAAGGCAGTGTGCTGGTTTTGTCACGGAAACAGGGTATATTGTGACCGAGTGGCCTGTTCGCCTTGTGGCAACAGACCGCTGCCGAGATTTGCAATCTGTGTTGGTGGTTTTGAACCGTTGATGGAGGTCTTGCGTGAAAGTCTTGAAGTTGTCGGCCCAGGGGTTGCCCCAGTCCTGGATCACGCTGGAACAAGCGGTGATTCACTACGCCGCGGGCGAGGTGCGTTGGGAATCCGGTGGCGAGGTGGCGGTGTTTCGCGGCGGCCACAACGCCGTGACCGGTCAACAGTCCATCATTCGGGTCAACAGCATCATCGGCACGCGCGGTGTGCCCAACATCAACCCTTTCGAACTCCGCCCGGGTCTGACCAACAGCAAGCTGTTTGCCCGCGACCGCAATGTGTGCGCCTACTGCGGCAACCATTTCCACGAGGGTGAACTCACCCGCGAGCACATCATCCCCTTTGCCCAGCAAGGCGTGGACACCTGGATGAATGTGGTCACCGCCTGTCGTGCCTGCAACCACCGCAAGAGCAGCCGCACCCCTGAGCAGGCCAAGATGCCTTTGCTGTTCGCGCCTTATGTGCCCAGCTTGTGGGAAGACTTCATTTTGCGTAACCGCAAAATTCTCTCCGACCAGATGGAATTTTTGATGGCACATGTGCCCAAGTCGTCACGTCTTTTGATGTGACGACCGGGCCGATGCTTCAGGCGAACACGCCTGCGGTGTCTTGCATCTGCGCCGACACTTGGCCGAGCTGGTGCAAGGTGTCGCCAAACGCGATCTCGAGCTGGGTGAGCTTTTTGAAGTAATGGCTCACGATGTACTCGTCAGTCACCCCAATGCCCCCATGCAACTGAACGGCTTGCTGGCCCACAAAGCGCATGGCAGTGCCCAACTGGTACTTGGCGCGGGCCATGGCGCGGCGGCGCTCTGCGGTGGGTGCGTTGAGCTTGAGGCTGGCGTAGTAGCTCATGGAGCGGGCCAACTCGAGTTGCATTTTCATGTCGGCCACACGATGGCGCAGGGACTGGAAGGTGGCCAAGGTGGTGTTGAACTGCTTGCGCGTGTTCATGTACTCCACCGTCACGTCCATGGTTTTGTCCATCACGCCCACCGCCTCGGCACAAGCTGCGGCAATACCGATGTCCACCGCGTGTTCCAGCGCGGTCAGACCATCCAAGGTGATGAGTTGCGCGTGCGCGTTGTGCAGGTGCAGGTCTGCAGCGCGGGCACCGTCTTGGGTGCCATAGCCTTTGACCGTCACGCCTGCGGCGCTGCGCGCCACCAGGAACAAGGCCATCTTGCCTTGCACTAGCGCGGGCACGATGAAGGCATCGGCCTGGTCGCCAGCGCTCACCATGTTTTTGAGGCCGGAGACTTGCCAACCCGATGCGTCTTGCGTGGCCACCGCCTCGCAACGCTCAAGGTGGTAACGCGCTTTGCGTTCCTGGTGGGCCAACACCACCAAGGCCTCACCCGTGGCGATGTTGGGCAACCACTGCGCTTTGAGTTCGGCAGGCGCATAGCCCGAGAGCACGCCACCGGCGATCAGGCTTTGTGCCAAGGGCTCGAGCACAATGCCGCGCCCAAGCTCTTCCATCACCACCATGCCTTCAATCGGCCCCATGCCCAAGCCACCATCGTCCTCAGAAATGTAGAGGCCACTCAAGCCCAGCTCAGCCAGCTCGGTGTAGGCCTCGCGCGAAAAACCACCGGCGCGCTCAATGCGGCGGCGGCGGTCAAAGTCGTAGCCCTTGTCCACCCACTTGCGAACCGCGTCGCGCAGCTGGGTTTGGTCGTCAGAAAAATCGAAATCCATCTTGTGTTCCTTGTCTCTTGTATCGCTTCAAAGCGCCATGTTTAACCCAGCACGGTCTGCGCCACGATGTTGCGTTGCACCTCGTTGGAGCCGCCGTAAATCGTGGTTTTGCGCATGTTGAAGTAAGTTCCAGCCAGGGGCGCGTTGGTGAGCAAGCCACCCGGGAAATCGCCTTGCCAACCGGCCTCCATGGCCTCGCGAATCAGGGGCAGGGCGTAGGGGCCAGCGGCGAGCATCATCAGCTCTGAATAGCGCTGCTGAATTTCGCTGCCTTTGATCTTGAGCAGACCGGCGATGTCCAAAGAATTCTTGCCAGATTTTTCAGCCGAGAGCACGCGCAGCACCAGCATTTCCAGGGCGATCACGTCCACCTCAAGCTTGGCGATCTCGTCGCGGAAGCGCAGGTCGTCCCACACGCCTTCGGCTTTGGCGATGCGCTTGACGCGCTCGAGCTCGCGCTTGGCGCGGTTCACATCGGCGATGTTGGTGCGCTCGTGCGAGAGCAAATGCTTGGCATAGGTCCAGCCTTTGTTTTCTTCGCCCACCAGGTTCTCAGCGGGGACTTCGACGTTGTCGAAAAACACCTCGTTGACCTCGCACTCACCGTCGAGCAAGCGGATGGGGCGCACCGTCACGCCCTTGGACTTCATGTCGATGAGCAGGAACGAGATGCCGGTTTGCGGCTTGCCTTCGGTGCTGGTGCGCACCAGGCAGAAAATCCACTCGCCGTACTGGCCCAGGGTGGTCCAGGTTTTTTGGCCGTTGACGATGTATTTGTCGCCCACACGCTCCGCGCGTGTTTTGAGCGAGGCCAGGTCTGAGCCCGAACCCGGCTCGCTGTAACCCTGGCTCCACCACACCTCGCCACTGGCAATGCCGGGCAGAAAACGTTCTTGTTGTGCGCGGTTGCCAAAGGCCATGATCACGGGGGCCACCATCACCGGGCCGAAGGGGATGACGCGTGGCGCACCGGCCAAGGCGCATTCTTCTTCGAACAAATGCTTTTGCACCGCGTTCCAGCCCGGGCCGCCGAACTCTTTGGGCCAGCCCCAGCCCAGCCAGCCTTTTTTGCCCAAAATTTTGGCCCAACGCTGGTGGTCGTCACGGCTGATGTGCAGCGCGTTGTGTACTTTGTGAGAAATATCGCCGGGCAGGTTGCTGCGAACCCAAGCGCGAACCTCTTCACGGAACTGCAGTTCCTCCGGGGTGAAAGCCAAATCCATCAATGTCTCCAGGCAGGTGTTAGGAAGTGCTTTTTTAGCACGACCGTTCGATTATGGCCTTGCCGCCGGCCTGCACCGATAATCGCTTTCACCTATGAAAAATATCGTGATCCTGATTTCGGGTGGTGGCTCCAACATGGCGGCCATCGTGAAAACCGCACAGCAGCAGAACTGGGCCGACAAGCTGGGCGCGCGCGTGGCCGCGGTGCTGAGTAACAAGGCCGATGCCAAAGGCTTGGCGCTGGCGCAAGCGCAAGGCATTCCCACCGCGGTGCTGGACCACAAAAATTTCGAGACCCGCGAGGCGTTTGACCAAGCCCTGATGCAACTCATCGACGCGCAAGACCCGCAAGGTCGCCCGGACCTGGTGGTGTTGGCCGGGTTCATGCGCATTTTGACGCTGGGGTTTGTGGACCATTACGCCGGGCGTTTGCTCAACATCCATCCCTCGCTTTTGCCCGCTTTCACCGGCTTGCATACCCATCGCCGCGCGATCGAGGCCGGTTGTAAATTTGCAGGTGCCACGGTGCATCAGGTGACGGCCGAACTCGACCATGGTCCCATCCTGGCCCAGGCGGTGGTGCCGGTCTTGCCCGAGGACGATGAGCACACCCTGGCTGCGCGTGTGCTCACCCAGGAACATCGCATTTACCCCGAGGTGATTGCACATTTGCTATCGTCAAAATAGCAATTGAAGCCCGTCAATGATGGGCTAGAGCCACTTATGACTTCAAGTCTTCACCAGCCACCAGGCGTGTGAAGCGGGGCTGCTCGACCCCCTCAATCACCACCCGCTCTTCAAACATGGCCGCTGGGCGCACCCACAGGCCGCGCTGGCCGTACAAGGCGCGGTACAGCGTCATGGGCTCCAAGGTTTCGCTGTGCCGCACGGTGTCGATCACCTCGTACATGCCGCCTTTGTAGTGGCGGTACAGGCCTTTGGGTGTGCAGATCAGTTCGGGCAGGTCGTTGTCGGTGGTCATAGGGTGGATCGTTGGAGAGCTTGAAGGAGGAGGCTCGTGGGACAATGCAAGGCTATGCATCCTAAAGCCCTGCTTGATACCGCGGCCGAACTGGTCAAAGCGGTGATGACGTTTGAACACCCTGCTGATGC
>CANGLW010000024.1 GCA_947454955.1 Comamonadaceae bacterium
AAAAAAGGCATCACCCTTGATGTGCGTCAGGCTCAGGGCCGCGAACTTTTTCTGAAGATGATCGCGCAGTTCGATGTGCTGATTGAAAACTTCAGAACCGGAACGCTGGATGCCTGGGGCCTGGACATCCACACCCTGCATGCGCACAACCCGGCGCTGATTGTGTTGCGCTTGACTGGCTTTGGCCAAACCGGCCCTTACGCGCAGCGCCCCGGCTTTGCCAGAATTTTTGAAGCCATGAGTGGCTTCACGCATTTGACCGGCGAACCCGGTGGCCCGCCCCAGCACATGAACTACCCCTTGGGCGATGCGATTGCCGGCTTGTTTGGTGCCTTCTCCATATCAACCGCCTTGGCAGAGCGTGGGCGCACACCTGTCGGCTACAAAGGTTGCGAAATTGATTTGGCCGCGACCGAGGCGCTGTTCAGGCTGCTCGACCCCTTAGCCGCTGAAATGCAGTTCATGGATGTGGTGCGGCAACGCAGTGGCTCACGGGCCACTTACACCGCGCCATCGAATGTGTACCAGTCGGCCGACGGCGAATGGCTCACGATTGTGGGCACGGGCAACCCGATTTTTGAGCGCATCTGTCTTGCCATGGACCGCGCGGATCTGCTGCAAGACCCCAGGTTTGCCAACAACCTGCAACGCACACAAAATTTAGAAGCACTTGACGCTGAAATAGCTGCCTGGTGCGCCAAGCACACGATAGCGCGCATCACCCAGCGGCTGGACGCACAAGAGGCGCCTTACAGCCGGGTGAACTCCATCGCCAACGTGGCCGCAGACCCGCATTTTCAAAGCCGTCAGGCCATCATGGCGCTGCCTGACAAAGACCTGGGTCAGGTGAATGCCCCATGCATTGTTCCCAGGTTCATGGGCCGCACGCTGGCCACACCCGCCACTGGCCCCGTCCGTGGCGAGCACAACCAAGAGGTGTATGGCGCCTTGGGTTTGACCGATGACGACTTGGCGGCTTTGAAGCAGGCCAAGTGCATTTGAGGTGTGCATGAACCTGGCCGCCTTAGGGAATCTCCATAGGTCAGCACAGGGTTCTTCGCTTCTATACTGATAGCAAACCCCCGCGAGTGGGGTGAGCGTGGATTTTCCAGGAGACAAGCATGCAGCCCATAGGCAAGATGATGGATCGCCCTTTGTTGATTTCGGCGATTTTGGAGCACGGTGCCGCCCAATTCGGCCAGCAAGAGGTGGTGAGCCGTGAAACCCATGGCCCTTTGCACCGCTACACCTTTTCTGACTTGGCCAAGCGGGCCAAGCAATTCGCCAATGCCCTCCAACACTTGGGCTTGCGGCCTGGCAGCGTGGTGGGCTCCATTGCGTGGAACAACTACCGGCACCTGGAAGCCTATTACGCGGTATCGGGCAGTGGCCTGGTCATGCACACCTGCAACCCGCGCCTGCACCCTGAGCAACTCATCTACATCATCAACCATGCTGAGGATGAAGTTGTGTTGTTTGACAGCACCTTTGCGCCGCTCATCAAAGCGGTGGCCAGCCACTGTCCGCGTGTGAAGCACTGGGTCTGTTTGAGCGAAGCGGCCCACACCCCCGCAGTTGAAGGTGTGAAGGTGCAGAGTTATGAAGAGCTCTTGGCACCGCAAGCCCCCGTGTTTGAATGGCCAGACTTGGACGAAAAATCAGGCGCAGCGCTGTGCTACACCTCAGGCACCACGGGCAATCCCAAAGGGGTGCTGTATTCGCACCGCGCCATCACGCTGAGCGCCTTGTCAGATTGTTTGCCTGGTGTGCTGTGCATTTCTGCGCAAGAAACCGTGCTGCCGGTGGTGCCGATGTTCCACATCAACGCCTGGTGCTTGCCTTATGCGTCGCTGATCGGTGGGGCCAAGTTGGTCTTGCCTGGCCCGCGCTTGGATGGTGCCAGTTTGCATGAGCTGATGGAGACCGAGAAGGTCACGGTGAGTGCCGGTGTGCCCACGATTTGGATGGGCTTGATTCAGCATGTGGAGCAGAACAATTTGCACTTCACCACCATGCGCCGCACGGGTGTGGGTGGCTCGGCCATGCCGCGCGCCTTGATTGCGAAGTTCAGTGATGTGTATGGTGTGGAGGTTTGCCACGGTTGGGGCATGACCGAAACCACCGCGGTGGCCACCATGAGCAACTTGAGTGCGGCTGACATGGCCTTGCCTGCACAAGAGCGGCACGACCGCGTGGCCAAGCAAGGCAAGTCGGTGTTTGGGGTGGAGATCAAGGTGGTGGACGAGCAGGGCGCCACGTTGCCGCGCGACGGTGTGTCGCAAGGCGAGTTGATGGTGCGCGGCCAGTGGATCGTGGAGCGCTACCACAAGGCCGAAGGTTCGGCCCTGGTCAACGGTTGGTTCCCCACTGGGGACATTGCTACCATCAGCCCTGAGGGCGTGATGCAAATCAAAGACCGCACCAAAGACGTCATCAAATCGGGCGGTGAATGGATCAGCTCGATTGACCTGGAAAACGCCGCGGCGGCACACCCGGGTGTGGCCATGGCCGCGGTGATTGGTGTGGCCCACCCCAAGTGGGACGAACGCCCCTTGCTGCTGGTGGTGCGCAAACCCCAGGCTGAATTTGAGAAGCAAGAGTTGCTTGATTTTCTGGCCGGCCGCGTGGCCAAGTGGTGGGTGCCTGATGACGTGGTGTTCGTGGACTCGCTGCCCGTGGGTGGTACCGGCAAGGTGCAAAAGAACGAGCTGCGTCAGAAGTACGGCAGTATTTTTTCAAGCTAAGATGAATCACAACAAGGAGACAACATGACCAAGATCAAGGCGGTATTGGCCGCGGCATTGCTCGCCCTCACGGCCAGCGTTCACGCGGCAGAAACCGTGAAAGTGGCTTTCATCGATCTGCTCTCTGGCCCCTTTGCGCTGACCGGTCAGAACTCATTGAAGCAACTCAAAGAGGTGGTGGCCCAGCTCAATGCCCGCACCGCACCCAACGACCCCAAGCTTGAGGTGGTGGAGTTCGACAACAAAGGCTCTCCGCAAGAAAGCATCAATGTGCTCAAGGCCGCGACCGACCGCGGCATCCGCTTCATCACCCAAGGGGGCGGTTCGGGCGTGGCCCTGGCCCTGGTGGATGCGCTCAATAAATTGGCTGAACGCGAGCCCGAGCGTGCCACCGTGTACCTGAACTATTCAGCCATGGACCCACTGCTCACCAACGACCGCTGCAGCTTCTGGCATTTCCGTTTTTACCCCTCGAGCGAGATGAAAATTGAAGCGCTCACCACCTATTTGGTGGGCCGCAAAGACATCAAAAAAATCTACCTCATCAACCAGGACTACACCCACGGTCGTCAGGTGTCCAAGGCCGCCAAAGAGTATTTGGCCCGCAAGCGCCCGGATGTTCAGATCGTGGCCGATGAGTTCATCCCGATTGCCCAAGTGCGTGACTTCGCCCCCTATGTGGCCAAAATTGCGGCCACAGGCGCTGACACGGTCATCACCTCGAACTGGGGCAGCGACTTGACCTTGCTCTTCAAGGCCGCCAAAGACTTTGGCTTGAACGTGAACTACTTCACCATGAACGGCAACAACCCCGGCACCCCCGCGCAATTGGGTTCATGGGGTGCTGACAAAGTGGGTGTGATTTGGAACTGGAACCACAACGCTCCCACGCCCGAGCTGGAAAAAATTTATGTGGCCTACAAGAAGAAGTACAACGAGGACTTCATTTTTGCAGCGCACTGGAACACCATGAACATGCTGGTTGAAGCCATGCGCAAAGCCAAATCCACCGATGCCAAGCAAGTGGCCTTTGCCTTGGAAAACATGAGCTACAAGAGCCCGATTGGCGAGGTGAAAATGCGCAAGACCGACCACCAGTTGGAAGCGCCTTTGTACCTGGGCATGTGGGCCAAGCAAGGCAGCAAAGGCGTGAAGTACGACGCTGAAAACACGGGCTATGGCTTCCGAACCGAGGTGGTGTGGGACTCTTACATCAGCGCCCAGCCCACCTCTTGCCAGATGAAGCGACCCTCTTGAGCTGACACAGCGGTGTCACTTGATCCATTCACAGTGACACCTTCAGTGAACAAGAGGTTTCAGGAGTCATGATGAAAAAATTTCTCAGCGCTGTGGGCTTGGCCCTGGCTATTTCCGCACCGGCCCAAGCACAAGTGGAGGTGCAGTGGTGGCACTCGATGGGCGGGCCTCTGGGTGAGTGGGTGAACGACCTGGTGAAGGAATTCAACAGCTCACAAAAAGACTACAAAATTGTGCCCACCTTCAAGGGCAGCTACGACGAGTCGATGACGGCCGCAGTAGCCGCCTTTCGCGCTGGCAGCGGCCCGCACATCTTGCAGGTGTTTGAGGTGGGCACCGCCACCATGATGGCCAGCAAGGGCGCGATTGTGCCGGTGGGCGAGGTGATGAGCAAAGCGGGCTACAAGTTCGATCCCTCGGTGTATGTGCCAGCGGTGGCGGGCTACTACACCGCACCCAGCGGGCAAATGTTGTCCTTCCCTTTCAACAGCTCCACCACCGTGTTTTACGTCAACAAAGACGCGTTCAAGGCCGCAGGCATTCCCACCGACAAGCTGCCGGAAACCTGGAGCGATGTGACCCAGGCCGCAGCCAAGCTCAAGGCCAATGGCCACAAGTGCCCTTACACCACGGCGTGGCAAGGCTGGACGCAACTTGAGAGCTTTTCCACCTGGCACAACACCGAGCTGGCCACCCAGGGCAATGGCATGCGCGGCACCAACGCCCGCATGGTGGTGAACTCGCCGCTGCATGTGCGCCACATCGAGAACCTGGGCAACATGGTCAAGCAAGGCTTGTTTGTGTACAAGGGTCGCGGCAATGTGGCCGAGGCTTCCTTTGTGTCGGGTGAGTGCGCGATGATCACCACCTCGTCTGGCTTTTACGGCAATGTGGCCAAAAACGCCAAGTTCGGGTTTGGTTTGTCCACGCTGCCTTATTACCCCGATGTGCCCGGCGCGCCGCAAAACACGGTGATTGGTGGGGCAAGCTTGTGGGTGATGGCGGGTAAGAAGCCTGAGGAATACAAAGGCGTGGCGGCGTTTTTCAACCACCTCTCCAACCCCAAAATTCAATCAGAGAGCCACAAGCGCACCGGTTACCTGCCTATCACCAAAGCGGCTTTCAAGCTGACCGAAGAATCTGGTTTTTACAAACAGAACCCGGGCACTGACACCGCAGTGAACCAGATGATTCGCAAGACCACCGAGAACTCACGCGGCATCCGCTTGGGCAACTATGTGCAAATACGCGCGGTGGAAGACGAAGAGCTCGAGCAAGTGTGGGCTGGTAAAAAATCAGCCAAAGAAGCGCTGGACAGCATCGTGTCGCGCGGCAACGAGCTGCTGGCCCGTTTTGAGAAAGCCAACAAGTGAGCTTGGGTGGCTGAAAAGCGCGTCGTCTTCACCCACCGGTGGCTGCCCTGGGTGCTGATTGCACCGCAGGTGGCCATCATCTCGGTGTTTTTCTTTTGGCCGGCTGCGCAGGCTTTGCTGCAGTCGTTCCAACAATCAGATGCCTTCGGCATCTCCACCGAATGGGTGGGGCTGGAGAACTTCACCCAGCTGTTCAATGACGCGAGTTACTTGGCCTCTTTCAAAACCACCGCGGTGTTTTCTGCGTTGGTGGCAGGCCTGGGCTTGAGCATCTCGCTCATGCTGGCTTACTTTGCAGACCGTGTGGTGCGTGGCACCACGGTGTACCGCACGCTGTTGATTTGGCCCTACGCGGTGGCCCCTGCGGTGGCCGGTGTGCTGTGGCTGTTCATGTTTTCACCCAGCATTGGCGTGGTGGCTTACGCCTTGAACCAATGGGGCTGGGCCTGGGACTCGCTGCTCAACAGTGACCACGCCATGGCTCTCATCGTGATGGCTGCGGTGTGGAAGCAAATTTCTTACAACTTTTTGTTTTTCTTGGCGGGTTTGCAAAGCATTCCGCGCTCCCTCATCGAGGCTGCTGCGATAGACGGGGCAGGACCGTGGCGGCGCTTTTGGACCATTCAGTTTCCGCTGCTCTCACCCACCACGTTTTTCCTGTTGGTCATCAACGTGGTGTATGCCTTCTTCGACACCTTTGGCATTGTGGACGCCGCCACCCGTGGCGGCCCGGGCAAAGACACCGCCATCCTGGTTTACAAGCTGTACTTTGATGGCTTCAAGGCGCTGGACTTGGGAGGCTCGGCCGCGCAGTCGGTGGTGCTGATGGTCATGGTGATTGGGCTCACTGTGTTGCAGTTTCGCTTTGTCGAAAAGAAGGTCAACTACACATGATCGAGCGCAACCGTTGGCTGGATGTGTTGTCGCACGCGGTGCTCATCATCGGGGTGCTGGTGGTGGTGTTCCCGGTGTATGTGGCCTTTGTGGCCTCCACCCACACCATGGACGAGGTCATCAAAACCCCCATGTCGCTCTTGCCCGGCGGCCATGCTTTAGAGAACTACCGCGGCGTGCTGTGGGGTGACCGTGTGGGCATGGGGTCGACTGCACCGGTGGCGAAGATGATGTGGGTGAGCTTGGTCAGTGCCTTGGTGATTGCGCTGGGCAAAATCACCATCTCCATGCTCAGCGCTTTTGCCATTGTGTACTTCAGGTTCCCGGGGCGCATGGCGGTGTTCTGGGCGGTGTTTGTCACGCTCATGCTGCCGGTGGAGGTGCGCATCTCGCCCACCTATCAGGTGGTGGCTGATTTGGGTTTGCTCAACAGCTACGCAGGCTTGACCATTCCCCTCATTGCCTCCGCCACCGCCACGTTTTTGTTCCGGCAATTTTTCTTGACCGTGCCCGATGAGTTGCTGGAAGCCTCGCGCATGGATGGGGCATCGCCCCTGCAGTTTTTCCGTGATGTGCTGCTGCCACTCTCGGCCACCAGCATGGCTGCGCTGTTTGTGATTCAGTTCATCTACGGTTGGAACCAATACCTATGGCCGCTCTTGGTGACGACCAACGAGCAGATGTACCCGGTGGTCATTGGCATCAAGCGCATGATAGCCGGGGGCGATGCGCAAACCGAGTGGAACATCGTCATGGCCACCGCCATGCTGGCCATGTTGCCGCCGGCCTTGGTGGTCATGCTCATGCAGAAGTGGTTTGTCAAAGGGCTGGTGGACAGCGAAAAATAATGGCCTCAATTTCTCTCATAGACCTGCAAAAAACCTATGGTCGTGGTGCCAAGGCCAATACCGTCATTCACCAGTTGAGTGCCGATGTTCATGATGGCGAATTTGTGGTGCTGGTCGGCCCATCGGGCTGTGGCAAGTCCACGCTGTTGCGGATGGTGGCTGGCTTGGAAGACATCAGCGCTGGCACCATCCGCATTGGGGACAGGGTGGTCAATGACTTAGAGCCCGCGCAGCGCGACATCGCCATGGTGTTTCAAAACTACGCGCTCTACCCGCACATGAGCGTGTTTGACAACATGGCGTACGGCTTGAAGATCGCCAAAATGTCAGCGCCTGAGATCACCGCGCGTGTGGGCAAAGCCGCCGAGATGCTGGAGCTCACCCATTTGCTGGAACGCACGCCACGCCAACTCTCGGGCGGGCAGCGTCAGCGTGTGGCCATGGGTCGTGCCTTGGTGCGTCAACCGCAGGTGTTTTTGTTTGACGAGCCGCTCTCTAACCTCGATGCCAAGTTGCGCGCGCAAACACGGTTAGAAATTCAAAGCTTGCACCGAGAGCTGGGCATCACCTCTTTGTTTGTCACCCACGACCAGGTGGAGGCCATGACCCTAGCCCAACGCATGATGGTGATGAACGCTGGCCGTTTGGAGCAGTTCGCCACACCGGCTGAGGTGTATGCGCGGCCTGCTAGCACTTTTGTAGCAAGCTTCATTGGCGCGCCGCCCATGAACCTCTTGAAGCAAGCCCCTGGTGTGCAGCCTGGCCGCATTTTGGGCATACGCCCTGAACACCTGGACTTGAGTGAGAGTGGATGGCCCCTGCGGGTCACGGCGGTTGAGTTGCTGGGGGCTGAGCGGTTGATCTACACCCAACTGGGGCAAGAGCAAGTGATTGTGCGTGTGGGCGAAGAAGTGACCGCCCCCACCATAGGCAGCTTGGTGCACGCCTTGCCCAGAAACGACCGACTGCATTGGTTTGACGAAGAAACCGGCTTGCGGCGTTACCCATGAAGCAGATCGGTTCTGTTTGGCCTTACCCGCGTTGGGTCGCGCATCGGGGTGCTGGCAAGCTCGCCCCTGAAAACACCCTGGCCGCCTTCAAGTTGGGCGCGCAACATGGCTACCAAATGTTCGAGTGCGACGCCAAGCTCAGTGCCGATGGCCATGTGTTTTTATTGCATGACGCAACACTGGAGCGCACCACGAATGCCTCCGGCTTAGGCAGTGCATTCACTTGGGCAGAGCTTGCCGTATTGGATGCAGGCAGCTGGCATTCAAACGCCTATGCCGCTGAACCTCTGTGTTCCCTGGACACGCTGGCGGCTTGGTGCTTGGCAAACAGTTATTTTTTGAACATCGAGATCAAACCCACGCCCAGTGATGAAGCTCGCACCGGCACCGTGGTGGCGCGAGAGGCTGCGCGTTTATGGCAAAACGCAGCTGTGCCGCCTTTGCTGACCTCATTTCAAGCTGCCGCTTTGGCAGCGGCGCAAGCAGAAGCACCCCACTTACCCCGTGGTCTCTTGCTCAACGATCTGCGTGACGATTGGTTGGACTTAGCGCGTGACTTGGGGTGTGTGGCCATCGTGTGCCGGCACAGCTTGTGGAACACCGGCACCGTGCAAGCTGCCAAGCAAGCGGGCTTGAAGTTGCTCAGCTACACCGTGAATGAAGCGCAAGAAGTTCAGCGCTTGCTGGCCTTGGGCACCGACGGCATCATCACCGACCGGGTGGACTTGTTCACGCCCGAGCTTTGAGCAGGTGTTGCGCTAACTCGGCAAAGCCTTGGCCGCGTGGGCGCTGCGTGACATAGCGCGGCAAGTGGGTGAGTTGCGCTGCAAAGTCTTGCACATTGGCCACCCCCACGCTGTGTGGCAGGTGCGCAAACATCAGCTGGTCGTTGGTGGAGTCGCCCACATACACCCACTGTGCCAGCTCGGCATCCAGGTCGCGCGCAAACAATGTACGCAAGACCCAGCGTGCGCCTTGCAGCTTGTTGTGCTCACCATACCAAGCGTTGATGTGGATGCTGCTGACCGTGGCATGCAGGCCGTGGCTTTGCATCATGCCCACCACCTGCGCGATGGTCTCGGGCGAGAGTCGGGTGAACTCGCTGTGGTCAATCGCGATGTCGGTCTCGCGGCCTGAACTATCTTGCGAGCGCTTAGCACCTTGAATACCTTGCTCTATTTTTTGTAGCGCCGCTTGCATGCGCGCAAAATTCTCGGCCCGTGTGGCCGCGTCTTGCTGGTAGGTTTTCACCAGACCGTTCGCGCTGCGTTGCAAAGCCACCGCACCGTTCTCTGCCACGATCGCATCCACCGGCCATGCTTGTGCAAAAGGCTCGCTCCAACCCACCGGGCGGCCAGTGATGGCAATCACCATCAGCCCAGCGGCTTTGAGGTCCGCCAGGGCTTGAAGGGCCTCGGGCTCAATGTGCCCTTGGTGGGTCAGCGTGTCGTCAATGTCGGTCAGCACACCGCAGATGGGCGGCGGCGACCACGTGGCCAGGGCAAGCATGGCTCAGCGGCTCATGGGGTCAGCTGTCCAAACCCACGTAAACGTTTTGCACATCGTCGTTGTTGTCGATCGCTGCCAGAAACGCTTCCACTTCTTCGAGCTGCTCGGCGGACAGGTCAGACGCCTTCACAGGGTTTTTGGGCTTGTAGCCCAGCTTGGCGCTCAGCACGGTGAAGCCTTGCGCGGGCAGGGCGCGGTTGACGATGTCCAGGTCAGCTGCGTCGGTGATGAACACTGTCACGCCGTCCTCATCAGCCGCTTCAAAGTCTTGCGCACCGGCTTCAATCGCAGCCAGCTCGGCATCGGCATCTGCTTGAGCAGGTTCAGCCTCGATGAAGCCCACATGGTCAAAGTCCCAGGACACCGAGCCCGATGTGCCCAGCTGGCCCTTGCGAAACAGCACGCGCATTTCAGGTGCGGTGCGGTTCACGTTGTCGGTCAGGCAAGCCACCATCAGAGGCACGCGATGCGGGGCAAAGCCTTCGTAAATCACCGATTCAAAGTTCACCGCGTCCACACCAATGCCCGCTCCTTTTTTGATAGCGCGCTCCAAAGTGTCTTTGGGCATCGAGACCTTGCGTGCCTGTTCAACAGCCAAACGCAAACGTGAGTTGCCAGCCGGGTCAGCACCGCCGCGGGCGGCCACCATGATTTCTTTGGCGAGTTTGCCGAACAACTTGCCTTTGGCATCGGCCACTTGGGCCTTGCCCTTTGCTTTCCATTGCGCGCCCATGGGGGGAGTCTTTCTTCAATTGGGGATGCAGGATTATCACCGCAGCGGTTTTTTGACTTGTCGCACCAAGCTTTGACAATTCACAAAGACAGCCCGGCACAGGCCGCTTACATTGGAAGGGTGCAAGGGAGAGATCCTCTGCACCGTCAGATCCGGGAAACTGGTGATGGCGACGTCCCGATCTCAACACTCGGGATGGGTTGGAGACCAATTGTCCAGTGTGATTCGTCCGCTGGCGTCCCCAACGGGCCCGCCGATGGTGCAAGCTGTCGGCGGGTTTCTTCGTTTAAGGGCTAACCCCGAGGACAAGGCGCAGCCCAGCGGTCAACAATGCGGTGATCACAAGGACACCGATGACCGATTTCTCCCATCCCAACCGTCGACAAATTTTGGCCCTGAGCTTGGCCGGCGCCACCGCAGGCCTTGCACAGGCCCAAACTGCCAAGTGGCCCGCCAAGCCCATTCGCATCGTGGTGGCCTTTCCCCCGGGTGGCTTGACCGACACCTATGCGCGCAACTTTGCCGACTTCATGGCCAGCAAATGGGGCGTGCCGGTGATGGTGGACAACAAGCCTGGGGCAGGTTCCATCATTGGTATTGATGCGGTGGCCAAGTCCGCGCCCGACGGCTACACCTTGCTCATGACCACCTCGGGCACGGTGTGGCAAAACCGCGTGCTCTACACCAAGCTGCCCTACAACCTCGACAAAGACCTGGTGCCGGTGGTGCATTTCCCCTCTGGCCCCTTGGCGGTGGGCGTGAACGAGAAGGTCAACGCACGCAATATCCAAGAGTTCATTGAGTTCGCCAAGAAAAACCAGGTGACCATGGGCAGCTACGCCCCGGGCGCTTACCCGCACATGGTGGCCGACCAAATGAACCGCCGTTTTGGCACCAACATCCTCACCGTGCATTACCGCGGCGAGGCCCCGATGTGGGTGGACCTGGCCTCGGGCCAGATTCAAATTGCGATTGGCAGTTACCAGGCTTATTCCACCGTGGCCACACGTGGTGTGCGACCCATTGGGGTGACCGGCTCTTACCGCTCGCCCAAATTGCCAGAGGTGCCCACCTTGTTTGAGCAGGGCATGGAAGACCGCACGGTGATGCTCGAAGGTGGCTTGCCCATGCTTGCACCCGCTGGCACGCCTGAAGCGGTGTTGCGCGCCATCAACCAGGCCGCTTTGGAGTGGGCCAACACCGAGCGCGCGCAAAAGCTGCGCGACACCTTTGCCATTCCCAACAAGCCGAAAAATTTGACCGAGATGCGTCGCGAGTGGGAAAGCGAAGTCCCGGTGTGGATCAAGCTGGCCGTGGACCTGGGGCTCAAGCTCGACTGAACCTGGCTATCCCTTGCGATGGTTTCAGAAGCAGGCCCAGACCTGCTGTGAGAGCGTGACCATGAAATCAGGCTGGGTGTAAAGCGCAAACACCAGCAGCAGGGCGATCCCGGCGATCGTCCACCACAGCCAGCGTTTGGCATCAAGCTTCATGCGGCCGCCGCACTTGGCGTGCGTTCAATCGCACGCTCTTTGACCGGCAGGTTCACCAGCGCAGCGAACACACCCAGCGCAATCGAGATGTACCAGACGATGTTGTAGCTGCCGGTTTTGTCGTACAGGTAGCCACCCAACCACACGCCCAGGAATGAGCCAATTTGGTGGCTGAAGAACACAAAGCCCCCCAGCATGGAGAGGTGGGCCACCCCGAAAATTTGCGCCACCGTGGCATTGGTGGGCGGCACGGTCGAGAGCCACAACAAACCCATGACGGCCGAGAAGATGTACACGCTCATGGGCGTGAGCGGTGCGATGAGAAACAAGGTGATGGCCACGGCACGCGCCATGTAGATGAACGACAAAATGTTCTTCTTGGGCATACGCTGGCCCAGCGAGCCGGCGATGTACGTGCCAAACACATTGAAGAGGCCAATCAGGGCCAGCGCATAACTGGCGACCTGGGGCGACAGGCCGTTGTCTTTGAGGTAGCTGGGCATGTGCACGCCAATGAACACCACCTGAAAACCACACACAAAATAGCCCGCCATCAAGAGCTGAAAGCTGGGGTACTTGAAGGCTTCTTGGAGGGCCTGCAAAATGGTCTGGTCGCGCTTGACGGGCGCACCACTCGTAAAGCCAGGCTCACGCAGACCCCAGGCCAATGGGATGATGAGGAGCACCGCCGCACTCAGCACCGCCAGGGCTTCTTGCCAACCTAAGGTGTTGATGAGGAAACCCTCGGTAGGCACCATCAAAAACTGCCCAAACGAGCCGGCAGCCGCAGCCACACCCATGGCCCAGGAGCGTTTTTCCAAACTCACATTGCGACCGATCACACCGTAAATCACCGCGTAGGTGGTGCCGGCCTGGGCCGCACCAATCAACACGCCTGTGGTTAGCGCGAAGGTGAGCGGTGTGGGGCTGTAAGCCATACCCAGCAAGCCCAAGGCGTAGAGCACCGAGCCGCCAATGATGGTGCGAAACGCCCCGAATTTGTCGGCCAGCATGCCGGCAAAAATGCCGACAAAGCCCCAGGAGATGTTTTGGATGGCGATGGCAAACGCGAAGTTTTCACGCGTCCAGTTTTGGGCCTGGGTGATGGGCTGCAGCCACAGGCCAAAGCCGTGACGGATGCCCATGGACAAGGTGACGATGGCTGCGCCGCAGACCAACACCTGCGTGATCGATAGTTTTTTCATGCCTCAAATGTAGCCAATCCGGCTGCGCCTTGTGGTCGCAGCCAGGACAGGGCGATCCATACTGTATGCTTGTCCAGTGACTTAACCACACCGAGACTACAATTTGCCCATGGCTGTGAAACCCAACTCCGACTACGCTGAAGGTTCGATCCGGGTCCTCAAAGGGCTCGAACCTGTGAAACAACGCCCGGGCATGTACACCCGGACCGACAACCCGCTGCACATCATCCAAGAGGTGATTGACAACGCCGCCGACGAGGCCTTGGCGGGCTTTGGCAAAAAAATCAAAGTGACCCTGCACACCGACGGTTCGGTGAGTGTGGAAGACGATGGCCGCGGCATCCCCTTTGGCATGCACCCCGAAGAAAAAGCCCCGGTGGTGGAGCTGGTCTTCACCCGTTTGCACGCGGGCGGCAAGTTCGACAAGGGCAAGGGCGGGGCCTACAGCTTCTCGGGTGGTTTGCACGGCGTGGGTGTGAGCGTGACCAATGCCCTGGCCAAACGCCTGGAGGTGACCAGCTACCGCGAAGGCCAGGTGGCCAGCCTGACTTTCTCGGGCGGCGATGTGATCGAGCCTTTGAAAATACGCGCTGCGGGTGATGCCGGCGACCGCAAGAGCGGCACCACCGTGCGTGCCTGGCCCGATGCCAAATACTTTGAGGCCGCCACGCTGCCCATCAACGAGCTGACCCATTTGCTGCGCAGCAAAGCCGTGTTGATGCCCGGCGTGAGCGTGACGCTGGCCATTGAGAAAACCCGCGACTCGCAAACCTGGCAATACAAAGGCGGCCTGAGCGACTACCTCATGCAAACGCTCAGCGCTGACCCGGTCATTCCCATGTTCGAAGGCGAGGGCTTTGCCGACAACAGCGACACCTTTGCCGATGGCGAGGGCGCCTCGTGGGCGGTGGCCTTCACCGAAGAAGGCCAGCCGGTGCGTGAGAGCTATGTGAACCTGATTCCCACCAGCGCAGGCGGCACGCACGACAGCGGCTTGCGCGATGGCTTGTTCAATGCGGTAAAAAGCTTCATTGAGCTGCACAGCTTGCTGCCCAAGGGTGTGAAGCTGCTGCCCGAAGACGTGTTTGCACGCGCCAGTTATGTGCTGAGTGCCAAGGTGCTTGACCCGCAGTTCCAGGGCCAAATCAAAGAGCGCTTGAACTCGCGTGATGCGGTGCGTCTGGTCTCAGGCTTTGTGCGCCCCACGCTCGAGCTGTGGCTCAACCAACATGTGGACTACGGCAAGAAGCTGGCCGAACTGGCCATCAAGGCTGCGCAAACCCGCCAACGTGCCGGCCAAAAAGTGGAGAAACGCAAGGGCTCGGGCGTGGCCGTGTTGCCAGGCAAGCTCACCGATTGTGAGAGCCGCGACATCGCGCACAACGAGGTGTTTTTGGTCGAGGGCGACTCGGCTGGTGGCAGCGCCAAGATGGGCCGCGACAAAGAAAGCCAGGCCATTTTGCCCCTGCGCGGCAAGGTGCTCAACACCTGGGAGGTCGAGCGCGACCGTTTGTTTGCCAACACCGAAATTCACGACATTGCGGTGGCCATCGGGGTGGACCCACATGGTGCAGATGACACGCCTGACCTGAGCAATTTGCGCTATGGCAAGGTCTGCATTTTGAGTGACGCGGACGTGGACGGCTCGCATATTCAGGTGCTCTTGCTCACGCTGTTTTTCCGGCACTTCCCCAAGCTCATCGAGACGGGACATGTGTATGTGGCGCGCCCACCTTTGTTCAGGGTGGATGCACCGGCCCGAGGTAAAAAGCCTGCGGCCAAGATGTACGCGCTGGATGAAGCTGAGCTCACCAGTATTCTGGATAAGCTGCGCAAAGACGGTGTGCGCGAAGGCGCTTGGAGCATCAGCCGCTTCAAGGGTCTGGGCGAGATGAACGCCGAGCAGCTGTGGGAAACCACCCTCA
Organism: Comamonadaceae bacterium; assembly: GCA_947454955.1. Classification (GTDB taxonomy): domain Bacteria; phylum Pseudomonadota; class Gammaproteobacteria; order Burkholderiales; family Burkholderiaceae_C; genus Hylemonella. The sequence continues at coordinate 14,992 of CANGLW010000024.1, forward strand.
ACCCCGACACCCGCCGCCTGCTGCCTGTGCAGCTGGGCGACCTGGACTTTTTGCAAACCGAAGCGCTGATCACCAAGCTCATGGGCAAGGGTGAGGCTGCAGCCCGCCGCGAGCTCATGGAGCTGCACGGCGACAGCGTGGAAGTGGACATCTGATCATGGACAACACAATGACCGTTGCCGAGGGCGACGACCAACTCAGCCTGGCGGCTTACGCGCAACGCGCTTACCTGGAATACGCACTCAGCGTGGTCAAGGGCCGCGCCTTGCCCGATGTGTGCGACGGCCAAAAGCCGGTGCAGCGCCGTATCTTGTACGCCATGTCGCGCATGGGCCTGGGCTTTGGTGGGGCCAATGGCAACACCGCGGCCAAGCCGGTGAAAAGCGCGCGTGTGGTGGGTGATGTGCTGGGCCGTTTTCACCCGCACGGTGACCAGGCCGCTTACGACGCGCTGGTGCGCATGGCGCAGGATTTTTCGCAACGCTACCCGCTGATTGACGGGCAGGGTAACTTCGGTTCGCGCGATGGTGACGGCGCTGCGGCCATGCGTTATACCGAGGCACGCTTGGCGAAAATCAGCAGCTTGCTGATGGACGAGATCGACCAGGGTACGGTGGACTTCATGCCCAACTACGACGGCTCCACCGAAGAGCCCAAGCAGTTGCCGGCGCGTTTGCCCTTTGCTTTGCTCAATGGCGCCAGCGGCATTGCGGTGGGCCTGGCCACAGAAATCCCCAGCCACAACCTGCGCGAAGTGGCTGATGCGTGCGTGGCGCTCATCAAAGACGCCAAGCTCAGCGATGAGGAACTCTTCACCCTGATTCCTGGCCCGGACTATCCCGGAGGCGGGCAGATCATCAGCAGTGCGCAAGACATTGCTGACGCTTACCGCACCGGCCGCGGCTCCTTGAAGTGCCGTGCCCGTTGGAAGATTGAAGACCTGGCCCGCGGTCAATGGCAACTGGTGGTGACTGAATTGCCACCAGGTGTGAGCACCCAAAAAGTGCTGGAAGAAATTGAAGAGATCACCAACCCCAAGGTCAAGGCTGGCAAGAAAGCCCTGACCCAAGACCAAACCCAGCTCAAAGCAGCGGTGTTGGCGGTGGTCGATGGGGTGCGCGACGAGTCGAGCAAAGACGCGCCAGTGCGTTTGGTGTGCGAGCCCAAGAGCAGCCGCATCGAGCAGTCCGAACTCATCAACACCTTGTTGGCCCACACCAGCTTGGAAACATCGGCGCCCATCAACCTGACCATGGTGGGCTTGGATGGACGGCCCACGCAAAAGTCGCTGCGCCAAATGCTGCAGGAGTGGATTGCGTTCAGGCACAGCACGATTGAGCGACGTTCCCGCTACAAGCTCGACAAGGTGCTCGACCGCATCCACATTCTGGAAGGCCGTCAGCTGGTCTTGCTCAACATCGACGAGGTGATCGCGATCATCCGCGCCTCGGACGAACCCAAGCAGGCGCTCATCGTGCGCTTCAAATTGAGCGAGCGCCAGGCCGAAGACATTCTTGAAATTCGCTTGCGTCAGTTGGCGCGTCTGGAAGCGATCAAGATCGAGCAAGAGTTGTCGGAGCTGCGCGACGAGCAAAAGAAACTCGAAGAAATTTTGGGCAGTCCTGCGGCCTTGCGCCGCTTGATGGTCAAAGAAATTGAGGCAGATGCCAAGACCTTCGCTGACGCGCGCCGCACCCTGATTCAAGCCGATAAAAAAGTGGTGCTTGAGGTCAAGGTGGTGGACGAGCCGGTGACGGTGGTGGTGTCTGACAAAGGCTGGGTGCGTGCGCAAAAAGGCTGGGCCAAAGAGCGAAGCAATGAGTTTGCGTTCAAGCCTGGTGACAGCTTGTACGCGGCGTTTGAATGCCGATCCATCGACACGCTCTTGGTGTTTGGCTCCAACGGCCGCGTGTATTCGGTGGCGGTCTCGGCCTTGCCGGGCGCGCGCGGCGACGGCCAACCGGTGACCACCTTGATTGAGTTGGAAGCGGGTACCACGATTGCGCACTACTTCGCGGGGGCGCCGTCTGCCAACCTGCTGCTGAGCACCTCGGGCGGTTATGGTTTCATGGCCACGGTGGAGAACATGAGCTCGCGCCAAAAAGGTGGCAAAGCCTTCATCACCTGCAACGAAGGCGACACGGTGTGCATGCCGTCGCCGGTGAATGTGAACCTGCCGATTTACCCGGGAGTGCCTGTTGTAGCCAATGCGGTGGGCAATGTGTTGGGTACAGCGTCTGCCAGTGCACCGCCCGTGATGCCATCAGCCACCCATGTGGCGTGCGCATCCACCGGCGGTCGCATTTTGACTTTTGAGATCGGCGAACTCAAACCCATGGCCAATGGGGGTCGCGGTTTGATGTTGATCGACCTGGAAGCCAAAGACACCTTGGCCGGAGCCGCGGCCTACACACGCTCGGTGCGTTTGGAAGGCATAGGGCGCGGTGGCAAAGCGCGCGACGAAACGCTGGAGATCCGCAGCCTGAACAACGCGCGTGCCGCGCGCGGGCGCAAAGGCAAGGCGGCTGACCTGGGCTTCAAGCCCGCCCGCATTCTGCGCGTGGAATGAACGAGCCCCGCCATGCCCTGATTGCCGGTGCCGGCATTGGTGGCTTGGCGGCTGCTTTGGCCTTGAAAAATCAAGGCTGGCAGCTACAAATTTTGGAGCAGTCGGCGGTGCTCAGTGAGGTGGGGGCGGGCATTCAAATCGGCCCGAACATCACCCGCATCTTGCACCACTGGGGCTTGCAAGATGCCCTGCAAGCCTGCGCCTTTGAGCCCGAACGTTTGGTGTCGCGCAGCGCCCTGTACGGCCATGAGCTTGGTGTCTTGCCGCTGGGGCAAGCCATGCGTGAGCGTTTTGCTGCGCCTTACTTCACCATCCACCGCGCTGATTTGCATGGGGTGTTGTTGCAGGCTTTGGATCAGGCTTTGACGCAGGGTTCGAGCGCGGCCCATGCACAACTTGAACTGGGCCAAACCGTGCAAAGCGTGTCGTTGAAAGACGGCGTGCAGGTGCAAACCAACACCCAGTCACTGCAAGCAGCTTTGTTGATTGGTGCCGATGGTTTGTGGAGTAGGGTACGCGAGGCGCTGTGGCAAGACGGGCAGCCCACGCCCACAGGCCATGTGGCGTACCGCGCGCTCATGCCCATGGCCGATCTACCCGCAGCTTTGCGCAACCCGCAGATCACGGTGTGGCTGGGGCCAGCTTTGCATGTGGTGCAGTACCCGGTGCGTGGAGGGCAAGCCATGAACGTGGTGGTGATTGCGCACAACCATGCCGATGCCCAACAGGGTTGGGACCACCTGGTCACTGCCCATGAGGTCTTGCTGGCCACAGCGCAGGTGTGCGGGCCTTTGCGTGCATTGCTGGATGCCATGCCGGCGTGGCAGCGCTGGGTCTTGTTTGACCGCGCGCCCTTACCGCATGCACAGGCCATGGCGCAAGGTCGTGTGGCTTTGCTGGGCGATGCAGCCCATCCCATGCGCCCTTACCTGGCACAAGGCGCAGGCATGGCCATTGAAGACGCGCAGGCTTTGGCTGTGGCTTTGCAAGATCGGCCCATACCTGATGCCCTGGCACATTACGCGCAGCAGCGTTGGCAGCGTAACGCGCGGGTGCAAGCCAGGGCACGCCGCAACGGGCGTATTTTTCACTTAAGCGCGCCTTGGTCTGTTGCGCGTGATGTGGCTTTACGCATCGCTGGCCCCCAACTCATGAACCTGCCCTGGCTCTATGGCCACGTAGCGCCGGGCACTTGATCAGGCTGCGTCGTTGAAGATGTCGGGCAGGCCGTGGCGGGTGCGCGCACGGATGCAAGCGTCGCTGCCTTCTTCAAATTCACGGCAAGGGGAGGGGCGCCACTCGTAAATGCCGCAGCCAACTTTGTCGCCCACCTTGCCGCTGAGTGCCGCACAGCGTATCGGTACATGGTCAGTACCGCGCATGCGCACGGTGCTGCCGTTGACCGGCACCGTCAGACCTGAGGGCACACGACCCCCCATGTCATCGAGCTCGTACACCGCAAAATCCACCCGAAAATTGGCGCAACATGCGCCGCAAGACGTGCAAGCACTCATCGGTGTTCACTCAATCCAGGCGGCCCCGCAGCAGGTATTCCATCAGGGCTTTTTGCACGTGCATGCGGTTCTCGGCTTCGTCCCACACCACGCTTTGCGGCCCGTCGATCACCTCGGCTGAGACCTCTTCGCCACGGTGCGCAGGCAAGCAGTGCATGAACAGCGCATCGGGTTTGGCCATCGCCATCAAGCGGTTGTCGACACACCAGTCGGCAAAGGCCGCGCGGCGCGCTTCGTTCTCCGCCTCAAAGCCCATGCTGGTCCACACATCGGTGGTGACCAAATCAGCCCCTTCGCAGGCTTGCAAGGGGTTGCTATAGGTTTTGTAGCTACCCTGGCCCATATCGCTGGGCGCTGCGGCCGTTTTTTCATTCACTTCGTAGCCGCTGGGGGTGCTCACACGCAGATGAAAACCCAGCATGGCCGCAGCCTGCAGCCAGGTGTTGGCCATGTTGTTGCCATCGCCCACCCAGGCCACCGTCTTGCCGGCAATCGAGCCCCGGTGCTCAATGAAGGTGAAGATGTCGGCCAAAATTTGGCAGGGGTGAAACTCGTTGGTCAGGCCATTGATCACCGGCACGCGTGAGTGGGCGGCGAAGCGTTCGATCTTGGTTTGCTCGTAGGTGCGGATCATCACCAGGTCCACCATGCGGCTGATGACTTTGGCGCTGTCTTCAATCGGCTCAGCTCTGCCCAATTGGCTGTCACCCGTGGTCAGGTGCACCACGCTGCCGCCCAGTTGGTACATGCCCGCCTCAAAGCTCACGCGGGTGCGGGTGCTGGCCTTCTCGAAAATCATGGCCAGGGTGCGGTCGGTCAGGGTCTGGTGTTTCTCGTAAGCCTTGAACTTGCGCTTGATGAGGGCTGCGCGCTCAAACACATAAGCGCATTCTTCAGCGCTCAGGTCGGTGAACTGCAGGTAATGTTTGATGGGGGTGCTCATCTCAGGACTCCGCCAGCAACTGCTTGATCAGGGGCACCAGCAGGGCCAGCACCTCGTCGGCTTCGGCCACGGTCATGATGAGCGGAGGCACCAGGCGCACCACGGTGTCGGCCGTCACGCTGATGAGCAGGCCCTGATCCAAGGCGCGCTGCATGAGGGCGCCGCAAGGCTTGGCCAAATCAATGCCCAGCATCAAACCTTGGCCGCGAATCTCCACCACGCCGCCGTTGGCAATTTCAGCTTGCAGGCCGCGCGCCAAGCCAGCCTTGAGGTGGTCACCCACCAAGGTGGCGTTGGCCAACAGGCCATCTTCTTCCATGATGCGGATGGTCTCCAGACCTGCACGCATGGCCAGCGGGTTGCCCCCGAAGGTCGAGCCGTGGTTGCCGGGCTGCAAAATTTTGGCCGCCTTGGGGCCAGCCACCACCGCACCGATGGGCACGCCTGAGCCCAGTCCTTTGGCCAGGGGCATCACATCAGGCTGGATGCCTGCCCACTGGTGTGCAAACCATTTGCCGGTGCGGCCCATGCCGCACTGCACCTCGTCGATCATCAGCAACCAATCGCGCGCATCGCACAGGGCGCGCACATCGCGCAGGTAGTCCAAATGCATGGGGGTCACGCCGCCTTCGCCTTGAATGGCTTCCAAAAATACCGCCACCACATTCGGGTTGCCCTCGGTCGCGGCTTTCAAAGCAGCGATGTTGTTCACCGGCACGCGCACAAAGCCTTCGACCAGCGGGCCAAAACCCATCTGCACTTTGGCGTTGCCCGTGGCACTCAAGGTGGCAATTGAGCGGCCGTGGAAGGCTTTGTCGTAAACCACAATTTCCGGGTGCTCAATGCCTTTGTCGTGGCCGAATTTGCGCGCCATTTTCAAGGCGGCTTCATTGGCTTCCAAGCCGCTGGAGCAAAAGAACACATTGCTCATGCCCGAGCGTTCCACCAACAAGCGCGCCAGGGTTTCCTGGTGCGGCACGTGGTAGTAGTTGCAGGTGTGGATGAGTTGCGTGAGCTGCTCTTGCAACGCGGGCACCAGCTTGGGGTGGTTGTGCCCCAAGGTGTTGACTGCGATGCCACCCAGCGCGTCCAAATATTCCTTGCCGTTCACATCCCACACGCGGCAGCCCTGGCCATGCGACAAGGCAATGGGCAAACGGCCGTAGGTGTTCATCACGTGAGGCGAGGCGGCTTCGATCTGTGGGGCAGCGGTCATGGCGTAGGCTCTGAAAATAAGGCGGCCCAACGCAGGTGGGCCGTGAAAGACGCATTTTAGAGCTTTCGCACCTCAGCTTGATGACAGTGTCTTGGACGTTGTGGCACCTGATGCCCCGTCACGCCTTGTCAGGGTCACCCGGTGGCGCAAGGCTTGCAGGCCTTAAGGCCTTCAGTGCGCTTTCATTTCTGCCGTTAACAAGACTGATGGCTGTCGATTCAAGTCTTATATAAGAGTAAAATACGCCCAATGTCCACCGAGCCTGCCAAAGAAGTTGTGATCCTGGGAGTCACCCTGGAGGGCAAAACCTTCCGGCCCAGCGATTGGGCCGAGCGTTTGGCCGGTGTGATGAGCCAGTTCCGCCCGGGTGGCCCGCAACCCGGCAGCCATTTGGGCTATTCGCCCTGGTGCGTGCCCAACACCTTGGACGGGCAAAAATGCGTGATCGTGCACCACGACTTGCGCGAGCATGAGTTGATGGCCTGGGAGTTCTGTCTGAACTTCGCCAAAGACAACCAGCTGCAAGTGCGCTGGGGCGCGGACGTTCCGCGTTAAACCCTTAAGCCCAACAAATCACAGGCACAAAAAAACCGCTCATAGAGCGGTTTTTTGCTTTGCTGACAGCGCACCCGTTACAAACGGCAGACAGCCGGGGCTGTCCGTGCGGTGATGCCTAAATCAGGCAGCAGCCAGGGCTTTGACCTTGGCCGAGAGGCGGCTCTTGTCGCGAGCTGCTTTGTTTTTGTGGAAGATGCCCTTGTCGGCCACGGTGTCCACCACGGCTTGCATCTTGGCAAACAGGTCGGTGGCCTTGGCCTTGTCACCACCCAGAACGGCTTTTTCGACGTTCTTCACAGCGGTGCGGTATTTGGAGCGCAGGGAGGTGTTGGCTGCATTGAGCTTAACGTCCTGACGTGCGCGTTTACGGCCCGACGCCAGGCGCGGGTTCTTTTTCTTGGGTTTTCCAGAAGCCATTTAAATGTTCCTTGTGTCTGTGGATGATGTCAGCAAAGCCAAAGATTGTAACAGGCCAGCGCCAGCCCGGGTTGGCTCATGTCAGCCGCCCTGATCAGGGCGAGCCGGAGGGGCTAAACTTGGGCGGGTGAACCTTTTCAAAGCGGCCTCCACCGTCTCCCTGCTCACCCTGGTGTCACGCATCACCGGCTTGATGCGGGAATTGCTCATGGCCTCGGCCTTTGGTGCCAGCGCCCTGACCGACGCCTTCAATGTGGCGTTTCGCATCCCCAACCTGTTTCGCCGCTTGTTCGCCGAAGGGGCTTTCAGCCAGGCTTTTGTGCCTGTATTGGCGGCCTCCAAAGAGCAACATGGCGAAGAGGCCACCCGCCGCGTGATCTCGCATGTGGCCACCGTGCTCAGCTTTGCCCTGGTGCTGACCTGCGTGGCTGGCGTGCTGGGCGCCCCATGGTTGGTCTGGGCCATGGCCAGTGGTTTGCAACAAAGCCCCCAAGGTTATGACGCTGCGGTGGTGATGACCCGATGGATGTTCCCCTACATCGCCTTCATGTCGCTGGTGGCTTTATCGGCTGGCGTGCTCAATACCTGGAAGCGCTTTGCCGTGCCGGCAGCCACCCCGGTGCTGTTGAACCTGGCCATGATTGCAGCTGCCCTGCTGGGTGCGCCTTGGTTCAAAACGCTGGGCATTGAGCCTATTTTTGCCATGGCAGCCGGCGTGATGCTGGGCGGCACCTTGCAACTGGCCGTGCAGGTGCCAGCCCTCAAAGCCTTGGGCCTGCTGCCCAACATCCGCTGGTGGCCTTCGGCGCTGAAAGCCGCTTGGCGCGATGAGGCCACGCAGCGCATCACCCGCTTGATGCTGCCGGCTTTGTTGGGTGTGAGCGTGGCGCAAATTTCGCTGCTCATCAACACCCAAATTGCTTCGCACCTGCAACCCGGCAGTGTGAGCTGGCTGAGCTATGCCGACCGCTTGATGGAGTTCCCCACCGCCATGCTGGGGGTGGCTTTGGGGGTGGTGCTCATGCCGCAGTTGGCCGCGGCACGCGCCAGTGGTGACGATGCCCGCTACTCCGACATGCTTGACTGGGGCTTGCGCCTGGTGGTGTTGCTGGCAGCGCCTTGTGCGGTAGCGCTTTTGTGTTTTGCCCAGCCGCTGGTGGCTGTGCTCTACCACTACGGCGCGTTCACGGCGCGCGATGTGCTGCAAACATCTTGGGCTTTGATGGGCTGGGGTGTTGGTTTGATTGGGGTCATTGCTATCAAAGTGCTAGCGCCAGGCTACTACGCCCGACAAGACATCAAAACCCCGGTGCGCATCGCGGTGGTGGTGCTCATCCTCACCCAGGTGTTCAACGCCTTGCTGGTGCCGCGTTTTGCGCATGCGGCGCTTTCACTCTCGATTGGCCTGGGCGCCACCATCAACGCCTTGTGGTTGTTGGTGGGCTTGATGCGCCGCGGCAGCTACCAACCGTCGCCCGCTTGGGGGCGCTTCATGCTGCAGGTGCTGGCCGCCAGCGTGTTGTTGGCGGTATTTCTAAGCTGGGCAGCTACCACGGTAGATTGGACGGCCCTGCAAGCGCAGCCTTGGCAGCGTGTGGGCCTGATGGCGGCAACCTTGATGGGCGCAGCCCTGATTTATTTGGGGTCGGCGCAACTCAGCGGGCTCAAATTCATGCAATATGTGAAGCGTTAACCGGAGAAGTTTTGACGCTGCCCATGAAGCTGGATTTGCACGCCCCCACACCGCAGGAGTATTTCGAGTCGCTGGTGCAAAGCGACGAGCACTTTCCCCTGCTTGAAGCGGCCATCAGCCTGGGGCAAGACGAAGAGCCCGAGCTGGATGTGCAAGAGGTGCTGGCCAAGGTGGACCACATGTGCGCCCGCCTCAAGCGCCGTATCCCGGCCGATGCAGCGGCCATGCACAAGCTGCGCATGCTCAACCAGTTCTTTTTTTCGGACATGGGCTTCGCGGTCAACAGCAACCACTACTACGACCCCGACAACAGCTACATGGCCTCGGTCCTGCGCACACGCCGCGGCATCCCCATTAGCTTAGCGGTGTTGTGGCTGGAGTTGGCGCAACATCTGGGCTTGAGTGCGGCGGGCGTGAGTTTCCCCGGACATTTTTTGGTCAAGGTCAGCCTGCCGCAGGGGCAGGTGGTGATTGACCCGTTGACCGGTCATTCTCTGAGCCGTGAAGAGTTGGCAGAGCGCTTAGAACCCGTGCGCCAAACCGGTTTGGACGAAGACCTGGTGCCTTTGGGTTTGTTTTTGCAGTCGGCCGAGCCGCGCGACATCGTGGCGCGCATGTTGCGCAACCTCAAAGAAATCCACGCCACCCAAGAAGACTGGCCGCGCTTGGTGGCGGTGCTGGACCGGTTGGTGCTGTTGCTACCCGAAGCTTGGGAAACTTACCGCGACCGCGGTTTGGTGCGCGCTGAGCTGGGCCACATCGATGCGGCCATGACGGATCTGACTTATTACCTGGCCAATGCCGAGTACCCGGCAGACCACGCCATGATCAACGAGCGGTTGGAAGAGTTGCGCGCAGAAAAAAACCGCTGAAGGCTTGGGCTTTAACGCACCACCACTTGCGCGTCGCTGCCCTGAGCGGCAATCACACCAATCTCAAACACCTGCTCGCCCAGGCCTTTCAAAGTCTGGGCCACGGCCGCGGCTTGTGCGGCAGAGACCACCACCACCATACCGATGCCGTTGTTGAAGGTGCGGTTCATCTCAATGTCGTCAATGCCCGCGGTGGCTTGCAACCAGGCGAACAACTCAGACTGCGGCCAGCTGCCTTTTTTCAGCAGCGCAGCCAAGCCCTCGGGCAGCACGCGCGGAATGTTTTCCAGCAAGCCGCCACCCGTGATGTGCGCCAGCGCTTTGATGCCGCCGTCTGCTGCGGGGTGCGCCGCCAGCGCTGCCAGCACGTTTTTCACGTACAAGCGGGTGGGCTTCATGATCGCGTCTTTGAAGGGCAGGCCGTCCAACGTGGCGGGCAAGTGGCTGCCAGCACGCTCGATGCATTTGCGCACCAGGCTAAAACCATTGGAGTGCACACCGTGCGAGGCCAGGCCCAGCACCACATCGCCTGCTTGCACGCTTTGGCCGGTGAGGATTTTTGATTTTTCAACCGCGCCCACAGCAAAGCCGGCCAGGTCGTACTCACCAGCAGGGTACATGCCGGGCATTTCAGCGGTTTCGCCGCCAATCAGGGCGCAACCCGAGAGTTCGCAGCCCTTGGCAATGCCACCCACCACGGCAGCGGCGGTGTCCACATCGAGCTTGCCGCAGGCAAAGTAGTCCAGGAAGAACAAAGGCTCAGCGCCTTGCACCAACACGTCGTTCACGCTCATGGCCACCAGGTCAATGCCCACGGTGTCGTGCATGTTCCATTCAAAAGCCAGCTTGAGCTTGGTACCCACGCCGTCGGTGCCGCTGACCAGCACCGGCTCTTGGTAACGCTTGGGCACCTCAAACAGCGCGCCAAAACCGCCAATGCCCGCCAAAACCCCTTCCCGCATGGTCTTTTTGGCCAGCGGCTTGATGCGCTCAACCAGCGCATCGCCAGCGACGATGTCAACGCCGGCATCTTTGTAGGACAGGGGGGTAGAGGAGTTCGAAGAGGTCATGGGTGTGTGGGTGTGGGCTCGAGGAACAGACCCCGATAGAATTTGCTTGATTTTAAGGGTTTCACCTCACCTCCTCAGAAATGCTGACCAACGAACAAAAAACCTACCTCGGCTGGTCCGCTGTGGGCGTGGTGCTCGTGCTGGCCCTGTGGTCGCTCGGGCCTGTGCTCAACCCCTTTGTGGTGGCCGCTGTGCTGGCCTATGCGCTCAACCCGCTGGTGGACCGATTGGTGGGCGCCAAGCTGCCGCGCTTTATGGCGGTGTTGTTGGTGGAGTTGGTGTTCATCTTGGCAGTGCTGGGTGTGGTGCTGCTCATCATTCCTATTTTGGCCAAAGAGCTGCCCCAGGTGCGCGAGCAGTTGCCTGAGTTGCTAGAGCGCCTGGATGGTTTCTTGCAACCCTTGCTCAAGCAAGTGGGGGTGAGCTTTTCGCTGGACATCGCGTCCATCAAGCAACTGGTGCTGAACTACCTGAGCAGCAATGCTGAGGAATCATGGTCGACCTTGCTGAGCTCGCTCAAGTTGGGCAGCTCGGTGGCTTTGCAGGTGCTGGGTAATTTGATTTTGATTCCCGTGGCGCTGTTTTACATGCTCATGTCTTGGCGCAAATTGGTGGCCTCAGCCGTTACTTTGATCCCGCGTCGTTTGCGCACCACCTTTGACAGCTTTGTGCTGGAAACCGATGAGGTGTTGGGCCAATACCTGCGCGGCCAATTGCTGGTCATGGTCTTGCTGGCGGTTTATTACGCTGTAGGGCTGCGTTTGTTTGGTTTGGAACTGGCTTTGCCCATTGGTGTGTTCACCGGTTTGGCGGTGTTTGTGCCTTATGTGGGCTTTGGCTTGGGCCTGTTGCTGGCCACCACCGCGGGCTTGCTGCAGTTCGCCAACACAGGGCCTGGCTTGGCACTGGTGATGGTGGCGGTGGTGTACGGTTTGGGGCAATTGATTGAAAGCTTTGTGCTCACGCCTCGCCTGGTGGGCGAGCGCATCGGTTTGCACCCCTTGGCTGTGATTTTTGCCTTGATGGCCTTTGGCCAGGTGTTTGGGTTTGTGGGGGTGCTGGTGGCGCTGCCGGCCAGTGCAGTGCTGCTGGTGGCCGGGCGTCGTTTGCGTGCGCGTTACCTGGCCAGCGATGTCTACCGTGACCAACCATGAGCGACCACGCATGAGCGCTCAGCCATGAAACAAATTGCCCTGGACATCGGGCTCGCCTTGGGTCAAAGCCTGGAGAATTTTTTTCCTGGCCCTAACGAAGCTGCGCATCAACATCTGAGTTTGTGGGTCGGGCATGAAGCTGCCCAACGTCGCTCGCCAGTGCCGGTGTATGTGTGGGGGCCTGAGGGCAGCGGGAAAAGTCATTTGCTGCATGCCGCCGCCGCCGCTTTGCGCGAGCAGGGTGCGCAAGTGGGACGGCTTGATGCCGACACGCCACCTGATCAAGCTTTCAAGCCCGAGTGGGCTGCGGTGGTGATGGACGATGTGCACCTCTACAGCACCGAGCAACAGCACACCGCTTTCAATTGGTTTGTGAACGCCATCAACCCCGAGATGGGCGAGCCCCGTCCGGTCTTGGCAGCCGGCTTGCTGCCTCCGGCACAATTGAGCCTGCGCGATGATTTGCGCACCCGCTTGGGCTGGGGCCATGTGTTTGCCTTGCAGGTGCTACAAGAATCAGAGCGCCGTGCTGTGTTGCGGCAAGCTGCAGACGCGCGCGGTGTGTTTTTGAGCGATGAGGTCATGGACTTCATGCTCAACCGTTTCAGCCGCGACCTGGCCAGCCTCATGCAGTTGCTTGATGCGCTGGATGTCTACGCCCTGCAAACCCAACGTGCCATCACCATTCCCTTGCTCAAGTCCATGTTGGAAGACCTTTAATTGAAAAAAATCGCGCTTTTTGACCTGGACCACACCCTGCTGCCGCTGGACTCGGACTACGCCTGGGGCGTGTTCACCACCACTTTGGGATGGACCGACCCGGTGGAATTTGGCCGCCGTAATGACGAGTTTTACGCCCACTACCAGGCAGGCACCTTGGATGTGCATGACTACGTGCGTTTTGCCACCGAGGCGGTGCGCCTCAAAGGCCAAGAACTCGCCGCTCAAGCCAACGCCCGCTTCATGGCTGAAGTGATTACCCCGGCCATCAAGCCGCAGGCCCGCGAGTTAGTGAAACAACACCAAGCTGCGGGCGATGCGGTGGCCATCATCACCGCCACCAACGAGCTGGTGACCCGACCCATCGCCGAGGCCTTTGGTGTGCCAGACCTGATTGCGGTGGAACTCGCGCGTGACGCACAAGGCTGGATCACCGGCGAGATTGCCGGCACACCTTCGTTTCGCGACGGCAAGGTCAAGCGATTTGCCCAGTGGTTGGAAGACCGCCAGTGGCTGAGTGACGACACCGACATCACTTTCTACACCGACTCCATGAACGACCTGCCTTTGCTCGAGCACGTTCACCACCCGGTGGCCACCAACCCCGATGCGCGTTTGCGCGCCCTGGCTGAGTCGCGCGGATGGCGCATACTCGACCTGTTCTAGGACGACATGATCAAAAAATTCATCGATAAATTGCTGGGTAAACCCACGCGCGCAGCCGGCCCCTCTTTTGGCAAGCGGGTCGAGATTCCTGCGGCCACCCACGGCATTGACCCCAAGCTGGTGGACAACCGCGCCAATGACGTGGTGCTCACACTCAAAGAAGCCGGATTTGAAGCCTACATTGTGGGCGGCGCGGTGCGCGACCTGCTGCTGGGCTTGCGGCCCAAAGACTTTGATGTGGCCACCAACGCCACGCCTGAGCAAGTCAAAAGCTTGTTCCGTCGTGCTTTCATCATTGGTCGGCGCTTTCGCATCGTGCACGTGGTGTACGGTCGCGGTCGCGAACATGAGGTCATTGAGGTCTCGACCTTCCGCGCCTACCTGGACAACGCAGCCGCCGAGCAAGTGGCTGGTAACGAGCGCACCAGCAAGAGTGAGTTGGCCGGCATGAAGCACGCGGTGGACAGCACCGGGCGCGTGTTGCGCGACAACGTGTGGGGCCCGCAAGACGAGGATGCCACCCGGCGTGACTTCACCGTCAACGCCATGTACTACGACCCGGAAAACCAGATCGTGGTGGACTACCACGGTGGTTTCAAAGACGCGAAAAACCATGTGCTGCGCATGATTGGCGACCCCGCCACCCGCTACCGCGAAGACCCGGTGCGCATCATCCGCGCGGTACGTTTTGCGGCCAAGCTCAACCAGCTGGGCTTCAAGATCGAGCCCAAAACCGCCAAGCCGCTGCTGACCTGTTTGCCCCTGCTGCAAGACGTGCCGCAAAGCCGTTTGTTTGACGAGATGCTCAAGCTCTTGCAAACCGGCCATGCCATGGCCACCATCGAGCAATTGAAAAAATTGGGCCTGGCCAAAGGCATTTACCCGCTGCTGGATTTGATTGTCGAGCGCGCCAGCCAGCCCTTTGTGCAAGCGGCTTTGCAAGACACCGACCGTCGCGTGGGCGAAGGCAAACCGGTGGCGCCCAGTTTCCTCTTGGCCACAGTTTTGTGGTCAGACGTGCGTGATGGTTGGGCTGCCAAGCAACGCCATTTGCACACCCACCCTGCGCTGCAAGAGGCGATCGACGAGGTGTTTGACACCCGCATTGGCGATGTGTCGGGCCGCGGCAAACTGGGTGCGGACATGCGCGAGATTTGGATGATGCAACCGCGCTTTGAGAAGCGTGTGGGCAGCGCACCGTTTGGTTTGGTTGAGCAGCCGCGGTTCCGCGCAGGTTTTGACTTCATGCGTTTGCGCGCTGACATTGGTGAGGTGGATGTGCTGCTGGCAGATTGGTGGCAAGAGTTCAGCACCGGTGACGATAGCTTGCGCCAAGACCTGGCAGACCAAGTTCGCGCTGAGCAGTCCAGCAAGCCACGAGCCAAGCGCACCCATAGCCTGCCCAAAGCTGCGGCTGAAACCCCACACTCTGATGAGGCAGGTGAACCCGGTGAAGCTTTTGAAGCGGCTGCAGAAGGCGACGCGCCTAAAAAACGCCGTCGTCGCCGCCGCAGCGGCGCGCGCAAAGACGCACCACCCGCGGCAGACTGAATTTGGTTTCAGGCTTGGCATCCGGCTTGTCGTTTGATGCTTACATCGCCCTGGGTGCGAACCTGGGAGATGCGCGCGCAACGCTGACGCAGGCCATCCAACACTTGGCATCGCTGCCTAAGACCGAGCTGCTGCGCGCCTCATCGCTGTACCGTACGGCGCCCATTGATGCCAGTGGCCCGGACTTCATCAACGCAGTGGCCTTGGTTCGCACGCAGCTCAAGCCTCATGAGCTGCTGGCGGCACTGCAAGCACAAGAAAACGCACAGGGCCGCCTACGCCCTTACCGCAACGCCCCGCGAACCCTGGACTTGGACATCGTGTGCATGTTCGGCTCAGAGGGCGAGGTGCGCATGAACGACGCCACCTTGACCCTGCCACACCCACGCATGCAAGAGCGCGCGTTTGTGCTGGTGCCTCTGGCTGAGATTGCGCCTGAGCTGGTCAGTGCTGCGCAACTTTCTGCGGTGGCTGATCAATCGATCAGCCGGGTCTGATCATCAGCTGGGTCTGAATTAGTCGATCTCGGCGATCAACTCGATCTCCACACACGCACCCATAGGAAGTTGCGCCACGCCGAAAGCGCTGCGTGCATGCGCGCCTTTGTCGCCAAAAACCTCGGCCAGCAATTCGCTCGCGCCATTGGTCACCAGGTGGTGTTCGGTGTAATCGGGGCTGGAGTTGACCAAAGACATCACCTTGACGATGCGCTTGACGCGGTTGAGGTCACCCACAGCCGCTTGTAGGGTGCCCATGAGGTCGATGGCCACCGCACGCGCAGCCGCTTTGCCTTCGGCCGTGGTCATGGTTTTGCCCAACTGGCCCGTCCACACCTGGCCGTTTTGCTTGGCAATGTGCCCGCTGAGAAACACCAGCTGGCCGGTTTGCACAAAAGGCACATAGGCCGCCGCAGGCGTGGCCACCGGGGGCAGGGTGATGTTGAGGGCTTGTAATTTGCTTTGGATGCTCATGGTGATCTTTCTGAAAAACTATCCCTGATTGTCTCCGCTGGAAGACGAAGCGAGTGTGTGATTATTTTCTATGACCCAAGCTGGTCCAGCGGCTAGCATGGCGTCATGCCCGAGCATGACGAAACAAGATCCATGACAACACCCAAGCGCTGGTCTTTGGTGTGGTCATGGCCTGTTTTGACCTTGAGCTTCTTGGCAGGCATGGCGGCACAGTTGCAGCAAGCTGCTTTATGGTCTCGTCATGTGGTGGTGCTCATCACGCTTTTGAGCCTCATCCTGTTTGGCTTTTCAGCTATCAAATCAGGAGCTGTTCGCGCACCCCGAAGCCTCAGGCGACAAGCCTCGGATGTGCGCAGTGTTTGGGTGCCCTTAGCCTTGTTTGCCGTCTTCGGACTGGGGCTTGGCAGCACCGCTTGGCGTGCTTCGGCGTTTGCTGCTGGCGCGCTGGACCCCGCTTTAGAGGGGCGTGATTTGCGCGTGACCGGGCAGATCACGGCCATGCCGCAGCTGGGTGAGGCCGGGTGGCGCTTTCGCTTCG
>CANGLW010000025.1 GCA_947454955.1 Comamonadaceae bacterium
CCCTGGTTGTCCAAGGCCGTGCGCTACCGCGTCAACGATTTGACCATCCTGTCGTACAGCGAAATTCCGGATGACCAGAGTGTCAAAGTGATCCACAACGTCCACGCTGCTGTGCAGTGAGCCAACAACCTGACTGAGCCCGCCCATCATGGAACTTCAACGCATCCTCGCCCGTGACTCCCGCAGCGCCACCGAGCAGGCCCTCTCGCGCTTCGGCCCGAACGTGTTGGTCATCTCCAACCATCGCGTGGCCGGCCAGACCGAGCTGGTGGTGGCTGTGGACGTGCAAGCCCCCAGCCAAGACGATGACGAGGTGCTGGTCGCAGCACCTGTGTCAGCCTCTTTAGCCACCCCTGCTACAGCCCCTGTGGTTCAAGCCCAGTCTGCCAAGGCTGAACCCCAAGCTCAACCCCAAGCTGAGCCCAGTTTTGACGCCAGCTTCGAAGCCAAGCTGCACGCGGTGATGGCGAAAAAAGCCAACCTCGAAACCCATGACGTTGCTACAGAAAATGTAGCTAACAACGCAGCATCAACGGCGCTGGACCGCGATTGGATTCGCAGCCGCGAGATTGTGGCCACCGTGCGTGAAGAAATTGCCGCCCTGCGCCAAGAGTTCCGCCTGAGCCAACAAACCATGATGTGGCAAGCCCAGCAAAGCTGGCCGCAAGCCCTGGCGCCTCTGGTGCAAGGTTTGAGCGAAGCGGCCGTGCCCGCCAGCATGCGCGCCTTGCTGCTTGATGGCTTGCGTGAAGAAACCCATTTGTCGGCGGCCTTGGATGCCATCACCCGCCAACTCATCTGCAACATCCCCGAAGTCCGCCGCGAGGCGCCTGCCTCAGGGGTGCATGTGCTGGCTGGCCCATCGGGCGGCGGCAAGTCGATGATGGTGGCGCGCCTGGCCCGTCACTTTTTGAAACAGGGCACGCCCGAGCAAGTGGCGGTGATTTCCTTCAAAGACACCCGCGCCGGTGCCTGGCCGCAAATGCAAATGCTGTGCGCCCAGATGGGCGTGGACACCTTCCGCGCCAAGACCCCCGAGGTCATGCGCCTCTTGCTGGATGAACTCTCCGACCGCACCCTCGTGCTGATTGACACCCCCGGTGTGCAGCTGCATGAGAACCTGGCCGAGCTTTTGGCCATTTGCCCCGCTGCCCAGTGCCACGCGGTGGTGCCGGCCGATGCGTCCAGCGTGACCTTGCAGCGTGTCTTGGCCCAAGGCCAGACCGCTTGGGCCAGCCTGATGCTGACCAAATTGGATGAATCCAGCGCGCCTTGGCCGCTCTTGCAGCACCTCATGAACAGCCCGCAGCGCATCAGCCTGTCGGTGGGTTCAGGCGCCGACAGCCTGAGCGACGGTTTGCAAGAGATCACCCCCGCTATGCTGGCCGACCTGGCTGTTGCACAATGGATGCCTGAGGTGGGCACGGGCTTGGCCGTGACGGATGCAAAAGTGTCGAATCGATTGATGGAGCTGCAGGCTGTTCATGGATAAAAAATATTGTCAGGTCATCGGCATTGCCAGCGGTAAAGGCGGCGTGGGCAAGACCACGGTGTCGGTGAATCTGGCCGTGGCCCTGCAAGCCATGGGCAAGCAAGTCATGCTGTTTGACGCTGACCTGTCGCTGGCCAATGCGCAGATCGCGCTGGGCTGCCGCTCGCCTTACAACATGAGCCACTTCATCAGCGGCGAAAAAACGCTGGAAGAAATTGTGGTCACCACCCGCCAGGGCATCAAGCTCGTGCCCGGTTCGTCGGGTGTGCAAGACATGGCGGCCTTGAGTGAGCTGCAAGCCGCGCGCATCGTGCAGGCCTTCAGCTCCTTAGAAGGCAAGCTGGATTATTTGATTGTGGACATGGCCGCGGGCATTGCGCCGCTGGTGATGACCTTCATGGCCGCGTGCAGCCGCCGCTTTGTGGTGGTGCGCGACGACCCCTCGTCGATTGCCGATGCTTACGGCACCATCAAAGTACTGATTCAAGACCACGACCTGGACGAGATTTACCTGGTGCCCAACGCGGTAGGCAGCGAGCGTGAAGGTTTTCACCTGTATGAGCGCATCAACCAGGTGTGCGCGCGTTTCTTGAACCGCCCGGTCAAGTACCTGGGCTCGATCGAGAACGACGAGTTGATTTTGCAGGCGCTGAAAAAATACCAATCGGTGCTGGAATTCGCGCCTGGCAGTGCCGGCTCGCGCGATTTTCGCCGTCTGGCGGAAACCGTCGAACACCTGCCACCGCTGGAGCACACCTCGGGTGGCTTGCAGTTTTTTGTGGAGAGGCTGGTGCAAGCACCGGCCTGATGACCATGCCCAAAATCAGCATGTACGACGAGGTCCAGAACAACAGCGAAGCGCTGGTGATGGCCCATCTCGGCATGGTCAAACGTGTGGCCCTGCACCTCAAGGTGCGCCTGCCGCCCTTCATGGAGCTCGACGAGCTGATCCAGGTCGGCATGATTGGCCTCTTGGAGGCCGCCCGCGCCTACAACCCGGGCAAAGGCATTGAATTTGAGAACTTCGCGCACAGCCGGGTGCGCGGCGCTATTTTGGACGAGGTGCGTCGCCTCTCGTTCCTGCCCCGCTCGGCGGTGGCCATCAACAAATCGCACAGCGAGGCCAACCACGAGCTGGCCGTGCAGCTGGGCCGCACGCCCACCCAGGCCGAGTTGGCCGACCACATGGGCAAAGACATTGAGCAGTTCCACAAGGAACGCACCCAGGCCCGCCGGTTCGAGACCTATTCGCTGGAAGTCGTGACCGAAGAGGTGATGAACCTCTCCACCGACGCCTCCCAGCAGCCCGAAGCCATTGTGGAGCACCAGCAGTTCATGGGCGCCCTGGCCGGTGCCATTGGCGAGCTGCCTGAGCGCGAACAGCTGGTCATGAAGCTGTATTACGTGGAAGAGCTCAACCTCAAAGAAATTGGTGATGTGCTGGATGTGACCGAATCTCGGGTCAGCCAGATGCTCAGCGCCGTGGTGAAGAAATTGCGTGGCACCTTGCAAATTGAACCGGTGAGCAAGGGCAAAGCCCGGGCCTCCAAAGCGGCTTGAGGCGTATTTGCTAGGGGCTTGAAGGTTTGAGGGCCGGCTTGGCTCAAGTTTTCGGGACTGCCTCCGAATCCTGTGGTACCAGGATCAAAGGAGCCACCCAAAATGCGAGTCAATTTCAAAGCCATGGAAGATTACGGTCACGGCACACGGACCTCACAGGCCATGGTGGCGGACAAAGTTGAGCTCATTCAGATGCTGTTTGACGGCCTGATTGAGAGCATGGTGACCGCGCGCGGGCATATCGAGCGCGGCGCGATTGAAGACAAAAACAAAAGCTTGGCACGTGCCGGGCGCATTGTGATCGGTTTGCAATCCGGTCTGGATTTGGACAAAGGCGGCGATCTGGCGCGCAACTTGCATGAGTTGTACAGCTATGTGACCCGACGCCTCGTGCATGTGAACGCCTACAATGACCTGGACGTTCTGCAAGAGATTTTGTCGTTGATGAGCGACATCAGCCAAGCCTGGCGTGATGTCCCCAAGCTGTTGCCTGGTGCCACACCGGCAGCAGCGGCCGCGATGTCGACCATGCACTGAGCGTTCAGTGCGGGGCCGCATCGCTGAGGAATGATCGAGGCCACAGGTGATGCCGGAAGCCTTCCGGCGGCTTGTTGTCCTTTGAGGAGATACGAATGATTGCGATAGTCGGTCTGGTCGTTTTGTTTATCTGTGTGTTCGGCGGCTACATCATGGCCGGCGGCTCCATGGCGCCTATCATCAAGGCCGCCCCTATCGAGACCTTCATCATTGCCGGTGCTGGTGTGGCCGGCATGATGGTGGGTAACGGCATGGACGTGATCAAGGGCGTGGGCAAGGGCATGGGCAAGGTGTTCAAAGGCCCGGCCTACAAAAAAGAAGACTACCTCAGCACAATTTTCGTGGTCGCCAAGATCATGAAAACCTTGAAGACCGAGGGTGCGGTGGCACTTGAGGCGCACATTGAAAACCCCGAAGCCAGCGCGATCTTCGGCGAGTACCCCAAAATTTTGCACGACCACGCTTTGCTGCACCTGGTGACTGACACTGTGCGCTTGATGGTGGTGTCGTCCAGCAACCTGAGCCCCTACGCGGTCGAAGAGGTGATGGACCAGTCGATCAAAACCCACCACCATGGTGAGCTCAAAGTGGTGGACGCGATCGCCACCCTGGCCGGCGCCTTGCCTGCGCTGGGTATTGTGGCTTGCGTGTTGGGTGTGGTGAAAACCATGGGCAAGATTGACCAGCCGCCAGCCGTGCTGGGTGCTTTGATTGGTAGCGCCTTGGTGGGGACGTTCTTGGGCGTGTTCATCGCCTACGGTCTGGTCGAGCCCATGGCCAAGCGCCTGGCGCAGATCGTGGAAGAGGAAAGCGAAATCTACAAAGTGGTCAAGCAGATCATCATCGGCACCATGCACGGCCACCCCATGCCCCTGATCATCGAGGCGGCCCGGGTGAGCATCAGCCACCACAACCAACCCAGCTTTGCCGAAGTGTTTGACGGCATGCGAGGCAACTAAGCATGGCTGAAGCCGCTGCCGAAGCTGAAGCACCGGTCGACGCGCAGGAAGAAGCGCGGGCGGCTATTGCTGCAGCCCAAGCTGCGGCCGAAACCACGGCCGACGCTGGCGAAGCGCAACCGCTGATTCCTGAGGAAGCCGCGCCCGATGCGCCGGTGACGGTTGCGCCAACCATCGTCATCAAGAAGGTGGTGGGGGATGGCCACGGCGGTGCCCACGGCGGCGCCTGGAAGATTGCCCTGGCCGACATGATGACGGCCATGATGGCCTTCTTCTTGCTGATGTGGCTGCTGGGTGCGTCCAACGAAGACCAGCGCAAAAGCGTGGCCGATTACTTTCAGCCCAGTTCACAAAGTAACTTGACTCTGGGTAAGTTGGCCGGCTCCGACGGCATGTTCGGTGGCTCGTCCATCATCGACCCCGACGGCCTGCCGTTTGCTGCCAAGCAAACCAATATGCTCAACATCGTCACCCCGCGCTCGCAGGGCGGCCCTACCGAAAACGACCCCTCGCCCAAGGGCGCGGACAGCAAAGAGTCGGGCCAGTTGGACGAAGAATCGCGCAAAAAAGCCGAGGCCGACAAGGCCAACTTTGAAAAGCTCGAGAAAGACATCAAAGAGGCTTTGGAGAAGAACCCGGCCCTCAAGAACCTCAAAGACCAGGTTCAGTTTGCGCGGGACAAGGACGGCATGCGCATCGAGATCATCGACAAAGCCGACTTCGCCATGTTCGGGTTGGGCACCACCACGATGACGGGGCGCGCCCAAAACTTGCTCAACGAGGTGGGCAAACTCCTCAAGTCGCTGCCCAACAAAGTGGCTTTGCGTGGCCACACCGACAGCATCGCGTTTGCCAATACCAATGACCGCAACAACTGGTCGCTGTCGGCCGAGCGGGCCGAAGAAACGCGTAAAAATTTAGAGCGTCAGGGCCTCAAAGGTGACCGCTTTGCACGCATTGAAGGGGTGGCCGATACCGCACCCTACAACGCCAACGATCCCAAAGACCCACGCAACAGGCGCATCAGCATCACGGTGCTGAACCAGTAGGCGCAAGGGCTGAGAACCAAGCCTGAAAACTGCGCCTGAGAACTGAGCCCCAAAACTGAGCCTGATAGCTGGGCCTGAGAACCTAGCCCGAAACTAAGCCTGACAACTGAGCAAAGCGCTCAGGGTTCAGGCTTTAAGTTTCATGCTTGCGGTGTCTGTGGCGCTTCGCCGTGGATGCGGCGCCAGAGTTCAATCTCTTCAGCGGTCAGGCGGTCTTTGCGTTGGGCTGCCACTTCAAACTTCTCTTTGTCCGTCATGATGGCGAGCTGGCGCATTTGGCTCAACACCAGCTTGAAGTGCTCTACCGCGTGTTCCGGGTTGGCCGCGATTTTGTGCAGCGGCAATGCAGACACGTCTTCTTTGAGTTCACGTTCGCGCTTGGCTTGCACAATCAGTCGGTGCACCTCTTCCTTGCTCAAATGCAGGCGCTTGGCTTCGTGGTTGAGCACTTCGCGCTCATCTTCTGATAGCGTGCCGTCGGCCAGCATTTCATACAACTGGTTCTTAAGGGACTCGCGCTCAATACGCAGCTGGTCACTGAAGGCAGAAGACAAAAGCGCCGCGGGAATCGCAAAAATGCCGATGCCCAACAAGGCCAAGATGATCGTCATGATCCGGCCCATGGGCGTGATGGGCGAAATATCGCCATACCCCACCGAGGCCAAGGTGATCACCGCCCAATAGATCGACTGTGGGATGTTCTCGAACTTCTCAGGCTGCGCTTCGTGCTCGAACAAATAGCCCAAGCTGGCAGTCATCACCACCAGCAAGAGCATCACAAACGCAGACGCGGCCAGCACCGGCCATTCACGCACCACCACGGTCAAGAGGGTGTTGGTCGCGCCGGTGTAGCGGGTGAGCTTGAGCAGTCGCAGCAAGCGGAACACCCGCAGGAAACGCAGGTCCAGCAGGTGGTGCAAAAACACTTCGAGGAAGAAGGGGAGAACTGCCAGCAAGTCAATCACCGCTGAGGTGGACTTGGCTTGCTTAAGTCGTCCCCATACCGGGTTCTTGAAGCCCGGCGCCTCCACACATGAGTACAGGCGCAGGCAGTACTCAATGGTGAAAATGCCCACCGCGATCGCATCGAGCAAGATGAATTCGATGTTGAGGATGTAGTGGATGCTGTGCACCGACTCCAGAATCACCGCCACCACCGACACGATCACCCAGAACACGATGAAGTTGTCAAACAGGTGGTGCAGGTCGCCCCCAAAATCGCTGGGGAACACCAGGGCGTGGACTTTTTGGCGGAAGGTGCGGCCGCGGTTGGCAATTTGAAATTCTTTCCAGGCAGGAATCAGCACGCGGAACAATTTCAAGATACGCAGCAGTCGCAAGAACCGCAGAGCGCGCAAGTCCACCGGGATGAAGGCTTGCAGGTAGAAGGGTGCCACCGCAAGGAAGTCAATCACCGCAAACGGGCTGCGCATGTAATTGAGGTAAGGGTGTTTGCTGTCTTTGAACTCGTGGTCTTCAGGCGCCAGGTACAGGCGCACCAGGTATTCCAAGGTGAACACCGCCACCGAGAACACATCAAACACATGGAACCAGCCCTTGTAGGCTTCGTAAACCGCCGGCACATGCTCAAACAGCATGGCAATCAGGTTGGTGACGATCAGGATGCCAATCCAGCGGTCGATGTCTTTCTGGTAATTGCCTTCGATCGTCGGGTCAAGCAACCAGAGGTAGGCCTTGTGGCGCAGGCTCATCTCCGGCGTGATGACCGGGCCTTGTGGCTCGGTCTCGGCTTCTAAGAGAAAGGGGTCATGGTTGGACACGGCGTGACTCCTTAAAACTCAAACTCGCCCACGCGGATGGGGCTGGCACCCTTGTCGCAGACGGTGATGCGGATTTGCAGTTTCTGGTTGATGAGGTCGCCATCAGCCAGGGCCTCGGTCACCATCGGCACGGGCGAGCCCGGCGGTGTGGGGGTGAGCTTCTCCAGCACCAGTGCGCCTACCAGGCTGCGGTCGCTGGGGTTGCAGGCGGGGGCCAGTTTTTGCGGGCTGTTCAGGAATGGGTTGATCAGGTCGTCCATGGGCCCGCCGGGCGAGACCAAGGCCTGGTAGCAGTCGCCCCAGGTGTTTTTGGCTTCGGCCTTGGCCGAGCAAGCTTCAACAGGGAAGTCGTCCAGCGCGCGCTTGGCGGCATTGGTGGCAAAGAATTGCCCCCAAGCTTCGCCGTGGCGTTTGATGGTTTCGGTCTTGTGCCCCTCGTGGTAGGCCAGCCAACCGACCCAAGCCACACCGATCACGGCGGCTAAAAGGAAGATCAGGAAAAGCCAGTCCCACAGATGGGGTTTGCCGGTGTCCTCACCGGCGTTGGTGTGTGCGAGATCCATGCCCATAGCCTTTGGAGGGGTAATGCCTCAGGGTCTGTGAGTGGCTGACATATGTCAAGGGTGTTTGTATTGATTTTTTCAAATATTTCAAAAATCAAACTTTGCCCAGGTTGAGCACCGCATCGGCCACCCGGCCGGTATCGCGCTCCAGGGCCAAGATGTCGCCACCCGCCCGCACAAAGGTGTAGCCGGGGTCGAAGTTGAGTTTTTCCACCAGCTTGGGCTCCACCGGGAACACCTTGGAGCCAGGCGGCACTTTTTCGCCGAATTTCCAGGCCACCGGGAAACTCGCTTCGCAGCGGTCGTTACGCCAGGCCATGCCCTCGGGGCATTTGCCGGGGGTGAGCGTTTCCATGAAGAAGGACTTGACGAACTGCCGGCGGATCTTGCCGAAGTAATTGAGCAAGGGGGTGCCAAATTCAGGCGGGAAGCTGAACCAGGGTTCGGTGGGCAGCGGCATTTTGCGCGACATGTCCACCTCTGGTGGCGGGGGTGCGAGGTTGATGCTCACGTTCTGGCCAGGCGCACCTGGCATGCCACCACCCACGCCACCCACGCCGACCACCGCCGTGGCCCCGGGCGCGCCGGGAACGCCTGCGCCCACTACCGCGGTCACGCCACCGACTGCGCCAGGTGCTGCGGGGGCGACCACGGGTGCGGTCGGTTCGGGCGAGGCCGCGACTTCACGTCGCACCGGCGTTTGCACCAGCGGGCGGTAAAGGCTTTCCAGGGCAGCCGCATCTTTGCCGCTTTTGATCTCCAGCAGCCGCTCGATGCCGGTGGTGAGCTGCAAACTGTCGCCGGTGCCCATCCAGGTGGGGCGGTTGGACATGATCATGGCCAGCTGGGCTGGCGTGCAGGCCGGTCCGTTCACCCGCACCCATTCCAGCGCTTTGTCCGAGCGCTCTTTGGGATCGTGGGTGCCCAGGGCCAGCAGGCGAAAGTCAGCCACTGTGCAGTTGCCTTGCGGTGCCGCGGCCGGGGCTGGGGTGGCCGCGCGGCGGTTGGTTTGCGCCCAGGTGCTGGCGCAACTCAAAACCGCCAAACAGAGCAGGGCGGTGGCAAGGCGTGGTCGTGTCATGTTTTTCATGTGGGGCATGTGAGTCATGTGGCCAAGGCCTGTCGGCTCTTTGACGCTGTCTTAGATAGCCAAGAATCAAGCAAAGATCGCGCCACAAGCTCGCTTTGCCGCTGGCCGGGCTAAATTTGGATGTGCGCCCGTGCAATCACCGGTTTCCAGCGGGCCTGTTCGCTCTGGATGAAGCTGGCAAATTCGGCGTTGCTGTTGCCCACCGCCAGCGCCGCATCGGCGCCGAGCTTGTCAAACACCGCTTTGCTGCGCGCGGCCTTGATAGCCTCGGTGCTGAGTTTGTCCAGGGCGGCAGCCGACCAGGTGGCGGGCGCCAAAAGGCCATACCACTGCGTCATCTCAAAGCCCTTGAAGCCCAGCTCGGCCACGGTGGGCACATCGGGCAGGGCCGGCAGGCGTTGTGCGCTGCCCGTGGCCAAGCAACGCAGCTTGCCAGCTTTGATGAAGGGCAGCAGGGCCGAGGCGCCCACCGCCGCGGCCTGCAAGCGCCCGGCCATCAGGTCGGTCAGCATGGGGCCGGTGCCGCGGTAGGGCACGTGCAACACAAAGGTGTCGCTGACCATCTTGAGGTACTCAAACGCCAAATGCCCTGCGCTGCCATTGCCCGCTGAGCCGTAGTTGAGTTGCCCGGGTTTGCTTTTGGCGTAGGCGATGAAGGCGTTCAGGTCTTTGGCCGGTACATCGGGGTGCACCACGTACAAGCTGGGCACTTTGGACACCAGGGTGATGGGCACAAAGTCTTTGGCGTTGTAGGACAGGCGCTCAAAAATAAACGGGTTGACTGCCAGGGTGCCGATGTGGCCCAGCACCAGGGTGTGCTCGTCGCTGCTGTGCGCCACCTCTTGCATGGCGATGTTGCCTGCCGCGCCGGGTTTGTTCTCCACAAACACGCTTTGCCCCAGGCCACGGCCCATCTCAGCGGCCACCGCACGCGCCACAATTTCAGAGCTGCCACCAGGCGCGAAGGGCACCACCAAGCGCAGCGGGCGTGTGGGCCAAGTGGGGATTGCATTGTTCTGTGCGAAAGACAAACCAGAGGCCAGCCCTAAAGCACTGGCCAGGCCATCGCGCAGAACATCGCGGCGTTGCATGGTGCGTCAGCCTCTGGGCACCTTGCCGGTGATGGGGGGCTGCAGAAAATCAAAGTCCGCCCCACGGTCGGCTTGCAGCACCGTGCTCATGAAGAGCTTGCGGTAACCGCGCGGCGCAGAGGTGTCAGGCAGCGGTGTGGCAGCGCGCCGGCGCGCGAGTTCGTCGTCGCTCACCAGCAGTTGCAAACTGCGTTGGCTGACCGACAAGGCGATGCGGTCGCCACTCTGCACATAAGCCAGTGGCCCGCCCACCGCGGCCTCGGGCGTGACGTGCAGCACGATGGTGCCAAAGGCCGTGCCGCTCATGCGACCGTCAGAAATGCGCACCATGTCTTTCACACCTGCACGCGCCAGCTTGGACGGGATGGGCAAGTAACCTGCCTCAGGCATGGTCGCACCCTTGGGGCCGATGTGCTTGAGCACCAGGATATCGTCAGCGTTCACATCAAGCGCCGGGTCGTCGATGCGCGCAGCCAGGTCGGCTGAGTTTTCAAACACCACCGCGCGGCCGGTGTGCTCCATCAACTTGGCATCTGCCGCCGATTGTTTGATGACCGCACCCCCCGGGGCCAGGTTGCCCCACAGCACCGCGATGCCGCCTTGCGGGTAAATCGGGTTGGCTCTTGTGCGCACCACGTTTTGTGCAAACGCGCTTTGGCGCTCCAGCTCTTCACCCAGGGTGCGGCCAGTGCAGGTCAGGGCATCGAGGTGCAGCAGGGGCTTGAGTTCTCGCAACAGCGTGGCCATGCCGCCAGCGCTGTGAAAGTCTTCCATATAGTGCTCGCCAGAGGGCTTGAGGTTGAGCAGCACCGGGGTGTCGCGACCCATGCGGTCCAGGGCTTTCAAATCCAACTCCAGGCCCACGCGCGCGGCCATCGCCGCCAGGTGCACGATGCCGTTGGTGGAGCCACCGATGGCCAGCAGCACACGCAGCGCGTTCTCAAAGGCCTCGGGTGTCAAAATTTTCTCGGGTGTGAGGCCAGTCTTGGCCATTTGCACCGCCACGCGGCCGGTTTCTTCGGCTACGCGCATGCGGTCGGCAGTGACCGCAGGTGGCGAGGCGCCGCCAGGCACGCTGATGCCCAGCGCCTCGCTGATGCAAGCCATGGTGCTGGCCGTGCCCATGACCGAGCAGGTGCCCACGCTGGGCACGAGTTGGTCGTTCACATCGTCAATCTCGGCTTGGTCGATCTCTTGCGCGCGAAACTTGGCCCAGTAGCGACGGCAGTCGGTGCAGGCACCCACCCGCTCGCCGCGGTGTGAGCCGGTGAGCATGGAGCCGGTGATGAGCTGAACCGCTGGCACACCTGCGGATGCTGCGCCCATGAGTTGCGCAGGCACGGTTTTGTCGCAACCACCAATCAGCACCACCGCGTCCATGGGTTGGGCGCGGATCATCTCCTCCGTGTCCATGGCCATGAGGTTGCGCAGGTACATGCTGGTGGGCTGCGAAAAACCCTCGTGCAGCGAGATGGTGGGGAACTCCATAGGCAAACCACCGGCGAGCATGATGCCGCGCTTGAGCGCTTCAAGCAGTTGGGGTGTATTGCCGTGGCAGGGGTTGTACGCACTTCCCGTCATGGCAATGCCGATCACGGGGCGAGACAATGCTTCATCGGTCAGGCCCGCGCCTTTGATGAAGGCTTTGCGCAAAAACAGTGAGAAGCCGGTGTCGCCGTAGTTGGTCAAGCCGCGTGAGAGGCCTTGGGCAGTTTTTTTGTCGGTCATGATGGTCTTCATCTTAGCCAAGCTTTGGCGCAACGCTGAGATGATGCATCAATAAGGAGACAGGTATGAAGCAAGCAATTTTTCAAAACAAACCCCATCGCAAACCCAATGCCGCGCGTCGCGCATTGAGCATGGCTGCGGTGCTGCTGCCCCTGGCCATGCCAGGCTGGGTGCAGGCGCAGGCTTACCCCAACAAGCCCATCAAGCTGGTGGTGCCTTACCCACCGGGTGGGGCCACCGATGTGATTGGCCGTGTGATGGCGCAAAAACTCTCGGTCAGTTTGGGCCAGCAGGTGGTGGTGGACAACCGCGCTGGTGCTGGCGGCAATGTGGGTGCAGGGCAGGTGGCCAAAGCCCCGGCCGATGGTTACACGCTGCTGATGGGGGCGCTGACCAGCCACTCGATCAACGCTGCGCTTAACCCGCAGGGCACGCCCTTTGATTTGCAAAAAAGCTTTGCACCTGTTTCTGTGGTGGGCATCGTGCCCCTGGTGTTTGTGGTCAACCCTGCGGTCAAAGCCAACAACCTGACCGAGCTGATTTCCTTGGCCAAAGCCAACCCTGGGGGTTTGAGCTTTGGTTCTGCGGGCAACGGCTCGCCGCAGCATTTGTCGATTGAACTCTTCAAACGCATGGCCGATGTGAATGTGGTGCACGTGCCCTACCGTGGCAGCGGCCCGGCCATGACTGACCTGATGGGCGGACAGATTCAAGCCATGATTGAAACCGCGGCTGCTGCGCAAGCGCAGGTTAAGGCCGGCAAAATTCGCGCGCTGGCCACGGCCACCACACAGCCTGTGGCGTCATTGCCCGGTGTGCCCAACGCGGCCCAATCGGGCTTGAAGGGGTTTGAGGTGAGTGCGATGTTTGGCATTGCCGCACCGGCCGGCACGCCTGCAGACATCGTGGCGCGCATCAACCAAGACGTGAAGAAAATTTTGGCCGAGCCCGAGGTGGTGGAGTCTTTGCTGGCGCAAGGCGCGGTGGCCACCTACACCACACCGGAAGAAGCTAGCAAAATGATAGCAGCCGAGCACGCCAAATGGGCGCAGGTGATCAAAGACGGCAACATCAAGCCTGAGTAAGCAAGTCTTCAATTCACCACAAAAAAACCCGGCCGAGGCCGGGTTTTTTCTTGGCTGAAGCAAGCTCAGTCGACGATGGCCTGGGCCACCATGTCCTTCATCAAGCGACGGTAGTAGGCGCGAGTCGGGCTGGGGGCCTGGGTCATGTAGACCGCGCAAATCTGCTCCTTGGGTTCAGCCCAGAAGAAGGTGCCGGCATAACCCGCCCACATGAATTCGCCGGTGGTGCCGTGCACGCCGGCAATGCCGTCGCCCTGGCGCACCAAGAAGCCCAAACCAAAGGTGTAGCCCGGTGTGCCCAGCAGCAACATACCGGGGTTAACCGTGGTGTTGATCGCGCTGCCCAGGTGGTCAGAGGCCATCAAGCCCACGGTGGAGCGCGACAGAATACGCGCGCCATCGAGCTGGCCGCCGTTGAGCATGGCCTGGCAGTAACGCAGGTAGTCGCCTGCGGTGCTCACGCCACCTGCGCCACCCGAGTCATTGCCCGGGGTTTTGCTCACGTCAATGAGCTTGTTGGGCGCACCGGTGCCTGGGTCTTTGGGGAAGGCTTCAGCCAGCAAAGGCAGTTTGGCAGCTGGCACGGTAAAGCCCGTGTCGTTCATCTTGAGCGGCTTGAACAAGCGCTCTTGCATGAAGTCGTTCAGGCGTTTGCCGGTGACCGCTTCGATCACGCGGCCTTGCACGTCTACCGACAAGCTGTATTCCCAAGCGGTGCCGGGTTGCTGCGCCAGCGGGGCTTTGCCCAGGCCGTCGGCCATGTCGGCGCCGCTTTGTGTGCGGGCGTCAAAGTCGAGGTCGGGTTTGTACACACCGGCCTTGATGTAGGCATCACGCACCAGGGTGTTTTTGGTCAGCTCGCCATAAGCGATGCCCGAGGTGTGGCGCAAGATGTCCTGGATCGTGGGTTCGCGGTTGGCGGGCATGAGCTTGAAGGCCACGCCGTTGAACACCGGGTCAAAGGTGGGCACGCTCACCATGGGGCTCTTGAACGAGGGCAAGAACTTGCTGACTGGGTCGGTGAGCTGCACCTTGCCGTCTTCCACCAGCATCATCAGGGCGGTGGAGACCATGGGCTTGGTCATCGAGTAGATGCGGAACACTGCGTCCTGGCTCATGGCCGCGCCGGTGCTGTTGTTGAGGCTGCCCACCGAGGCGCTGTAGACCAGCTTGCCTTTGCGCGCGACCATCACCACCGCGCCGGGTAGTTTTTTGTCGTTCACTTCTTGTTGCAGGGTCGCGGTGATTTTGGCCAAACGCTCGCTGGACATGCCCACCGATTCGGGCTTGGCCGTGGGCAGAGCTTGCGCGAACACACTGGCGCTAGCCAGGGCCAGGGCGGCGGCAAGCAGGGTCGGGCGTAAAGTGTGCGTGCGGGTCTTCAAGGTCATCAGGTGTCTCCTGTTTGTTGTGTGAACACGCAAAGTAGCATGCACCCGCGCGTTTGGGAAGGGTGCTCACCCCAAGGTCGCGTCATGTGTGGGACATCCCCTCAGACTTGGCACAATCCGGGCATGGATGCAATCAATACCGTGGTGGTGGGCGCTGGCGTGGTGGGGCTGGCCGTGGCGCGCGCGCTGGCTTTGAGCGGGCGCGAGGTGCTGGTGCTGGAGAAAGAAGACGCGATAGGCACAGAGACCAGCGCGCGCAACAGCGAGGTGATTCACGCCGGCATTTACTACCCCGCCGGATCATTGAAAGCGCGCCTGTGTGTGCAGGGCAAAGAACTGCTGTATGCCTATGCCCAAGAGCGTGGCGTGGCGCACCAGCGTTGCGGCAAATTGATCGTGGCCACCTCGGCGCAAGAGGTGGCGCAACTCGCGAACATCCAAGCCAAAGCCGCGGCCAACGGTGTGGCCTTGCAAGCCTTGAGCGCACAAGAGGCCCGTGCCATGGAACCAGCCTTGCACTGCGAGGCGGCCCTGTGGTCGCCCACCACCGGGATTGTGGACAGCCACGGCTTGATGCTGAGTTTGCAAGGCGACATGGAAAACGCGGGCGGCATGGTGGCGCTGAACTCGGCTTTGCAAAGCGCGCAGCGTACATCGCAGGGTTGGGTGTTGCAGGTGCAAGACCCGAACACCGGCGAGGCCAGTGCGTTGCTGGCGCAAACCGTGGTGAATGCCGCGGGTTTGCATGCGCCCGTGTTGGCGCAGCGTTTCGGTTTGAAGGTGCCCTTGCCGCAAGCGCATTACGCCAAAGGCAATTACTTCACCTTGGCCGCTCGCGCGCCGTTTTCAAGGTTGATTTACCCGGTGCCACAGGCCGCGGGTTTGGGCGTGCACTTGACGCTGGACCTGGGCGGTCAAGCCAAGTTTGGCCCCGATGTGCAGTGGGTGGATGGCCCGAATGATTTGCAAGTGGACCCAGCGCGCGGCGATGCGTTTTACCGCGAAATTCGCCAGTACTGGCCCGACTTGCCCGATGGCGCTTTGCAAGCCGGTTACGCGGGCATACGCCCGAAAATTCAAGCGCCCCATGAGGCCGCGAAAGACTTTTTGATCCAGGGCGAGACGCAATGCTTGGGCGAGCCATGGCCCGCGCATGGCGCACCGGGCTTGGTGAATTTGTTCGGCATCGAGTCGCCGGGCCTCACCAGCAGCCTGGCTGTTGCACAAGCTGTGGTGACGATGCTTGAGGCCTGAGTGCTATTTGATTGATAGCGCCTTGATGGCCGCAGCACTTTGGCTCACCAAGTCAGGCCCCTGGTAAATCAAACCGGTGTAGATCTGCACCACATCCGCACCCGCTTGAATTTTGCTCACCGCATCAGCGCCACTCATGATGCCGCCCACCCCAATGATGGGGTAACCCTTGCCCAAAGCTGCGCGTAATTGACGAATGACCGCATTGCTTTTTGCCAGCACTGGCGCGCCCGACAAACCGCCGGCTTCATCGCCGTGCGCCATACCCTGCACCGCATCACGCGCCAGGGTGGTGTTGGTGGCAATCACGCCGTCCATGCCGTGTCGCTTGAGCGTGGCGGCAATCACGGCAACTTGGGCTTCGTCCAGGTCCGGCGCAATCTTCACAAAGATGGGTTTGCGCTGGCCATGTTGTTGCGCCAGTTCTTCGCGTTTGGCAGCGATTGCGCTGAGCAAACCGTCCAGGGCTTCGTCGCTTTGCAAAGCACGTAAATTTTTCGTGTTGGGGCTGGAGATGTTGACCGTCACATAGTCGGCATGCGGGTACACGCCCGCCAAGGCAATCAGGTAGTCGTCGGTCGCGCGCTCGATCGGCGTGACGGCGTTCTTGCCAATGTTCAAGCCCAGCAACAAGGGGTGTTGACCGGGTTTGACGTTGTGGCGAAACCGGGCTTGTTTGACGTTCGCAATGAACGCATCAAGCCCCTCGTTGTTGAAGCCCAAACGGTTGATGAGCGCCTGGGCTTGGGGCAAGCGGAACATGCGTGGCTTGGGGTTGCCGCTTTGCGCCAAGGGCGTGACCGTGCCCACCTCGACAAAACCAAAACCCATGGCGCCCAGCGCGTCGATGCAGCGTGCGTTTTTGTCCAGGCCCGCGGCCATGCCCACGCGGTTGGGGAAGGTCAGGCCGGCCAGGGTGATGGGGTCATCCACCCGCGCGCTGCGGTAGGCGCCTGCCAGCAGGGTACGTTGGGTTTTGGCCAGCAGGTCCAGGGTGAGGTCGTGCGCGGCCTCGGGGTCCATGCGGAACAAAAGCGGTCGAGCCAGGGCGTAGGGGATCAAAGACATCCGATAATTCCTTTTTTCATATTTTCCCACGCCACACATGTCAGCACTTTCTCAAGACGAACTCAAAAGCCTGGTCGGCCGCGCAGCGTTGGCCTATGTGGTGCCCGGCCAGTTGGTGGGCGTGGGCACGGGCTCCACGGTCAACAAGTTCATCGACGCCCTGGCCAGCATGAAGGGCGAGATTCCCGGTGCGGTCAGCAGCTCAGAAGCCAGCACCGCGCGCTTGCGCGCCTTGGGCATCCCGGTGTTGGATGCGAACGATGTGGGCGAGCTGGCGGTGTACATCGATGGGGCCGATGAGATTGACCACCACGGCCACATGATCAAAGGCGGCGGCGCGGCCCTGACCCGCGAAAAAATTGTGGCGGCCCAGTCCACCACTTTTGTGTGCATTGCCGACGAGAGCAAACTGGTGAACACCCTGGGCGCGTTCCCGGTGCCGGTGGAGGTCATTCCCATGGCCGCGCAGCGCATCAGCCGCCAATTTGCCGCCATGGGGGGCGAGGCCCGCTTGCGCTTCAAAGACGGCGTGCCGCTGGTGACCGACAACGGCCAACACATTCTGGATGTGCGTGGTCTGCAGATTGCCGACCCGCTGGCTTTTGAGAGCCAGGTCAACCAGTGGCCCGGCGTGGTGACGGTGGGTGTGTTCGCGCACCAGCGCGCCCAGGTGTGCTTGCTGGGCACAGCTGCTGGTGTGAAGACGTTGACGTTTTAAACCTAGCCCTCAAGCACCTCTCAGGCACAGGGTTCAGGCCTTAAGGCTCAAGGCTCGAGGCCCAAGGTTAGGGGGCTTAGCTTTGCGGCGCCATGCCCTGGTGGCGCAGCAAGGCATCGAGGCTGGGTTCGCGGCCACGGAAGGCTTTGAACGAGGCCATGGCTGAGCGGCTGCCACCGGCTTCCAAAATCGCTTGGCGGTATTGGCGTCCGGTCTCGATGCTGTGGCCAGCATCTGTTGCGGTTTCTTCGAATGCGGCGTAAGCGTCGGCGCTCAGCACCTCGGCCCATTTGTAGCTGTAGTAACCCGCGGCGTAACCACCGGCAAAAATATGGCTGAAGGTGTGCGCGGTTCGGCTGAAAGCCGGGGGCTGCAACACCGCCACTTCGGCACGCACCAAGTCCAGCAGGGGCATGAAGTCTTGTTTCGGGTCGTGCTCGGTGTGCAGCAGCATGTCAAACAGCGCAAACTCAATTTGGCGCAGGGTTTGCATGCCGCTCTGGAAATTCTTGGCGGCCAGCATTTTGTCGAACAGCTCGCGGGGGAGTGGCTCGCCGGTGTCCACATGCGCGGTCATGTGCTTGAGCACCTCCCACTCCCAGCAAAAGTTCTCCATGAACTGGCTGGGCAACTCCACCGCGTCCCACTCCACGCCGCTGATGCCGGACACATCACGCTCGTTCACCTGCGTGAGCATGTGGTGCAGGCCGTGCCCGAATTCATGGAAGAGGGTGATCACATCGTCGTGCGTGAGCAGCGCGGGCTTGCCCTCCACACCCTGCGCGAAGTTGCACACCAGATGTGCCGCCGGGGTTTGCAGCTGGCCGTTGTCAGGCCGCAGCCAGCGTGCGCGCACGTCGTCCATCCAGGCGCCGCCGCGCTTACCGGTGCGCGCGGGTTGGTCCAGGTAGAACTGACCGACCAGCACCGGGCCAGAGGCTGTGCTGCGCTCGATGCGGTAAAACTCAACCGCGGGGTGCCACACCGGCGCGGTATCGGGGCGGATGCTCACCTCGAACAGTGTCTCGATGATTTTGAAGAGGCCAGCCAACACACGCGGTGCGGTGAAGTACTGTTTAACCGCTTGCTCGCTGAAGGCGTATTTGGCTTCTTTGAGTTTTTCGGACACATAAGGCCAGTCCCAGGCTTGTGGGTCGCTCAAGCCCAAATGTTCGGCTGCAAAGGCACGCAATTCGGCCACGTCTTGCTCGGCATAGGGGCGGGCTTTTTGTGCC
Source organism: Comamonadaceae bacterium (assembly GCA_947454955.1). Taxonomy (GTDB): domain Bacteria; phylum Pseudomonadota; class Gammaproteobacteria; order Burkholderiales; family Burkholderiaceae_C; genus Hylemonella. Next base: position 18,602 of record CANGLW010000025.1, read on the forward strand.
AGATCGCGTAAAAAACGAACCACTTGCTCGGGCGACTCAGCCATCTTGGGCACGACCGAAACCTCGCCAAAATTTTGGAAGCCCAGCAACTGCGCCTCTTCTTGGCGCAGGGCCAAGATCTCACGGATCAGCGCGCTGTTGTCGAACTTCGCAGCCTCAGCTGGCGCTTGGTCGGAGGCGCGGGTGACGTAGGCGCGGTAGAGTTTTTCGCGCACATCGCTGGGCTTTGCAAACTGCATGACCGGCAAGTAGCAGGGCATTTTCAGGGTGAGTTTGTAGCCGTCCTTACCCTCTGCCTGAGCGGCTGCGCGTGCGGCTTGGGTCACATCGTCTGGCACGCCTTGCAGTTCTTCGGCGCTGGCAAAGTAAGCGTAGGCATCGGTCGCGTCCAGCGCGTTTTCGCTGAACTGTTGGCTCAAAGCGGCTTGGCGTTCTTGAATCTCGGCGTAACGTGTTTTGGCCGTGCCGGTGAGTTCGGCACCGCCCAGCACAAAGTTGCGCAGGGCGTTTTTGTGGGCCTGCGCTTGCTCGGGATTGAGCGTGGCGGCATCGATGGCTTTGTACTTGGCGTACAGGCGTTCATCAGCGCCCAGACGTGTCCAGAACTCGGTCACGCGGGGCAACTCGGCGTTGTAGGCAGCGCGCAGCTCGGGCGTGTCGGCCACGCTGTTGAGGTGGCTCACTGCGCCCCAGGCGCGGCCCAGGCGTTCGGTGGCCACGTCCAGCACCTGGGCAATGTCGCGCCACATTGCGGGAAAGTCTGCGGCGGTGACGGTCTCCAGCGCTTGGTCAGCGTCTTTGAGGAGTTGGTCCATCGCGCCCGCCACGTGTTCGGGCGTGATGCTGGCGAACTGGGGCAGGTCGGCGAAGTCAAGAAGCGGATTGGCAAGCGAGTTCGCGGGCGTGTTAGGTATTGGGGTCATGGTCGTCATGTGAGGGCGTTGGCTGAAATTTCCAGACGGTTTTTTTGATTCAAGCCGCAGCGCGTTCAGCCGCTTCCAGGGTGTTGACCAAGAGCATGGTGATGGTCATCGGCCCCACGCCACCGGGCACGGGGGTGATGTAACCCGCCACCTCTTTGACGCCTTCAAAGTCCACGTCGCCGCACAGCTTGCCTTCATCGTTGCGGTTCATGCCCACATCAATCACCACCGCACCGGGCTTGATCATGTCGGCGGTCAACACATGGCGTTTGCCTACCGCAGCCACCACCACATCGGCTTGCAGGGTCAGGTCTTTGAGGTTGGCTGTGGCACTGTGGCAGATGGTCACGGTGGCGCTTTCTTGCAAGAGCATCATGGCCATGGGCTTGCCCACGATGTTGGAGCGGCCAATGACCACCGCGTGTTTGCCACGCAGCTTGTAGCCGATGCTCTGAAGCATCTTCATGCAACCATAAGGCGTGCAGGGCCAAAAGCCGGGCATGCCGGTCATCAAAGCGCCGGCGCTGGCGATGTGAAAACCATCCACATCTTTGGCCGGGCTGATGGCCTCGATCACCTTTTGCGCATCGATGTGCGCGGGCAGCGGCAGCTGCACCAAAATGCCGTGGATGCTCGGGTCTTGGTTGAGCGCCTCCACACGTGCCAGCAAATCGGCCTCAGTCATGGTGGCGTCGTACTTTTCCAGCACCGAGTGCAGGCCGTTGTCTTGGCAAGACTTGACCTTGTTGCGCACATACACCTGGCTGGCTTGGTTGTCGCCCACCAGCACCACCGCCAAGCCGGGGGTGATGCCTTTGGCTTTCAAGGCTGCCGCGCGCTGGGCCACATCGGCGCGCAGGGTTTGGGAAATGGCGTTGCCGTCGATGAGTTGTGCGGTCATGGCGTGTGCGTGAAAAGTGAACTTATGAATAAAAACGCCCGCAAATCCAGAGATGGCGGGCGCTTCTTGCTATGAAAAAGTGATCAGGCTTTGGCTGGCGTTTGGCCCAGGGCAATCTTGAGCAGGTCGGCCACGGTGTTGGCGTTGAGCTTTTCCATGATGTTGGCGCGGTGCGCCTCCACGGTTTTGATGCTGATGCCCAGGTCATCGGCAATTTGTTTGTTCAGGCGGCCCGCCACAATGCGCTCGAGCACCTGGCTCTCACGCAGGGTGAGCTTGGCCATCAGCGCTTCGCGGTTGGCGGCTTGCTGCAAACCGGCAAAGCTGTCGCGTGCGGCTTCGAGCATGCGCTCGACCATGGTCAGCAAGTGCGATTCGTTGAAAGGCTTCTGGATGAAATCCATCGCGCCTTTTTTCATCGTCTCCACCGCCATGGGCACGTCGCCGTGGCCGGTGATGAAAATCATGGGCAGGGGCGAGCGCATCTCTTGCAAACGGGTTTGCAGCTCCAGGCCGGTCATGCCGCCCATGCGCACATCCACGATCAAGCAGGCGACCTCGCGTTGGTCAAAGCGGCTCAGAAACGCTTCAGCGGATTCGAAGCAACGCACCCGGTAATCGCTGCCTTCCAACAACCACTGCACCGAATCACGCACGGCCTCGTCGTCATCCACGACATAGACCGTTCCTTTTTTGGGAATCAAACTCATGCTTTAGCTCGTGATACTTTCTTCTTTGCCAACGAAAGGTGTGCTGATGGGCCCGGCCAGGGGAATCCAGAACGAGAAGCAGCAACCTGTCACCTCAGACCCATTGTAGATGTTTCGCGCCTGCAGCCTGCCCTTGTGCGATTCCACGATCGAGCGGCACAAACTCAGGCCAATGCCCAGGCCTTCTGGCTTGGTGGTGTAGAAGGCCTCGTAGAGCTTTTCCATTTGCTGCGGGTCGATGCCCGGGCCGGTGTCTTCCACCGAGAACTCCACCACGTCCATGCCTTCGCGCTGGGTGGGCAACACCCGCAGTTCCACCTGGCGTTTGTCTTGCGGTTGCTTGGACTGGTTGATCGCATCGGCCGCGTTTTTCAGCAGGTTGACCAGCACCTGCTCAATCAAAATCGGGTCGACCAAAATGTCGGGCAGGCGCTCGGCGATGTGGGTGCTCAGCCGCACCTGCAGGCGGCGCAACTCGCCTTCGGTGAGCTCAAGCACATCGGTGGTCAGCGCCTTGGGTTGGGCACGGGTGCGGTTGGGTTCGCTGCGCTTCACAAACGAGCGGATGCGTTGGATGATCTGCCCCGCACGCTGCGCTTGCTTGGCGGTTTTTTCCAGGGCCACGAGCAGGTCTTCCTCTTGCATCTGCTTGGCCTTGAGGCGGCTGAGCATGCCGTTGCAATAGTTGTTGATGGCGGTGAGCGGCTGGTTGAGTTCATGCGCCACGCTCGAGGCCATCTCACCCATGGTGATGAGGCGGCTGGAGGTCTCGGCACGGCGCGCTTGTTCAGCGGCTTGCAACTCGGCCTCGTGGCGCTCGGTGATGTCGGTGGCAATGATGAGCTGGGCCAAGCGCCCGTCCACCCAAGTCAGGTAGCGGCTGCGCACCTCCATCCACTTGCCCAAGCGGTTCACAAAAATTTCGGCGCTTTCGCTTTCCAAATCACTCAGGTCGCTGGTGGGGATGCCGGCCAGGCCGTCGCCCTGGTCAATCTCCTCCACCTGAGGGCGCGGGCCGGTGTGCAGGCCGTGGGTCAAGCGCACATGCGCATCGGGCAGGTCCATGAACCACTGACGGTACATCTTGTTGGCAAACAGCAGTTCGCCCGAACCAATGGGCGCCACCGACACCGAGGCGTCCAGCGCTTCGAGCACGGTGGTGAAGCGCTCGTATGACGCCGAGAGCTGTTCGCGCACGCGGTTGGGCTCGGTGATGTCGGTGATCGAGGTCATCCAGCCGGTTTGTTGGCCGCGCGGATCGACCAGGGGGGAGACGTAAATGCGCGCGTCAAACAGGGTGTTGTCGCGGCGCTTGACGCGCACCTGAAAACCACCCGCCGGAATACGGCCGCTGAGCTCATCGTTCAAGCGCGCTTGCAGGTAGTCGATGTCCTGGTCGGGCCAATAAGAGAAGGGCGGGGTTTGGCCCACGAGCTCATGCTCGCTCCAGCCGGTCATGCGGCAAAACGCGGTGTTCACATAGGTGATGCGCCCTTGCAGGTCGAGCGCGCGCATGCCGGTGGGCATGGAGTTTTCCATGGCGCGGCGGAAATTGGTTTCGGCCACCAGGGCCTGCTGGGCTTGCATGCGCCGGCGGGTGTGACGCCAGTTGGCCACCAGCATCCAGGTGGTCATGCCGCTCAAGGCGCACACCAACCAAAAGAGGCCGCTGCCCACCACGCCCAGCGAGGTGCGGTAAGCCTGCACCCGAATGCTCAAACCTTGGCCCACCGGCGTGACCGGGATGTCGTGCGCCTTGGCATACGAGGCCCAGGGCAGAAGCTGCGTGGCCGGGTTGCGTTTGGGGATGGTCACGCCCGCCAGATTGCGGTTTTTGTCGTCAATGAACGAGATCGCGTAGCGCGACGACAACTCCGACGGAATGCCGTAGTGGTACAGGCCATCAAGCGCGTACTCCGCCACCACCACGCCTTTGTGGCGCTTGCCGTCTGGATAAGGCAGCAGCATGTAGAGCATGTGGCTGCGGTCGGCTTGCAGCTGCAGGTTGTAAAAGGGCAGGCCGGTCTCCAGCGCCAGGCTGATCGCCTCGTTGGAGTTGCCGCGGTGGATCAATTCACCGGTTTCATGGGCATGGTGCTGGCTGTACAGCGCGCTGCCGGCTGCGGCCATGATTTTGTAGCGGTCGTCCAGCCACACCAGGCTTTGCACCTCCGGGCTGGCTTTGATCAGGTTGCTTGCGCGCAGCTTGAACTCCTCGGCCGAGAGCTCGCGGTTGCCCAAGTCGCGTGAGAGGCGGGTGAATTCTTCTTGGCGCTCCAGCAGGCGCAGGCGCAAACGCTGCTGGGCGTACTCGGCATCGCGCTCGACGGCTTCGCTCTCGCGCTCGAGCTCTTCAAAACGCAGGTAAGTGAAGGACGCCGCAATGGCCGCTAAAAACAGCACCACCGCCAACAGCGGAGCGAGCATGGCCAGCCGGTCTTGGCGCCAGGGCGAGAGTTGCCGCCACCAGCTCGACCAACGCTTGACCCATTTGCCGGGCAAGCGGACGATCGGTCGTGTGCGGGTGGGTGCCATGCCCTTTAGTGTAGTGTGAGCGCGGCGGCTGACTGAACGCCACCAAGCTCAGATAAATTCATAATATGAAAAGTGAAATTGTTATTTGAAATCTCAAAAGAAATGTTTTAAACTGCGACCCACCTTAACTCTTCACAAAAGAAAGCAGGAGACGCCATGTCTGCGATACCCGATCAGGCTTTTGGTGCGGCCAACAACGCACACCTCGACCCCGACAACCAAGAAACCCGGGAATGGATGGATGCCCTGGCGGCAGTGATTGCGCAGGAGGGCCCCGAGCGCGCCCACGACCTGCTGGAAAAACTGCTGGCCCATGCGCGCGAGCACAGCATCGACATGCCGTTCTCGGCCAACACCAGTTACGTCAACACCATCGAGCCTGATCAGGAAGCGCGTTGCCCCGGCAACATCGAGATTGAAGAGCGTCTGCGCGCCTACATGCGCTGGAACGCCATGGCCATGGTGGTCAAGGCCAACCGCCACAACCCCGAAGACGGTGGCGACCTGGGTGGCCACATCGGCTCGTTCGCCTCATTGGCCCACATGTTTGGTGCGGGCTTCAACCACTTCTGGCACGCTGAAAACGAAAACCACGGCGGCGACTGCATCTACATCCAAGGCCATGTGTCGCCCGGCGTGTACGCCCGTGCTTACCTGGAAGGCCGCCTGACCGAAGAGCAGTTGCTCAACTTCCGCCAAGAGGTGGACGGCAAAGGTTTGTCGAGCTACCCGCACCCCAAGCTCATGCCCGAGTTCTGGCAGTTCCCCACCGTGTCCATGGGCCTTGGCCCCTTGATGGCCATCTACCAGGCGCGCTTTTTGAAGTACCTGCATGCCCGCGGCATTGCCGACACCTCCAAGCGCAAGGTGTGGGTGTTCTGTGGCGACGGCGAGATGGACGAGGTCGAATCGCTGGGCGCCATCGGCTTGGCCGCGCGTGAAAAGCTCGACAACCTGATCTTCGTGATCAACTGCAATTTGCAGCGCTTGGATGGCCCGGTGCGTGGCAACGGCAAGATCATTCAGGAACTCGAAGGCGAGTTCCGCGGTGCAGGCTGGAACGTCATCAAGTTGCTGTGGGGCAGCAACTGGGACAACCTGCTGGCGCGCGACAAAGACGGCGCCCTGCGCAAGATCATGATGGACACCTTGGACGGTGACTACCAGGCCTTCAAAGCCAACGACGGCGCGTATGTGCGCAAGCACTTTTTCGGCCGCGACCCGCGCACCTTAGAGATGGTGGCTCACCTGAGCGACGACGAGATTTGGAACCTGCGCCGCGGTGGCCACGACCCGCAAAAGGTTTATGCCGCTTACGACGCAGCCGTCAAGCACGAAGGCGAACCCACCGTCTTGCTGATCAAAACCGTCAAAGGTTTTGGCATGGGCAAGGCCGGTGAGGGCAAGAACAATGTGCACCAAACCAAGAAGCTGACCGACGACGACATCAAGATCTTCCGCGACCGCTTCAACATACCGATTCCTGACAGCGAGCTGCCCAAGCTGCCGTTTTACAAACCGGCTGATGACACGCCCGAGATGCAGTACCTGCACGAGCGCCGTAAGGCCCTGGGTGGCTACCTGCCGCACCGCCGCACCAAGGCCGACGAGCACTTCACCGTGCCCGCGCTCGATGTGTTCAAGAGCGTGATGGAACCCACGCCTGAAGGCCGTGAAATCTCCACCACCCAGGCCTATGTGCGCTTCTTGACGCAGCTGCTGCGCGACCAGGCCCTGGGCCCGCGCGTGGTGCCGATTCTGGTGGATGAGGCCCGTACCTTTGGCATGGAAGGCTTGTTCCGCCAGGTGGGCATTTACAACCCCGCAGGCCAGCAGTACACCCCGGTCGACAAAGACCAGGTGATGTACTACAAGGAAGACAAAGCCGGCCAAATTTTGCAAGAAGGCATCAACGAAGCCGGCGGCATGAGCAGCTGGATCGCGGCGGCCACCAGCTACAGCACCAGCAACCGCATCATGGTGCCGTTTTATGTGTATTACTCGATGTTCGGCTTCCAGCGCATTGGCGACCTGGCCTGGGCAGCGGGTGACATGCAAGCGCGCGGCTTCTTGCTCGGCGGCACCTCGGGCCGCACCACGCTCAACGGCGAAGGCTTGCAGCACGAAGATGGCCACAGCCACATCATGGCCGGCACCATCCCCAACTGCATTTCTTACGACCCGACCTTCGCGCACGAGGTGGGTGTGATCCTGCACCACGGCTTGAAGCGCATGGTGGAAAAGCAAGACAACGTTTTCTACTACCTCACCCTGCTCAACGAAAACTACGCCATGCCAGGCCTCACAGCTGGCACCGAAGAGCAGATCATCAAAGGCATGTACCTGAGCAAGCCCGGTGTGGATAACAAAGCCATGCCGCGTGTGCAGTTGCTGGGTTCGGGCACGATTCTGCGTGAAAGCTTTGCTGCACAAGCCTTGCTGGCAGCCGACTGGGGCGTGGCGGCTGATGTGTGGAGCTGCCCAAGCTTCAACGAACTCACCCGTGACGGCCAGGACGCTGAGCGCTACAACCTGCTTCACCCCACGGCCACACCGCGTGTGCCGTTTGTGGCGCAGCAGCTCGGCGGCCACAGTGGCCCGGTGGTGGCATCCACCGACTACATGAAGGCCTACGCCGAACAGATTCGCCCCTTCATTCCGAAAGACCGCACCTACAAAGTGCTGGGCACTGACGGCTTTGGCCGCTCTGATTTCCGTAGCAAGCTGCGTGAGCACTTCGAGGTCAACCGCCACTACATCGTGGTGGCCGCCCTCAAAGCACTCAGCGAAGAAGGCAAAGTGCCCGTGGCCAAAGTGGCCGAGGCCATCACCAAGTACGGCATCAAGGTCGACAAGGTCAACCCGCTTTACGCTTAAGCCCAACACCTAAGAGAGACAAACATGGCATTGGTAGACATCAAGGTTCCCGACATCGGGGATTTCGACGAAGTCGCAGTCATTGAACTGCTGGTCAAACCCGGTGACACCGTCAAGGCTGAGCAAAGCCTGATCACGGTGGAGTCCGACAAAGCGTCGATGGAAATCCCATCGAGCGCGGCGGGCGTGGTCAAAGAGCTCAAAGTCAAGCTCGGCGACAAGGTCAAAGAAGGCTCGGTGGTGCTGGTCTTGGAAGCTGCGGGTGAGGGCGCTGCACCAGCCCCTGTTCCTGCCCCTGCACCAGCTGCCGCTGTATCTGCTGCTCCTGTTTCTGTAGCAGCTCCTGTGGCTGCTCCGGCTCCAGCACCCGCACCCGTGGCTTTGGCCGCTGTGCCTGCTGCTCCAGCGGTGTCCGCACCAGCCCACGCCCCTGGTGGCACGGTGGTGGGCTTGCCGCACGCTTCGCCTTCGGTGCGCAAATTTGCGCGCGAGTTGGGTGTGCCACTCGATGAGGTCAAAGGCTCCGGCCCCAAAGGCCGCATCACCCAAGAAGACGTGCAAGCCTTCACCAAGTCGGTGATGGCCGGCAGCGCCCAAACCAAAGCCCAGGCGGCGAAAGCACCTGCAGGCGGCGGTGCCGATGGCGCGGCTTTGGGCCTCTTGCCTTGGCCCAAGGTGGACTTTGCCAAGTTCGGCCCCGTCGAGCGCAAAGACCTCTCGCGCATCAAGAAAATCAGCGGTGCGAACCTGCACCGCAACTGGGTGATGATTCCCCACGTCACCAACCACGACAACGCCGATGTGACCGAGCTCGAAGCGCTGCGCGTCTCGCTCAACAAAGAGCACGAGAAAGCCGGCGTGAAGTTCACCATGCTGGCCTTCGTCATCAAGGCGGTGGTTTCGGCCCTGAAAAAATTCCCCGAGTTCAACGCCTCGCTGGACGGCGACCAACTGGTTTACAAGCAGTACTTCCACATCGGTTTTGCGGCTGACACGCCCAATGGCCTGGTGGTGCCGGTGCTCAAAGACGCCGACAAAAAAGGCCTGGTGCAAATCTCGCAAGAGCTCGCAGAACTCTCTAAGAAAGCCCGCGATGGCAAGTTGGGTGCGGGCGACATGAGCGGCGGCTGCTTCTCGATTTCGTCGCTGGGCGGCATTGGCGGGCGTTATTTCTCGCCCATCATCAACGCGCCTGAAGTGGCGATTTTGGGCCTGAGCAAAGGCGTGATGGAGCCGGTGTGGAACGGCAAAGAGTTCGCGCCGCGCTTGATGCTGCCGCTCTCACTAAGCTACGACCACCGCGTGATTGACGGCGCTTTGGCCGCACGCTTCAACGCTTACCTGGGGCAGACGCTGGCGGACTTCCGTCGCGTGCTGCTGTAAGGGGTCACGCATGATTGAAATTCAAGTGCCCGACATCGGCGACTTCGACGAAGTGGCCGTCATTGAGTTGCTGGTCAAGCCTGGCGACACCGTCAAGCCAGAGCAAAGCCTGATCACGGTGGAGTCCGACAAGGCCTCGATGGAAATCCCGTCGAGCCACGGTGGTGTGGTCAAAGAGCTCAAGGTCAAACTGGGCGACAAGGTCAAACAAGGCTCGGTGGTGCTCACGCTCGAAGCCGCGGCATCTGATGCAACTGCAGCTTCGTCTCCAGCATCCAAACCCGCCCCAGCCCCCGCAGCAGCTGCTACGCCAGCTCCTGTTTCTGTAGCGCCTGCCCTGGTTGGTTCAGTTACCGGGTCTGCCCCAGGTACAGCTGCCAGCTTCAGCGGCAACGCCGACCTGGACTGCGACCTGCTCGTTTTGGGTGGTGGTCCTGGCGGCTATTCGGCGGCTTTCCGCGCGGCTGATTTGGGCCTTAAGGTGGTGCTGGTCGAGCGTTACAGCACCTTGGGTGGTGTGTGCTTGAACGTGGGTTGCATCCCGTCCAAAGCATTGCTGCACGTGGCCGCGGTGATGGACGAGGTCTCGCACATGGCCGACCTGGGCGTGGACTTCGGCAAGCCGGTGGTCAACATCGACAAGCTGCGTGGCCACAAAGAAAAAGTGATTGGCAAGCTCACCGGTGGCTTGGCCGCCATGGCCAAGATGCGCAAGGTCACCACCGTGCGCGG
>CANGLW010000026.1 GCA_947454955.1 Comamonadaceae bacterium
GCCGCTGAAAATAACTCGGGCAATTTGCTGGACCTGTCCATCCAGGCGGTGCGCTTGCGCGCCACGGTGGGCGAGGTGAGCGATGCGCTGGAAAAAGTGTTTGGCCGCCATCGTGCGGATACGCAAAAGGTGACCGGTGTGTACGCTGCTGCTTACGACTCGGCCGAGGGCTGGGACAAACTCAAAGAAGAAATTGCTGCCTTTGCCACCGAGCAAGGCCGCCGCCCACGGGTGATGATTTCCAAGCTGGGCCAAGACGGCCACGACCGCGGCGCCAAAGTGGTGGCCACCGCCTTTGCGGATTTGGGCTTTGATGTGGACATGGGCCCGCTGTTCCAAACGCCCGAAGAATGCGCCCGCCAAGCCATTGAAAACGATGTGCACGCGGTGGGTGTGTCCACCTTGGCCGCAGGTCACAAAACCCTGGTGCCCGCCATCATTGCCGAGCTCAAAAAGCAGGGCGCAGACGACATCATTGTGTTTGTGGGCGGTGTGATTCCGCGCCAAGACTACGACTTCTTGTATGAGGCGGGCGTGAAGGGCATTTATGGCCCGGGCACCCCGATTCCGGCCAGCGCCAAAGACGTGCTGGAACAAATCCGCAAAGCCCAGAAGTAAGCGGATGTCGGCCTCTGCCACGCCCACCACAGACTGGTTGCCCGGTCTGTTGTATGGCGCGCCTTTGCAGCAGCGCCGTGCCATGGCCAAGGCCATCACCTTGTTGGAGTCCACGCGGCCTGACCACCGTGTGCAAGCCGATGCCTTGCTGACCGCCATGCTGCCGCACACCGGCAAAGCCTTTCGTTTGGGCATCAGCGGTGTGCCAGGTGTGGGCAAAAGCACCTTCATTGAGGCGCTGGGCCTGTACCTGATTGCGCAAGGCCACCGCGTGGCCGTGCTGGCGGTGGACCCAAGCAGCACCGTGTCGGGCGGCTCGATCTTGGGTGACAAAACCCGCATGGAACACTTGAGTGTTCACGAGCAAGCGTTCATCCGGCCCAGCCCCTCGAGCGGCACGCTGGGTGGGGTAGCCGAGAAAACCCGCGAGGCCATGCTGGTGTGTGAGGCCGCAGCTTACGACGTGGTGATTGTGGAAACCGTGGGTGTGGGCCAAAGCGAAATTGCGGTGGCCAGCATGACAGACATGTTTGTGCTGATGCAGCTGCCCAACGCTGGCGACGACCTGCAGGCCATCAAAAAAGGCGTGATGGAACTCGCTGATTTGGTGGTGATCAACAAGGCAGACATTGATGTGGACGCCGCCACCCGCGCGCAAGCGCAAATCACCTCGTCGCTGCGTTTGCTTGGGCTTCATGGCCGCTCAGACCATGCGCACCACGACACCACTTTGTGGCACCCGCAAGTGATTCAGCTCAGCGCTTTGCTTAACCAGGGCGTGGACAAGTTTTGGGCTGCCGTGAGCCAGTACCGCCAATTGCAAGCCGACAACGGCGCCATGGCGCTACGCCGACAGCAGCAAGCCTTGGCCTGGATGTGGGAGCGCATCGACGCTGGCCTCAAACAAGCGTTCAAGCAACACCCGCAGGTGCAGCATCTTTTGCCCACCTTCACCCAAGATGTGCTTGCCGGTCGTGTGGCCGCTTCCACCGCAGCGCGCCAGTTACTTGCTGCGCAAGGGGTGAGTTCATGAATTCATGCTTTAAGCACCATTTTGTCTACGCTTATTGCTATCAATAACGCAGCATTACCAACACAAACTTCATCGACGAGGAGCCTTCATGCAGGACATACTTGAACAGTTAGAAAAAAAGCGGGCTGCAGCCCGCTTGGGCGGTGGCGAAAAGCGCATTGCTGCCCAGCACGCCAAAGGCAAACTCACGGCGCGCGAGCGCTTGGAAATCTTGCTGGACGAAGGCACCTTTGAAGAGTGGGACATGTTCGTGGAGCACCGCTGCGTGGACTTCGGCATGGCCGACACCAAGATCCCGGGTGACGGTGTGGTCACCGGCTACGGCATGATCAATGGCCGCTTGGTGTTTGTGTACAGCCAAGACTTCACCGTGTTCGGTGGCGCTTTGTCAGAAGCCCACGCCGAGAAAATTTGCAAGGTGATGGACCAGGCCATGAAAGTGGGCGCCCCGGTCATCGGCCTGAACGACTCGGGTGGCGCGCGCATTCAAGAGGGCGTGGCTTCGCTGGGCGGTTATGCGGATGTGTTCCAGCGCAACGTGATGGCCAGCGGCGTGATTCCGCAAATCAGCATGATCATGGGCCCCTCGGCCGGTGGCGCGGTGTACTCGCCCGCCATGACCGATTTCATCTTCATGGTCAAAGACTCGAGCTACATGTTCGTGACAGGCCCCGATGTGGTCAAGACGGTCACGCACGAGGAAGTGACCGCTGAAGAACTGGGCGGCGCCATCACCCACACCACCAAGAGCGGTGTGGCCGACCTGGCTTTTGAGAACGATGTGGAAGCGCTGCTCATGCTGCGCCGCTTGTACAACTACCTGCCTTTGAGCAACCGCGAAAAAGCACCGGTGCGCAAGAGCGGCGACCCCATCGACCGCATGGACGTGAGCTTGGACACCCTGGTGCCCGAGAACCCGAACAAGCCCTACGACATGAAGGAGCTCATCGTCAAAACCGTGGACGATGGCGACTTCTTTGAAATCCAACCCGAGTACGCGAAAAACATCATCATTGGCTTTGCCCGCATGGACGGCCAAACGGTGGGCATCGTGGCCAACCAGCCGCTGGTGTTGGCTGGTTGCTTGGACATCAAGAGCTCCATCAAAGCGGCGCGTTTTGTGCGCTTCTGCGATGCGTTCAACATCCCTGTGATCACGTTTGTAGACGTGCCCGGTTTCATGCCTGGTACCAGCCAAGAGTACGGCGGCATCATCAAGCACGGCGCCAAGCTGCTCTACGCTTATGCCGAGTGCACTGTGCCCAAGATCACCGTGATCACCCGCAAGGCCTATGGTGGCGCGTACGACGTGATGGCCTCCAAGCACCTGCGCGGCGACGTGAACTTCGCCTGGCCCAATGCTGAAATTGCGGTGATGGGTGCCAAGGGCGCGGTGGAGATCATCTTCCGCGAAGACAAGGGTGACCCGGTCAAGCTCGCAGCCAAAGAGGCTGAGTACAAAGCCCGTTTTGCCAACCCCTTTGTGGCTGGCGCGCGTGGTTTCATCGACGATGTGATCCTGCCGCATGAAACCCGCAAGCGCATTTGCCGCTCGCTGGTGATGCTCAAAGACAAGAAGTTGGAAAACCCGTGGCGCAAGCACGGGAACATTCCGCTCTGATAGTTGTAGCGCTATGAACTTCAATGGCGTTGGACGGGGCAGGGCATTGAGCCGCGACGATAACTTCGTTGGCGACGGCGTGGGCAGCCTATGCGCTTTGCTCCGTGTCCCCCGCGCTGCGCGCTCCTCCTTAACCTGCGCAAAACGCACAGGCCACCCACTCCTTGGTGGATGGTTGGCGGGCCCTCGTCAACCTTCACTTTCGCAGCGTTGGGCATGGTGTGTCTGTCGCAGCGAAATCAAGGGGGAGCCTGCGCAGCAGGCGGAGGACATTCGCGGAGATGGATACACCTGCCTAGTTGCGGGCCAAGAGCACATTGCAGCAACAAGCTCGACCAACGCCTCGACACAACACACGCTAGACAAAACATTCTGAGGAAAGACAAATGTTTACCAAAATCCTGATTGCCAACCGCGGTGAAATTGCCTGCCGCGTGATCGCCACTGCCAAGAAAATGGGCATCCAAACTGTGGCGGTTTATTCCGAGGCAGACAAAGAAGCCCGCCATGTGCAACTTGCTGATGAGGCTGTGTTGTTGGGCGCTGCGCCCAGCCGCGAGTCTTATTTGGTGGCCGACAAAATCATTGCTGCTGCCAAAGAAACCGGCGCACAAGCCATTCACCCTGGCTATGGTTTCTTGAGTGAGAACGAAGCCTTTGCCAAGCGTTGCGAAGATGAGGGCATCGCTTTCATCGGCCCCAGGCATTTTTCGATTGCCGCCATGGGCGACAAGATTGCTTCCAAAAAGCTAGCACTCGAAGCCAAGGTCAACACCATTCCGGGCTGGAACGACGCGATCGAGTCGGCCGAGCGTGCAGTGGAAATTGCCAAAGACATTGGCTACCCCGTCATGATCAAAGCCTCTGCCGGTGGCGGCGGTAAAGGTTTGCGTGTGGCGTTCAACGACAAGGAAGCTTTTGAAGGTTTCACCAGCTGCCGCAACGAAGCGCGCAACAGCTTTGGCGACGACCGCATCTTCATTGAGAAGTTTGTGCAAGAGCCGCGCCACATTGAGATTCAAGTGCTGGGCGACAGCCATGGCAATGTGATTTACCTCAACGAGCGCGAGTGCTCGATTCAGCGCCGTCACCAGAAGGTGATTGAAGAGGCGCCGTCGCCTTTTATTTCTGATGCCACGCGCAAAGCCATGGGCGAGCAAGCGGTGCAATTGGCCAAAGCGGTGAAGTACCAGAGTGCGGGCACGGTGGAGTTTGTGGTGGGCAAAGATCAGGACTTTTACTTCCTGGAAATGAACACCCGCTTGCAGGTGGAGCACCCGGTGACCGAGTGCATCACCGGTGTGGATTTGGTGGAGTTGATGATTCGCGTGGCTGCAGGCGAAAAGCTGCCACTGAGCCAAGCCGATGTGAAGCGCAACGGCTGGGCCATCGAGTGCCGCATCAACGCCGAAGACCCGTTCCGCAACTTCTTGCCCAGCACGGGGCGTCTGGTGCGTTTCACCACGCCACACCAAACCATGTTCCAGTCTGACACGCAAGCACTGTATGGCGTGCGGGTGGACACCGGTGTGCAAGACGGCGGTGAAATTCCGATGTATTACGACTCGATGATCGCCAAGCTCATCGTGCACGGTAAAGACCGACTGGATGCGATTGCCAAAATGCGCGAGGCCCTCAACAGCTTTGTGATTCGCGGCATCAGCAGCAACATCCCCTTCCAAGCGGCCTTGTTGGCGCACCCCAAATTTGTGAGCGGTGACTTCAACACCGGCTTCATTGCCGAGCACTACAGCCAAGGCTTTGCTGCCGAAGACGTGCCGCACGATGATGCTGATTTCTTGGTGGCACTGGCTGCGTTTGTGCGCCGCAAATCGCGTGAACGTGCCAGCACCTTGTCGGGTCAGTTGCCTGGCTACGCGGTGGATGCGGGCAAAGACTACGTGGTCATCACCTTGAATGGTGAGGGTAAGAACACCCACACCGCCGTGCATGTGGATGAATTTGTGGGCGAAAACGGCACAGCCTCTGTGCTGGTGGGCGACAAGCGCTACCAGATTCATAGCAACTCGCGCCTCAACGACATCGTGATTGAAGGCACCGTCAACGGCAGCAACTTCAGCGCACAAGTGGAGCGCGGCACGCCCAAGAACCCGCTGGCCCTGCGTGTGCAACACAACGGCACGCGTATTGATGTGCTGGTGGTTTCGCGCCGCATGGCCGAGCTGCACAAGCTCATGCCTTTCAAGGCCCCGCCAGACATGAGCCGCTTTGTGCTTTCGCCCATGCCCGGCTTGTTGGTGGATGTGGCGGTGCAGCCTGGCCAAAAAGTGCAAGCTGGCGAGCGCGTGGCGGTCATCGAAGCCATGAAGATGGAGAACGTGCTGTTCGCAGCCGCCGATGGTGTGGTGGGCAAGGTCCTGGCCGCTAAAGGCGAGTCGCTCACCGTGGACCAACCCATCGTGGAATTTAATTAATTGGGGTCTGACCCCAATTAAAAAGGACGCACATGATTAGACCTTTCAAAGTGCTGGGCATCCAGCAAATCGCCATTGGCGGGCCGGACAAAACGCGTTTGCAAAAACTCTGGGTGGACATGCTGGGGTTGGAGATCACCGGCACCTTCAAGAGCGAGCGCGAGAATGTGGACGAAGACATTTGCGCCATGGGCAGTGGCCCTTTCAAGGTGGAAGTGGATTTGATGCAGCCGCTCGACCCCGAGAAAAAACCTGCGGTGCACACCACACCTCTGAACCATGTGGGCTTGTGGATCGATGACCTGCCCACAGCTGTGGACTGGCTCACGGCGCAAGGCGTGCGCTTTGCACCTGGCGGCATTCGCAAGGGCGCTGCGGGTTTTGACATCACCTTCTTGCACCCCAAGAGCAACGACGAGTTCCCGATTGCGGGCGAGGGCGTGTTGATTGAGTTGGTGCAGGCCCCGCCTGAAGTGGTCAAGGCATTTGCCGCGCTGGCGGCTTGAACGCTGCCCGGACGGTTGCCTCAGCCCTGCCGGGCACGCGCCCGCGCGAGGGCCGCTTCAATGATGGCTTTTTTACGCGCCATGCCTGCGTCATCCGTGGGCTTGGTGTGTGCCCCTAAGTCTGAGAGTTTGTCTTGCAACTCAGCGGTTTGCTGCTGGGTTTTTGTTTTGGCGACCTTGGCCAAGCGCGCCTGGCGCGCGGCATAGCGCGTTCTTGCTTGTTGCGCTTCTGTGTCTGACCAAGCCTGCCAGCCGGTGCGCGTGCCACTGACCACATCGAGACTGATGCAGTCGACCGGGCAAACAGGAATGCACAACTCACAACCCGTGCAATACGGCTCGATGATGGTGTGCATGAGTTTGTTGCTGCCCAGCACCGCATCGGTGGGGCAAGCGTCGATGCACAGCGTGCAGCCGATGCACCAAGCCTCATCAATCACGGCCACGTTGCGCGGCCCCTCGGTGCCATGTTCAGGGTTCAAGGGCAGGGCGGTTTGCCCGGTGATGTGGGCTAAGCGCGCAATACCTTCAGCACCACCCGGTGGGCACTGGTTGATGGGCGCGTGTTCTTCAACGATGGCCCGGGCATAGGCCTCACAGTCCGGGTAAGCGCAGCGGGTGCACTGGGTCTGGGGCAGGGCATCGAGCACGAGCGCCAGATTGGCTTTCATGCGCGCATCGCCCCCGACAAGCAGTGCTCGATCAGGCCCGACGCTTGCGCGCAGCGACAGGGCTGGCCGCTTTGGCAGTCTTGGCCGAGGCTTTTTTCGCTACAGGCTTGGCACCGGCCTGTTGCTGATGTTTCAAGATGAACGCGGTGACCGCGGGGTACACCACATCGCGCCAACGACGGCCCGAGAAGATGCCGTAGTGGCCAGCGCCCGGCACTTCCAGGTGCTTCTGTTCACCTTGAACCGATGTGCACAGGTCATGCACTGCGCGGGTTTGGCCAGAGCCAGAAATATCGTCCAGTTCACCTTCGACCGACATGAGGGCGGTGGTGGTGATGTCTTGCGGACGCACACGCTCGGGCACGCCTTCTTCGTTGCGCACATCCCAGGTGCCATGCACCAGGCTGAAGTCCTGGAACACGGTTTTGATGGTCTCGAGGTAGTAGTCCGCGTCCATGTCGAGCACGGCGTTGTACTCGTCATAAAACTTGCGGTGCGCCTCGGCGCTGGCGTCATCGCCTTTGATCAGGTTCTTGAAATAGTCGTAGTGGCTGTTGGCGTGGTTGCTCGGGTTCATGGCCACAAAGCCGGTGTGCTGCAAGAAGCCGGGATACACGCGGCGACCAGCACCGGGAAAGTTGCCCGGCACGCGGTAAATCACATTGTTTTCAAACCAGCTGTAGCTCTTGTTCATTGCCAGGTTGTTCACCGCGGTGGGCGACTTGCGCGCATCAATCGGGCCACCCATCATGGTCATGCTCAAAGGCGTGGTTTCGCCACGGCTGGCCATCAGCGAGACCGCTGCCAGAACCGGCACGGTGGGTTGGCACACGCTCATCACATGGCAGTTGCCGTATTGGGCTTGCAGGTGGCGGATGAACTCCTGCACATAGTTCACGTAGTCATCGAGGTGGAATTCACCGTCGGACAAAGGCACCATGCGGGCGTTTTTCCAGTCAGTGATGTAGACCTTGTGGTCTTTGAGCATGGTGCGCGCGGTGTCACGCAGCAAGGTAGCGTAGTGGCCCGACAAAGGCGCCACGATCAGCACCGCAGGCTGTGCTTTGAGCTTGCTCAGGGTCGCTGGCTCGTCGGTGAAACGCTTGAAGCGGCGCAGTTCGCAAAAAGGCTTTTCAATTTCCACGCGCTCGTGGATGGCCACGTTCACCCCGTCCACATTGACGGTGCGGATACCGAACTCTGGCTTTTCGTAATCTTTGCCCAGGCGGTGCATCAGCGCGTAGCCGGCCGACATGCGCTGCGAAAACGGCAGCTGGCCCATGGGAGACAAGGGGTTGTTATAGAGTTTGGCCGCCGCTTGCGCCAGATCAGAGAAGGGCTCCATCATGGCGCGTTGGGTTTCGTAAAGCTGGTACAACATGGCTCAACCTTTATACAATTGCTGCACTGCAATATAACAGCCGAGGTGGCTGAAAAGTGGAGTGCTGCCTCCAATTTGGGGGCCCTTGGTCATTAAGCAATGACCAAGCCCCAATTATGCCCCGCGCACGCCCCGCCATCTCGGGTTTATACCTATCACGGGTGCCTCAGATGACGCCCAGGTGTCCTGTTAAACCAGCCTTTTAGACATGACCAGCCAGCTCTCACCCTTAGAAGCGGTGTTGCCACAACGCCCGAATGAACCCCGCCAGCCGGTGATGTTTTTAGGCCACGGCAGCCCCATGAACGCCCTGGGCGGCCCTTTCTTTGACAGTTGGCAGGCCATGGGGCAACAATTCGGCCCGGGCAAGCGCTGGGCCAAGCCGCAGCTCATTCTTTGCATCTCCGCGCACTGGCTCACCCGCGGCTGGTGGCTGACCGCCATGGCGCAGCCCAAGACCATCCACGACTTTGGTGGTTTTCCACCGGCTTTGTTCGCCCAGCAATACCCGGTGCCCGGTGCGCCCGAGGTGGCCCAGGCGCTCAGCCAAGTGCTGGTGCAACCCGATACCGCTCAAGCCGTGGGTTTGGACGCCGAATGGGGCTTGGACCACGGCAGCTGGGGTGTGCTCAAGCCCATGTTCCCGCTGGCTGATATCCCGGTGATTCAACTCAGCATACCCTACGACAACCCTGGCGCTGACCATGTGGCCCTGGGGCGCCAATTGCTGGCGCTACGCGCGCGCGGCGTGTTGGTGGTGGGCAGTGGCAATGTGGTGCACAACCTGGGCACCATGCGCCGTGAGGCAGCGGATGGTCAGGCTTACGAGTGGGCTGCTGCGTTTGATGACTGGGTGGCTCAGCGCATTGTGGCGCGCGACTTGGAGGCTTTGCAAAACTGGACCAGCCAGGGGCAAGCCGCACAACTCGCTCAACCCACGCATGAACACTACTTACCGCTGCTGTACGCAGCAGCTGCCACCGATGCGCAAGACCAGGTGAGCTTTTTCAACGACACCCACCAACTGGCTTCGATCTCGATGCGCTCGGTGGTGTGGTCTTGACTCAGTCCACCTTGATGTTGCCTGCGCGGATCACCTGACGCCAACGCTCGGTGTCTTCGCGCATCCAGGCGGCCATTTCCTCGGGCGTGTTGCCGATGGGCTCGGCGCTCACCTCTGAAAAGCGTTTTTGAATCTCAGGTGTGCGCAAAATCTCGGCAATCGTGCTGCTGAGCTTTTGCACAATCGCTGACGGTGTGCGAGGTGGGGCCACCATCGCAAACCAGGCCACGGCCACCAGGCCTGGGACCACCTCGTTCATGGCGGGGATGTCGGGCAAGCTGGCCAGGCGCTTCGGCCCGGTGGTGGCCAAGACCTTGAGCTTGCCCGCCTTGGCGTGGGTGGTGCCCGCAGCGATGTTGCCAAACATCACTTGCACATGGCCGGCCAACAAATCAGCAATCGCGGGGGCGTCGCCCTTGTAGGGCACATGCACCATCTTCAAACCGGTTTTGAGCTTGAACAACTCGCCGGTGAGGTGAGCGGTCGAGCCGCTGCCTTGCGAGGCAAAGCTGAGCTTATCGGGGTTGGCCTTCGCATAAGCCATGAACTCTTGCACCGTGTTGACCGGCAGCGAGGGGTGCACCATCAACACATTGGGCACCGCAGACAACACGGTGATGGGCGCAAATTTGGCCGGTTCGTAGTTGAGCTTGGGGTACAGACTCACGTTGATGGACAGCGGCGGGGGCGGGGCGGACATCAAGGTGTAGCCATCGGGTTCGGCGTTGTAAACAAACTCTGCCGCGATGTTGCCCGCAGCCCCAGGTTTGTTCTCAATCACCACACTTTGGCCTAAGCGGGCAGCCAGCATCTCGCTGATGGCGCGCGGAAACAAGTCAGCCGCGCCCCCGGCTGGGTTGGGCACCACGATGCGGATGTTGCGCTGCGGCCAAGGCGCTTGCGCCAAAGCACCCAAGGGTGTCAATGCCACGGCGGCGGCTTGCACGAGTTGTCGTCGGTTCAAGGTCATGATGTCTCTAAGACTTATGGTTGTTGGGTTTTTAGCTATTGAAAGTGAAGCGTTCTAAAAACGAAATTAAATCGGGATGACCATCAGCGTTTCGACCGCGCGCGAGTCAAAGACCAACCTGCGGCTGGCAAAGCGCGGTGCTTCGCCGCTCACATCCACCAGGTCTTGGGCCTGGCCGCTGGCGTAGAGCATCATGCTGCCGTCGATCTCCAAGGTACGCACCACCAGAAAATTAGAACGCACTTCCAGCAAGCCGTTTTGCTCGCCAATGATTTGCACCCCCGAGGTGATGTGGCGGTAGTGGTGAGGCTCATAGACATTGGCTTGGCGCATCGACAAAATGCGGTCGCGCAATTGCGCAGCACTGTGCGCGTCAATGATGGCCAGTGGCAGCCCACGGTCAGCGTTGAAGCGCGAGATCACGGTGTAGCGACCGTCGTCGCGCATCAACTCGGCAATGGCCTCGACGCGGTTTTCGTCGATGGCGCGCGCCCATTCATAGATCAGGTTTTCAACCGCGCGCTGGTATTGTTCAAATTGCATCACAGCCCCATGTCCTGGCGGTAGGTGTGCCAAAAGTTGCGGATGGCCCGTTCCGAGAGTTTGCTGCTGCCGCCGCTCTCCAAGGTCTTGCCACCCATCTCGATGAAGGACGCGCCTTGCGAGCCATCGGCCATGGCGCGGCGCATCATCTCGCACACCGCAGCGTCTTCCACCGAGATCATGCCGGCCGAACCGGTGAGGTTGGTTTGCGTCAACCGGGTTTGGGTGGTGGCTTCGTCGTCATCTGCAAAGCCAAAGTAGGTCCACACCACATCGCACTCGTTCACCCCGCGCGGGATGAGGTGGCGCGTGGCCAGGCTGTTGGCAATTTGGTGCAACACAAAGCTGGGGTATGTGGTGAGGATTTGCACGCTCACCCCATCGCCAAACTCGTCGCGCCACTTCAAAATGCTCGGGTCTTCCAGGCGCAGGCCGTCGTTGTGCGAGCGCAGTTGCTCAGCGGTTTTCGCATAGTCGGCACTGGCCTTTTCGGTGCCGGCCTTGGTGTAGAAGTACACATGGCGCCCCGCGCCATCCAGCACCATGCCGGACTCTTGTGACTGGCGCGACAAACCAAACGTGCCATAGAAGGTGTGCAAGATGTTGGCGTGGTAGGAGTCGCGCGGGTTCTCGTGGTAGGCCTTCCAGTTGGCGTGGATACGCTGGGTGTCATAGCCCAAGACCTTGAGGGGCTTGTGGCACACACGGCGTATGCCGGCGGCCACATCGCCCAGCCAAGTTTCCAGGTCTTCCACCTCGGCACTGAAGGTGGCAAACACCAAGCCGCAAAACGCTTGTACGCGCAGTTGCTTGAGGCCATGCTGGGCTTTGTCAAAGTCGGGGGGCAAGCCGCCTTCGCCGCGCAGGCCATGTTGAAACGCCGCGTGGCTGAGTTCGCCATTGAGTTTGTAGCTCCAGGCGTGGTAGACGCAATAGAGTTTTTTGGCTGAGCCAAAGGCCTCGCGGCACACCATGTTGCCGCGGTGCGCGCAGCGGTTGAGCACGGCGTGCAGTTCACCGTTCTCATCACGGGTCAGCACCACAGATTGCTCGCCCACCCAGGTGGTTTTGTAGTTGCCAGGCTCGGGCACCTCGGCGGCCAGCCCTAAGTAATGCCAAGCGGCGCCTTGAAAAATACGTTGCTGCTCTTGGGCGTAGACCGCAGCGTCGCTGTACACCCAGTAGGGCGCACGGGTGTAGCCCTCTTCGGGCCAGCGCCGCAACATAGGCGCTTGAACAACGGATGTTTCAGCTTCTGGGCACATGGTGATTCCTTGATGTGCAGGTATACCAAAAAACAAAGCCGCTCCGGTCAAGGAAGCGGCTTGTGGGGTTCAGCAGGGGCTGGCTCAGATGACTTTAGACAACCTTGGCGATGGCCTGGCAAACATAGTCAATGTTTTTGCTGTTGAGCGCGGCCACGCACATGCGGCCGGTGTCGGTGCCGTACACACCAAACTCAGAACGCAGGCGCACCATTTGGTCTTTGCTCAGGCCAGAGTAGCTGAACATGCCGATTTGCGTGGTGATGAAGCCCATGTCTTGCGTCACGCCCGCAGCTTTGAGGCCGTCCACCAATTTTTGACGCATGGCTTTGATGCGCACGCGCATCTCGCCGAGTTCTTTTTCCCACAAGGCGAGCAGCTCAGGGTTGTTCAGTACCGCAGCCACCACCGCACCACCATGGGTGGGCGGGTTGCTGTAGTTGGTGCGAATCACAATTTTGAGTTGCGAGAGCACGCGGTCTGCTTCTTCTTTGCTAGCACACAACACAGACAGGGCGCCGACGCGCTCGCCATACAGGCTAAAGCTCTTGCTGAACGAGGTGGACACAAAGAAGTCCAGGCCCGCGGCCACAAACTTGCTGATGACCGCGCCGTCTTCGGCGATGCCGTGGCCAAAGCCTTGGTAGGCCATGTCCAAAAACGCCACCAGGTTCTTGGCCTTGATGGCCGCAATCACCTGGTCCCACTGGGCGGCGGTGATGTCATAACCCGTGGGGTTGTGGCAGCAGGCGTGCAACAAAATGATGGTGCCTGGCGCAGCCGCTTGGATGTCGGCCAGCATGCCTGCGAAGTCCACACCGCGGGTGGCGGCGTCGTAGTAGCGGTAAGCCTCGACGGTGAAGCCGGCGTTGGTGAACAAGGCGCGGTGATTTTCCCAGCTTGGGTCAGAAATCAGCACCTTGGCATTGGGGTTGAGGCGCTTCAAAAAGTCTGCGCCAATTTTCAAGCCACCCGTGCCGCCAATGCCTTGCACCGTGGCCACGCGGCCGCTTTTCACAGGCTCAGAGTCTGCGCCGAACACCAGGCCTTTGACAGCGGCGTCGTAGGCGGCAATGCCGTCAATGGGCAAATAACCGCGGGCGGTGGGCTTGTCCATCATGGCCTTCTCGGCGGCTTGCACGCATTGCAGCAGGGGCAGTTTGCCGTTGTCGTCGAAATACACGCCCACACCCAGGTTGACTTTGTTGGGGTTGGTGTCGGCATTGAATTGCTCGTTCAGACCCAAAATTGGGTCGCGGGGGGCCATTTCGACAGCGGAAAACATGGACATGAAAACTTCCTTCAGGTGGGATTCGTCAAGATGACGTATTCTTTTGGGTTGCCCGAGATTTTAACGGGCTTACATTGAGCCTTATGTCTGACATTGCCATCGCTGACGACGCGACCGCGCCGACCCCCACCCAAGGGGAGTTTGTGAGCTTTCCCGGCTCGCCGTTTCAGCTGTTCCAGCCTTACCCGCCAGCGGGCGACCAGCCCGAGGCCATCCAAAAATTGGTGGAAGGTGTGCAAGACGGCGAGGTGTTTCAAACCCTGCTGGGCGTGACCGGTTCGGGCAAGACCTACACCATGGCCAATGTGATCGCCCGCCTGGGCCGACCCGCCATTGTGTTTGCGCCCAACAAAACCTTGGCCGCGCAGTTGTACTCTGAATTTCGCGAGTTCTTCCCCAAGAATGCGGTGGAGTATTTCGTCAGCTACTACGACTACTACCAGCCCGAGGCCTATGTGCCCCAGCGCGATTTGTTCATCGAGAAAGACTCGGCCATCAACGAGCACATTGAGCAGATGCGCTTGTCGTGCACCAAGAGCGTCTTGGAACGGCGTGATGTGGTGATCGTGGCCACGGTCTCAGCCATCTACGGCATTGGCAAGCCCGAGGCTTACCACCAGATGGTGATGACCCTGCGCGCGGGCGACAAGTTCAACCAGCGTGACCTGATTTCGCAGCTGGTGCGCATGCAGTACCAGCGCAACGACATGGAGTTTTCACGCGGCAAATTCCGCGTGCGTGGTGACACCATTGATGTGTTTCCCGCCGAGCACAGTGAAGTGGCTTTGCGCATCGAGCTGTTTGACGACGAGGTGGAGTCGCTGCAACTGTTTGACCCGCTCACTGGGCGCGTGCGCCAAAAAATTCCGCGCTTCACCGTCTACCCCAGCAGCCACTATGTGACGCCGCGCGAGCAAGTGTTGTCGGCCATTGAAACCATCAAGGTGGAGTTGTCAGAGCGCCTCAAAGAGTTGGTGGGCATGGGCAAGTTGGTGGAGGCCCAGCGCCTGGAGCAGCGCACGCGTTTCGATTTGGAAATGCTCACCGAGGTAGGGCATTGCAAGGGCATTGAAAACTACAGCCGCCACTTGAGCGGCGCGCAGCCCGGTGAAGCCCCACCCACACTCACCGATTACCTGCCCAAAGATGCGCTCATGTTCCTGGACGAGAGCCACGTGTTGATTGGCCAGTTTGGCGGCATGTACAACGGCGACCGTGCCCGAAAAACCACCCTGGTGGAATATGGTTTCAGGCTGCCCAGTGCCTTGGACAACCGGCCGCTGAAGTTCGAAGAGTTCGAGACCAAGATGCGCCAGGCGGTGTTTGTGTCGGCCACGCCGGGCAATTGGGAAAACGAACACGCGGGTGCGGTGGTTGAGCAAGTGGTGCGCCCCACCGGCCTGGTGGACCCCCTGGTCGAGGTGCGCCCAGCCACCAGCCAGGTGGACGATGTGCTGCAGGAAATCCGCATCCGGGTAGACAAGCATGAGCGCGTGCTCATCACCACCCTGACCAAGCGCATGGCCGAGCAACTGACCGACTACCTGACCGACAACGGCGTGAAAGTGCGCTACCTGCACAGCGACGTGGACACGGTGGAGCGGGTGGAAATTTTGCGGGACCTGCGCCTGGGCACCTTCGATGTGCTGGTGGGCATCAACCTGCTGCGCGAGGGCCTGGACATTCCCGAGGTGTCCTTGGTGGCCATTTTGGATGCCGACAAAGAGGGCTTCTTACGCTCAGAGCGTTCGCTCATTCAGACCATCGGCCGCGCGGCGCGTAACCTCCATGGCACAGCCATTTTGTATGCCGACAAGGTGACGGACTCGATGGCCAAAGCCATCAGCGAGACCGAGCGACGTCGTCGCAAGCAGACCGAGCACAACCTGGCCCAGGGCATCACGCCGCGCGCCATCGTCAAGCAGGTGCGCGATTTGATCGACGGGGTCTACAGCGAGAAAGCTGGCCGCGAAGCCGACAAGCTCGAGCAAGACGCCATGGCCCGTGCACAGGTGGAAGAGCTCAGCGAGAAAGACATGTCGCGCGAAATCAAGCGGCTTGAAAAACTCATGCTCGAACACGCCCGTAACCTGGAGTTTGAAAAAGCCGCCCGGGTGCGCGACCAGCTGGCCTTGCTCAAAGAGCGCGCCTTTGGTGCCTCGGGCGACAACCTGGCGGTGCTGGCCTGAATTTGGGGTGGGGCAGGGTTTGCCCTATCGCAGGTCAAACCCTGATGGTGTACGTGGTTTCCCGAGTTAAACAGTGGGTTTCTTGGTATACTTGACCCGTTTACTCAAGTTAAACACGTTCCTGACAGCCCATTTTGGCATTGCAGGCGAACCATGGCATGAAGCCTAGACAAGGATTTTGCGATGCGTCTTACTACCAAGGGCCGTTTTGCGGTCACTGCAATGATTGACCTGGCCCTGCGCCAAAGCTCAGGCCCCGTCACTTTGGCGGCCATCAGCCAGCGCCAGCAAATTTCGCTTTCTTACCTCGAGCAGCTGTTCGGCAAACTGCGCCGCAACGAGCTGGTGGAGTCCACCCGCGGCCCCGGCGGCGGTTACACCCTGGCTCGCAAGGCTGAAAGCATCACCATTGCCGACATCATTTTGTCGGTGGACGAACCCATCGATGCCACCCAATGCGGCGGCAAAGAAAACTGCATGGGCGAAGCCGGCCGTTGCATGACCCACGAACTGTGGTCCTCGCTCAACGAGCGCATGGTCGAGTTTTTGGACTCGGTGACCCTGCAAAAACTGGTGGACGACCAAATGGCCAAGGGCATTCAGATTGAAGAAAAGCCCAACGTCAAGCGCGCCATTTCTTCGGCACCGGTTCTCAAGCCCATCCGCGTCAACGCCCCTAACTCGGTGTTCGCATTGGGTAACGCTTTCTCTAAATCTTAATTTTTTCTGTTCACCATGGATGTCACGCCACATTTCCCGATTTACCTGGACTACGGTGCTACCACGCCGTGTGATCCGCGCGTGGTCGATGCCATGATTCCTTGGTTGCGCGAGCACTTCGGCAACCCCGCTTCCCGCAGCCACGCTTGGGGCTGGGAAGCTGAAGAAGCCGTCGAGAAAGCCCGCGAGCAAGTGGCCGACCTGATTGGTGCCGACCCGCGCGAAATCGTGTGGACCAGCGGTGCCACCGAGTCCACCAACCTGGCTTTGAAGGGTGCAGCGCACTTTTACAAAGACAAGGGCAAGCACCTCATCACCCTCAAGACCGAGCACAAAGCCACGCTGGACACCCTGCGCGAGCTTGAGCGCCAAGGCTTTGAGGCCACTTACCTCGATGTGCAAGAAGATGGTTTGGTCAACATGGACGCCCTCAAAGCGGCCATTCGCCCTGACACCATCCTCATCAGCATCTTGTATGTGAACAACGAGATCGGTGTGATCCAAGACATCCCGGCCATCGGCGCGCTGTGCCGTGAGAAGGGCATCTTGTTGCATGTGGACGCGGCGCAAGCCACCGGCCGTGTGGAGATCGACATGGCCAAGTTGCCCATCGACCTCATGAGCATGACCGCCCACAAAACTTATGGCCCCAAAGGCATCGGCGCCTTGTATGTGCGCCGCAAGCCGCGTGTGCGCCTCGAAGCGCAAATGCACGGCGGCGGCCACGAGCGTGGCATGCGTTCGGGCACCTTGCCGACTCACCAGTGTGTGGGCATGGGCGAGGCCTTCCGTTTGGCCAAGCTGGAAATGGCTGAGAACAACGCCAAAGCCAAGGATTTGCAGCAGCGTTTGCTCAATGGGTTGAAAGACATCGAACAGGTGTTCATCAACGGCAGCCTGGAGCACCGTGTGCCGCAAAACCTCAACATGAGTTTCAACTATGTCGAGGGCGAGTCGCTGATCATGGGCATCAAAGGTTTGGCGGTGTCCAGCGGTTCAGCTTGCACCTCGGCCAGCTTAGAGCCCAGCTATGTGCTGCGCGCCTTGGGCCGCAGCGACGAGTTGGCTCACAGCAGCTTGCGCATGACGATCGGACGCTTCACGACTGAAGAAGAGATTGACTACGCGATTGCGACCATCAAACACAACGTGGCCAAGCTGCGTGATTTGAGCCCCTTGTGGGACATGTACAAAGAAGGCATTGACCTGAGCACCATTCAATGGGCGGCGCATTGACTTTGGAACACCCCTGAGCGGCTTTGCCGCTTCCCCTCAAGGGGACAAACGCCAGCAGCCCGGCTAAGCCGGTTCTGCGGCGTTTACTGACCAAGGCACTGCGCTCTGGGGATTTTTGGTTACAGATATTGATAGGTAAGAAGCATGGCTTATTCTGAAAAAGTGGTGGACCACTACGAGAACCCTCGCAACGTTGGCTCTTTTGACAAGGGCGACGAGTCGGTGGGTACGGGCATGGTGGGTGCACCGGCTTGTGGCGACGTGATGAAGCTGCAGATCAAGGTCAACCCGCAAACCGGCGTGATCGAAGACGCGCGTTTCAAAACCTACGGCTGCGGCTCAGCGATTGCCTCGAGCTCCCTGGTGACCGAGTGGGTCAAGGGCAAAACCCTGGACGAAGCAGCGGCTTTAAAGAACAGCGAAATCGCTGAAGAGCTGGCCCTGCCGCCTGTGAAAATTCACTGCTCCATCCTGGCCGAAGACGCGATCAAGGCTGCTGTGGACGACTACCGCAAGAAACACGCGGCTTGAGAGATGAGGGCAGAGGCCACCAGCTACCTGCCCAGCTGCCAAGTGCAGCAACAACGATTGAACCTATGGCCATCACCCTGACCGAAGCCGCAGCGCGGCATGTGACCCGATACCTGAGCAAACGCGGCAAAGGCGTGGGCGTGCGCCTGGGCGTCAAAACCACCGGCTGCTCGGGTCTGGCTTACAAGCTCGAGTATGTGGACGAGGTCGCCACCGAAGACGTGGTGTTTGAAGACCATGGTGTGAAGGTTCTCATTGATCCCAAGAGCCTGGCCTACATCGACGGCACGCAACTCGACTTTGTGCGCGAAGGCCTGAACGAAGGCTTCAAGTTCAACAACCCCAACGAGCGTGACCGCTGCGGTTGCGGTGAATCCTTCCGCGTCTGAAGCTTGGCGTCAGCGCCTGTCTGTTGTGGCTTCCCTGCAATCCAATGACTTTGAGCTATTTGGTCTAACGCCCCAGTTTGCGTTGGACCGTGCCGCTTTGGATGTCCGCTGGAAAGACCTGCAGCGCGAAGCCCACCCCGATAAGTTCGCCGCCCAAGGCGCTGCCGCTCAGCGCGTGGCCATGCAATGGTCGGTGCGCATCAACGAGGCTTACCAGCGCCTCAAAGACCCCCTCAAACGCGCCGCTTATTTGTGCGAGCTGCATGGGGCGCCGATCCGTGCTGAAGACAACACCGCCATGCCTGCTGCATTCCTCATGCAGCAAATGACGTGGCGCGAAGCCTTGGACGAGGCCGTGACCGCTGACGATTTGGAAAAAATCCTTATGCAGGTCAATGCCAGCTTGAAAGAGGCGCTACAAACTTGTGAGCATTTGCTCGACCATGATCACCAGTACGCGCAAGCGGCAGGGCAGGTCAGGGCGCTGATGTTCATCGACAAATTCACCAAAGATATTGACGCCCGCTTTGACCGCCTGGGCTGACCCACACACATGGCCTTATTACAAATTTCAGAACCAGGTCAGTCGCCCGACCCACACCAACGCCGCATTGCGGTGGGCATTGATTTGGGCACCACCCATTCGCTGGTGGCCTCGGTGCGCAATGGCGTGGCCGAGTGCCTGCCCGACAACCAGGGGCGGGTGATTCTGCCCTCGGTGGTGCGTTACCTCGCCGGTGGCGGCCGTCAAATTGGCTGGGAGGCGCAAGCCCACCAGGCTGAAGACCCGCAAAACACCATCGCTTCGGTCAAGCGTTTCATGGGGCGTGGCCTCAAAGATGTGCAGGGCGCTGACAAGTTGCCTTACCAGTTCATCGACAAGCCTGGCATGCTGGGCTTGCACACCGTGCATGGCGAAAAATCCCCGGTGGAGGTGAGCGCTGAAATCTTGGCCACCTTGCGCTACCAAGCGGAAGACACCTTCAACGACGACCTGTTTGGCGCGGTCATCACGGTGCCCGCGTATTTTGACGATGCCCAGCGCCAGGCCACCAAAGACGCTGCGCAACTCGCGGGTTTGAATGTGCTTCGCCTCATCAACGAACCCACCGCTGCGGCCATTGCCTATGGCTTGGACAATGCCAGCGAGGGCGTGTACGCCATCTACGACCTGGGTGGCGGCACCTTCGACATTTCTATTTTGCGTTTGACCCAAGGTGTGTTTGAAGTCTTGTCCACCGGTGGCGACTCTGCCCTGGGGGGTGATGATTACGACGCTGCCTTGGCCGAATGGGTGCTGGCCCAAACAGGTCAAACAGCCGCATCAGCCTCTGACAAGTCTGCCTTGAAAGTGGCCGCGCGCGCCTGCAAAGAAGCTTTGAGCCAAGCCGATGCGGCAGAGTTCAAAGCTTTGGTGGGTGGCCTTGAATTCACCTGCCAGGTTTCCCGCTCGCAGTTTGAAGAAGCCACCGCGCCGCTCACTGCCAAAACCTTGCAGGCTGTGAAAAAAGCGTTGCGTGATGCCAAGCTCTCAGCCGACGACGTGCAGGGCGTGGTGATGGTGGGGGGCTCAACCCGCATGCCGCAAATTCAACGTGCTGTGGCCGATTTGTTCAAGCGCGAGCCGCTCACTAACCTCAACCCTGACGAGGTGGTGGCTCTGGGCGCGGCCATTCAGGCCAACCAGTTGGCAGGCAACAACCCCGATGGTGAGTTGTTGTTGCTTGACGTGATTCCTTTGTCGCTGGGCATTGAGACCATGGGCGGTTTGGTCGAGCGCATCGTGCCGCGCAACCAAACCATTCCCACCGCCATGGCCCAAGACTTCACCACCTACCAAGACGGTCAGACCGCTTTGGCACTGCATGTGGTGCAGGGCGAGCGTGACCTGGTGGCAGATTGCCGCAGCCTGGCCCGCTTTGAGCTTCGCGGCATCCCACCCATGGCCGCAGGTGCAGCGCGCATCCGCGTGACCTTCACGGTGGATGCCGATGGTCTGCTGCAAGTGAGTGCCAAAGAGCAGGTCAGTGGTGTGGAAGCGCACATTGACGTCAAGCCCTCGTATGGTTTGAGCGACGATCAAATTGCCAAGATGCTGCAAGAGTCTTTCAGCACCGCGCAACAAGACATGCAAGCCCGCGCCTTGGTAGAGGCGCGTGTGGATGCCGACCGCATGATCCTGGCCACCCTGAGTGCCTTGCAAGCTGACGGTGACCTGCTATCAATTCAGGAGCGTCAAGCCATTGATGGTTTGATGGATGCCTTGCGCACGGCCATCGGCAGCACCGATGCCGCGGTGTTGGAAGCTGCCACCGAAGCCCTGGCCAAAGGCACCGAAGCCTTTGCGGCAACCCGCATGAACCGTGGCATACAGCAAGCGCTGGCCGGACAAAACATCAACCAAATTTAACGCCATGCCCATCATCAAAATTTTGCCTCACCCCGAGATTTGCCCCCAAGGCGCTGAAATTTCTGCACCCGCTGGCACCTCGATTTGCGAGGCCATGTTGGACAACCACATCAACATCGAGCACGCCTGCGACATGAGCTGCGCGTGCACCACCTGCCACGTCATCGTGCGTGAAGGCTTTGCCTCGCTCAACGAGCCTGATGAAACCGAAGAAGATCTGCTGGACCGCGCTTGGGGCTTGGCACCGCAATCGCGTCTGAGCTGCCAGGCCTACCTGGCGCAAAAAGACCTGGTGGTGGAGATCCCGCGCTACACCATCAACCACGCCAAAGAGAACCACTGACGCGCTCGTGTTACAAACACGACAGGAGTGAACCATGCGTCAAATTGTTCTGGACACGGAAACCACCGGCCTCTCGGCAGAGGGGGGCGACCGCATCATTGAAATTGGTTGCGTAGAGTTGCTCAACCGCAAGCTCACCGGCAACAACCTGCATTTCTACCTGAACCCCGAGCGCGACAGCCATGAAGACGCGCTCAAGGTGCACGGCATCAGCAACGAGTTTTTGCGTGACAAGCCCAAGTTTGCCGAAGTGGCTGCAGAAATTCTGGACTACCTGCGCGACGCAGAAATCATCATCCACAACGCTGCGTTTGACGTGGGCTTTTTGAACAAAGAGCTCGAGCGCGTCGGTCAATCCGCCTTCAAAACCTTCGTCAGTGGCGTCACCGACACCCTGGCCATGGCCAAGGAAATGTTCCCCGGCAAGCGCAACTCTTTGGACGCCCTGTGCGACCGATTGGGCGTGGACAATTCCGGCCGCACCTTGCACGGCGCTTTGTTGGATGCTGAGTTGCTGGCTGATGTGTACATCAACCTCACCCGGGGCCAGGACGCGCTGCTGATTGATTCGGGAGAGAGTGCCTCAGGTGGCACGCAAGCGGTGCGGGTGGACCTCACGCAGTTTGTGTTGCCCGTGCTCAGCGCCAATGACAGCGAGCTTGCAGCCCATGACGAGATGCTGACCCAACTCGACAAAGCCAGCGGTGGCAAAACAGTTTGGCGACTGGGCAGTTCAGCCTGAAAACTGTGGCATAATCTGTGGCTTCGGGCGATTAGCTCAGCGGTAGAGCACTGCATTCACACTGCAGGGGTCACATGTTCGATCCATGTATCGCCCACCAAACAAAGCCGAATGAAACAGCACCTCAGGGAAACCTCAGGTGCTTTTTTCATGGCTCAAGCTCTTGCCGGCAGCAGTAACTCAAACGTGGCTTCGGTGCCTTGCTATGCAGGTGTCGAGCACTTCAGCGTGGTCACGCAGCCACCAGTTCTGGGTGGAGAAAATCTCGACTTCGCTAAATCCGCTGTAGCCTTGCGCTTCCACCCAGCTTCGTATTTGGGGGATGTCAATCACGCCGTCGCCCATCATGCCGCGGTCGTTCAACAAGTCGGTGGTCGGGGTTAACCAATCACACACATGAAACGCCAGCAGGCGGTTCTTCCCTGCACGCTGGATTTGGGCTTGCAGCTTAGGGTCCCACCAGACATGGTAGACATCCACTGCCACGCCCAGCGCGCCGGATTGCTCGGGGTCTAAGGCATCGCAAATGTCCAGTGCTTGTTCCATGGTGTTCACACAGGCGCGGTCTGCGGCGTACATGGGGTGCAAGGGCTCGATGGCCAAAGGCATGCCGCATGATTTGGCGTACGTCAGCAATGTGGCAATGCCATCGACCACTTGATCGCGTGCCCGCGCTATGTCTTTGTGAGCAGCGTGCCCAGCCAAGGCACCAGGCAGGCCACCCACCACCAGCACCAGGCATGGGGCATTCAACTCGCACGCTTCATCAACAGCGGCGCGGTTGTCGGCGGTGGCAGCGGCCAGTCCCTGTGCATCTGCTGCAGGGAACATGCCGCCACGGCAATAGCCTGACAACTTCAGCCCATGATCTTTGATGCTTTGTGAAATGACAGACAAGCCAGAGGCCGCGACTTGATCGCGCCATGGTGATATGGCGCCTATGCCGCGTTCTGCGCAAGCTTCAATGATCTTCGTGAGTGGAAGTGGTGTGCCCCGGCTCTGACGAACCGTGGCCGTGTTGATCGACAAGCAGCTGTGGTCTTGAGAGAAGTCACGCATGGTGTGGATCACTCAAGCCCATGAATGGCCAGCAAGGTTTTCATGCGGTGCACGGCCAGGTCGGGGTGTTCAAGCAGGTTCGCTGCATCGGCCAATCGGAACAATTCACAGAAGTGGATGAGTGAGCGGGTGCTTTGTTGACCACCCACCATGGTGAAGTGCTTTTGGTGTCCGTTCAACCAGGCCATGAAGACCACCCCTGTTTTGTAGAAGCGCGTCGGGGCCTTGAAAATGTGGCGAGATAAGGGAACCGTGGGCCCCAAAATGTCATGGAACTTTTGCACGTTGCCCTGCGCTAACTCAGCCAAAGCGGCGCTGGCTGCAGGGGCAATGGCGTCAAAAATACCCAGTAGCGCATCACTTTGGCCGTGCACTGTGGCCGGGCCATGCCCATCGCCAGCAATGAGTTCGGCGTAGTTGAAGTCGTCCCCGGTGTACATGCGCACATTGGCGGGCAAGCGCCTGCGCATCGCGATTTCTTTGTCTTTGTCGAGCAAAGAAATCTTGATGCCATCGACTTTGCTGGCGTGGGTTTGAATGATGCCCAGCGCCGTTTGCATGGCTTGCTCTGTGTCCTGGCTGCCCCAGTAGCCTTTGAGGGCAGGGTCAAACATGTCGCCCAACCAATGCAGCAAAACAGGCTGCTTGGCCTGGCTCAAAATCCTGTCGTAAACACGCTCGTAATCGGCGGGTGATCGGGCCACGCGAGCCAAGGCCCGGCTGGCCATGATGATCAGTTTGCCCCCCAGTTTTTCGATGGCCGCCATCTGAAACTCATAGCCCGCAATGACCTCATCGACCGTCTTGACCTTCTCCAGATCAAGGTGATCGGTGCCGCAGCCTGAGGCCAGGAAAGCGCCAGGCGTGTCTTGTGCTGCTTCCAGTGAGCGCTGGATGAGCTCAAGCGATGTGGGCCAGTCCAAACCCATGCCACGCTGGGCGGTGTCCATGGCCTCGGCCACACCCAGGCCGAGTGACCACAGATGCTGCCGGTAAGCGATGGTGGCGTCCCAATCGACCGCACAGTCCAACCAGGGGTCTAACGCTGCGAGTGGGTTGGCCACCACATGCGCGGCCGAATACGCAATGCGGTTGAAGGCCACGCCCGCTTGGGGCTTGACCGGCGCCTGGCCTTGCAGATGGTAGGCACGCAATTGGCCCTGCGCATCAGGGAGTGTGAGGTGTAGCGTCATGACGGGCCTCTCACAGATTCAAAGGCTTGACGTCCACCCAGCGGCGTTCTTTCCAGGATTGCAAGGCAGCTTCAACCAACTGAACCCCTTTGGCGCCTTCTGGCAGTGTCCATCGGTAGGGCTCGTTTTCAACAATGTGCCGAATGAAATGTTCCCACTGAATTTTGAAACCGTTGTCGTAAAACTGTGTGTCGGGCACGTCTTGCCACTGGTCTGTGAAGGTCATGGTTTGCTTGACATCCGGGTTCCACACCGGGCGGGGTGTGTTCACGCGACTTTGCGCTTTGCATGATTGCAGACCCGCCACGGCTGAACCGTGTGTGCCATCGACGTGGAAGGTGACCAAATCTTCGCGGTTCACACGCGTGGTCCATGAGCTGTTGACCTGCGCAACGACGTGCTCGCCTTGGTGGCCCTTCAATTCAAAGGTTGCATAAGCAGCGTCGTCTGCGGTGCAGTCGTAAGCCTGGTTGTTTTCATCCCAGCGTGTGGGGATGTGTGTGGCGCCCAAGCATGACACCGACTGAACTTCGCCGAACAAGTTGTCCAAGACATAGCGCCAGTGGCACACCATGTCCAAAATGATGCCGCCGCCATCTTCTTGGCGGTAGTTCCAGCTCGGACGTTGGATGGGTTGCAGATCGCCTTCAAACACCCAGTAGCCAAATTCGATGCGAACGCTGAGCATTTTTCCGAAGAAGCCGGCTCTTCGAAGCATGTCGAGTTTGCGCAGCCCGGGCAGGAACAATTTGTCTTGAACCGCGCCATGCTTGAGGCCTGATGTCTGCGCGAGTTGCGCGATTTCAACCGCCTCATTCAAATTGGTGGCGATCGGTTTTTCGCAATACACATGCTTGCCCGCACGGATGGCTTTGGCCAGCAAGGTTGGCCGCATTTGGGTGGTGCCTGCATCAAAGAACACGGTGTCTTCTTTGTTCGTGAGCGCTTCATCGAGGTCGGTGCCCCAGCGTGTGATGCCATGGGCTTTGGCCAGGGCCTCGATCTTGTCCGCATTGCGGCCGATCAAGATCGGGTCGGGCATGACTTTGTCGCCGTTCGAGAGGGGCACACCGCCTTGTTGACGGATCGCGACGATGGAGCGAATCAGGTGCTGGTTCATGCCCATGCGTCCAGTCACGCCGTGCATGATGATGCCTAGTCTTTGGGTAGCCATGAGTGTCCTTAGATTGGTTTTTTATTGGGGGGCAGGGGACAAGCCGGCCGCTTTGACCAGGACCGCGTTGCTCTTGATTTCTTCTCTGATGTAGGCATCGAACTGCTCAGGCTTGAGGGTCCAGGCATCGGCGCCAAGTGAAGCAAAACGCTCTTTGACTTCAGGTGTGTTGAGCGCCTTGACCACTTCTTCGTTGAGGCGGTTGATGATGTCGCGTGGTGTTTTGGCGGGCGCCATCATGCCGATCCAGAAATTAAATTCGGAGCCCGGCACGCCGGCTTCGGCGGTGGTGGGGACTTGTGGCAACTCGCTGGATCGTTTGGGCGAGCCCACGGCCAAGGCCACCAATTGGTTGTTGCGAATCTGGCCAATCACCGGCGCAATCGGCGAGAAGTAGTAATCGACCCGACCGGCCATCACTTCTGTGACCGCTTCCGCAGAGCCTTTGAAGGGGATGTTGGTGGCTTCAATTTTTGCAGCGAGCTTGAATTTTTCTGCATTGAGGTGGGTAGCACTTCCCTGACCGGCAGATGCGAAGTTCATGCTGCCAGGTTTGGCGCGAGCAGCAGCGAGAAGTTCTTGCAGCGTTTTGATGTTCTTCGACGGCGACATGACCAGCACATTGGGTGTGCTGGAGATCGGTGTGATCCCAGCGAAATCGTTCAGCGTGTCGAAGGGCAGTTTGGCGAAAGTCGACGGGCTCACGGTGTGAGATGACGAATGGATCATGATGGTGTAACCATCGGGCGCAGCAGTGGCCACAGCCGTTTGGCCAATCGTGCCGCTGGCGCCACCCCGGTTATCGATGACCATGGTTTGGCCCAGGCTCTGGCCCATCTTGTCGGCGATGGCGCGGGCAATGATGTCGGTGGTGCTGCCTGCGGCAAAGGGCACGATCACACGGATGGGCTTGTTCGGGTAGGTGCTCTGAGCGAGCGCAGACATGGATAGCGTGGCCATCACAGTGGCCATCGTGAGGGCTGCAACGCTTGTGCGGCGACGGATGTTCATGCTTGTCTCCTGTTGTGGATGGGTGGTGATTCAGTCGATTTGCAATTCACCTTTTAGTGAATTAAAGGTTAAAAAAAGGGGCCTGTCAACGACAGTGCGGCATTTGTTTTAGCTTCTAAGTACATACCCCAAGATGACATCGCACATGTGCGACAGCCGTTCATGGTGGGCTTTCGGGGTCATGAGGTCTCGGCCGAAAATGGCTGACAGGGTGTGGTTGTTGGACAGGTAAAAATAGGCCATGCCCGCAATCGACACATACAACTGAATCGGGTCGACGCCCCCACGGAACAAACCTTCTTGGCGCCCGCGCTCGAGAATTTCAGCCAGTGTTTGGATCAGGGGTGAGTTGGTGTCGCGCACCCTGGAAGACATGGCCAAGTGCCTGCCTTGATGCAGGTTCTCACTGTTGAGCAAGGTTAAAAACTCAGGGTGAGCAATGTAGTACTCCCAGGTGAATTGGGTGAGCCTCTGGATCGCTTGGGCCGGCGGCATTTCGCGCAGGTTGAGCTTGTTTTCTGCGGCACGAATATCCGCGTAGGCTTGCTCCAGCACCGCCAAAAAAAGATCGTCCTTGCTTTTGAAGTAGTAGTAAATCAGCCGCTTGTTGACGTCTGCGCGCTGCGCAATGCTGTCGACACGTGCACCGCCCAGGCCGTGTTGTGCGAACTCATCTCTGGCGGCCAGCAGGATGGCTTGCTGTGAGCGTTCCGCATCGCGTGAGCGAAGCTCGGCAGGAAGCGCAGCTTTGGTTTTTTCTCTCGGCATGGCCGATAATTTAACTGTTTGGTGAATTAATGCAAGGCTGGCA
>CANGLW010000027.1 GCA_947454955.1 Comamonadaceae bacterium
GCGCTCATCATCAACGAGATCGCCATCGTGGCTTTGTTCGCTTTGTCGCTGGACCTGATTCTGGGTTTCACTGGCATCGTCTCGTTGGGGCACGCTGCGTTTTTGGGCATGGGCGCTTATGTGGCGGCTTTGTTCTGCAAATTCATCAACCCCGATCCGATCTTGGGCTTGGCTGTGGCGATGGTGGCTGCTACGCTTTTAGGAGCGGTGTGTAGCTTGACGATTCTGCGTGGCACCGACCTCACGCGCTTGATGGTCACCCTGGCCATGGCCCTGATTCTTTTGGAGTTGGCCAACAAGCTGGATTGGCTCACCGGTGGTGCTGATGGCTTGCAGGGTGTGATGATGGGACCGGTCTTGGGCCGATTTGAGTTTGACCTTCAGGGGCAAACAGCGGCTTGGTATTCCATCGTGGTGACGCTGGTGTTTTTCGTGTTGGCCCGTCGTTTGGTCAAGTCGCCTTTGGGTGCGACCTTGATGGCCATCCGCGACAACCGCTTGCGTGCCATGGCCATTGGCATTCCGGTCTCGGCGCGTTTGTCCTTGGTCTACACCATCTCAGCTGGCATCGCTGGCGCGGCTGGCGGCTTGCTGGCTCAAACCACCGGCTTTGCTTCGCTCGATGTGTTCGCCTTTGACCGCTCTGCCGATGTGATGCTGATGCTGGTGATTGGTGGTGCGGGTTGGTTGTATGGCGGCATTGCCGGTGCGGTGGTGTTCAAAATTTTGCAGGACGTGCTCTCGTCCATCACCCAGCAGTACTGGATGTTCTGGCTGGGTCTGTTCCTGGTGGTGCTGGTGATGGTGGGCCGTGACCGTTTGTTGCGCCCCTGGACCTGGTTCAAAGGAGGGGCACGATGAGCGTGGTTCTCTCCACCCGCGGTTTGGTCAAACGTTTTGGGGGCATCACCGCCACCAACAACGTGACGCTGGACTTGCACAAAGGCGCGCGCCATGCGCTAATCGGCCCCAATGGCGCTGGCAAAACCACTTTGATCAATTTGCTCACCGGCGTGTTGGAGCCCAGCGAGGGTTCCATCACGCTGGAAGGGCAAGACATCAGCCGACTCTCGCCGCATGAACGCGTCAAGCGCGGCATGGTGCGCACCTTCCAAATCAACCAGTTGTTTGATAGCCTCACGCCGCTGCAAACCTTGGCCCTCACCGTGTCGCAACACCAGGGTCTGGGCTTGAAGTGGTGGCAGGCTTTGGGTGCGAACCAACACGTCACCGCGCGTTGCGAAGCTTTGCTGGAGCAGTTTCACCTGACCGAGGTGATGGACCAGCCCACCAGCATCCTGGCTTACGGCAAACGCCGCTTGCTAGAAATTGCCATTGCCCTGGCGTGCGAGCCACGCGTCTTGTTGCTCGACGAACCAGTGGCCGGTGTGCCTGCGGGTGAACGAGAAGAGTTGTTGCAAACCGTGGCCGCTTTGCCGGCCGATGTGTCGGTGTTGCTCATCGAGCACGACATGGATTTGGTGTTCAGCTTTGCCAACCGCATGACCGTATTGGTCAACGGCACCGTGCTCACCGAAGGTGACCCCGACCAGATTGCCAACGACCCGCAAGTCAAAGCGGTGTACCTGGGGCATGACGACACCCACGGAGCGCAACATGGCTGATTTGTTGCAGGTTGAACATTTGAGCGCGGGCTATGGCGAGGCCGTGGTCTTGCATGAGGTGAGCCTGAGCCTGGCCCAAGGCCAAACGCTGGCTTTGCTGGGTCGCAATGGCACCGGCAAAACCACGTTCATGAACACCTTGGCAGGCACCACGCGACAGCATGGCGGCACCATCAGCTTGGGTGGTGTGGCTTTGCACAAGCTGCCTTTGCATGAGCGTGCAGCTGCGGGCATTGGTTGGGTGCCGCAAGAACGCAATATTTTCAAGTCGCTCACGGTGGATGAAAACCTCACCGCCGTGGCACGCCCCGGCCCGTGGACACCAGCGCGTGTGTACGAGATGTTCCCGCGTTTGCTGGAGCGTCAAAGCAATTTGGGCACGCAACTCTCAGGTGGCGAGCAGCAAATGCTGGCGGTGGGCCGCGCCTTGGTGCTCAACCCCAAGTTGCTGCTGCTCGATGAGCCGCTGGAAGGCTTGGCCCCCATCATCGTGCAAGAGTTGTTGCAAGCGATTCGCCGCATCACCCGTGAAGAAGGCCTGAGTGCCATCATCGTGGAACAGCACCCCCAGGCCATTCTGGCCATCTCTGACCTCGCCGCTGTGCTGGACCGTGGCACCGTGGTGCACAAAAGTTCTGCACAAGCACTGCAAGACCAACCCGAGCTCTTGGATAAATTGCTGGGTGTGGCACGATAAGGTTTCAAACTCGGAGCTTGACCATGGCCAACAACACCATTGACAAAGACCAACCCCAACAGCGCGTGTCCTGGCGCACCATCCTTGGCCTGGGCCTCATTCCTGTGGTGTTGCTGATGGTGGCCTTGGCCATCTCGCTGGTGATGACCGGCAAAGTACAAGCCCAGAACTTTCCCAGCAAGCCACTGCGCATCGTCGTACCCAACGCGCCTGGTGGTGGCGCAGACTTGACCGCGCGTGCCGTGGGCCAGCGCTTGAGCGAGACCCTGGGGCAGGCGGTGGTGATCGACAACAAACCTGGTGCCGGTGGTGTGTCTGCCGGTGAAAGTGTGGCCAAAGCCGCGCCAGACGGTCATACCTTGCTATTGATTTCGAGTGGCACGGCCGTCAGCGCGTCGCTGTTCAAGAACCTGCCCTACGACACCTTGAACGACTTCATCCCGGTGGCCCCGCTGGCCAGCTTTGACTTGGCCATCGTGGTGCAAGAGGGCTCGCGCTTCAAAACTCTGCAAGAGTTTGTGGCCTATGCCAAAGCCAACCCGGGTAAGCTCAATGTGGGTACGCCCAACATCGGCACCACCCAAAATTTAGCAGCTGAGTTGTTCAAGTCAGCGGCTGGCATTGACATTCAAATCGTGCCCTTCAATGGCACACCTGCGGTGATCAACGCTTTGCGTGGCGGGCAGATCGATGCGGGCCTGGACATTTTGAGTCCGCTGTTGGCGCAAATCAAA
Source organism: Comamonadaceae bacterium (assembly GCA_947454955.1). Classification (GTDB taxonomy): domain Bacteria; phylum Pseudomonadota; class Gammaproteobacteria; order Burkholderiales; family Burkholderiaceae_C; genus Hylemonella. The sequence continues at coordinate 3,057 of CANGLW010000027.1, forward strand.
GCCAAAGCCTTGTACCCCTTGGCGCTGACCGGTGAGAAGCGTTCACGCGTCATGCCTGAGGTGCCCACGGCCAAAGAGTCAGGCGTGCCCGGTTTGGTCGCAGCCTCTTGGAACGGCCTGGCCGTGCCTGCCAAAACACCGCGTGAGGTGGTGCTCAAACTCAACCGTGAGGTGGTGGCAGCCCTGAACGACCCCGGCGTGAAAAAGAAGCTTGAAGACATCAACCTTGAACCCATACCTGGCACGGCCGAGCAGGCGCAGCAACTGCTGGTCAACGACATCAAGCGTTGGGGTGAGGTGATCACCAAGGCAAAAATCGCACAGCAGTAAGTCACTTTGCAGCTCAACAAAAAGGCCAGCATCTAGCTGGCCTTTTTGTTGGTCGAGTGTTTGCTCGATCAGGTGCTTAGTTGTGCGCAGCAGACATGATGGCTGACACATTGGGTGCTTTGCCCACAGCCCAGCAAGCTTCAATCAGGGTTTGGGTTTGCGCTGCACCCAAAACGCGGTCGCACATGGTGTGGAATTTGCCCTCTAACTGCGCGTCGCTCATCGGGTTTTCCAAGGAACCAATGGCGTGCTTCACAAACACATGCACCACACGGCCATCGGTCAGGGTGGCGGTCACATCCGCGCTGGCTTCATCGATGGAGTCGTCCACCACCGCCAGCACTTTGCGGCGCAGGGCCACCATGTCATCGCGTGTAACGATCTCATCGGCAAACTCGTCTTCACCGGCCTGGCCGAAGGTCAAGCCTGCCGCGCAGCCGTGGTACACGCTGAACTTGGCTTGCAGGCCATCAGCAGGTTCTTTCTTGCCCGTGAGTTCAAGCACCAACGAGTGCACACGCAACTCAATCTTGGCCACTTGATCCGGGGTGATGCCTTTGGCGCGAAGCTGAGAGCAAGCGTCGATGCTGGGGTGAATCACGATGCCGCAAGCAAAAGGCTTGTAGGTGTTGAAAGAAATTTCAAAACGCTGGCCCAGCTCGTCGGTGATCTCGCGCCAATCGTTTTTGGTGGAGACGGTTTGCATCATGCCGCGCGGTGCTTCCAAAGCTTTGGGGCTGGCGGTGAAGCCTTGTTGCGCCAAGAGCGCGGCCATCAAGCCAGCACGTGCAGCCGCACCGGGGTGCAGCGGCTTGGTCATGGTGCCAAATTGTTCGCGCATGCCCACGGGTTGAGACGCTGCAATGCCCAGCGCCATGGCGGTCTGTTGGGTGTTGAGTTTGAGCAAACGCGCGCAACCGGCCGCCGCACCCAAGGTGCCGGTGGAGCCGGTGATGTGCCAGCCGCGGTCGTAGTGGTCGGGGTACATGGCGTTGCCCACGCGGCAAGACACATCAATGCCAATCACCAGCGCGTCAATCAGTTCGCGGCCTGTGGCACCGGTGTGCTCGGCCATGGCCAACAAGGCTGAAGCCACGGGGCCCGCGGGGTGGATGATGGTTTTGAGGTGGGTGTCGTCAAAGTCGAAGGTGTGCGAGGTGATGCCGTTGATCAGCGCAGCACTGCACATGTCCACTTTGTCGCGGCGGCCCAGCACACTGGCTTGCGCGCCAGGGGCCAGCAACTTCACCGCAGCCAGCGCAGCGTGGGCCGACTCGTGGTTGGAGGCGCCGACCGCGCAGCCCAGCCAGTTCATGAAGGTGCGGTGGGCTTCGTGATCGACCGCATCGCTCCAACCCTTGGACGGGTGGTTGGCCACGTACTCGGCCAGGATTTGGGTGATTGCAGGTGCGTTGTGGTCTGCGGCCACTTGGGTGTTACGTGCCATGGGAAATGAAAGTGAATGAATCAGGTGTCGAGCTGGATCTTGCGCTCTTTGGCTAGCACGGTCCAACGCGCCACTTCTTTGCTGATGTGGGCGCTGAATTGCTCGGGGCTCATGGACATGGGTTCGATGGCCTCGACCGAGAGCTTGTCGCGCAAGTCAGCCGACTTGAGCACTTGGTTGAGGGTGTCGTTGAGCAGCTTGACCACTTGTGCGGGCATGCCAGCTGGGCCGACCACGCCATACCACTGCTGTGCATCAAAGCCTTTGAAGCCGGACTCGTCCATGGTGGGCACATCTTTGAGTTGCAGATGACGCTGCAAGCCGGTGACCGCCAGCGCGCGCATGCGTCCGGCTTTGATGTGGGGCAGGGCCGCAGCCAGGCCAGGCAACATGGCTTGGGTCTGACCGCCAATCAAGTCGCTGATGGCCGGGGCAATGCCGCGGTAGGGCACATGCACCAGGTCGGCATGCGACTCTTGTTTGAACAACTCCATCGACAGATGGGTCAGCGAGCCCTGACCGGAGGAACCGTAACTCAGGTTGGGCGTTTTGCTGATGTAAGCAATGAACTCTTTGAGGTTCTTGACAGGCAAGCTCATCGGCACCACCAACACATTGGGGGTGGCACCGATCATGCCGATGGCGGTGAAGTCTTTGAGCGGGTCGTAAGGCAGCTTGCGGGTGGCCGGGCTGGTGCCGTGCGTGGCCACATAGCCTTGCAGCAGGGTGTAGCCATCGGCCGGGGCGCGCATGGTGGTTTGGCAAGCAATCACGCCGCCACCGCCGCCCTGGTTGTCCACCACAAAGGCTTGCTTGAGGGCTTGCCCCCAGCGCTCGGTCACGGTGCGGCCCACCATGTCGCTGCCGCCGCCAGCCGACACAGGCACGATGTAGCGGATGGGTTTGTTGGGGTAAGCCGTTTGCCCCAGGGCGGGCCAGATGCCTGCGGCCAAGGTCATGGCGCTGGCATGCTGCAGTAGTTCTCGGCGTTTCATCAGAAATTTCTAGGTTTTCTCAGTGCCTTGATTCGACCTCAATTCAACCCGACAAAGTCTGCGGGTATCACGTAAGCAGTCCACACATTCTGAGCACACGCCAGGTTGTCGTCCCGCTCACGGCTTGGCCAGCAAAGCATGGGTGAGCTCTTCCAACAGCGCGAGCATGGCCTTTTGCGTTTGTGTGCTGGTGCGCGACGAAGCGGTGGCCAAGGCCAAATGGGTTTTGAGCCTGGGCGTGATGCTGCGCAAGGTGAATTGCTTGGGGTCGGCTGCGTTGGCCAGGGCGTATTGGGGCAGCACTGCGTAACCCGCCCCATCGGCCACCAGGTCCAGGATGGCACTCACGCCATCAATTTCAAGCGCGATGTGCGGCCGCAGGCCCAGGCTGGAGAGTTGCGACTCCACCGCCATGCGAATCGCATTGGGGCGGCTGGGAATCACCAGGGGTAGTTCACAGAGTTCCTTCAAGCTCACCGGCTTGGCCTGCGCGGCCTTGCTCTTGGCGGTTTTGAGCGACACGAGGAACAACTCTTCATCGAGCAGCGGACGGGTTTCCAAATCAGGGGTGGGCACCGGGTTGTAGAGCAGGGCGATGTCCAGCCGGCCACTGAGCAGCCACTCTTGCATGGTGATGGTCAGGCCTTCGCTGATGGAAATCGCAGCATCAGGCAAGCGTTGCCTGAAGGCGCGTGTGACCGGCACGGTCAACACCTTGGCAATACTGGGCGGCAAACCCAGGGCCACGCTACCAGCCAGCGAGCCACTGACGCGGCCCAACTCTTCGCGTGTGCGGGCCACCTGGTGAAGGATGCCGCGCCCGTGTTCCAACAGCAATTTGCCTGCTTCGGTAGGCGTCACACCGCGGCCGTTGCGCAGCAGCAAGTTGTGGCGGAATTCCACTTCCAACAAGCGCACTTGGCGGCTCAAAGCGGGCTGTGCAATGCCCAGCACTTTGGCTGCCCGGGTGAAGCTGCCCAGCTCGGCCACGCGCACAAAGTATTCAATTTGTTTGAGGTCCATGATTTGCCTATCTGGCATATCCAAGGTAAAGATATACCAAAATGATATATCAGATAGCGCGCTGTCATGCGTGCCCAGCCCAGCGATTCGCCCGACAATCTCCCTCATGTCCACACACGCTCCCCTCAAAGGCATTTCCTCCATGGCCACGCGCCAGTTGTTGGCCGAGTTGTGCGCCGAGTTCACGCGCCACAGAGGCATCGAGGTCAGCATCGAGTCGGTGGGCGGCGTGGATGCGGCCAAGCGCGTGCAAGCCGGTGAGGTGTTTGACCTGGTGTTTTTAGCCGCAGACGCCTTGGGCAAACTGATCGCCAGTGGCCACCTCTTGCCAGGCTCGGTGGTGGACCTGGTGCACAGCGGTGTGGCGGTGGCTGTGCCTGCCGGCGCAGCACGGCCTGACCTCAGCAGCCAAGCGGCTGTGAAGCAAGCGATCTTGCAAGCGCCCAGCGTGAGTTATTCCACCGGCCCCAGTGGCGTGGCCTTGCTCAAGATGTTCGAGGCTTGGGGCATCTTGCCGGCTGTTCAAGACCGCCTGTTGCAGGCACCCGCTGGTGTACCTGTCGGCGCGTTGGTGGCACAGGGCAAAGCGGCCTTGGGTTTTCAACAACTCAGCGAACTCATTCATGTGCAGGGCATCACCATCGTGGGCCCGCTGCCCGATGAGATCCAAATCAACACCACGTTTTCTGGCGGCATCGGCGCGCACAGCACCCAGGCGCAGGCGGCACAAGCATTGTTGACGTTCTTGTCGTCAGCAGATGCCGATGACGCCAAACTTCGCCAGGGCATGACGCCGGTTTAAATCTATTCATTGTTCAGGAGTACCTATGATCATCGATTGCCACGGCCACTACACCACGGCCCCCAAAGCGCTGGAGAACTGGCGCAACCAACAAATTGCCGGCATCCAAGACCCCACGCTCATGCCCAAAGTGGCCGACCTGCGTATCAGCGACGATGAGCTGCGCGAGTCGATCGAGGCCAACCAATTGCGCTTGATGAAAGAGCGCGGCTCTGACCTCACCATCTTCAGTCCACGCGCGAGCTTCATGGCTCACCACATCGGTGACTTCCAAGTCTCCAGCACCTGGGCGGCCATTTGCAACGAGTTGTGCTTCCGCGTCTCACAACTGTTTCCTGACCACTTCATTGGCGCAGCCATGCTGCCGCAAAGCCCGGGCGTGGACCCTAAGACTTGCGTGGCTGAATTGGAAAAGTGCGTCAAAGAGTACGGCTTTGTCGGCATCAACCTCAACCCCGACCCGAGCGGCGGCCACTGGACCAGCCCGCCCTTGACCGACCGCCACTGGTACCCGATTTACGAAAAGATGGTGGAGTACGACATCCCGGCCATGGTGCACGTGTCCACCAGCTGCAACAACTGCTTTCACACCACCGGTGCGCATTACCTCAATGCCGACACCACCGCGGTGATGCAGTGCATCCAGGGTGACTTGTTCAAAGACTTCCCCACCTTGAAATTTGTGATCCCCCACGGCGGCGGTGCCGTGCCTTACCACTGGGGGCGTTTCCGCGGCTTGGCGCAAGAAATGAAAAAGCCCTTGCTGCAAGACCACTTGCTCAAGAACATCTTTTTCGATACTTGTGTGTACCACCAGCCCGGCATTGATTTGCTGACCAAGGTGATCCCGGTGGACAACATTTTGTTTGCCTCCGAGATGATTGGTGCTGTGCGTGGCATCGACCCAGAGACGGGTTACTACTACGACGACACCAAGCGTTACATCCAAAACAGCAGCATCTTGAACGACGAGCAACGCTACAAAATTTACGAGGGCAATGCCCGTCGTGTGTTCCCGCGCATGGACGCGGCGCTCAAGGCCAAAGGCCTGTGATCTCGCGCCACCGATACTGAACCAAGAAGGACATTTTCATGAGCAACGCTAACCAACAAATGGGCATCGTCAAGCGCAACATCGTGCGTGCCGACAAAGCTGCCGTTGACAAACTCTCACGCTTTGGCGTGGCCACCATCCATGAGGCCCAAGGCCGCGTGGGTTTGACCAAGCCCTATATGCGCCCCATCTACAGTGGCGCACACATTTGCGGTACGGCTGTGACCGTGCTTCTGCACCCCGGTGATAACTGGATGATGCACGTGGTGGCCGAACAGATTCAGCCTGGCGATGTGGTCATTGCCGCTTGCAGCGCCGACAACACCGATGGTTTTTTTGGTGATCTGTTGGCCACCAGCTTCCAAGCGCGCGGCGCCAAGGGTCTCATCATCGACGGTGGTTGCCGTGATGTGAAAGAACTCAAAGAGATGAACTTCCCGGTGTGGAGCCGCGCCATCAGTGCCAAGGGCACCATCAAAGCCACCTTGGGTTCGGTGAACATCCCCGTGGTTTGCGCAGGTGCCCATGTGAACCCGGGCGATGTGGTGATTGCCGACGACGACGGCGTGGTGGTGGTGCCAGCAGCCCTTGCTCAGCAAGTGGCCGATGCCGCTGAAGCCCGCGAAGCCAACGAAGGCGAGAAGCGCGCCAAGCTCGCTGCTGGCGTGTTGGGGCTGGACATGTACAACTTCCGTGAACCCCTGGCCAAGCTGGGTTTGAAGTACATCGACTGAGCCATGCAAGCGGCGCGCCTCATGCCCAGGACTGGCTGGCTTTTGAGCCTGCTGGCCGCCGCATGGCTGAGTGGCTGCGCGGCGCCTTCAACATCCGCCACGCAAGCACCGACCAAACAAGCCGATGCCATTCAAGCCCCAGCGATTCAACCTGACGCGCGCATCACTCAGACCCTGGCGCCCACCGGTGTGTTGCGCATTGGGGTGTACCTGGGCAGCCCGACCTCGATGGTCAAAGACGCGCAAGGCCAAGCCCATGGCGTGGCTTTTGCGCTCGGCGAAGCATTGGGTCAAGCCTTGGGTGTGCCCACCCAGGTGGTGGTGCACGAACGCATTGCCCAGGTGGTGCAAGCCATGACACAAGGGCAGGTGGATGTGACCTTCACCAACGCCAGCGCTGCACGTGCCAAGCTGATTGACTTCACGCCACCCTTGCTGGACCTGGAGTTGGGTTATGCCGTCATGCGCACAAGCCCTATCCAATCCATGGCCGACATGGATCACACTGGCGTCTCGGTGGGTGTGAGTGAAGGCAGTTCCTCGCAAGCCAGTTTGAGCAAAACTTATCAAGCCGCGCGGGTTGTGGCCTTGCCCTCGCTGGCGCAGGCTGCCGCGCAGTTACGCTCGGGTCAAATCCAAGCCTTTGCCACCAACAAAGCTGTGTTGTTTGAGTTGGTCGATGGCGTGCCCGGCGCGCATGTGCTGCCCGGACGTTGGGGCCTGGAACACTTGGCCTTGGCGGTGCCCCAAGGCCGTGAGGCTGCCAAGCCCTACTTGGATCAATTCGCTCGCACGGTGGCCACCAACGGTGTGCTCAGCCGCGCGGTTCAAAGGGCCGGTTTGCGTGGTGCAGTGCCCAGCCTTTAGGAGACTTGTATGAAACGCTTGTTCGCCAACCTCATCGTCCTGCTTGCGCTGGTGCAGGCTTGTGTTGCGGTGGCTCAGCCTTACCCCAACAAGCCCGTCAAAGTGGTGGTGGGTTACTCAGCAGGTGGTGCGGTCGATGCCGTGGCGCGTGCGGTGGGCCAGGCTTTGAGCACCAGCCTGGGCCAGGCGTTTGTGATTGAGAACAAGCCCGGTGCCGGCACCAACATCGCTGTGAAATCGGTGATTGCGGCTGAGCCTGATGGCTACACCTTGATGATGGCCGCCAACGCTTTGGCCGCCAACATGGCGCTGTACCAACCTGCACCCTTCGATGCTGAAAAAGACTTGGTGGCCGTGTCTTTGGTCGGGCGTGTGCCGGTGGTCATTGCCGCCAACATGCAAGCACCTTACGCCAACATTGCCAAGCTGATTGAAGCGGCCAAGGCCAAGCCTGGCTCGATCGCGTTTGGCTCGCCAGGCAATGGCTCCACCCCACACATGGCGATTGAATTTTTTGAACGCGCCGCAGGCATCACCTTGCAGCACGTGCCGTACCGTGGGGGCGCGCAGGCCTTGACCGATGTCATCGGTGGCCAGTTGCCCCTGGTGGCGTTGAATGCCTTGGAAGTGCAACCCCACGTCAAGAGCGGCAAGCTCAAAGTGTTGGCGGTGCTCAGCCCCAAGCGAAGTGTGATTTTTCCGGAAGTACCCACCATTGCTGAATCAGGTTTTCCTGGCTTTGAAGCCTCGGTGTGGTACGGCTTGGTAGCGCCGGCTGCCACGCCCAAACCGGTGCTTAATCAATTGCATGCCGAGGTGCAAAAAGCCCTGCAAACCCAAGAGGTGCGCGACCGCATGACCGCCGTGGGTGGTGAAGTGCTGCCAGGCTCGGCTGACATGTTCACCCAACTCATCAAAAGCGAGCGCCAGCGTTATGAACGGCTGGTGCGCGAAGCCAACATCAAACCCGACTGACTCAGTTAAAGAAGGACGACCGTGGAATTTCAAAAAACCCCTGGCTGGCTCGATTGGTACACCGGCCCGAGCAAGCCCAAGTTCAAGCTGCCCGCAGGCGCGGTGGATGCGCACTGCCATGTGTTTGGCCCGGGCGCGCAATTTCCCTACGCACCCGAGCGCAAATACACGCCGTGTGATGCCTCCAAAGAGCAGCTGTTCGCCCTGCGTGACCATTTGGGTTTTGAGCGCAATGTGGTTGTGCAAGCCACCTGCCACGGCGCGGATAACAGCGCCATGGTGGACGCCTGTTTGGCCTCGGGTGGCAAGGCGCGTGGTGTGGCCACTGTCAAGCGCAGTGTGACCGACCAAGAACTGCAAGCCATGCACGACGCAGGTGTGCGCGGTGTGCGTTTCAACTTTGTGAAGCGCTTGGTGGACTTCACGCCCAAAGACGAGTTGATGGAAATTGCTGCACGCATTGCCAAATTCGGCTGGCATGTGGTGATTTACTTTGAGGCTGTCGACCTGCCCGAGCTGTGGGACTTCTTCACCGCCTTGCCCACCACCGTCGTGGTAGATCACATGGGGCGCCCTGATGTGAGCAAGCCCATCGACGGCCCTGAGTTCGAGCTGTTTGTGAAGTTCATGCGCGAGCATCCCAATGTGTGGAGCAAGGTCAGCTGCCCCGAGCGTTTGAGTGCATCAGGCCCCAAGGCTCTGAACGGCGAGCAAAACGCCTACCAAGACGTGGTGCCCTTTGCCCGACGCATTGTCGAGACTTTCCCTGACCGCGTCTTGTGGGGCACCGACTGGCCGCACCCCAATTTGAAGGACCACATGCCCGATGACGGCTTGCTGGTGGACTTCATTCCGCACATCGCACCCACCGCAGAGCTGCAACGCAAGCTCCTGGTGGACAATCCCATGCGTTTGTACTGGTCCTGAAAGGGTCAAGATGGCACTCGACAAACCCTACACCGATGTTCCCGGCACCATCATTTTTGATGCCGAACAATCCCGCAAAGGCTACTGGCTGAATCAGTTCTGCATGTCGCTCATGAAGGCAGAGAACCGTACGCGTTTCAAAGCCAACGAGCGCGCTTATCTGGATGAGTGGGCGATGACCGAAGAGCAAAAACAAGCCGTGCTGGCGCGCGACTTGAACTGGTGCATGCGCACCGGCGGCAACATTTATTTCCTGGCCAAAATCGGCGCGACCGATGGCAAGAGCTTCCAGCAAATGGCGGGCTCCATGACCGGCATGACCGAAGAGGAATACCGTCACATGATGATCAGCGGCGGTCGCTCGGTCGAAGGCAACCGCTTCATTGGTGAAAACGGCGACGCCCAGGCGCAGAACCAACCGCAAGGCGCGGCGGGCAAACACAAGGTTTAAGCATGGCAAAAATCACTGCATCTGTATTCACCTCGCACGTACCCGCCATTGGCGCGGCCATGGATCTGGGCAAGACCCATGAGGACTATTGGAAGCCTTTGTTTGCGGGCTACGAGTACTCCAAACAATGGATGAAAGACAACAAGCCCGATGTGATCATCTTGGTCTTCAACGACCACGCCACGGCCTTCAGCCTGGACATGATTCCCACTTTCGCGATTGGCACCGCCGCCGAGTACAAGCCGGCCGACGAAGGTTGGGGGCCGCGGCCTGTGCCCATGGTCCAAGGCCATCCTGAGTTGGCGTCGCACATTGCACAGTCGGTCATCCAACAAGACTTTGACCTGACCATCGTCAACAAGATGGATGTGGACCACGGTCTGACCGTGCCGCTGTCTTTGATGTGCGGTTCGCTCGATCCGGCCAAAGACGCTTGGCCTTGCCCGGTGATTCCCTTTGCCGTGAACGTGGTGCAGTACCCCGTGCCCAGTGGCATGCGCTGTTTCAACCTGGGTCAAGCCATCCGCAAAGCGGTGGAGAGCTTCGACGAAGACCTGAATGTGCACATCTGGGGCACCGGTGGCATGAGCCACCAATTGCAGGGCGCACGCGCTGGCTTGATCAACCGCGAGTGGGACAATCACTGGCTCGACATGATGATCAACGACCCCGTGGCTTGCGCGAATGTGCCGCACATCGACTACGTGCGTGATGCCGGCTCTGAAGGCATTGAGCTGGTGATGTGGCTCATCGCCCGCGGCGCCATGGCCGACATCAGCAACGGCAAGGTCACTGGCCCGGCTCCCAAAGTCACCCATCGCTTCTACCATGTGCCTGCTTCGAACACTGCAGTGGGCCACGCTATTTTGGAAAACACATGAGCAAAACCATCAAAGTCGCCCTGGCGGGCGCAGGTGCCTTTGGCATCAAACACCTCGACGGCATCAAGAACATCGACGGCGTGGAAGTCGTCTCGCTGATTGGCCGTGAACTGGGCAAAACCCAAGAAGTGGCCGACAAATACGGCATCCAACACGTCACCACCGACCTGGCCGATAGCCTGGCGCTGCCCGAGGTGGATGCGGTGATTTTGTGCACACCTACACAAATGCACGCCTCGCAAAGCATCCAGTGCCTCAAAGCAGGCAAGCATGTGCAAGTGGAAATTCCCTTGGCCGACAGCTTCAAAGACGCTGACGAGGTGGTGCGTTTGCAAAAAGAAACAGGCCTGGTGGCCATGTGCGGCCACACCCGCCGCTTCAACCCCAGCCACCAGTATGTGAACAAGAAAATCAAGGCCGGTGAGTTCAACATCCAGCAGATGGATGTGCAGACTTACTTTTTCCGCCGCTCCAACATGAACGCGCTGGGCCAACCCCGCAGCTGGACCGATCACCTGCTGTGGCACCACGCGGCCCACACGGTAGACCTGTTCGCCTACCAGTGCGGCAGCCCGATTGTGAAAGCCAACGCGGTGCAAGGCCCCATCCACCCCGCGCTGGGCATCGCCATGGACATGAGCATCCAGCTCAAGGCCGCCAATGGCGCGATCTGCACCTTGTCTTTGAGCTTCAACAACGACGGCCCCTTGGGCACGTTCTTCCGCTACATCGGCGACTCGGCCACTTATCTCGCGCGATACGACGACCTGTTCTCAGGCAAAGAAGAGAAGATCGATGTGAGCCAGGTGGATGTGTCGATGAACGGCATTGAATTGCAAGACCGCGAGTTTTTTGCTGCGATTCGCGAAGGCCGTGAGCCCAATGCCAGCGTGGCCCAGGTGCTGCCTTGCTACAAGGTGTTGCACGAGCTTGAACTGCAACTGAGCTGAATCCATGAACCCACAAGCCCCGCGCCGTGTCGGTGAATTTGAGGTGCAGCCCATTGGCCTGGGCTGCATGAACCTGGACCATGCCTATGGCCCTGCGACTTCCGCCGAGGTGGGTGAGCGTGTGCTGCTGGGCGCTCTGGATGCTGGTTACAACTTCCTTGATACCGCCACCTTGTATGGTGGTGGCCGCAACGAAGAGCGCTTGGGCGCGGTGGTGGCCAAGCGCCGACATGAGTTTGTGCTGGCCAGCAAGTGCGGCATGGGCATCATCCCGGTGGATGGCAAACCCACGCGGGTGATTGATGGCCGGCCCGAGACCTTGCGACATGAGTGCGAGAACAGCTTGCGCCGTCTTAAGACTGACGTGATTGACCTGTACTACCTGCACCGCTGGGACAAGAAGGTGCCGATTGAAGACAGCGTAGGTGGCCTGAGTGATTTGGTGCGCAAGGGACTGATACGCAGCATCGGCCTGAGCGAGGTGTCCGCCCAAACTTTGCGCAAAGCGCATGCGGTGCACCCGATTGCCGCCGTGCAAACCGAGTACTCGCTGTGGAGCCGCAACGCGGAAATTGCGGTGCTCGACGCTTGCCGTGAATTGGGTGCGGCGTTTGTCGCGTTCAGCCCAGTGGCGCGCGGTTACTTGGGCACTTTGTCTGACCTATCTGGCTTGGATGCCAAAGACATCCGCCGGGGCATGCCCAGGTTCTCAGCGCAACATTACGCGGCTAACCTGGCTTTGTTGCCTGCTATGGATGCGATAGCGAAAGAGCTAGGCTGCACAAGGGCTCAACTGGCATTGGCTTGGTTGCTGCACAAAGCAGAACACATCATCCCGATTCCTGGTACCACCAACGAGCAGCACATGCGTGACAACTTGGCGGCGAGTCGAATTCAATTGTCTGCCGCGCACATGGCAGCCTTAGAGGCTGCGATCAACACCCGCACCGTGTCTGGCCCGCGTTATGACACACAGGCCTCCTCGGAGGTGGACACCGAGGAGTTCTAAGTTCTTGAGGTGGACACCGAGACCTTTGATTGAACCCCGAGGCGAATTGAGCGCGAACCCCGAGGGGTTCAGACGCCCAGGTAGCCAGAGAGCTCTGGGCTGTCACTGACCTCTTGTGCGGTGCCACCCAAGACCACGCGGCCTTTTTGCAGGACCAAGGCGCGGTTGGCGTGGGCCAGCACCTTGCGGTAATCGCGGTCCACAATCAAGGTGGCCATGCCGCTGTCGCGGATCTCGCCAATCACCCGCCAAATCTCCGCGACGATCAGCGGGGCCAGTCCCTCGGTGGCTTCATCCAGAATGATCAACTCCGGATGCGTCATCAAGGCCCGGCCGATGGACAACATCTGTTGCTCACCGCCTGAGAGCTGCGCGCCCAGGTTGTTGATGCGCTCTTGCAAACGTGGGAAGGTGGCCAACACTTTGTCCAGCGTCCACACCAGCCGCCCATCATTACCCGGGCGTGCTGCCATCACCAGGTTTTCACGCACGCTCAAGTTCGGGAAAATGCCGCGCCCTTCGGGCACATAGGCCACACCCAGGCGCGCCACCTCATGCGGCTTGGCGTGCGAGGCCTCTTGGCCGAACAGCACAATCTTGCCTTCGCGCTGGCTCACATGACCCAGCAAGCTGCGAATGAGCGTGCTCTTGCCCATGCCGTTGCGCCCCAGCAAGCCGATGGTCTCGCCAGCGCCAATCTGCACGTCTATGCCATGCAGCACATGGCTGGAGCCATACCAGGCGTGCACGCCTTGGGCATCCACAATCCATTCATGGGCCTTCATCTCAATGGTTTCCCAGGTAAGCGGCCTGCACCGCCGGGTTGTCGCGGATGGCTTGTGGCGTGTCCGACGCGATCACCGCACCGTTGACCATCACGGTGATGCGGTCAGCAATGCGAAACACCGCATCCATGTCGTGTTCCACCAGCAAAATCGCGTGGTCGGTTTTGAGTTCATCCAGCAGCGCCAACATGCGGTCGGTCTCCTCGGCACCCATGCCTGCTAAAGGCTCATCAAGCAACAACACCTGCGGTTGGGTGGCCAGACACATTGCAATTTCGAGTTGTCTTTTTTGACCATGCGAGAGCAGGCCTGCTGCACGGTTCGCCAAGTCGCTCAAGCCCGCGCGTGTCATGGCCTCTTGCGCGGCGCTCGTACTTGCTGAGCAGTGTTGTGCGTTTTGCCACCAACGCCAGGCTTGTTGGTGTTGTGACTGTGCGGCCAAGCGGCAGTTTTCCAGCACGCTGAAGCTGGGGTAGATGGTGTTGCGCTGGTAGCTGCGCCCCAAGCCAGCACGCGCGCGCTTGGGCTGCGTCCAACGTGTGACGAGTTCGCCCATGAGTTCAATCTCGCCCGATGAGGGCGGAATTTCACCCGAGAGGATGTTGATGAGGGTTGACTTGCCTGCACCATTGGTGCCGATCACCGCATGCACAGTGCCGCGCTCCAGACTGAGCGAGACGCTGTCCACCGCTACCAGGCCACCCCAACGGCGGGAGATGTTCACGCCACTTAACAGCACTTCAGCCATGGTGGGCCTCCTGCTCGTCGCGCGGTACGCCACGCAAACGCTGGCTGATTTTTTCAGGAATACCCACCAGCCCATTGGGCAGCCAAGCCACGCAGGCGATGATGCTCAAGCCCAAGCCCAAATGCCAGTGCTTGGCAAAGTTGCCAAAGATGGCTTCAGACTTGAAGAGTTCTTGCAAAAGCGCAAATGCAAACGCCCCGATGAGCGCGCCGCGCAAATGCCCCAAGCCCCCCAAGATGATCATGATCAGCACCGCGCCCGAGAGGTGCCAGCTCATCAACTCGGGGTTCACAAAACCGTCTTTCACCGCGAACAGAAAGCCCGACAAACCTGCAATCGCCCCGGAGATGGTGAAGGCTGCCAGCTTGTAAGGGTAGGTGGAAAAACCGGTGGCCCGCATGCGCTGTTCGTTCACGCGAATGCCCGCGAGTGCGCGCCCAAAACGTGACTGCAAGAGCACCGCCAAAAACACATACACGCCCAGCAAGCTGGCCCAGGTGAAGCCATAGAGCACCAAGGGTTTGTCCAAGTCCAAGCTGCCCAGCACAGGTTTGCTGTAGAGGTAAATGCCATCGGTGCCGCCACCCAGCGGGGTGTCGTGCACCACGTAATAGGCCATTTGTGCAAACGCCAGCGTGACCATGATGAAGTACACACCTTTGGTGCGCAATGACAGGGCACCCACCGCCAACGCGTAAAGGCCAGCCAGGGCCACGCACACGGGCAAAATCCACAACAGCGAATCGCCCAAGTCCAGTCCCATTACCAACACGGTGGCATAAGCACCGATGCCAAAGAAAGCCGCTTGGCCAAAGCACACCAAGCCGGTGCTGCCCACCAGCAGTTCCAAGCTCAAAGCCAGAACCGCGTAGATCATGATTTTGTTCACCAGGTCTAGGCCGTAACTGCCACTGACCAAGGGGAAAGCCGCCAGGGCCGCAAACGCGGCGGTGATGAATAGTTTGTGCATGCTCAGCCCGCCTTGAACAATCCGTCAGGCTTCCACAGCAGGATCAAAGCCATCAACACATAAACCAACACACCCGCGGCTTGGGGCAACAACACTTTGCCAAAAGTATCCACCGCACCAATCAATAGAGCGGCCAGCAACGCGCCACGAATCGAGCCAATGCCGCCAATCACCACCACCACAAAACAGATGATGAGCACGCTGTTGCCCATGCCAGGATAGACCGATGACACGGGGGCTGCCACCATGCCAGCCAAGACCGCAATGGCCACGCCTGCGGCAAACACCACACGGTAAAGAAACTTGATGTCGATGCCCAGCGATTGCACCATCTCGCGGTTGGTGCTGCCCGCGCGAATCATCATGCCCAGGCGGGTGCGGGTGAACACCAGGTACATGCCCAGTGCCAAAGCCAGGCACACCGCAGAAATAAAGAGCCGGTAGACCGGGTAGGTCATGGTCTCGCCCAGTGGCAAGGTGCCGGCCAGCAAAGGGGGGACCTCCACACCATGCACATCGTCACCCAGCAGCAAGCTGCGACATTCCTCGAACACCAAAATCAAGCCGTAGGTCATGAGCACTTGTTGCAGGTGTTCACGCTCATACAAATAACTGAAAAACACCCACTCCAGCACATAGCCCAGGGCTACGGCCAAGATGAGCCCGACCACCAGGGCCGAGAAAAAGCCCCCGCCAAAGGTGCCGCTCACGATCGGGGCCAGGGCGAATGCCATGTAGGCCCCGATCATGTAGAAGCTACCGTGGGCGAGGTTGATCACCCCCATGATGCCGAAGATCAGCGTCAGCCCGGACGCCACCAGAAACAGCAGCAAGCCGTACTGAAGCGAGTTCAGGCATTGGATCAGGAAGGTGGCCAAGTCCATGGTTACATCTTGCAGCCGCGGGCCGGGTCAGTCAGACCCTTAGAGGCGATGCCCACCAAGGTGTTTTCTTTGCCCACCACTTTGCGCAGGTACATGTCTTGCACGGGGTTGTGGGCTTTGGAAATGGTGAACGGACCACGTGGGCTGTCGATCTTGGCCGCTTCCACAGCGGCGGCGAATTCAGCCTTCTTGCTCAAGTCGCCCTTCACGCCTTTGAGGCCGACCGCCAGCATTTGCGCTGCGTCATAGCCTTGCACCGCGTACACATCGGGTTGCAGCTTGAAGGTTTTGGCGTAAGACAAGCGGAACTCGTTGTCGCGCTTGGTGTTCAAGCTGTCGGCGTAGTGCAGAACGGTTTCCAGGCCTTCAGCGTCAGCGCCTTGCGCGTCAAGCGTGCCGTCGGTCAGGAAGCCCGAGCCGTACAGTGGAATGGTTTTCTTCAAGCCAGCAGCGGCGTAATCTTTGACGAACTTCACCGCGCCGCCACCGGCAAAGAAGGTGTAGACCGCATCAGGTTTGGTGGCTGCAATATCGGTCAGCAGAGCCTGGAACTCGACGTTGGGGAAGGGCAGGCTGAGTTCTTTGACGACCTTGCCGCCACTCTTTTCAAAAGCCTCTTTGAAGCCACGCACCGACTCGTCGCCCGCTGCGTATTTCCAGGTGATGGTCACCACTTTTTTATGACCCTTTTTCGCCACCACTTCACCGGAGGCGTAACCAGGTTGCCAGTTCGAGAAAGAGCTGCGGAAGATGTTGGGTGCGCACATGGGGCCGGTCACCGCATCAGCACCGGCATTGGGCACGATCAGCAGGGTGCCGGTGTCTTTGGCCACCTTGGCCATGGCCATGGCCACACCCGAGTGCACGGTGCCAATCAGCACATCCACGTTGTCGCGCTTGATGAGCTTGTTCACGTTGTCGGTGGCTTTGGCAGGGTCGGACTCGTCGTCGACTTTCACGAACTCCACCTCACGGCCTTCGAGCTTGCCGCCGTGTTCCATCACATGCAGGCGAAAGCCGTTTTCAATCGCGTTACCCAGCGCAGCAAAAGTGCCGGTGTAGGGCAGCATCAAACCGACTTTGATCTTGCCGGTGTTCTGAGCCAGGGCAGAGCTCAAGGCCAGGGGGCTCAGCGCAGCAGCCAGCAGAGTGAGGCGGAAAATTTTCATGAGAGATCTCCTAGGTGTTGTTCAAGAAAAGAGGCCACGTTCGATATCAGCAACGCCGCCTGGTCACGGTGCGGTGAATGGCCGCAGTGGGCCAGTTCCAGCAGGCGGGTTTGAGGCGCCAACTCAGCGATTTTGCGAATCTGTTTCATTGTGCCGTATTCATCCTGCTCGCCTTGCACGGCCAGCACAGGCACCTTGATGCGGCTGACCTCAGCCTCGATGTTCCAGTCCAGGAAGGCGGGGGAGAGCCAGGCGTCATTCCAGCCTCGAAAGGCCGAGTCGGGGTTGCGGTGGTGGCGGGCTAATTTCTCGCGCAAGTCGGCCTTGTCGTAAGCCTGACGAGCCAGCTTAATGCTGCTGACAGCAATGTCTTCCACAAACAAATGAGGCGCTGCCACCACGCAAGCCTTGCACTTGTCTGGGTGGTGTGCTGCAAAAAGCAGAGCAATCGAGCCTCCATCGCTATGGCCAAACAGCACGATGGGCTGATCAACCCCTAATGCGTCGAGCAACGCGGGCAAGACCTCCAGGGCCTGACGGTGCATGAAGTCGGTGCCCCATGTTTCATCATCCGCACGTGGGGTCGACTGGCCGTAAGCCGGGCGTGAATACACCAAACCGGGCAAGCCACAAGCCTCACACAACGCTTGCGGAAAATCTTTCCACATGCTCACCGAGCCCAAGCCCTCGTGCAAAAACACCAGCAGTGGGCGTGTTTCAAGCGCCTGGTGGCGGTTGACCCACTGGTGTTCAATCTCCACCTGGCATTCACGCCAGGGGATGGCCACCAGGGTGCTGTTGGCTTGAGCCACCAGGGTCATGAACTCAGCGACCCGCTTCCAGGTCGCGCAGCTTGAAGCGCTGGATCTTGCCCGTTGCTGTTTTGGGCAGTTCTTGGATGAACTCGATTTGGCGCGGGTATTTGTAAGCGGCCAAGCGTTCTTTGGTGAAGGCCTTGAGGTCTTCAGCCGTGGCGCTGGCACCCGCTTTGAGCACCACATAGGCCTTGGTTTTCACCAAACCATCGTCGTCGTTGATGCCAATCACCGCGGCTTCCAGAACCGCTGGGTGTTGCACCAGGGTGGACTCAACCTCGAAGGGCGAGACGTAAATGCCGCTGACCTTGAGCATGTCGTCGCTGCGGCCCGCGTAGGTGTAAGTGCCATCCGGGTTGCGCACGTATTTGTCGCCGCTCTTGGTCCAAGCGCCCTGGAAGGTCTCGGCCGATTTCACGCGGTTGCCCCAGTACATCAGCGCAGAACTCGGGCCTTTGATGAAGAGGTCACCTGTCTCACCGTCAGGCACGGGGCGGCCATCGTCACCACGCAGCTCGATCTCGTAACCCGGAACAGGCCACCCGGTGGTGCCGTAGCGCACCTTGCCCGGCAGGTTGGACAAGTACACATGCAGCATCTCGGTCGAGCCAATGCCGTCGATGATCTCGATCCCAAAGTGTTGGGTGAAGCGCTCGCCCAGCTCAGCCGGTAAAGCTTCGCCGGCCGATGAGGCCATGCGCAGGCTCACATCTGTTTTGCTGGGCAGGGCAGGGTGGGCCAGCATGCCCGCAAAGCCTGTGGGTGCGCCAAAGAAAATCGTGGGCCGGGTGTTGGCGATGCCACCCGTCCAACGTTTGAAGACAGCCTCAGGCGTGGGGCGCTCGGCCATGAGCAAGGTGGTGGCACCCACGCTCAAGGGGAACGTGAGCGCATTGCCCAAGCCGTAGGCAAAGAACAATTTGGCGGCTGAGAAGCACACATCGTCTTCACGGATGGCCAGCACGCCTTTGCCAAACAGATCTGCCGTCCAGGCTGGATTGGCGTGGGTGTGCAGCGTGCCTTTGGGTCGGCCGGTTGAGCCCGACGAATAAAGCCAAAAGCCCGGGTCGTCCGAGGCGGTGGGGGCGGCTGCACTTTGGGGCGCCTTGGCCAAGAGGGCTGCCAAGTCATGTTGTGGCACATCGGCATCGCTCAGCGTTCCGGGCTTGGAGACGATGATGTGCTTGACCTCATGGGGCTTGGCCAGTGCCGTTTGCAAGACGGGCAGCAGGGCAGCCGATACCAACACAGCTTGCGCGCGGCTGTGCTGCAGCATGTAGCTGTAGTCATCGGCGGTGAGCAAGGTGTTGACCGCCACCGGCACGATGCCTGCGTACATCGCGCCCAAAAAGCTCACCGGCCAGTCGTTGCAGTCGTGCATGAGCAAGAGCACACGCTCTTCGCGGCGCAGGCCGAGTTGGGTCAGCGCGCCAGCCATGCTTTGGATCTGCTGCGCCAACTGCCCGTAGCTCAAGGTGCCAGCGTCATCCACAAACGCGGCTTTGTCAGCGCGTGCCTGGTTGAGCTCGATCACATGCCGGGCGAAGTTGAAAGGGGCTCCGGGCGCAAGTGTGGTGTGTTCCATGGTCTTTGATTCAGGTCGCGTTAAGTTCAGGCCGATGGCGATCTGGACTTGCACGATTCCCAAATATGAATTATTGTGCGTGTCAGTACATTAAACACGCCTTCACCGCATGTCAAGCACTATATTGCATGAATTAGGGTTAGTCCCAGGTTCGGACACCGTTGCCACGGCTTCGGACGATGCTGGAGCAACCGACAAACACCCCTTTTTGGCGGCGTTGGGCGAGCGCGTGCGCGCCTTGCGTTCGGCGCGCGGCATGACCCGCAAAGCCTTGGCCACCACCGCTGAAATTTCTGAGCGTCACCTGGCCAATTTGGAGTATGGGGTGGGCAATGCCTCCATCTTGGTGCTCATCCAAGTGGCTGGTGCGCTGCGTTGTTCCTTGGCCGAATTGATTGGCGATGTGACCACCTCAACCCCCGAGTGGCTGCTGATTCGCGAACTGCTGCAACACCGCGATGACGCCACCTTGCGCCGCGTTCGAACCACCGTGGGTGAGATGCTGGGCACCGGCGGGCAAAACAGCGCGCGCAGCTCGCGTGTGGCTTTGATTGGCCTGCGCGGAGCAGGCAAAAGTTCATTGGGTCAAATGCTGGCTGAAGATCTGGGTTTCCCCTTTGTGGAGCTCAGCCGCGAGATCGAAAAATTTGCCGGTTGCAGCATCTCTGAAATCCAAAGCCTGTACGGCATGAACGCCTACCGTCGTTACGAGTTGCGCGCGCTGGAAGAGTCCATCCAAATTTACCCCGAGGCCATCATTGCCACCCCGGGTGGCTTGGTGTCTGACCCGGCTGCTTTCAACTTGTTGCTGGCCCATTGCACCACGGTGTGGTTGCAAGCCACGCCTGAGGACCACATGCGCCGCGTGCAAGAGCAGGGCGACATGCGCCCCATGGCTGCGAGCAAAGAGGCGATGGAAGATCTCAAGAGCATTTTGGACGGCCGTGCGGCTTTTTACAGCAAGGCCGAGTACATGATCAACACCAGCACCCAGCCACTCACAGACACGTTTTACGCCTTGCGCAACTTGGTCCGTGGGTCTTTGAAGCTGGCCGTGTGAAAATTTTTCAAAAACTGCAAAATAATGCTTGCACAGCCTGATAAATTGCACTATCATGCATTTCATGGCGGGTTGAAACCTGTCGAAACACCTGCAGCATGCTGCTTATTCAAGGAGATGACATGAGTGCCAGTCCCATCGTTGATTACCAAACCAACCCCAGCCAGTACAAACACGTTAAGCTGAGCTTCAATGGCCCCGTGGCCACCTTGTCGATCGACATCGACGAGAACGCCGGCCTGCGTCCCGGCTACAAACTCAAGCTCAACAGCTATGACCTGGGTGTGGACATCGAGTTGAACGACGCGGTCAACCGCATCCGCTTTGAGCACCCTGAAGTGCGCACCGTGGTGGTGACCAGCGCCAAAGAAAAAGTGTTCTGCTCAGGCGCCAACATCTTCATGCTGGGTGTCTCCAGCCACGCTTGGAAAGTGAACTTCTGTAAGTTCACCAACGAAACCCGCAACGGCCTGGAAGATTCTTCCAAATACAGTGGTTTGAAATTCTTGGCGGCTGTGAACGGCGCATGTGCTGGCGGCGGCTACGAGCTGGCCTTGGCTTGCGACGAAATCATTTTGGTGGACGACCGCTCAAGCTCGGTGAGCCTGCCCGAAGTGCCTTTGCTCGGCGTGTTGCCTGGTACCGGCGGCTTGACCCGCGTGACCGACAAGCGCCATGTGCGCCATGACCTGGCTGATATTTTTTGCACCAGCGTGGAAGGTGTGCGCGGCCAGAAGGCCAAAGATTGGCGTCTGGTGGACCAAATCGCCAAGCCCGCGGTGTTTGCCCAAACCGTGCAAGCCCGTGCTTTGGAACTCGCGGCACAAAGCGACCGCCCCGCTGACGGCAAAGGCCTGAGCCTGACCCCCGTGCAGCGCACCATTGAAGCCGATGCCCTGCGTTACAACCATGTGACTGTGGAGATCGACCGCGCCAAGCGCGTGGCCACCTTCACGGTGAAGGCTCCCACAGGTGCTCAGCCCACCGACATCGCTGGCATTGAAGCTGCGGGTGTGAACTGGTATCCCTTGGCCATGGCGCGCGATTTGGAAGACGCGATTTTGAGCATGCGCACCAATGAGCTTGACATCGGCACCTGGATCATCAAAACCTCGGGCGATGCCCAAGGCGTGCTGGCCACCGATGCGGTGTTGTTGGCCCACCAGAACCATTGGTTGGTGCGCGAAACCATCGGCTTGCTGCGCCGCACCTTCAGCCGTTTGGATGTGTCCTCACGCAGTTTGTTTGCGCTGGTCGAAGAAGGCACTTGCTTTGCAGGCAGCTTCCTCGAACTCGCGCTGGCTTGCGACCGCATTTACCACCTGGCCCTGCCCGATGCAGACAAGCCTCCGGTGGTTCAGTTGAACGAAGTGAACTTCGGTCTCTTCCCCATGGCTACCGGCCAGAGCCGTTTGAGCCGTCGCTTCTACGACGAGCAACCAGCGCTTGACGCGGTGCGCGCCCAAGCAGGCAAGCCGCTGGACGCCGACGCCGCATTTGCCATCGGCTTGGCCACGTCCAACCCCGATGACATCGACTGGACCGACGAAGTGCGCATTGCGATTGAAGAGCGCGTGGCCATGTCGCCCGATGCTTTGACTGGCTTGGAAGCCAACCTGCGTTTCAACGGTCAAGAGAACATGATCACCCGTATTTTTGGCCGCTTGACCGCGTGGCAGAACTGGATCTTCCAGCGCCCCAACGCTGTGGGCGAAAAGGGCGCGTTGAAGGTTTATGGCAAAGGCGACAAAGCCGCTTTTGACTGGAACCGCGTTTAAATCAGATCAGTTGTGCGGCGCGATCTCAGGTGGCGCGCCGCAACCTCACATCCCCACCGCACCATTGACCTTTCGGAGAACAACATGACCGGTATCAATTACAGCGAGAAGATCCCCAACAACGTCAACCTGAGCGAAGACCGCACCTTGCAGCGCGCTTTGGAGCAGTGGCAGCCCAACTTCATCAACTGGTGGGACGACATGGGTCCTGAAGGTTCGACCGACATGGATGTATACCTGCGTACCGCTGTGAGTGTTGATCCCCAAGGCTGGGCACAGTTCGGTCACGTGAAAATGCGTGACTACCGTTGGGGCATTTTCCTCAACCCCGGCGAGCAAGACCGCACCATCCATTTTGGCGACCACAAAGGCGAGAAAGCCTGGCAAGACGTGCCCGGTGAGCACCGTGCAAACCTGCGCCGCATCATCGTGACGCAAGGTGACACCGAGCCCGCATCGGTGGAGCAGCAGCGCCACCTGGGCTTGACCGCGCCCAGCATGTACGACCTGCGTAACCTGTTCCAGATCAACGTGGAAGAAGGCCGCCACCTGTGGGCCATGGTGTACCTGTTGCACAAACACTTTGGTCGCGATGGCCGTGAAGAAGCCGATGCTTTGCTTGAGCGCCGCAGCGGTCACGAAGACAACCCACGTATTTTGGGTGCCTTCAACGAAGCCACGCCTGATTGGCTGAGCTTCTTCATGTTCACTTACTTCACCGACCGCGACGGCAAGTTCCAGTTGTGCGCCTTGGCTGAAAGCGCGTTCGACCCGCTGGCCCGCACCAC
>CANGLW010000028.1 GCA_947454955.1 Comamonadaceae bacterium
ATCAGGGCAGCCAGGGTGGTCATGATGATGGGCCTGAAACGCAGCACACAGGCTTGGCGAATCGCCTCTTCGGGTGACATGCCCTGGTTGCGTTGGGCATCGAGCGCGAAGTCGATCATCATGATCGCGTTCTTCTTCACAATGCCAATGAGCATCAAGATACCAATCGTGGCGATCAAGGTCAGGTCCATCTTGAACCACCACAAGAAGATCAAGGCCCCCACCGCTGCCGAGGGCAGACCCGCCAAAATGGTCAGCGGGTGGATGTAGCTCTCATACAGCACACCCAGCAAGATGTAGATCACGGCCAAGGCCACCGCGATCAAGATCAACTGGCTGGACTGCGAGCCCTGAAACACCGCTGCATCACCGCCATAACTGGTGATGATCGAGGGCGGAAGCCGCAGCTGCTCACCAAACTGCGCTATTTTTTCTGTAGCGCTGCCCAAAGGAAAGTCAGGCGCCAGGTTGAACGAGATGGTGATGGCCTGCAGCTGACCCTGGTGGTTCACCGCGGTCGGGCCAATCGCGCGTTGCACGCTGACCATGGACGACAGCGGAATCACCTGCTGGGTCGAACGCGAACGCACATACAGCTTGCTGATGGCGTCTTCAAACTCGCGGGCGGCTTGCGGCACTTCCAAAATCACCTGGTAGCTGTTGACCGGTGTGAAGATGGTGGACACCTGGCGCTCGCCAAACGCGTTGTAAAGCGCATTGCGGATGTCCTGGTTGTTCACACCCAGGGCGCCAGCCTTGTCGCGGTCGATCACGATGTTGGCTTGCAAGCCGCGAATTTGCGAGTCGCTGGTCACATCACGGAAACCGGGGTCAGCACGCATGAGGCCCTGCATTTTGTTGGACCACTCGTTGAGTGCATCCGGGCTCACGCTTTGCATCACATACTGGTAACGGCTCTTGGACACCTTGCCACCGAGCTGCAAGTTTTGCACCGGGCGCATGAACACCTGAAAACCCGGTGTGCGCGCCTTGGCCCGCAGGTTCTCAATGACCTTGCCGATCGGTGGACGTTCGCTGCGGTCTTTGAGCACCGCGAACATGCGCCCGGTGTTCATCTGCTGCGGGTTGGTGGGCGGCGAACCCACAAACGATGATAGATAAGCCACCGATTCATCGGCACGCAAGCGGTCAGCAATAGCCGACTGCATTTGGTACATGGCCTCGTAGGAGATGTCCTCCGGGGCTTCAACGATCATCTGGATCTGGCCGATGTCTTCCTCAGGGAAGAAACCCTTGGGGCTGATTTGCACCAACCACACCGTCAAACCAAAGGTGCCAAAGGCCAGCGCCAACACAATGCGGCGGTGACGCAAAGCCACTTCCAGACTGCTGGCATAGGCATTGAGGATGGCATTGAAGCCCGCTTCAAACAAGCGGCCCCAAGCGCTGTCGGGCGGGTGACCAGCAGGCAGAAAGCGGCTGGCCAACATGGGCACCAAGGTGAGCGACACCACCGCAGACACCAACACCGACAAAGCCACCACCACCGCGAACTCATGGAACAACATGCCGATCACACCGGGCATGAAGAAGATGGGGATGAACACCGCCACCAGAGACACCGAGATCGACAAAATCGTGAACGACATCTCGCGCCCGCCGCGCAAGGCAGCTTGCAGCGGGGTCATGCCGTCTTCGACGTGGCGCACGATGTTTTCCAACATCACGATCGCATCGTCCACCACCAGGCCCACCGCCAAGGTGATGCCCAAGAGCGAGATGTTGTCCAAGCTGTAACCCAGCGGGTAGAGCAAGCCCACCGCCCCGATGAGCGAGACCGGCAAGCTCAAGGTGGGGATGATGGTGGCTGCGGCATGGCGCAAGAAGATGAAGATCACCAAGATCACCAGCACCACGGTGAGTGCCAGAGAAATCTTGATGTCGTGGATGGCTTCGCGGATGGACAACGAGCGGTCATTGAGCGGCAAGATCTCGATCGAGGCTGGCATTTGCTCACGGAACCGGGGCAAGAGGGCCTGGATCTGGTCAATCACCTCCACCGTGTTGGCGTTGGGCTGGCGCTGAATCGACAAGATGATGCCGCGCTGGTCGTTGTAACGTGCAGCGGTTCGCACCGACTCGAAGCTCTCGTCCACCTCGGCCACATCTTTCAAGCGAACGATGTTGCCGTTCTTGGTCGACACAATGACCTCGGCAAACTCCGTCGCACGCACCATGGCTTTGTTGGTGGTGATGGTGAGCAACTGGCGCGGGCCGTCAAGCGTGCCCACCGGTGTGTTGGAGTTCGAGGTGCTGATGGCCGACTGGATGTCGTCCATCGACAGCCCTCGGCTGGCCAATGCATCAGGTTTGGCGCGCACCCGCACCGCGTAGCGCTTCTGGCCGTTCACGTTGACCAGGGCCACACCGGTGATGGTGGAGATGGTGGGTGCCACCAGGTTTTCTGCGTAATCGTTGAGCTCGGACAAGCTCATGCTCGGCGAGGTCATGGCCACAAACAACACCGGTGCATCAGCCGGGTTGACCTTGCGGTACGACGGCGGGTTCACCATCTCAATGGGCAATGAGCGCTGCGCGCGCAAGAGCGCGGCCTGCACGTCCACGGCGACCAGGTCCACATCTTTGTCGGGGTTGAATTCCAGCGTGATGCTGGTGGCGCCCAAGATGTTGGTGGAGCTGATGACGTTGATTCCATCAATGGTGGAGAACTGTTTTTCCAGCGGCAAGGCCACGGCCGAGGCCATGGTGTCCGGGCTGGCGCCGGGGAAGATGGCGGTCACGCTGATGACCGGCGAGTTGTAACGCGGCAGGGCTGCAACCGGCAGCTTCATGTAGGCCAAGAAGCCCGCAATCACCACCGAGATGGTGAGCAGCACGGTCATGACCGGCCGCTCAATACAAATCTTAGCGATGTTCATGGCTTGGCAGGCGCTGTGTCTTTAGCGGCTTCAGCCTTGGGGGCGTCTGCTTTGGCTGCTTCTGTTTTAGGAGCATCGGATTTTGGTGCTTCACCAGGCTTAGCACCTTGTGGCTTGGGCGCGATCAAGCGCACCTTCACGCCAGGTCGCAAGTTTTGCTTGCCATCCAGAATGACTTGCTCGTCTTCTTTCAAGCCCTCGATGGCCATGCGCTCGCCGTAGGTGTAGAGCACCTTGACTGGTTTTTGTTGGGCGGTGCTGCCCTCGCCCAGCACATACACAAACTTGCCGTTGATGTTGGTCACCAAGGCTGCCGAAGGCATGGTGGTCGCGCCCTTGAGGGTGTCGAGTTGCAAACTGGTCTGCACAAACTGACCGGGCCACAAGAGGTTGTTGGGGTTGGCAAATTCGGCTTTGGCACGCAAGGTGCCTGTGGCCGCATCCACCATGCTGTCGGCAAAGTACAAATTGCCTGTGACCGACTGGGTGGTGCCAGGGATCGTCACCTTCACCGGTGCCTTGCCGCCCTTGGCCGACAAGGCACGTTGCAGGTTGCCCAAGCTGGCCTCAGGGATGCTGAACTGCACCGCGATCGGGTCGAGTTGGGTGATGGTCACCAGCGCAGCGCCTGAGGGCTGCACCAGAGAACCAGCAAACACATTGATGCCACCCAAACGGCCAGACTGTGGGGCCACGATGCTGTCAAAGTCCAGAGTCACTTGCGCGGCCTGCACGGCAGCCTCGTCGGCTTTGACCAAGGCCAACTGCGCCTCGTACTGCGCTTGGCTGGTGTCGACTGCACTGGCGGCGATGAAGTTTTGCGCACGCAACTCTTGGGCGCGTTTGAATTGGCGCAGGTAGTCAGCGACCAGGGCCTGGTCGCGCGCAAGCTGGGCTTTGAGGCGCTCAAGGTTGGCGCGGTCCGCACGGTCGTCCAAAGAAAAAAGCAGCTCGCCTTGTTTGACGAACTGCCCTTCTTTGACGTGAATTTTCTTGATCAAGTTCGAGGTTTGCGCCCTCACCTCCACGGTTTTGAGTGAGGCCACCGAACCATTCAAATCGAGCCTGACCGGCACATCCTCCACCTTGAGGGGCACCACGGTCACCGCTTGTTCAGCAGGGCCTTTGGCAACTTTGACCTCGGAAGATTCCAAGTAGCGGTTGTAGCCAACGTAGCCGCCCACGGCCAAGAGCACAGCCATGGCGGTCAGTGATTTGTAGTTCATGTGTCAATAGCTTCCAGCAAACCGGATGTTCCAAATCAAATATTCCCCCACTTTAGCAGGGTCTTTGGGGGGACATCCTAGTGGGAATACGCACACAAGGCGTCGCTCAGGCGACTGTGAAAGGCGCTCTGCAACCCGGATCAGCCGCCGCTCAAGGCCTGGGTCACGCCGCGGTTGGCCAAAGCATCGGCCCGCTCATTGCCCGGGTCGCCGTTGTGGCCACGCACCCAACGCCAATCGATGGTGTGTTCCGTGTTGGCCAAAAGCACATCAAGCTGCTGCCACAGATCCACGTTTTTCACCGGTTGCTTGGACGCGGTTTTCCAGCCCTTGGCCTTCCAGCCAGCCATCCACTCGGTGATGCCTTTGAGCACGTACTGGCTGTCAGCGTGCAGCAGCACATGGCAGGGGCGCTTGAGGGCCTGCAAGGCTTGAATGACGGCCATCAACTCCATGCGGTTGTTGGTGGTCTCGCGTTCGCCGCCAAACAGTTCTTTCTCCACCGGGCCGGACTTGAGCAGCACACCCCAACCGCCGGGTCCAGGGTTGCCTTTGCAGGCGCCATCGGTGTAAATCTCTATCGTGTTCACGTCACTCGCTTTCATGAACGCCAGAGTGTAGGGCCTGGCCGTGGTCGCGTCGCGCAATGGGCGAGGTTTGCGCAGCCACTGCCTGGGTATTGCGCCAGGGCTGGCCCATCAAACGCATGCCACGCACCTGCTTGATGCCAGTGACCACATAGGCCGCACCCAGCATGGGCATGGTGCGCGGCCCCCAGCGTTCCATCCAGCCCCAACGTTGCAACCAAACCGGCGAGGCCAAGGGCGGCCGGAACATGCCAAAGTCGCCCTGCACCACTTCAAAATCCAGCAAACGCAACCAATCGCGCACGCGCCAGTAACCCATCTTGCGCTCATCCGACCCGTCTTGCGCCTGGGTGGTGGTTTGCCATAGCCACAAGCTGGTGGGGTTCAAACCGGTGATCACCACCCGCCCGCCAGGCACCAGCACCCGCGCCACCTCGCGCAACACACCGTGGGGGTTGCGGTCGCTCTCCAGGGCATGGGGCAGCACCACCAGGTCCAAACACGCATCGGGGAAAGGCAAGGCATGGAACTCGGTCACCAAGGCACTGGTGGCGTTGGGGCTGGCTTGTCGCAAGGCCAGCCAACGATGAGGCATGCGGTTGGTGGCCAACGCGTTCAAATGCGGCATGCCCAGCTGCAAGGCGTGGTAGCCAAACACATCGGCCACGGCCGCAGCCAGGGTGCGGGTTTCCCAATCCACCAGCAACTCAGCCGCTGGTGTGCTGGGCGGCTGAGCCAAATCTATAATTCCACTCCACATGCACTTGATCCCGATTCCGGCCTTTGCCGACAACTACATCTGGCTGATCCACGACGGACAAGACGCCCTGGTGGTCGACCCAGGCGACGCACAGCCCGTGCTCGACACCTTGCAATCACTGGGATTGCAACTCAAAAACATTCTAGTCACCCACCACCATGCTGACCATGTGGGCGGCGTGGCCTTGTTGCGTGAACGCACCCAAGCCCAGGTGACGGGCCCTGCGGGTGAAGACATTCCCCAACCCGCCACCGGTGTGGGTGCGGGCGATCAGGTTCAAGCCCTGGGCTTGAACTTTTCAGTGATGGATGTGCCCGGCCACACCGCGGGGCACATTGCTTTTTATTGCGAGGCCTTTGAAGGCGCGCCCCTGCTGTTTTGCGGCGACACCTTGTTCTCGGGCGGCTGTGGGCGTTTGTTCGAAGGCACGCCCGCGCAAATGTTGCACTCGCTGGACCAATTCGCGGCACTGCCAGGCAACACCCGGGTTTGCTGCACCCATGAATACACCTTGAGCAACTTGCGCTTTGCCCGCGCGGTCGAACCCGGCAACGAAGCGCTGGCCCACTACCAAAGCCAGTGCGAGGCCCTGCGCGCGCAAGGCCAACCCACCCTGCCCTCGACCATCAGCACAGAACTGGCCATCAACCCGTTTTTGCGTTCACGCCAAGCCAGCGTGGTGCAGGCCATGCAAGCGCGCGAAGCCGCAGCCGATGAGGTGGCGGTGTTCGCTGCCCTGCGCGGCTGGAAAAACGTCTTTTGAACATGCTTCGCCTCGCTTGCGCTGCAGTGGCTTTGGCTGCGCTGGCAGCGTGCGCGCCGCTGTCCACCACGCGCACCGAGACATCGCCAGACGCGCAGGCCACCGGCCAGCCGCTTGAGAAGGTCAACATCGCCCGGCCAGGGGCAGCGAAAAAGCCTGGTGCAGACCCTTCCAGCGAACTCGAAAGTGTGGGTGCGGGGCAAGTGGCGTTCTCGCATGTGGCGCCCCTGTCTGCCCCGGTCGATTTGTGGGACCGCATGCGCCGCGGCTTTGCCATGCCCGACCTGGACACCGACCTGGTGCGCGACCGCGAACGTTGGTACACCGCGCGGCCCGAAACCATCACCCGCCTGACCGAGCGTTCGCGCAAATACCTGTTCCACATTGTTGAAGAACTCGAGCGGCGCAATATGCCCACCGAACTGGCCTTGCTGCCCTTTGTGGAAAGTGCCTTCAACCCCAACGCGGTGTCATCGGCCAAAGCGGCGGGCATGTGGCAGTTCATCCCCAGCACCGGCAAAAGTTTTGACCTGAAACAAAACGCCTTTCGCGATGACCGGCGCGATGTGCTGGCTTCGACCCGCGCGGCCTTGGACTACCTGCAAAAACTCCATGGCATGTTTGGCGACTGGCAACTGGCCCTGGCCGCTTACAACTGGGGCGAAGGCAATGTGGGCAAGGCGCTGACCAAGCAGCGCAATGCTGGC
The DNA here is from genome assembly GCA_947454955.1 of Comamonadaceae bacterium. Classification (GTDB taxonomy): domain Bacteria; phylum Pseudomonadota; class Gammaproteobacteria; order Burkholderiales; family Burkholderiaceae_C; genus Hylemonella. Next base: position 6,944 of record CANGLW010000028.1, read on the forward strand.
GGCTCCCTGGCTTATGCCGATTTGCCCATGCCTATGGAAACCCGTTTTTATGTGCCCAAGTTGCAGGCCCTCAAAAACATTGTGGCTGCGCCCGACGGCTTTGCGGTGAAGTTGCCTGACATTGGCAACCACCCGTTTTTCGACACGGTGACCGTCACCCGCGACATCGACGTGACCCTGGCGGCCAAACTGGCCGAGGTGCGGTTGGATGACTTCAAGTCCCTCAACCCCTCGCTCAACCGGCCCATCATCATGGCCGCAGGCACGCCGCAAATTTTATTGCCCTGGGACAACGCCACGCTGTTTGTGCGCAACCTCGATGCCTATGCCGGCAGCACCGCCAGCTGGATGGTGTGGGTGGCCCCCAGCACCATGAAAGCGGCGGATGTGGCCAAGCGTGTGGGCATGAGTGAAGCGGAGTTGCGCAACATCAACAACATCCCCAACCGCATGATGGTGGGCGCGGGCTCCATGCTGGTGGTGCCGCGGCCTGCCCATGTGGTCAATGACGTGGTGGCCACGGTGGCCGAAGCGGGACAAGTCTCGCTCGCACCCGAGCTGGTGCCACGCCGGCCCGTTCAGGCCAAGGGCAAAAAATCAGACGGGGCTAAGGGCAGCAAACCCAAGGCAACCACCGTCGCGGCGAAGAAAAGCAAAGCGCCCGCCAACCTGGTGGCCAAGCGCTGAAGATTCAGATGAACAGCATGGCCACATTCACGGCCATCGCACCGACCCAGGCCAGCGAACGCAGATTAGCCAGGTTGCGCAAATAGCAGGCCACATAGGCCACACGCAAGAGCACAAACACCAGCGCAGCCGCATCCACCCACGTCTGCTGGGCACCGTGTTGGTGGGCGATGACCACCGCACCAATGAAAAACGGCAAGGCCTCAAAACAATTGGCCTGCGCGGCGTTGGCGCGGGCCCGCCAATCGGTTTGTCGCGCCAACCATTCGCGGGGGAGCTCGTTGTCATAACCGCCATCGCGCCGCGGCTTGCCGAACATGCCGGACTTGGCAATACCGGCACACACGATGGGCATGAGGGCTGCAATAAGCACACACCATTGGGCTAAGGTCATGTTGGTCATCACAACTCCAGGTTTAGCGACGGTCCACCAGGGCGTGGGCGATGGTGCCCAGGTCCACATACTCAAGTTCGCTGCCGATCGGCACACCGCGTGCCAAACGCGTGGAAGAGATGCCGCGCTGCTTGAGCGCCTCGCTGATCACATGCGCCGTGGCCTCGCCCTCACCGGTGAAGTTGGTGGCCAGAATCACTTCTTTGACCACGCCGTCTAAAGCACGCGTCATCAGCTTCTTCAAACCAATCTCGTTCGGGCCAATGCCATCGAGCGGGCTGAGCTTGCCCATGAGCACAAAGTACAAGCCCTTGTAAGCGCCGGTGCGCTCCAGGGCCGATTGGTCGGCCGGGGTTTCCACCACGCACAGCTGCGTGGCATCGCGACCGGGGTCCAAACAGGTGTCGCACACCTCGGCTTGCGTGAAGGTGTGGCAACGCTGGCAATGCTTGACCTCCTCAGCCGCGCTGCTCAACGCACGGGCCAAGATTTGCGCGCCCGCGCGGTCGTGCTGCAGCAAATGAAAGGCCATGCGCGAGGCCGACTTCACCCCCACCCCAGGCAGGCAACGCAAGGCCTGAATCAATGCCTCGAGCGCGTGATTCGAAGCATGGTTGGATGCATGACCCGAAGCATGGTTCGATGCGTGTTTCGATGAAGGGGGTTGCGCCATGCGGCCTGCGTTGAATGTTTAGAAAGGGAACTTCAAACCACCGGGCAGGCCAGCAGAAATTTTGCCCATCTTGGCTTGGGTGGTTTCTTCCACCTTGCGGCCAGCGTCGTTGAACGCTGCGGCCACCAAGTCTTCGAGCATGTCTTTGTCATCGGCCAAGAGGCTGGGGTCGATCTCCACGCGCTTGACGCTGTGTTTGCAGGTCATGGTGATTTTCACCAGGCCAGAGCCCGATTCGCCGGTGACTTCAACGAAGGCGAGTTCGTCTTGGGCTTTCTTCAAGTTGTCCTGCATGGCCTGCGCCTGTTTCATCAGGCCGGCAAGTTGTCCTTTGTTGAACATGAATCATCCTTGTGGGGTTAAAGGGGTTTGATGCTGAGAATTTTCGCGCCGAAATCGGCCATCAATGCCTGCACCTGCGGGTCACTGTGGATCAGCCGTTCGGCCTCTTGTTGACGCTGCTGCGCAGCTGCGGTGGCGCGCTTGGCTGGGCTGTCTTGCACACGGCCAATTTCCACGCTGAGTTGCACCTCATGACCCGCCGCTTGCAAAGCCTGTTGCAGTCGCTCGCGGGTGCTGCCCTGGTTGAGCGACTCGCGCTCAACACGCAGCAACCAATGGTCAGCGTCACGCGCCACCAATTGCGACTGCAGCGCCAGTTCACGCACCAGCGCGGTGATGGCTTCTTGCGCGATGAGTTGCTGCACCACGCCTTGCCAGTAAGCGCCTTCTTCGGTGGCTTGCAAGCTCACAGGCGCGGCCATTTGGGCAGCCATGTCGGCACGCGATTCAGCTGCCACACGCACCGGCACCGAGAGCAGGGCTTCTTGCGACGAGGCATCCAAGTCAGGTGCGGCCTGCACTTGCGGTGCTTGGGGTGTTTGCAACACCGGCAACACACGCCCGGTGTGAGACGAAGGGTTAGTCGCTACAGAAACTGTAGCTGCTTGTTGAACAAGGGCGGGCGCTAGCGTGGGTTTAACTTGCTCGGCTGCAGGCGCTGAAATTGATACCGAAACTGGGACAGAAATTGGTACAGAAACTGGTGCAGCTTGTTTGGCAACCTGCGGTGCAACAGGTCGCGAAGGCGCAGCAGCAGTTTCAGCCGCGGCTGTTTTCAGTGTTTTTTTTTCAGCCGAGGTTGAGATCCCACCAGGCTTGAAGGCCAGCAAACGCAAGAGCACCATGGTCAGGGCCGCGTACTCATCGGGGGCCAAGCCCAGTTCGGTACGGCCTTGCAAGCACAGGCTGTAGAGCAGCTGGGTTTCATCGGCCGGCATGGCCAGGCTCAAGCGCTGCAGCTGTGGGGTGTCGGGGTCGTTGTCATCGGCGGCGTCGGGCACGGCTTGCAACACGGCCATGCGCTGCAAAACCAAGCTCATTTCTTCCAAGGTGGAGGCCGCGCTCAAGCCCTGCGCACGCAAAGCCTCGGTGGTGTTGACCACGGTTTTGCCATCACCCTGGGCCAAAGCTTCAATCAGCCCAAACACATGCGAACGGTCGACCGTGCCCAACATGCGGCGCACCGCATCTTCTTGCAAACCACCCGAACCAAAGGCAATCGCCTGGTCGGTCAGTGACAACGCATCGCGCATGGAGCCACGGGCACCGCGGGCCAGCAAACGCAAAGCACCTGTATCAAAGCTCACCGATTCGGTGGTGAGCACCGACTCGAGGTGCTCCACGATGGTTTCAGGCGCCATAGGCCGCAGGTTGAATTGCAGGCAGCGCGACAACACGGTGACCGGCACTTTTTGCGGGTCGGTGGTGGCCAGCACAAACTTGAGGTACTCGGGTGGCTCTTCCAGCGTCTTCAACATCGCGTTGAAGGCGTGACCGGTGAGCATGTGCACCTCATCGATCATGAAAACCTTGAAGCGCCCCTGAACCGGCTTGTAAACCGCCTGCTCCAGCAGGGCTTGCACCTCGTCCACACCGCGGTTGGACGCAGCATCCAACTCGGTGTAGTCCACGAAGCGGCCGCTATCAATGTCAGAGCACGCTTGGCATACGCCACAAGGCTCAGCGGTGATGCCGCCTTGCCCGTCCACGCCCTGGCAGTTGAGCGACTTGGCCAAAATACGCGAGACCGTGGTTTTACCCACACCGCGTGTGCCGGTGAACAGGTAGGCATGGTGCAGGCGCTGGGTGCTCAAGGCATTGCTCAGCGCCTGAACCACATGGCCCTGCCCCACCATTTCAGAGAAACGGCGTGGTCGGTATTTGCGGGCCAGAACCAAGTAAGACATGCAATGATTCTAAGGGGCAGTTCGGGCGGTTCTTTGGCCTTATCGCAGGTTCTTGTGCATTCGATCTGGCTCAAACCGTTGATGGCACCTGCCGTTACAATTCAAGCTGACGGGCCTTCCCGCATGGTGAAGCGGCCAACCGGGTCAGGTGGGGAACCAAGCAGCCCTAACCGACGAGTCAGTGCCGGGGTCAGGTCCGTCAACCTTACACATCACCCATCGCCTCCAAGACACCCAGCCCGGCACATCGGCCACTGGCCAAGCAGGCGGTGAGCAAATAGCCCCCAGTGGGCGCCTCCCAATCCAGCATTTCCCCGGCACAAAACACACCCGGTAAATCGCGCAACATCAATTGCGACGTCAACACCTCAAAGTGCACACCACCAGCGCTGCTGATGGCTTCATCCAAGGGTCTTGTACTTGATAAGGTCAGCGGCAAGTGCTTGATCATCTGCCCCCACAGCTGCGCCTCGGTGGCGTTCGCAGGCGCTTTGTGACCCAAGCCATGCATGACCTCTTGCAGCAAAGCCGCTTTCACGCCGGTGAGGTCCAAGCGGCTTTTGAGGTGGCTCGACCAAGAGCGCGAACCCCGCGGGTGATTCACCGCGGCCATCACTTTGTCCATTGGCACACCGGGCAGCAAGTCCACATGCACCGTGGCTTGGCCTTGCGAGGCAATCGCCTCACGCATCAGCGCACTGGCCGCGTACACCAAGCTGCCTTCCACGCCGTATTGGCTCAGCACAAACTCGCCTTTGCGCTCAAAGGCCTGTGCGCCATCCACACGCAGCACCACGTTTTTCAAAGCCTGTCCGGCATAGCGAGTTTTCAAAATATCGCTCCAGCCCCCAGCCACTTCAAACCCGCAATTCGAGGGCTTCAGAGGCGCCACCGCCACGCCCCGCGCGAGCAGCCAAGGCACCCATGCGCCATCCGAGCCCAAACGCGTCCAACTGCCGCCACCCAAGGCCAAGACCGCGGCCTGCGCGTGGATGCGCACTTCACCACTTGGGCTGTCAAACAACAAGGCGCCGTCGTCGCCCCAGCCCGTCCAGCGGTGGCGCATGTGAAACACCACGCCGGGCTTGTTTTCACCAGGGTGGCGCAAACGATGCAACCAAGCGCGCAACAGCGGCGCGGCTTTCATGTCTTTGGGAAAGACCCGACCCGATGAACCTACAAAGGTCTCGATGCCCAAGCCATGTGCCCAGGACCGCACCGCAGGGCCATCAAAGGCTTGCAGCATGGGGCTGAGTTCTGCTTGTCGCTCGGCATAGCGCGTCAACAAACGCGCGGTGTCTTCACCATGCGTGAGGTTCAAGCCCCCAATGCCTGCCAACAAAAATTTGCGCCCCACCGAGGGCATGGCATCGAAGACCTGCACCGCCACACCGGCTTGCGACAAGACCTCGGCGGCCATCAAGCCCGCTGGGCCGGCACCCACAATCACCACTGGCTTCATGACACAACCTCAGAGAGTTCCTGCACCTGCCCCAAGGCATTGAAAAACGCAGCCCGCACGTCCTGTCCCGGATGAATCAGGGCCACCGCATCGCGGTAACGGCGCAACTGCCGCTGCAAGTCTTGGTGCGACTGCGGGTCGCTGGCCGATTTGTAATCAATCACCCACCACACCTCGTTCTTGAGGCGCACCAAACGGTCAATGCGGTGCATCTGGCCTTCGATCACCACCGGCACCTCGTTGGCATGCCACCGCACCTGCTGCGCGTCCCAAGCCCAAGCGCCCCGGCCTTTCAAAATGGCTCTGGCACGTGCGTTGACTTCTTGCATTTGATCGGTCGACAAACTGAATTCACGCCCAGCCTGATGGCTCTGCGCCTCGGTCACCTCCATCGCGCCCAGGGGCGCCCACTCCAACACGCGGTGCATGGCTTGGCCCATGCGGGAGGACACCGCGGCCTCGTCGTCCAACGCGGGCAACGCAGGCCCCACATCAGGCCGACGTGTGAGCGCAGGCAAAGCCTGGACTTGAGGCTGAGTTGCTGTGGGTGTCATGGCCGTTGCATCGGCAGGGGCAGGCATGTCGGGCACCGCCAAGCGCTGCCACCACGTGCCGGCAGATACGTTGTAAGGCACCACCGAGGACAAGACCAAGCTGGACTTGGCCCGTGTCATGGCCACATACAAGCTGTTGAGTTCTTCACGTGCACGGGCGGCTTGTTCACGCGCCACCAAAGCTTGGGCGGAAGGGCAAGCGCTTTTTTCGCTGGGCACAAACATCAAGGTTGCAGGTGCGGCTTGTGCGCCCGGCCAATCGATGAGCACGCCCATGGTGGGTGCTTTGGCAGGCTGTGCATCGGTGTCGAGCAGCATCACGCACGGTGCTTCCAAACCCTTGGCGCCATGCACGGTGAGCAGTTGAACCGCGTCTTGGCGCTGGCGCTGCGGGGCGGGGATGCCACCGGCTTTCAAGGCGCGTACCAGGGCATAAGGTGTCAAGAACCGTGCGCCATCCACCTGCAAACTGGCCGAGAGCAGCGCTTGGCTGTTGGCCAGCACCGCGTCGCGCAAAGTCACTGGCGCAGCGGCCACCAGTCGGGCGATCACATCACCTTCTTCATAGATGCGGCTGAGCGCATCATGCGGTGGCCAGCTTTGCAAATAGCCTTGCCAACGCTGCAACTGTTCAAAAGCCTGGCGCAATTTTTCGACCAATTCTGTGTTGATCAAATCAGCCTGAGGGCCTTGCAAAGATTGAACCTCTTGCTCTAAATTCGAGAGCACTTGCCACCAGCTTTTGCCTTGGCTGCATGCAGCGATCAACATCAATGCTTCATCGGGCATGCCAAACAGCGGCGACTTGAGTGCGCGTGCCAACGACAAGTTGTGGGGGGTGGACACCAACACATCGAGCAAAGCCACCAGGTCTTGCACCTCAGGGGCTTGGGCCAGGTCTTTCTTTTCAGCCAGGTTGGCGGGAATGCCCAAGGCACGCAATGCGAGGTGCATGGCCGAGAGCCGGTCGCGTTTACGCGCCAGCACCATGATGTCTTGCGGCTTCAAGCCTGCGGCCAATTGCTGGGCCACAAAATTCGCTGCTTGCTGGCATTCCAAACTGCGCAGGGTTTCTTCGGCCAGTTCGCGTGGGGTGCACAAGCTGTCGCGCCAATGCTGCGCCACCTCGTTGTTGCGCTGCGGGCGAGGCACGGCGGGCAAGCGCCCCACAACACCCAACTGCTTGGCATCGGTGGTGTGCGCGCGAAAGCCTTCAAACTCGTGGGCCTCTTGCGCTTGCGCAAAGGTTTGATTCAGCACCTCGATCACCACTTGGGCGTTGCGCCTTGTGTGGTCGCAACTCAGCAGGTCACCGCCCAGCTCTTGAATGACTTTTTGCGCATCTTTGAACACCTGCGGTTCGGCACGACGAAAGCGGTAAATGCTTTGCTTGGGGTCGCCCACGATGAACACACTGGGCCGGCTGGAGGCACCGGCGTAACTGGCTAGCCAGGCGCTCAAGGCATGCCACTGCAAGGGGTTGGTGTCTTGAAATTCATCGATCAGCAAGTGGCTGATGCTGGCATCCAAACGCTCTTGCACCCAAGCTCCCACCTCGGTGTCGGAGAGCAAATGAAGTGCAGCCAACTCAATGTCGTTCATGTCCACCCAAGCACGCTCGCGCTTGAGGTCGGAGAAACAGGCGATGAGCAAGCGCGTCAAACGCGTCATGGCTTGCTGGTAGAGCCAGGCTTCATGCTGGGCCTGGGCTTCACACAAGGTTTGCAGCAGTGGCTCGGCTTCCTGGGCCGCAGCGAACTTGTTCAGGTTGTTGTTGAGCCTGTCCTCGTCTTTCACAAAGAAGGCTTTGCGCAGAACAGCCAAAGCCTCGCTCAGTGCGTTCGAATCCACATCCAACAAGGCATAGGCGTCGATGACGGCACGCGCTGCAACTTGTGGGGTTTTGTTTTTCTCTTGCCCCAACACCTGGGCCCAAGCCAGCCATTGCGCTTTGACAGCAGGCGCCAGCAAACGCTGCAGCGGTTGCGCCAGGCCAGCAAACTCGGCGTGGCCACGACCTTGCATCCAGCTGGCCGCATCGGGCACGCTGCGCGCCACCACATCAGCACCTTCACGCTCAGCCAGGGTGAATTCAATGCGCTTGCTCAAAGCGCCTTCCAAGGCTTTTTGCACATTGCTGCGGCCATGCTGCATGACCAACTGCACAAAGTCTTGGTGGGCTTGCGTGTCGGCTTCAAGCTGTTTGTAAAAACGTGGCCACACCAAGGCCACAGCCTGGGCATCGTCTTCCAGCAACTCATAAGGCCAGGGCAACCCCAGCTCTTGCAAGGTGTGCATGGGTGCGCTGCGCAAGAGCGCGGCAAACCAGCTGTGAAAAGTGCGGATCTGTACCGGGCGGCCGCTTTGCAGCAACTGCCTGTAAAGCTGCCCCAAGGGCTCTTGCAAGTTGTGGGCGTCTTGTTCAGACAAGCCACGCATGCGCAACTCATGCATGCGTTGCTCAGGTTGAGCCTTGGCAAAGTCTGAGAGCCAATGCATGAGGCGCTCACGCATCTCGCCCGCGGCTTTTTTGGTGAAGGTGATGGCCAGGATGTTGTGGGGCTGCGCGCCGTCCAACAAAGCGCGCAAGATGCGCGAGACCAGCATCCAAGTTTTACCTGCGCCCGCGCAGGCTTCTACCGCCACGCTGCGGCGTGGGTCGCAAGCCACCGCGTAAAACTGGGCCGCAGGCACCCGCTGGCCGTTGATCTCGTAGGCAGCGTTGTTCATGCCCCGCCCTCTTCAAGCTCAGCCACGCCGGCCCAGTGGTCTTTGCGGCACAAACCGCGCGCATCGCAAAACTGGCAGGCTTTGCCTTCACCCAAAGCAGGCATGGGCGCACCGGCACGCATGCGCTGAAAGTCTGAACGTATGCCCTCGACCAACGCTTCACGCACCTCATGCAAGGCCGCTTGCTCAACCAACTCGGTGCCACTTTTCTCGCCCACATTCACATAAGCGGCACGCACTGCATCGGGCATGAGCGCGGCGTAAAACGCCAGCTGCGTGTCCTCAAAAGGTTGTTTCACCCGCTCTTTGGTGCTGGCCACCGGCTCGGTTTTGTAGTCCATCACGACGTGTGCACGCTGCACGCCGGTCTCGCTTGGCACAAGCGCCACATCCAAGCGGTCCAGTTGCCCCACCAACTCCACTTCGGGCAACTGCAACCTCAACCATTGCTCAGCCGCAACGAACTGCGCGCCACTGGCTTCATGCTCGGCCAACCAGGCCAGGTAGCCATCACGCAAGCGCGGCCAGGCTGCCATGAAGGGCAAAAACTCATCGGCGGGCAAACGCTTGTCTTGCTGCACTTGCGCAGCCGCTGCGTCGAGCTGTTGCACACGCTGCAAGTGGTCGGCAGACGGTGGTGCCTCATGGAAAATTTTGAGCACACTGTGCAGCCACAAACCAAAGTCGCGCTTGTCCAGCGCCTGCTCAAGCTCATCGGCAGGCTTCAAGCCCAACTGACGCAGGGCAAAGAAACGGTAGGGGCAGCGGCGCAAATCTTCGTAGGCACTGGCCGAGAGGCGCGGTGGGACCAAGGCCGGCGCTTGGGGCGCAGGCGGCAGGGGCTCGTTGGCTTGCAAGCTGCGCAGCGGCAGGGGAACATCGGTGGTGGGCAAGGCCGCATCCAGCATGCGCATTTGCACCAAGGGGCTGGGCAACAAGGGTTCGCCGTTGTCATCATGCGCGCGCCACAACACCTCCACCTTCGGGGTACGCAAAGCGTCTTGCCACACCGCCCATTGCTGGGCTTGCAGCACCTCACGGGCGGGCAAGCCCAGAGCCTCGCGCTGTCTGGCCGTCCAATTCCCACCAGGCTCTGGCGCGGCGGGCAAACGCAGTTCATCACAACCGGCCAAGACTGCGGCCCCGAAGGCCCGGCCCAGCATCTGGCTCATGGGCAGAATGACCACCTGTTCGTCATGCGGGTAAGGTGGCTTGAAACTCACCGCCTCCAGCACCTGGCTGACCCATTGCGTGAGGTCATGCAAACTCAAACGCAAATCCCGCCACAAGCCCTCGCGCCAAGCGCCTTGTGCCTCGGATAAATGCAAGGCGTCCAGCATGACTTGACCCGCGGTGTCATTCGACAAACGCTCGAATTGTCCCGACTCGTTCAAGGCCTCGCGCAGGGCATCTAACCATTGGGCCAAGGGACGAGCGCGCTGCAGCTGCTCACGCCAAACTTGAACACGCTGCCACAAGGCCAAGACCTCAGGCTCATCGATCCAGCCGTCTTGCATGGGCCAGTGCTTGCGGCCTTGCTGGCGCAAAGCATGCTCTAATTTTTGTAGCGCGAGTACATCCACGGCAGGTGCCAGCTTGAGCCAAGCCAGCACACGGTCTGACGAGGCCTGCCATGCCGCTGCACGCAAAATAGCCATCACATGCGCACCCGCTTGGCTGGTGGAAAGCTTCCAGCCTTGTTCGTCGCGGATGCTCACGCCTTGCTGTTCCAACATGGCTCGCACCCGGCGTATCAAGGCCCGGTCGGTGGCCACCAGGGCCACTGGCGCGCGGCCTTGGTTGATGTGCATCACGGTGAGTGCCGCGGCCTGCAGGGCCTCGTTGTTCGCATCTGACGCCACATGGCCTTGCACATCGCCCACTGCGTCACTTTCACCCGTGGACAGCGACAAACTATGCGCACGCTCGCCCCAATGGGTTTGCAGCGCGGCCCACAAAGGCTCTTGCTGAAAACCTTGCAGCAAGATCAAAAGGTCCACACCTTCTTGCGCCTGCGGGCTGAACAACACATCGCTGGCGTAGGCTGAATGCGCGACCCAAGTGACTGCAGTTTGCGCCAAAGCCGATTCCATGTGCAAGGCTTGCAACTCCAGCCCCAGGCGCGCACCCGCCAAGGCATGCGGCATCCAGGCTAAGCGGGCCTCGGGCGCAATGGCCGCAGCCAGGGCACCCAACTCATGGGCCATGTCCACCAGCGGTTGGGCCAGCTGTTCGGCCTGACCCGCCCAGCGCGCCCCTTTGAGCAAGGCCCTGGCGGTCAACAGGTCCAGGCCGGTGTCAAACTGAACATCGGTGGGGGCCAATGGGGCACCGCCCAGCGCGCGACTCCAGTTGGCGGTGGTTTCAAACCTGGGAGCAAAACCACTGGGGCAAGCCCTGGCCCACAAGCGCGCGGCCAGGGGCATGAGTTGGGCGTAGGGCAAGAGCACCACCGTGCGTGCCGGGTGGGCATGGGCGGCAGCCATCGCGGCTTGCACGCGAGCCAACACACCCTGGGCCGGGTCGAGCCAGGCGCGCAAGGCAGGATGATCGGCTGCGGCTATCTCACTCATAGGCGCGGCCTTGCGTTGCATCGAGGCAATGGGTCTTGGTTTCTGTCACAATGCCGCAACTTTAGCTGTAATGCCAACCAACAGGAGCCCACCATGGCCAGCGATCTCATCAAACACGTTTCTGATGCCACTTTTGAAGCCGACGTGCTCAAAGCCCCCGGTGCTGTGCTGGTGGACTACTGGGCCGAGTGGTGCGGTCCTTGCAAGATGATCGCCCCCGTGTTGGACGAAGTCTCCACCGCTTACCAGGGCAAATTGCAAGTGGCCAAGATGAACGTGGACGAGAACCGCGACATCCCCGCCAAGTTCGGCATCCGTGGCATCCCCACCCTGATGTTGTTCAAAAACGGTGAACTGGCCGCCACCAAAGTGGGCGCCATGAGCAAGGCCCAGTTGACCGCCTTCATCGACCAGCAACTGGCCTGAGCCTGCGCTATCTGAAGATCAGCCTGACCACAGGCTGATTTTTCTCAAGTTCAGCCCCGCGCGCAGCGGGGAATTTTCCTGTCATAATGCAAGTGCTCTCAACGACAACCGTTGCTTGAGCCGGCCAGTCAGGCCTCTTCTAGGCTGACTCCCCTCCCCCTAGAATTTTTTCTCCAGCCCAGGACGGGCCCATATCCATGCACTTAAACGAACTCAAGGCACTGCACGTGTCCGAAGTCCTCAAGCAAGCCGAAGAGCTTGAGATTGAAAACACCGGCCGCATGCGCAAGCAAGAGCTCATGTTTGCCATCATCAAGAAGCGCGCCAAAGCCGGCGAACAGGTGTTTGCCGACGGTGTGCTGGAAATCTTGCCCGACGGCTTTGGTTTCTTGCGCAGCCCCGACTCGAGCTACACCGCCAGCACCGACGACATCTACATCAGCCCGAGCCAGGTGCGTCGCTTCAACCTGCACACCGGCGACATGATTGAAGGTGAAGTGCGCACGCCCAAAGATGGCGAGCGCTACTTTGCGCTGAACAAGCTTGAGAAGGTCAACGGCGGTCAGCCCGAAGACAACAAACACAAGGTGATGTTCGAGAACCTCACGCCCCTGTTCCCCAAAGAGCAGATGCGTCTGGAGCGCGACATCAAAGGTGAAGAGAACATCACCGGCCGCATCATCGACATCATCGCCCCGATCGGCAAAGGCCAGCGCGCCTTGCTGGTGGCCCCGCCCAAGAGCGGTAAGACGATGATGATGCAGCACATCGCGCACGCCATTTCGGCCAACTACCCCAACAGCCACATGATGGTGTTGCTGGTCGATGAGCGCCCTGAAGAAGTGACCGAGATGCAACGCACCGTCAAGGGCGAGGTGATTGCCTCGACCTTCGACGAGCCGGCTGCCCGTCACGTGCACGTGGCCGAGATGGTGATCGAGCGCGCCAAGCGTTTGGTCGAACTGAAAAAAGACGTGGTGATTTTGTTGGACTCCATCACCCGTTTGGCCCGCGCTTACAACAACGTGGTGCCTTCATCTGGCAAGGTGCTCACCGGTGGTGTGGATGCCAACGCCCTGCAACGCCCCAAGCGCTTCTTGGGTGCCGCGCGTAACGTGGAAGAAGGTGGTTCTTTGACCATCATCGCCACCGCGCTGGTCGACACCGGCAGCCGCATGGACGAGGTGATTTTTGAAGAGTTCAAAGGCACCGGCAACAGCGAGATTCACCTGGACCGCCGCTTGTATGAAAAGCGCGTGTTCCCCTCGATCCAGCTCAACCGCAGCGGCACCCGCCGTGAAGAGTTGCTGCTCTCGCCAGAGATCTTGCAAAAAACCCGCATCCTGCGCCAGTTCCTCTACAACATGGACGAAATCGAGGCGATGGAGATGGTGCTCAAGCAAATGCGCGCCACCAAGACCAACAGCGAGTTCTTCGACATGATGCGTCGAGGCGGATAAGCTATAATTGACGTTTTTCGCGGTAAGTACCCAGGGATAGGCCCGGGCGGCTGTCGCAACTGATGGAGTTAGAGATGAAAGACGGCATTCACCCCAATTACCGCGAAGTTTGCTTCCAGGACATGTCCAACGGTTTCAAATTCGTGACCCGTTCCTGCGCGAACACCAAGGAAATGATCAAGATGGAAGACGGCCGCGAACTGCCCCTCTTCAAGCTTGACACCACCAGCGAGTCGCACCCCTTCTACACTGGCACACAGAAATCCGTGGACAACATGGGCGGCCGTGTGGAGCGCTTCCGCAACCGTTTCGGCAAGACTGCTGCCAAGTAAGCAAGTCCAGCCTCACGCAAGGGCAGCCCGGGCGACCGCGCTGCCCTTTTGTTTTGTTGGTGTCTTTGGCTTTGTGTAAGCTATTCCTGTGAACCGTCCCAGCCCCGCCATCGTTGCACAAGGCGCCGTCAGGCGCTTGCCGCGCATTGCCTTGCTGCTCTTTTGCCTGGCCTATGTGTTGCCCGGTTTTTTCAGCCGTGGCCCGTGGCGGGTCGAAGACATCACCGCCTTTGGCTTCATGCGCGAACTGGCCTTGGGCCGCAGCGATTGGTTAACCCCGCGGCTGTTTGGCCAAGCCCCAGAGTTCGATGCCCTGCTGCCCTACTGGCTGGGTGCGGCCATGCTCAAGGTCTTGCCCACCTGGGTGCCCGCGGACCTGGCGGTGCGCTTTCCTTTCATCGCCCTGCTCACCCTCACTCTGGCTGCGGTTTGGCAAGGCACGTACTACTTGGCGCGCAGCCCGCAAGCGCAACCGGTGGCCTTTGCCTTTGGCGGTGAGGCCAAACCCACCGACTACGCACGCGCCATGGCCGATGGTGGTTTATTGGCCTTGATCGCCAGCTTGGGGCTGGCCCAGCTCTCGCACGAAACCACCCCCGCACTCGCCCAACTCAGTTGCGCGGCTTTGAGTTTTTTTGCCGTGGCCGCCTTGCCCTACCGGCGTGTTGTGCCTTACATCAGCTTGTGTGCGGGCTTGTGTGGTTTGGCCCTCAGTGGTGCGCCCACCACGGCCTTGCTGTTGTGCGCAGGCGCCTTGGTGTTGCATCTGCTCAACCCACCTGTGGACCACAGCTTCAACCCCTACCCACCGCGTTTTGACCACACCGCCGCGCACCGTGTGACCAGCGTGTTCTTGTTGGGCAACTTGCTGGTGCTGATCGCACTCATCGGGGTGCTCGACCTGTGGCGCTGGCGCTTGCACACCCCGGCATTCAACGGTGCCACTTGGCAGCATCTTGTGACGCTCTTGGCCTGGTTCACCTGGCCCACGTGGCCGCTGGCTTTGCTCACGCTGTGGCGTTGGCGTCGGCAAATCTTCACACAAACCCAAGGCACCAAACGTTGGGTGGCCAGCCGTCACTTGGCCTGGCCGGTGTGGTTCATCATCGTCACCTTCACCGGCACCTTGTTCACCACCGCAGGCGACCGGGCTTTGCTCTTGGCCTTACCGGCCCTGGCCACCTTGGCAGCCTTTGCGCTGCCCACCCTCAAGCGCAGCCTGGCAGCCTTGATTGACTGGTTCACCCTGATTTTCTTCACCGGCTGCGCCTTCATCATTTGGGTGGTGTGGATGGCGATGCAAACCGGCTTTCCCGCACAACCTGCTGCCAACGTGCAGCGCTTGGCACCCGGCTTTGAACCCGTGCTGGCCTGGCCCGCCTTGGCTGTGGCGCTGCTGGCCACGTTGGCTTGGGGCTGGTTGGTGCGCTGGCGCGTGGGCCGTCACCGCGCCGCCATCTGGAAAAGTTTGGTCTTGCCCTCAGGCGGTGCTGCGTTGTGCTGGTTGTTGCTCACCACCTTGTGGATGCCATTGCTCAACCATGCGCGCAGCTACGCGCCGCTGGTGTCCAAGCTCGAAGTCATCACCCAAGGTGCTTGCGCTGAGGCTTGGGGTCTGCACCGCGGCTTGATGACGGCCATCGACTACCACGGCCAACTTGCGATCGAGATTGCACCTGGCCAGCGCTCATGCAACTGGCTGATCGTGGACAAAGACCAGGCTGGCAGCTTGCCGCAAAGTGTGGACATGTCTTTGTGGGAGCTGCACACCGCTGTGGGCCACCCACGCGTGGGCGAAGAAGACCTGCTGATCTACCGCCGCCGATAAGCCCTGCCTGATCTGCTTGTGACCGAATTCAAAACCATCACGCGCCACGCGCTCTCAGTGCTGGCTGGGCAACTGGCCACCATGGCCTTTGGCGTGACCGACACCATCGTGGCTGGCCAATTTGCCGAGCAATCTTTGGCGGCCTTGTCGGTGGGCTCGGCCATTTACATGAGCGTGTTCGTGGGCCTGATGGGCGTGTTGCAAGCCTTGCTGCCCATTTGGGCTGAGCTGCATGGTGCCAAGCAGTCGCACAAAGTGGGCTACTCATTCCGGCAGGCGCTGTACCTGTGCGGCATCACCATTGTGTTGGGCATGGTGGTGTTGCTGTTTCCCGGCTCTTTGCTGGATTGGGGTCAAGTGCCGCCCGCGCTGCGCCCCGATATCACCACCTACCTCGCGGTCTTGGCCCTGGCCTTGCCACCGGCTTTGTTGTTTCGTTTGTACAGCACGCTCAACCAAAGCCTGGGTAAACCACTGCTGGTGACTTGGCTGCAAATCGGTTCCTTGGGTTTGAAAATTCCGCTCTCGATTTGGCTCACCTTCGGTGGTTTGGGTGTGCCCGCTCTGGGTGTGGTGGGCTGTGCGGTGGCCACATTGGTGGTGAACTACACCATGCTCTTGCTGGCGTTTTACCTGCTGCGCACGCGTGACTTGTATCGCCCCTTGCACTTGTGGGCGCGTCTGGAAAAACCCGATTGGGGCACGATTGGCGAGTTCGCGCGCATGGGCGTGCCGGGTGGTTTGGCCGTGTTGGTGGAAGTGACCTCGTTCACGCTGATGGCACTGTTCATTGCCCGCCAAGGCACAGCTGCTGCTGCAAGCCACCAAATTGCTGCCAACCTGGCCGCGGTGCTCTACATGATGCCCTTGGCTTTAGGCATTGCCACCAGCGCACGCACCAGTTTTTGGTTGGGTGCGGGCCAGCCACCCCGTGCCAAACACGCGGTGAGCTTGGGCTTTCGCATGGGCTTGTTCACCAGCCTGTGCCTGGCCATGCTCTTGTGGCTCTTGCGCGAACCCCTGGCGGGCTTGTATGCCAAGAGCCCTGAGGTGGTGAACCTGGCGGTGAGCCTGCTGGGGTGGATTGCGCTCTACCATGTGTTCGATGCCATGCAGGCCATTGGTGTGTTTGTGTTGCGGTGTTTCCGCATCACGGTGGCCCCCATGCTGATTTACGGCGTGTTCTTGTGGGGCGTGGGCCTGTATGGCGGTTATGTCTTGGCCTATGAAGGCCTGGGCTCATGGCCAGCCATGCACAGCCCGGTCGCTTTTTGGTTGGCGGGCATCGCCTCGGTCATCCTGACCTCGGTCATTTTCTGGCTGATGATTTGGCAGATGTTCCAGCGGGAACAACGCCCTTAAGTCTGTTCAGACGGCAAGCTTTGCGTGACCCGAACACGGCTGGCGGGGAACACCAAAGTGAAGCAGGAGCCTTTGCCCAACTGGCTCTCGATTTTGAGCTCGCCACCATGGCGCTGCATCACATGCTTGACGATGGCCAGACCCAAGCCCGTGCCACCCGACTCACGTGAGCGGCTGCGGTCGACACGGTAAAAGCGCTCGGTCAAACGGGGCAAATGTTCTGGCGCAATGCCTTGACCCGCATCGCGCACCGCAATCGCCAACCTGCCGTCATCGAGCATGGTTGCATGCACCTCCACCGTCGCACCTGCGGGGGTGTAGCGCACCGCGTTGTTCACCAGGTTGGTCAAGGCGCTGAGCATCTCGGCAGCAGCACCCGCCAAAGAAACCACCGGCAACCAAGTCATCTCAATCACATGAGGTTCTTGACCCAATCCAGCCAAAACACCTGATAAAAGCTGAGCCTCTTGCTTAGCTTTTTGTAGCAACTCACCCAAATCCACCCACTCGTACTCACCCGGCAAGGGGTTGCCTTCCAGGCGCGACAAGACCAACAAATCATCCACCAAGCTTTGCATGCGCTGGGCCTGCTCGCCCATGAGTTTGAGGTAATTGTCTTGTTCAGCTTTGTTCAGCGACAGGGTCTGCAAGGTTTCAATGAAGCCCGACATCACCGTCAGCGGCGTGCGAATTTCATGCGATACATTGGCCACAAAATCGCGGCGCATCGCCTCGGCTTGCTCCAAGGCGGTCACATCGCGCGACAACAACAGTTGCCGGCCTTGGCCATAGGGGTAAATTTGCAAAGACAAACGAACCGGCCGGGTTGGGGAACTCGACCGTCCCATCACCACGATGTCGTGGGTGAAGTCGGCCTCGTTGAAATACTTGGCCACCGCCGGGTCGCGCGCCAGGTTCACAAAAAACTGCTGAAGGTCGCGCTGGATGTTCAA